>JADBKU010000020.1 GCA_014896235.1 bacterium | reverse complement strand
GGGCGAGGCGCGCGCCCTTGAACTCTCTGACCAGCCGGGGCGCGCTTTCGCGGATCCGTTTCGCCATTTCACCGCGCCGATCCGCCTCCGATTTCACCACCGCGCGCGCGTGCAGTCCCGTCGCCGAGATGCATAGCGCAAGATAGCCGTACCGTTTGTATCCTCGCGGCGACGGTCCGAACGCCACCCATGTTTCCGGCGGAGGATTGACGGTGCGGCGCGCATGTTTGGCGACATGCGGGAAGAATTCCAAATGCTGCGTGCGGGCCAGTTCCGGCGCCAATTCGTCGCCCAGGCGGATGAGCCGCGGACGCACGCGGTCGTAAATCCGTTCCATCCGCTCGCTGAATCCCTCGATTTTGAAAACCGCAAAATCCTCCGCACGAAACCCCAGCATCGCTGCTTCCAATCCCTTTCATGCCGCCGCGCGCGGCGCGCTTGATCGACGCCGCAAAGTCTAGCGCGATTCGCCGCCCCACGCCCACTTGGCGGCTACAATGCCCGCCCGATATGGGGTAGTAATGTCTTTAGCCGATTTGACGGCGCGGCGGAGACCTGATGGACCTGAGCGATTCACCCAAGGAAGCGGAATTTCGCGCCAGGGCGCGGCGGTGGCTCGAAGCGAACGCGCCGCGCGGCCTGAAAGATCGCGGCTTCGCGCTCGCGATCGACGAGCGAACGGTCAGGATTCTCACCGACTGGCAGCGCCGGCTTTACGACGCCGGCTTCCTCGGCATCAACTGGCCGAAAGAGTATGGCGGACAGGGCCTGACGCTAATCGAGTCAGCGATCTTCAACGAGGAGATGGCGCGCGTGCGCGCTCCCGCGCCCCTCAATGAACTGGGCCTTTCGATGGGCGCGCCGACCATCCTCGAACACGGCACGGAAGCGCAGAAAAAACGCTTCATCCCGAAAATTCTTTCTTGCGAAGAAATCTGGTGTCAGGGATTTTCGGAGCCTGGCTCAGGTTCCGATTTGGCCGCGCTTGCGACGCGGGCGGTAATCGACGGCGACCATTTCATCATCAACGGCCAGAAGGTCTGGACCTCGCTCGGCCATCTCGCCGACTGGTGCATGCTGCTGGTCCGCACCGATCCCGACGCGCCGAAGCATCGCGGCATCTCGTATATCCTCGTCGATATGCACAGCCCCGGGGTCAAGGTCGCGCCGCTGCGCCAGATGACCGGCGAAGCCGAGTTCAACCAGATGTTCTTCGACGACGTGCGCGTGCCGCGCGAAAACCTGCTCGGTCCGTTGAACGGCGGATGGGGAGTCGCGCTGACCACGCTGATGAACGAGCGCGCCACGCTCTCGCTCGCCACCGTGATGCGGTTTCGGAACGTTTTCGAGGATCTAGCGGAACTGGCGCGCCGCGCGATAGCTTCCGGCGGCTGCCCGGTTTCGCCCGCGGTCGCGCGCCAGACGCTCGCGCAGTTCTACGTCGATGTCGAGTCGATGAAGTATCTCGCCTATCGCAATTTCTCGCGCCTTGTCCGCGGCGGCACGCCCGGCCCTGAAGGTTCGATTTCGAAACTGCTGTGGAGCGAGCTCAACCAGCGGATGAATGAATTCGCGCTGACGCTCGCGGGGCCGCGCGCCGCTCTTGGCGAGGGCTCGCCCCACGCAATCGACGACGGCCGCTGGCAATACGGACTGCTGCGCTCGCGCGGCAATACGATCGAAGAGGGCACCTCCGAGGTCCAGCGCAGCATCATTGCCGAACGCCTGCTCGGCCTGCCGAAAGGTTATTGAGCGGAGCCGAT
The DNA here is from genome assembly GCA_014896235.1 of bacterium. GTDB lineage: Bacteria > Desulfobacterota > Binatia > Binatales > Binataceae > JADMIL01. The sequence continues at coordinate 141,540 of JADBKU010000020.1, read as the reverse complement.
GGCGGCCGACGGCGACATCGCCAAACCGTTCCGGACTTCGCCAACGCCGGAAGCGCGCGCCGATTTCGGCGGGACGCTCGCGCGCCACGGCCTGCCGCCGCTGCTCCGGCTCGCGCCGACCACGCTGCAGGTCAACGTCGGACGCCTCTGCAACCAGGCATGCCATCATTGCCATGTCGATGCCGGCCCCGGGCGCAAGGAGATCATGACGGCTGCCACGGCCGCACGCGTGATTGAAATAATCGGCGCTAATCCGGTTTTCCGCACGATCGATTTCACCGGCGGCGCGCCCGAGCTCAACCCGAATTTTCGCCGCCTTGTCGAAAGCGCGCGGGCCGCCGGCCGCAAGGTTATTGTCCGCTGCAATCTGACCGTGCTGTTCGCGCCCGCGATGGAATGGCTGCCTGAATTCTATCGCGACGCCGGCGTCCATCTCATCTGTTCGCTGCCCTGCTACAGCGCCGAGAATGTCGAAAAGCAGCGTGGCCCCGGCGTCTTCGACGCGAGCATCGCGGCGCTCCGCATCCTCAATCGGCTCGGCTTCGGCGTGGGCCGGTTCCCGCTCGATCTCGTTTACAATCCGGTGGGCCCGTTTCTTCCGCCGGCGCAGGACGAGCTTGAACGCCGCTATCGCGACGAGTTGGGCGGCGCCTTCGGCGTCAGCTTCGACCGCTTGCTGACGCTCGCCAACATGCCGATTCGCCGTTTCGCGCACGATCTCGAACGGCTAGGCCGCGCCGCCGAGTACATGGGCCTGCTGGTGAATCACTTCAATCCAGCGACGGTCGAAGCTCTGATGTGCCGCACGCTGGTGAGCGTTGGCTACGACGGCGGGCTTTACGATTGCGATTTCAACCAGATGCTTGCGATGCCGCTCGGCGCCGCGGGCGGGCGCGCTCTGAGCATCTTCGATATCGAGGATTTCTCGGCGCTCGCCGGCGCTCGAATCGCCACCGGGCTGCATTGTTTTGGATGCACCGCCGGAGCCGGATCGAGCTGCGGCGGCGCGCTCGCCTGAGTTAGTTCGCACGATGGCGGCGCGGCGCCGCAGCGTGCTATGACCGCATTCAAATCCTCTCCGGGAGTTAAGCCATGAGCAGTCTCGCGATCGAGGGCCACTGCGACCCGCGCTTCGCCCGCGTCAAGGACGCTTTCGCCGAAAACTTCGCCACGCGCAACGAATACGGCGCCGCGCTTGCGGTTGTGATCGACGGCCGCGGCGTGATCGATATCTGGGCCGGCCATACCGACAAAGAGCGCACGCGCCCGTGGACCCGCGACACGATCGTCAACGTCTTTTCCACGACCAAGGGGATGCTCGCGATGTGCGCGCATCGGCTGGTCGATCAGGGCAAGCTCGATCTCGACGCGCCGGTCGTGAAGTACTGGCCCGAATTCGGCCAAGCCGGCAAGGAGCGCATCACCGTGCGCCAGTTGACCAATCATCGCGCCGGCCTGCCCGCGATTCATGCGCCGCTCCCCGACGACGCGATTTACGACTGGAACCGGATGGCCGCCGCGCTCGCCGCCGATGAGCCGTGGTGGACGCCCGGCGCGCGCCACGGCTATCACGCGATTACGATCGGATGGCTGGTCGGCGAGGTGATTCGCCGCATCGCAGGCAAAAGCGTCGGCGCCTTCTTTCGCGACGAAATCGCCCGCCCGCTCGGCATCGATTGCCATATCGGCCTCGCCGCGAGCGAGGACGCGCGCTGCGCCACGATGCTCGCGTCGCCGCCGCCTCCGCCGGGCGCCGTCAACCTCTTCAAGTATTCGCAGGAGCATCCCGACTCCGTCACGGCCAAGGCTTTCAATAATCCCGCCACGCCGATGAAGCTCGGCGCGGTCAACGGCCGCGCCTGGCGCGGCGCTGAAATTCCCGCCGCCAACGGCCATACCAACGCCCGCGCACTGGCCCGCCTCTACGGCGCGCTGGCGCGTGGCGGCGAAGTGGACGGCGTCCGCGTGCTTTCGCCCGATGCGATTCAGCGCGCCTATACCGAGGAATCGTTCGGCCAGGACGAGGTGCTGCTGATCACGACCCGTTTCAGCACCGGCTTCATGCTCACCAAGCCCGACGATCCGTTCGGCCCAAGCCCGCGCGCTTTTGGGCATCCCGGCGCCGGCGGTTCGCTCGGCTTCGCCGATCCCGATGCGAAAATCGGCTTCGGCTACGTGATGAACAAGATGGGGCCGTACATCATCGTCGATCCGCGTCCGCGCGCGCTGCTCGACGCGCTTTACGCCTCGCTCTGAGGCGTTTTGCGGCCAGCCGCGGAAGGTGGAGTTTGCTGGAAAATCCGCTCTCCGCGGTTGCGTTTCTCACAAGGCTTTTATAATTATCGAAATATGAAGAAATCGGCTGTAATCGCCGGACTTGCCGCGCTCGCGCAGGATACGCGCCTCGATATCTTCCGCTTGCTGGTCGAGGCCGGCCCTGAAGGAATCGCCGCGGGCGAGATCGGACGCCGCCTCGGCCTGCCGTCGCCGACGCTATCGTTCCATTTGAGCCAGCTTCGTTTCGCCGGCCTCGTCGCGTCGCGCCGACAGAGCCGTTCGATAATCTACCGCGCCAACTTCGCCGCGATGGCGGGGCTGGTCGATTATCTCACGCACAATTGTTGCGGCGGCAAAGCCGAACTGTGCGCTCCGGCGGGATGCGTTCCGGCTGTCGAAGCGCCGCGTCGACGCGCGACGAAATCCCGATGAGCGGCCGCGTCTTCAACGCGCTCTTTCTCTGCACCGGCAACTCCGCCCGCAGCGTGATGGCCGAGTGCGCGCTCAACCGATGGGGCGGGGGCAGGTTCCGCGCCTTCAGCGCCGGCAGCCATCCGGCGGGTGCGGTCAATCCGATGACGCTGCGGGTGCTCGCCGACCTCAATTACGACACCTCCGGCCTGCGCAGCAAAAGCTGGGATGAATTCGCCGCGCCCGGCGGTCCGCCGCTCGATTTCGTTTTCACGGTGTGCGATCGCGCCGCCGGCGAGATGTGTCCGGTGTGGCCCGGGCAGCCGCTGACCGCGCATTGGGGAGTCAGCGATCCAGCCGCGTTCGTCGGCGAGGATGAACAGCGCCGTCGCTTCTTCCTGCGTATCTACACCGAACTCGAAAACCGCATCAAAATTTTCGTCAGTCTGCCGTTCGAATCGCTCGACCGCATGGCGCTCGAGCGGCGGCTGCGCGAAATCGGCGCACGCCGACCGCCGGATGGAGAATCGGAATGACGCCGCGGCGGCCGGAATCGGCGCGTCATCAGCGCCGCAGTTATCGGGGGCCATTCGATGGAAGTTGAAGCCGCGGGCGTGATCCGCAAGTTGTCGGTTCGCGATCGCCTGCTCACGCTCTGGATTTTCCTCGCGATCGCCGCCGGCGTTGCGCTCGGCTACGCCTTTCCGGGGATGCATCGGCTGTTCGACGCGCTGAGCGTCGGCACGACCTCGATTCCGATCGCCGCCGGCCTGATCGTGATGATGTATCCGCCCCTGGCGCGCGTCCGCTACGACGAGTTGTTCGACGTTTTCCGCGACTGGAAAATCCTTGCGCTTTCGCTCGTTCAGAACTGGATCATCGGCCCAATCCTGATGTTCGCCCTGGCGGTAATCTTTCTGCGCGGCCATCCGCAATACATGGTCGGGCTCATCCTGATTGGGCTTGCGCGCTGTATCGCGATGGTGATCGTATGGAACGATCTCGCCGCCGGCGATCCCGATTATTGCGCCGGCCTGGTCGCCTTCAACTCGATTTTCCAGGTGCTCTTCTATTCCCTGTACGCGTGGTTCTTTATCAAGGTCGTACCGGAATGGCTGGGAATCGCCGGCGCCGCGGTCCATGTGACGATCGGCGAGATCGCGGCGAGTGTCGGACTTTATCTGGGCGTGCCGTTTGCCGCCGGACTGGCGACCTGGCTCGTGCTTACCCGGCTCCGCGGCCGCGATTGGTACTACGGCGAATTCATTCCGCGAATCGCGCCGCTTACGCTCGCCGCGCTGCTTTTCACAATCGTCGTGATGTTCTCGATCAACGGCCGCGCGATCGTGGAACTGCCGCTTGATGTGCTTCGCGTCGCCGTTCCGCTCGCGCTCTATTTCGCGATTATGTTCGCGCTGTCGTTCGCGATGAGCGCGCGGGCTGGCGCCGACTATCCACGCTGCTGCACTTTGTCGTTCACCGCGGCCTCGAACAACTTCGAGCTGGCGATCGCGGTCGCCGTCGGCGCGTTCGGAATCGGCAGCGGGGAAGCTTTCGCCGCCGTAATCGGGCCGCTTATCGAAGTGCCGGTGATGATCGCGCTGGTGGACGTCTCCGGCTGGCTTCGGCGGCGCTATTTTCCGTCGCGACTGGCTGCGACGCCGCCCAGATCGCGTCCTGCGCCGGCGAAATCGGCCTGACTTCGCGGCGCGTCGCATTAACTCCGCCGGATGGGTACAATTCAACTGCGGCCCAGCGCCGCCAAGCGGAACGGGGAGGGTTGTGCATGCCGGCGCTCAAAGACGGCGATCGCGTTTTGATCGTTGATCGCAAGCTTTTCAAAGACGACAACACCCGCTTCTTCGTCGGCGTGATCGAGGAATACGACGACGTTGCCGTCCGCGTGCGCGGCTACCCGTTCCATCTGAGTCCCTATGAAATTTCCGGCGCGGAGCGCCACGGCGATGAGCGTGTCCGTGTGGTGTCGCTCTTCGCGGGCGACCTGATTTACCTGTTGCCGCGCGATCTGGATCCCAACAAGGTGCAACTGCGGCGCTCGCCGAAGTCGTTGATGCTTACCGACGGCGAAGCGCTGTCCGTCGATCTGAGCGAATGGCTCATGCGAGCCTGACCGCGGCGTCGCCTCGCGCCCGGCGCGCGTCACGGCGCTTGCAATAAAGCGCAAGCGCCGCGACGCTACCGCGCTCCTCTTTCCAGCCCTTCGATAAACTCGCCAATCGCCGCCGCCGTCGCCTGCGGATTGTCGAGCGGCACGTGATGGTGCGCGTCGTGGATTTCGACGAAGCGTGCGCCGGGCGTCCGCCGATGCATCCGGCGCGCCGCCGCCGGCGTCATCAGCGCGCTGTGCCGTCCGCGAATTATCAGGGTCGGCCGGGAAATTTTGCGCAGCGAAACTCGGCCCCAATCGCGCCGCCGATGCGGCCAGGCGCGCGCCTCCGGATCGAACCGAAACGCCCATCGCCCGTTCGGCAACTGTTCAGCGCCCTTGAGAGCGAGTTCCGCGATTTGTTCCCCGGTCAAATTATGCCCTGGCGGCGAGAGCCTGAACCGCCGGATCAATTCCTCCGCGCTGGCGAATTCCGGCCGCGGTCCGCCTTGGCGGCGCCGTTTCCATCGCCACTTCAGGCGCGTCAGCAGGGGCGGGCCGCCGGCGGGCGCGTCGATCGAGACGAAACCCTCGATCAGTTCCGGATGGCGCACGACGATGCGCAGCGACAGCTCGCCGCCCATCGAATGGCCCACCAGCACGACCGGCGCTTGCAGATGGCGTGCGATGAATTCGCGCAGGTCGGAAATATGCGCTTGCGGTCCGTACGCCGCAGGCCGGGGCCATTCGCTGCGTCCGTGGCCGCGAAAATCGAAGGCGACTACGCGTCCGTACGGCAGAAGTAGCGGCGCGACCGCGTCCCACCAATGCGCGTGGGCCGTGCCGCCGTGCACAAGGACGATCGTATGGCGCGAGGAATCGCCGCCCCAATCGAGATAGTGCAGTCTCAGCCCGTTGATCGTCGTGTATCGGCTGGTCGGCTCCGCTGCCGCGGTAGCCGCTTGCGCATGCTCCATCCTGACGCTGCTCCCATCCGCGGAATCCGCGCGCCGCTTGAGCGGCGGCGCTTTTCCGTCTCTTCGCCTGACAGATAATACATCCCCGCCCGCCCCGACAACCGCGCGCATGCCGAGCGGGTTCGCTGGTAGACACGGCGGCGGGCGTGATAACTACGGGAACGTCGATAATTTCGCGCCACGGCCGCGATGCGGACGGGCGCAATGATGCGGAGAATATTTTTGCGATGAGTCTCAGACTGGAGGGCAAAAACGCCCTGATCACCGGGGGCGCCAGCGGCATCGGCCGCGCCAGCGCGATCCGCTTCGCCGAAGAGGGCGCCAATGTCGCCGTTGCCGACCGCCAGGCTGCTCAGGCCGAAGAAACCGCCGCTGCGGTCCGCAAGCTCGGACGCAAGGCGGTCGCGATTCAGGTTGACGTGAGCGATCCGGCGCAGGTCAATGCGATGGTCGCCCGGACCGTCGCGGAACTGGGCCGGCTGGATATTCTGCTGGCCGCGGCGGGCGTCTCGCACGCGCGTTACGGCGAGGGCGAGGTCGTCCACAAGCTGCTGCATGAAATTCCATTCGAAGAATGGCGCCGGCTGATGGCGATCAACCTCGACGGCTGCTTCCTATGCTGCCAGGCCGCGGCCAAACAGATGATCGCGCAGGGCGACGGCGGCAAGATTATCGCGATCGCGTCGGGCGCGGCGAAGGTTCCGATCAAGGGTTCAGGCGAATATGCCGTCAGCAAGGCGGGCGTCTGGATGTTGATGAAGAACATGGCGCTCGAATTGGGCCGCTTCAATATCAACTGCAACGCAATTGGACCCGGCGTTATCGACACGCCGATGACCAAGGATCTGCGTGAGAGCGCCAATTTCGGCCGGATGATCGGCCATGCGCCGCTGCGCCGAGTCGGCAAGCCGGTCGATGTCGCGAACACTGCCCTGTTTCTCGCTAGCGAAGAGGGCAGTTACTTCACCGGCTCGATTCTCCATCCCGACGGCGGCCTGATCATGCAATAGCGTGTCGCGAAAACCGTGCGGACCGGGCGCAAACGGTCGTGTAGCGGGCCGCGCGCGGCAAACGAAGCGAGGGCGCTCGACTTCGTGCACGACCGGCTGATCGGCGGAAGAGGCGTTCGCGCGCGGCGTGAAGCTGTAATTCGTCGAGCCGGGCAAGCCGATTCGGAACGCCTTCATCGAAAGCTCCAACGGTCGGCTGCGCGAGGAGCGCCCAACGAACACGTCTTCGTCTCGCTCAGCGGCGCGCGCAACAAGATCGAGAAGTGGCGCATCGAATACAACCGCGAACGGCCGCATTCGCGTCTGGGCCACCTTACAGCGGAGGAGTTCGCAGCAAGGAATCAGAGGATCTCGGCCATCGCGCGCACCGCTTGGCCAGCAAACCAGGCGACGTCCGGCGCGGCCCAACGCGCTTCGACCTCGGACCAAAACCTGATCGTTTTCGTCCGCCCTTAGATCATGAAGGGCGGAGCCAAAAAAGCTAAGGAAGGAAAAATGAACCGAAACACCGGCCGACACTATATTACTACTGGGATACCAAAAGGGGTAGGCCAGATCTGTTAGTCAGTGATCATCGCCGTGGTAGCCTCCCCAACGGTCGCCAAAGCCGCCGAAACGACCGAATCCGTCATCTTCGCGGAAGAAATTATTTTCGTGGCCAAACTGGTTGTGTATCTCCCACGGGTGGAATCTCGCGAAAGTCGGAGCGTATTCTCCACCATACGCCGGCCATCCATCCATATGAATAGGGAGCATAGCCAAACGAAGGATAGCCGTAACCTGAGCCGAAATCCGGGCCCATGCACCCACACAACCCAAGTAGAAACAGCATGACTAGCGTAATCTTGATCAAGCGCCGCATATTTTGAAACCGAATTGGCTGACTATCGCCGGCTTATGTGGACTAGGGCGCACCCCACTCGGGTTTGCCGTTCGTAGGTTGAGCGCAGGCGGCGATGGATTTCGGCGATCTGCGCGCCCAGCTCGGCGCTCGCGCGCCAACTCGACGATTCTCAGCCGATACTCTGGTGGAGGCGATATCCGCTATAATCAGACAAGTGGAGCCTGTTTTAGCGGGCGTGATGCCGCTATGATTCCCGATTCGGAGTTACGCGCATGATCGCCATCGTCGATTATCGGGCCGGAAACCTGACCAGCGTCGCCAGCGCACTCGGTCATCTGGGACATCGGTCGGAAATCACCGACCGGCCCGAAGCTATTCGCGCGGCCGAGCGGGTTATCCTGCCGGGCGTCGGCGCGGCCGGCGCGACGATGGAAAATCTTCGCAATCTCGGCCTCGATCGGGTCTTGCGCGACGACGTGATCGGCGCGGGCAAGCCGTTTCTCGGCATCTGCATCGGAATTCAGGTGCTCTTTGAGCGCAGCGAGGAGGATGCCGCCGACTGCTTGGAGATCATCCCGGGCCGCGTGGTTCGTTTTCCCCATTCGGTCGATGGCCGTCCGCTCAAGGCGCCGCAAATCGGGTGGAATCGCGTGCGCCAGACGCGGCCGCATCCGCTGTTCGCGGGTGTGCCCGACAATTCGCATTTCTATTTCGTCAATTCCTATTATCCCGTGCCGGACGACCAGGCGGTAACGATCGCGACCAGCGACCACGGCGTGGTTTTCACGGCGGCGATCGCACGCGGCAACGTGATGGCGACACAGTTCCATCTGGAGAAAAGCGGCCCGATGGGGCTCAGGATGCTGGATAATTTCTGCCGGATGGAGTTCTGACGCGATGCTGGCGAAGCGGATAATTCCGTGCTTGGACGTGCGCGACGGCAAGGTCACCAAGGGCGTACGGTTCCTGAACAACGTCGATGTCGGCGATCCGGTGGCGATGGCGCGCTATTACTACGAGCAGGGCGCCGACGAAATCGTCTTTTACGACATCACGGCGTCGAACGAGCGCCGGGGAATTATGATCGAGGTGGTCCGCGCCGTCGCGCGCGAAATTTTCATCCCCTTCAGCGTCGGCGGCGGTCTGCGCACTGTCGAAGATATGCGCGCGGTCTTGCTGGCGGGGGCCGAGAAGGTCTCGATTGATTCAGGCGCGGTGCGCAATCCGCGGATTATCGCGGAGGGGGCCCGCGCCTTCGGCAGCCAGTGCATCGTGCTCTCGATGCAGGTGAAGAGGCGGCCGGTCAGCGCGGAATTTCCCTCCGGATGCGAAGTGGTGATCGACGGCGGACGCACGCCCACCGGGCGCGACGCGTTCAATTGGGCGCGCGAAGGCGAGTCGCTGGGCGCGGGCGAGTTGTGCATCAATTCGATCGATCAGGACGGCGCGAAGTCGGGCTATGACCTTGAAATCACGCGGATGATTGCGGATGGAGTGGGAATTCCGGTAATCGCGTCGGGCGGCGCGGGCGAGCCGCGCCATCTGCTGGAAGGATTCACGGCGGGAGGGGCGGACGCGGCGATCGTCGCCTCGATCGTCCATTATGGGGAGTATCCGATACCGTCGTTGAAGCGGTATTTGCGCGCGCACGGAGTCGAGGTGCGCGACGCGCCGGAGATGGAAAGGAGCGCCAATTGAAAATCGCGCTGGTGGTTGCGGACTTCAACTTCGACGTGACGTCGCTGATGGCCGAGCGGGCGCGCCGGCACGCCGAATTCCTCGGCGCCGAAGTCGTCCGGATAGTTCATGTGCCGGGCGTTTTCGACATGCCGCTGGCGGTCAAAAAGCTGCTCAAGCGCAAGGATGTCGATGGCGTCGTGATGATCGGCGCGGTGATCAAGGGCGACACCGGACACGACGAGCTGATCGCGGGCGCGACGGCAGGGGCGGCGGTCGATCTCGCGCTCGAATTCGACAAGCCGGTCGGCTTGGGCGTGACCGGACCGGGGATGGATCGGATGCAGGCGCTCGATCGAATCGACAACGCCAAGCACGCCGTGGAATCAGTCGTGCGGATGATTCGCGGGCTTAAGGAACTGGATTAGTCCGGCGCCTGTTAAGAAATCTGCATCGCGGCGCGTTGATGGTTCAGTAGCCGCTTTCTATACTCGTGCGCGTGGCGGCGACTGCGGGCGGGAGCGAAATCCTGGAACGACAGACCTTTTCGACGCGCGCGGCCGCGCGCATCCTTGCGGTTTCTCCGGATCGAATCCGTTATTGGGTGAGGCGGCGGCTGGTGGCGCCATCTGCGGCGCGCGGCCGGCGTTTCCGTTTCAATTTCAACGACCTGCTGCTGATGCGGATGGCGAAGGAGTTGCTCCCGCCGCGGCGGCGGCTCGGCGCGCTCAAACGATGCGTCGATGAGGCGCGCGGCGCGGAAGCGGCTCAACCATCCCCGCGCGCGCTCAAGCTCCACAACGACGACGGCCGCATCGTGATGCGCGAGGGCGACGCGCTTTTCGAGATCGAAACCGGCCAATTGCTGCTGCGCTTCGGCGGGCGGCGCACGGCGGGCAAGGTCGAAGATCGGTTCGGGCCGGCGCGGGTGCGCGAACGGTTCGAGGAGGCGCGGCGGCTGGCGGAAACGGATCCGCTGCGCGCGCTGAAACTCCACAGCGAATTTCTCGAACGCGAGCCGCGCGATTTCGCAGCGCATCTGCGGATGGCGGCGCTGCTGGAGGGCGAAGGCGACTTGGCCGGGGCCCTGCGCCATTTGCTCGGCGCCGCGGTGCTCGCGCCCGCCAACACTGAAGTGAACCTCAGGCTCGGCTCGATCTATCGCCGGCTGGGCGACATCGAAAACGCGTTGCAATGCTTCGAGCGCGCGGCGCAATGCGACCCGCTTTCGATCGAAGCGCATCGCAATCTCGCCGAACTTTACGAAAGCGCGGGCCGGCGGCGCGACGCGGAACGCCATTTGGTCACGCTCGACCATCTTTGCCGCGGCGGCGGTTGAGCGCGGCCGGCGGCGTCAGAGCTCGTCTTCAGGCTTTACGGCGCGAAACTGCGCGAGCAGCAATCCGTCATAAATCAGTTTGCACAGGCCGCCCAGCACGAGCGGCCAGCCGAACGGCGACGCTTCTAGCAAGGCGCCGGCGGGCAGCGGCGCTAGCGCGCTGGCCAGGCTCCGCGGCACATTGGTGACGCTGGCTGCCGCGGCGCGTTCTTCAGGAGGAACAACCGCCATCACGTAGGATTGCCGCGCCGGCACATCCATCGATGACATCGAGGCGCGCGCAAGCAGGAATGCGAGCGCGAAGCGCACGTCGGTCATCGCGCCCGCGATCATGAGGCAAAGGTTGGCGGGAATGTGTGTCCACGCCATCGTGTTGATCCGTCCGAAGCGCGCCGCGATGCGCGGCGAGAGCAACTGCGATGCGGCGCCGAGCAATCCGGTGAAAAAGAAAAACCATCCGGCGGACTGCAATGACATCTGGAAGCGGCGGAACAGCCAGAGCGCGAGCAGCGATTGAATCGCAAGGCCGCCGCCGAACGCGTCCAAGCAGAACAGCGCCGACAGCCGAAACACGATGCCGCGCGATTTTTCGAGCGGTTTCGCGCGGTTGGCGGACGGTTCGCGCTCGATCGCAGGAGTCATCGCAAGATAGACGAGCGCCGCCAACCCGCCGATCGACGCGTAGAAGACGAAGGCGTAGCGCTCCGCCAGAGCGAGCGGCAGATGGACGCGGCGCGCCGCGATTGCGGGCAGGCCGCTCAGCAGCGCGCCGATCGCGCCAGCTCCTGCGCCGGCGACGTTATAGATCGAGAAGACGCTGGTCATCTCATTCGCGGCGACCGTTTCGGCAAGCGCCGCCTGTTCGATCGGCAGGAACAGGCTGACGTCGCCGGCGGACGGATTGAGCGTGCCGACGACCGCTACCGCGAACAGCGGCCAGAATGCGGTCAGCGACGCGAATCCGGCCCCGGTCGCGATCATCAATAGCGCAGCGCCGAGCAGCACGCGGCGGCGGCCGATACGATTGGCCGCAAGACCGATCCAGAGCGTGAGGGCCGCGGAACCGATCAACGTGCCGAAAACGATTGCGCCGACGCGCGTGGCGCTGAACCCGATCGCGGAAAGATAGCTGGGCAGGATTACGCTGACCGCCCCGTCGGCCAGGCCGCGCATCGCGCGCGTCGCAATCAGCCGAAACGAATCGGCGCTGGCTGAGCGCGGAATCATTCGTGCGAAACTTTCACGAACCGCATGTCGTCCGCGCGGAATGGATCGCGGTTGAATCCACGCCTCCGCGAGCGGTAGTCTCCAGTAGCGGCAACATGGCGCGAACGTAAGCGATTTGGCCGCCCGCCGAACGAGACGCGAATTTTGCTGCGCATCCTGAAAAATTATCACGCGCGTCGAAACGCGCCAGCGCTCGCGGCGATCGAAATCGCCCGTGATGGAACAGGGGCCGCGTGAACGACTTGGATTTTCCGGAACTCTATTTTCTGCTCGACGCTTCAGGCGCGCTGATCGCTTTTCAGGAGAAGGATCAGTCGTGGGCGGGAGCGCTGGCGTTTTCGAGCGAGGAACGGGCGCGCGCGTTCGTCGCGCAAAGCCGGCTCGACGCCGCCGAAATCGCCTCGATTTCCACGTCCGATCGCGACAGCGTCGCGGCGCTGATCGCGTCGATCAAACGCCGGCCAATCCGCTACCTCTTGCTCGACCTCGATTACCGCACCGGCGCGTGTCGGCAAGTCGATTTCGCCGGTGACGGATTCGGCGCGATTCGCGAGCGGCAATTCGCCGCCGCGCATAATCATGGCTGACGCGGCGCCGGCGATCGCCGAGATCGAGGCGGCGCGCGCGCGGATCGCCGCTTTGATTCATCCGACGCCGTTGATGCGCAGCGCCACGCTCGATCAAATGATCGGCGCCGAGGTCTATCTCAAAACCGAAAATCTGCAGAAGACCGGGTCGTTCAAAATTCGCGGCGCCGCGAATCGAATCGCAAGCCTGACTCCCGCCGAAGCGGCGCGCGGCGTAATCGCGGCCTCCGCCGGAAATCATGGCCAGGCGCTTGCGTGCGCCGCACGCCGCGCGGGCGTACGCGCGACCATCGTGATGCCGCGGACGGCGGCGATCGCCAAAATCGATGCGACGCGCGCGTACGGCCCCGAAGTCGTGCTTGCCGGCGCCGATTACCCCGCCGCGCGCGCGGCGGCGGAGGAGCTGCGCGCCCGCACTGACGCGGTTTTCGTTGACGCCTACGACGATCCGTTCGTAATCGCCGGTCAGGGCACCATAGGACTCGAAATCGCGGAGGAACTGCAGCCGGACGCCGTACTCATTCCGACGGGCGGAGGCGGACTGCTTGCCGGAATCGCGGCGGCGTTGGCTGAACGGTCGCCGCGCACCGAGGTGATCGGCGTCGAAGCGGCGGGATCGCCGCAACTCAGCACGAGCCTCGCCGCCGGCGCGGCGTCGTCGATCGTGCGCGCGGTGGATACGATCGCGGACGGGCTCGCGACCGGACGAATCGGCGCGATTCCCTTCGCGATAATCCGCAAGCATGTGCGGCGCGCGGTCGCCGTCGATGATTTCGAGATTGGCGAAGCGGTGCTGCTGATGCTCGAGCGGCTTAAATTGCTGACCGAAGGCGCGGGCGCGACGGCATTGGCGGGCGCGCTGAAAATCCGCGGCGAATTAAAAGGAAAACGCGTCGTGCTGTGCATCAGCGGCGGCAATATCGATATCAATCTGCTCGATCGGATTATCGGCTACGGATTGTCGAAAGCCGGCCGCTTGACCAGCTTCACGCTCGACCTGCGCGACCGTCCAGGCGAGTTGCGCAAGCTGCTCGACCTGATCGGCGCGACCGGCGCGAATATCCGATCGATCAGCCATGACCGCACGCGCCGCGACATTCCGATCGGCGGCGCGCGCGTCACGCTTGAGATCGAGACGCGCGGCCACGGTCATCGCGACGAACTCCTCGCGCGCCTCAGAGCCGGCGGATATGAAATCGCGGCGGAAGTTTGACCGCTTGAATCAGCGATGATCCTTGCCACTCGGCGCCGCTCGGCTATGCTGGCGGTAGCCACGCCGGGACGCGCCCGCGGGCTCACCATATGGATTTGAACTATACGCCGGAAGAAGAAGCGTTCCGCCGCCAAGTGCGGAATTGGCTCGACGAAAACATACCAACCAGCGGCCTGCGCGGCTTCGATCGGAACGCCGATCGCGACAAGAGCACGCTGGAAAAAATGAAAATCTGGCAGCGCCGCGTCCATCAGGCGGGCTATCTCGCCTTGTCATGGCCGAAAGAATACGGCGGACAGGCGATGGACCCGGTGCGGCAGTCGATCGTGAACGAAGAGATGGTGCGCACGCGCGCGCCGGCCCTGATTGGCGCGATGGGCATTTCGATGGTCGGTCCGACGCTGATCACGTGGGGCAATGACGAGCAGAAAGCGCGCTATCTGCCCAAAATACTGACGGCGGAAGAAATCTGGTGTCAGGGCTATTCCGAACCCGGCTCGGGATCGGACCTCGCTTCGTTGCGCACGCGCGCGGAAATCGTGGGCGACGAATTCGTCGTCAATGGCCAGAAGGTGTGGACGTCCAACGCGCATTTCGCCGACATGATGTTCTGCCTCGTGCGCACCGACCCCGACGCGCCCAAGCATCGCGGCATCTCCTACATCCTGATCGACATGAAAAGCCCCGGCATTACCGTCAAACCGCTGGTGCAGATGACCGGAGATCGCGGCTTCAACGAAGTCTTTTTCGACAATGTGCGCGTGCCGCGCCGAAATCTTGTTGGCAAGCTAAACGAGGGATGGATGGTCGCCAACGCCACCCTCTTTCACGAACGCAACATGCTCGGCTCGACCACGACCACGCAGATGCTGTTCAATCGGCTGAAGACGCTGGCTGCCGCGACAATGCGCGGCGGGCGGCCACTGACCGAAGACCCCGTGTTCCGGCAGCGGCTCGCCGACCTCGAAATCCGCGTCGAGGCGACGAAGTATCACATGCTGCGCCAACTGACCGATTCGATACGCGGGCGCAATCCCGGGCTGGGAGCGTGGGTGAACAAGCTGGTCGGCACCGAACTGAACCACGACCTCGCGACCGCGGCGATGGAGGCGATGGGCGATTACGCGATGCTCGCGCGCGATGACGGCCACGCGATGGATCGCGGATTCTGGCCCTACGAATGGATGTTCACGCTGGGACTCGTGATCGGCGGCGGCACCTCGCACATCCAGAAAAACATTATCGCCGAGCGCGGCCTGAAACTGCCGAAGTCGCGCTGAGCGGGGCATGGCCGGCGGAATGGAATTACGACGATGGACTTTGGCCTGAGCGAAGAACAGGAACAGTTGCGCGAAAGCGCGCGTCATTTTCTGGCGGGCGAATGTCCCGCGCGGAAGATGCGCGAGATCGCCTTGGACGCCGCCGGATTATCGCCGGAGCTGGAGCGCAAGATGGCGCAACTCGGATGGCCGGGCCTGATTGTTCCCGAGCGGTTCGGCGGCGCCGGCCTCGGGATGCTCGACATGGCGGTGCTGCTTGAGGAATGCGGCTACGCGGCGATGCCAGGGCCGTTTCTGTTCTCGTCGGCGATCGCGGCGTACGCGCTGGCTGCGGGCGGCGGCGATGAAATCAACACGCGCTGGCTCAGGCCGCTTGCGTCCGGCGACGCGACCGGCGCGGTCGCGATTGTCGAGGCCAACGATGGACTCGCCCCCTCCGATTTCGCCGCCACCGCGCGGACGGCTCCCGCCGGCGCCGTGATTAACGGCATGAAGATGTTCGTGCCGTACGCGCAATCGGCGAGCTTCTTTATCGTGGCGGCGCGCACCGGAGCCGGCGCTCGCGACGTCGGGTTGTTCGTTGTTCCGGCAAACGCAGCCGGCGTAAAAATCCGCCCGCTCAAAGCGCTCGACCTGACGCGGCGGCTCGCGCTCGTCGAGTTCGACGGCGTGCTTGCGCCGCCTGAAGCGCAATTGCGGGGCGGCGCCGATCTCTACGAGCGCGTGCTGAGTGCGGGCGCGATCGCGATCGCCGCTGACTCGATCGGCGGCGCCCAGCGCGTGCTCGACATGGCGGTCGAATACGCGAAAGTCCGCGAGCAATTCGGCAAGCCGATCGGATCGTTTCAGGCGATCAAGCACGCCGCCGCGGAGATAGTGGCCGACCTCGAGCCGGCGCGCGCGCTGGTCTGGTACGCCGCCTATGCTTTCGACGCGCTGCCGCGCGACGCCGCGCGGGCGGCCGCGATGGCCAAGGCGCGCGCCTGCGACGTTTACAGCCGCGCCGCCGGCAAAGCCGTCCTGATGCATGGCGGAATCGGCTTCACCTGGGAGCACGACATCCACTTCTGGTTCAAACGCGCGCGCCTGAACGAGAGCCTGTTCGGCGCTCCGCCATATCATCGCGAACGCGTCGCCGCGCTCGGCGGCTACTGAATCCGGCCGCGCTCGCCTTCAATCCGCGTGGCGATGCGCGATCGCCTCATGGCCCGGACCGGGGTCGCCTTCGTGCAGCCATTGATCGCCCGACGCCGAGGATTCTCCGGAAATCGCATACGCGCACGCCGCGCCGATCAGGCTCGGAATAATGTACGGATGGCCGCCCGTGGTCTCGGCGACAAAGACGACCGCGGTCAGCGGCGCTTTGTATCCCGCGGCCAGAAACGCCGCCATCCCGACCGCTGCATACAGATTTAGTCCGGCGGTATTTCCGATCATGTGTCCAAAGACGCGGCCCAGCGCTCCGCCGGTCAGGAACAGCGGCACGAACATCGCGCTCACGCCGCCGGTTCCCAGCGAAAATAACGTCGCCGCCAATTTCAGGAGCGCAAAGCAAATCAGTTCGCCGGGCGGGAAATTGTTCCACAAGATCATGTGCGCGGCTTCGTAGTTCGGACCGATCGGAATCAAGCCGCCCGGATAAAGCGTAACGAACAGCAAGCCGCAGAATCCCGTCAACGCGCCGCCAATTACAAGTTTTTTGGTATGCGACATGGGAGAATTGACGACGAATTTCCGCGTACGCCGGAAAAGCGTCGTGAAAATCATCGCGATTAAGCCCAGAATCAGGCCCAAAAGCGCCGCCCAAAGCAGGTCGGATGGCTCGAATCCCGCGGCGCCTGCGAAGCCAAACAGCGGCGTCGTGCCGATAAACGCCGTCAACGTGCCGTAAGACACCACCGACGCGATCAGCGACGGCAGCAGCGCCTCGTGCGCAAGATCGTCTTTGTACGGCATCTCGAGCGCGAACACGATGCCCGTGAGCGGAGCGCGGAAGACCGCGGCCATGCCGGCCCCCGCCCCGCTGATCAGCATCAGCCGCCGATCGCGTTCGCTCACGCCGAAACGCTCGAGCTTCGTCCAGAGCCACGAACCGATCGCGCCGCCGCCATAGATGCTCGGGCCTTCGAGCGCGGCGCTGCCGCCCGATCCGACGGTGGTGACGGCGGCCAATAATTTCCACCAGAACGGTTTGACGTCGATTTCGCCATTGCGTTCGTGATACGAGCGGATAATTTCTTCGGTCGAGTGTTCGTTGGGATCGGGCGTGCGCCGCTGCATGATCACGCCGGTCAGGAAGAAGCCGACAATCAATCCGGGCACGATCGTCCAGTGGTGGCGCAGATAAAACGGCAGCAGATGCGCCCAGATCAATTCGAGGATTACTAGGGTAATCAGCGTGATCGTCAGTCCCGTCACCACGCCGATTATCGGCGCGATCAGCAGCCATTTCTGCACGTCGCGCGAATAGATCGCGTCGACTTCGCCATGCGCAAAACCGGCAAGACGACGGAGGAACGGATGGCGGAAGCGGTCGCCGTTCAACGCCCGCTTAATCATCGCACCGAATTCGCTCACCTGGTATGTTTCCTTTCTCTCCCTGAGATTGTCCGTTGTGCGGTTAACCAGACGCCAATGCCGTCCAGCGCGATTTTCGTGCCGTCGGCGGTCTTTTAGTGTCGCATCGCCAAGCGCATGATTTCCACCAGCGCGCGAAAAAAATCTCCCGCCGGACGCCCGCTGCGTTTGCTTCTCGCCGCCAAATTGTCTAAAAGAAACATTACTGCATATATGTTGATCGCGAAGCGCGGCTGACATGACGCCGGATGACGCGTCAAGGCCGTCGGAGCCGCGCGCCGCGCGCCACCGAGCGAGGAAGGTTCATGGCAAAAGAGACGCTTTCGATTACCGACAACCGTACGGGCAAACAGTACGAAATCCCGATCGAAGAGGGCGGCGTGATTCGCGCCGCGGCCCTGCGGGACATCAAGACTTCCGCCGACGATTTCGGCCTGATGTCCTATGATCCGGCCTTTACCAACACGGCGTCCTGCCGCAGCCGGATAACCTTTATCGACGGCGACAAGGGCATCCTGCGCTACCGCGGCTACCCGATCGAAGAGTTGGCGGAAAAGAGCAACTACCTCGAGGTCGCCTACCTGATCGTCAAGGGCGAGCTGCCCGACCGCAAGCATTACGCAGCTTGGGAGAGCAACATCAAGACCCACACTATGATCCATGAAAACGTCAAGAAATTCATGGAGGGTTTCCGCTACGACGCGCATCCGATGGGCATGCTGGTGAGCACGATCGGCGCGCTTTCGACCTTCTATCCCGAAGCGGCGCAAATCCATGACCTCGAATCGCGCCGGCTGCAGACCCGCCGTCTGATCGGCAAGGTTCCGACGCTGGCGGCGTTCGCCTATCGGCACACGCGCGGCCTGCCTTACGTTTATCCGGACAACAGTCTGAGCTACACCGGGAATTTCCTCTCGATGCTGTTCCGGATGACGGAGCGCGAATATAAGCCGAATCCGACGCTCGAACGCGCGCTGGACGTGCTCTTCATTCTGCACGCCGACCATGAACAGAACTGCTCCGCCAACGCGATGCGTTCGGTCGGCAGCTCGCAGGTGGATCCGTATTCCGCTGTCGCCGCCGCCACCGCCGCGCTGTACGGTCCGCTCCATGGCGGCGCCAACGAAGCGGTAATCCGGATGCTGGTCGAAATCGGATCGCCCAAGAACGTGCCCGAGTTCATTAAGGGCGTCAAAGAGGGCAAGCGCCGCCTGATGGGATTCGGCCATCGCGTGTACAAGAACTACGACCCGCGCGCGAAAATCGTCAAAAAAATCGCCTACGAGGTGTTTGAGGTTACCGGCCGCAATCCGCTGATCGACATCTCGCTGGAATTGGAGAAGATCGCGCTTGAGGACGACTACTTCGTTTCGCGCAAGCTTTATCCGAACGTCGATTTTTATACCGGCGTGACCTATCAGGCGATGGGTTTCCCAATGCAGATGTTCCCAGTGCTGTTCGCGATTCCGCGGACTTCCGGATGGATGGCGCAGTGGGCCGAGATGGTGCGCGATCCGGAACAGAAAATCGCGCGCCCGCGCCAGGTTTATATCGGCGAGCAGACGCGGCACTGGACGCCGATCGAGCATCGCCCGGAGCCGACGATGCGCGAGGATGCCGTCAGCGATCAGATCTGACGCCGCGCCTGGTGCGATCCGAATCGGACGCGCCGCTCGAGAAACGACGAAGCGGGACGCGGCCCTCAAGGCCGCGTCCTTTTTATGTTCAGGACTGGGCGCTGTAGGAGCCGAAGATCTTATTCGACGCTCTCGAAACGGGGTTTGCGCTTTTCGACGAACGCTCTCGCGCCCTCCGCGATATAACCGGCGCGCACGCAGAGCGTTTGATTCCGGTCTTCGATCTGGATCGCCTGTTCGAGTCCGCCCGCATCCACCGCCGCCGCAAGACATTCTTTGGTCAACCGGAGGCCAAGCGGCGAGGTTTCGACCATTTCCTGCGCGAGTCGTTCCGCCGCGGCGTCAAGTTCGCCGTCGGGAACGACTTCCGACACCAATCCGGTCGCGAGCGCGCGTTGCGCATTGATGAATCTTCCCGTGAGCATCAGTTCCGACGCGATCGACATCCCTACGGCGCGCGGCAAAAAGTAGCTAACGCCCATGTCGCACGCGCTCAAGCCGATTCTGATGAAGGCGGCGTTAAAGCGCGCCGATTCGCCAGCGATCCGCACGTCCGCGGCCAGCGCGAGCGCGAAGCCGCCGCCCGACGCAGGTCCGCGCACTGCAGCTATAAACGGTTGCGGCGCGCGCCGCATCGCCACCGTTAAATCGCTCATTTTGCGCTGGATATCGTAGGTGCGCGCGACGCTCGCCTCGACCACGTCAACGCCGCCGCCGCCCGATTGCTCTTTCAGATCAAGACCGGCGCAAAACGCCCGGCCCGCGCCGCGCATCACGACCACGCGCGTCTTTCGATCATTCCCCAGTCCGCGCAGGAAATCGTGCAGTTCATCCACCATCGCGGCGTTCAGCGCGTTCAGCGCATGCGGCCGGTTGAGCGTCAACCACGCGACCGAGCCTTCGCGAATCACTTCAAGCGACTCGTATCCCATCGTCGTTAGCCTCCGTGTTCGCGCCGGTCCGGCCCAGACGGACATGCGCGGCCGAACGCGCACACGATAGCCGAAAGACTCCGGCCGCCCCAAGCGCGATCGCAAAATTCCTGGCGATGAAGCCTGAAATCACGTCATATCGCTAACAATGGCCAAAATTCATTTCACAGTCACAATTAACTATCGTAAAACTCATTTAACATCGAATTTTCGCTAATTAAGATTATTTTTGCTCTAGTGTCGAATTATTAAACTGTTGAAGTCATACTTCGGCCTGCTTGATTCTTGACTGAATTTGATGTGCGGTGTATGCGTCCGTTCATGTTAGAATCGCGATATTCAAGAAACCCATGGCGCCAACGGCGCCGAGGCGCGGATGGCCGACGAAAGTAGCAGTGGCCCGAAAGCGATGGTGATGTCCGAAGATATCTTCACCATCAAGGAATTGTCGGAGCATTTGCGCGTGCATCCGACCACGATTTACCGCCTCTTGCGGCAAGGGCGCCTGCCCGGCTTTCGCGTCGGGAGCAATTGGCGGTTCAATCGTGCGGCGATCGAACAATGGGAGAGGCTGCAGGCGGCGGAATCGCCGGCGCCAATCACGCGCGGCCGGCGAAAGCGGAATCCAAATTAGCCGTGCTGAAACCCGGCTCGCGCCTGATTTCGCGCGCTTGCGGTCCGCGCCGGACCGCTTCCCGTCCGACCCCTCAATCTTTCAATTCGATCGCTTTACGATAACGGCGGCGCCCTTCGCGCCGGCTCAATCATCAAGGCGTCCCGCCATTCCGGCGCGCGCTCATTGGCGCGCGCTCTCCATTTGACATTTGGTCTCTGAAACGAATACCTAACGGGCAAGATCGCACACTCGGAGCGTTTCCAGCAGATGCCGACCAAGTATGTCGACGTGCGTGGCGTGCCCACGTATTTTTATTACGTCGGAAAGACCACTCTTCCCGACGTAATCCCCGACTTTGCCCGCGGCTTTCCGATCCTGATGCTGCATGCGGCGGGGTCGAACGGCCATTCCTGGCACTATCAGTACGACGCGTTGGGCAAAGCGCACAGCCCGATCGCGCCCGACCTTCCGGGCCACGGCCGCTCCGGCGGCGTCGAGGCGCTGCATTCGATTCGCGAGTACGCGGATTTCACGGTCGCGCTGATGGACGCGCTCAAGCTCGACCGCGCGGTAATCGCCGGGCGTTCGATGGGCGGCGCGATCGCGATGGACATCGCGATTCGCTATCCGCAACGCGTCCGCGCGCTCGCGCTGCTCGCCACCGCCGCGAAGTTCAACATTCCCAAGGAGCGGATCGAACAGTGGCGGGCGGTCACGATGGGCCGCGCGGGCCAGCCCTTCACCAACGACGGCTACTCGCCCAAGACCATCGCCGAGCATCGCGAAATTATTCAGGAAGGCTGGGGCGAGCAGATCCGCACCGATCCGCGCACGCGATGGGGCGACATGGTCGCCTGTTCCGAAGTCGATTTGCGCGAGGATCTGGCCGCAATCGACCGCCCGACGCTGGTGCTCGCCGGCGCCGACGATCAAATCACGACCGTCGCCGACGCCGAATTCCTCGCCAGCCGAATCAAAGGCGCGCGCCTCGAAGTCGTCGCCGACGCCGCCCACAACCTGACCACCGAACGGCCCGACGCCGTCAACGCCGCGCTCGAGAAGTTTCTCGCCGGCCTGAAGTAGGGAGCGCTTCATGAGTCTCAGCCGTAAAATCGCCGTCGCCGGCGTTTACGAACATCCCACCCGCTTCGCGCCCGACAAGTCGATGTACCAGATCATGGCCGAAAGCGTGCGCGGCGCGCTCGACGACTGCGGCCTCTCAATCAAGGATGTCGACGGCCTGCTCACGGCCGGGATGGGGATGGGGCCGATGGGGATCGTCGGATTTTGCGACTATCTCAATCTCACCCCCAATTATCTCGACGGCACCAATATCGGCGGATCGTCGTTCGTAGCCCACACCGCCCACGCCGCCGCCGCGATTCATGCAGGTCTGTGCAACGTCGCCGTGGTGGTTTACGGCTCGACCGCCGCGTCGTCGCGCTTTGCGATCGGCACGGGCGGCGGCCACGGCGGCGGCGACCCCTGCGATCAGTACGAATTTCCTTTCGGGCCGACCACCGTCGGCGCCTACGCGATGATCGCGCAGCGCCATATGCACGACTATGGCACGACGCCCGAGCAGCTCGCCGAAATCGCGGTGACGATGCGCCTGCATGCGTCGATGAATCCGGTCGCCAAATATCGCGATCCAATTACGGTCGAAGACGTGCTCGCTTCGCGGGTCATCTCCTCGCCGCTCCATCTGCTCGATTGCTGTATCATCAGCGACGGCGGCGGCGCGCTCGTGATCACCTCCGCCGAACGCGCGCGCGACTTGAAGAAAAAGCCCGCCTATCTGCTCGGGGCCGGCGAAACCGTGCGCCATGCGGCGCGCGGCCAGCGCGATTTTCTCGAAATCGCCGCGGCCCAATCCGGCCGTCTCGCTTTTGAGCGCGCGGGCGTGACCCACAAGGATATCGACATGGCGATGATCTACGATTCGTTCACGATCACCGTCCTGAGCACGCTCGAAAACCTCGGCTTCTGCAAGCGCGGCGAAGGCGGGCCGTTCGTCAGCGGCGGACGTCTGCGCTTCGACGGCGCGCTGCCGATCAACACCGACGGCGGCGGCCTTTCGTCGAACCATCCGGGGATGCGCGGGATGTTCCTGGTGATCGAGGCGGTCAAGCAGTTGCGCGGCGAATGCGGTCCGCGCCAGGTCAAAAACTGCAAGATCGCGCTGGTTCATGGAACGGGCGGCGCGCTCGGCACCCGCCATTCCGGCGCCACGCTGATCCTGACGAATCAATAGCCGCCAATCATCGCCATACGCGCAACCAGCGAGAGTTCCAACGATGCCGCAGCAGAAAGAACAACGCGCCTACCGCAAACCGCTTCCCCATATCGACGAAGAAAATCGTCCGTGGTGGGAGGCGACACAGCGCCACGAACTGTACATCCAGAAATGCCGCGATTGCGGCGACCTGCGGTTCCATCCGCGCGCCCTGTGCACAAGCTGCCTGTCCTCGCGCACGGAATGGGTGCGATGCAAAGGCGGCGGGAAAATTTACACTTTCACCGTCACCTATCAGAACCAGGCCGCCGGCTTCCGCGAATCCCTGCCCTATGTGATGGCGTGGGTGGAGCTCGACGAGGGGGTCAAGATGCTGACCAACATTGTCGACTGCCCCCCGGAACAGGTTAAAATAGGCATGCCCGTCGAGGCCGTGTTCGACGACGTGACGCCCGAGGTCACGCTGGTCAAGTTTCGCCCGGCGAGGTGAGGTTTCGATTTAGTGAGCACCACGCTCGATCTGCACAGCCACAGCGAGGCGTCCGAAGACAGCCGTGCGCCGCTCGAAGCCTATCTCAACTGGCTCAAGCTCAGGCGCGCGGAGCGTCCGGTCGATGGCGTGGTGCTGACCGAGCATCGCCAGTTCAACAAGGACGCCGACTATCGCGCGCTCGAAGACAAGTTCGGCATCCTCGTGCTGAAAGCCTCGGAAGTCGAAACCGATTATGGGCATGTGCTGGTCTTTGGCGTGAACGATGAGATGACGCGGCGGTTCGATTTCGCCAACGTGCATCTGCCGGCGCAGGAAGTCATCGACGAAGTGGCGCGGATGGGCGGCGTGGCGATCCCGTGCCATCCGGGCCGTCCCAACGTCGGCCTGTGCGAGCACTATGCGAAGAAGCCGCCGCTCGAAAACGTGATCGCCGTCGAAGTGCTTAACGGCGGCTCGCGCAAGGGCGAGGACGAACGCAGCGTCGAGCTGGCGCGATCGCGCGGTTACCGTTCGATCGGCGGCTCCGACAGCCACCTGGTGAGCCTGATCGGCCTCTGCGCCACGCGCTTCGAGGCCGAAATCCGCACGATCGAGGACCTCGTGCGCGAATTAAAATCCGGCGAATACGCGCCGGTCGATTTCCGTCCGCGCCGCAAGCCCGTGCCGCATGCGACGCCGGTCGAGGTGAAACAAGCATGACAGTCGATTACGATCCGGCTTTGATCGGCCGCGTCTTCGAAACCACGGAGCCGGTGCCGGTCACGGCCGAGCAAATCGCGGCGTTTTGCGCCGCGATTAACGAGACCAATCCGATTTTTACCGACGAGGCGGCGGCGAAAGCCGGCCCGTTCGGCGGGATCGTCGCGCCGCCCTCGTTCGCGGTGACTTTCCGCAACGGCCGTCATTTCTTCGAGCACATTCCGCGCTACGGCAAGCAGGGCTTCGACGCCGGCAAGGACGTCGAATTCGTCACGCCAATCCGGCCGGGAGACGCGATTACGCTCAACTCGCATGTCAAGGAAATTTACGAAAAGACCGGGCGGACCGGCTCGATGGTCTTCGTGATCGTCCGTTCGACCCTGACCAATCAAAAGGGCGAGGTCGTCGCCCACGTCGACCATCGCTTCATGAACCGTCCCTGAGCGCTATCGATGAGCAACGCCAACAATTTGACTTACGAATCCGTCCAAATCGGCGACGCGCTCGGCCCCGTCGAGTTCTATCTGAGCAAGGATCAGGTGCGCGCCTACGCGAAGACCTGCGGGATGTGGACGCC
This sequence comes from bacterium, assembly GCA_014896235.1. Lineage (GTDB taxonomy): Bacteria > Desulfobacterota > Binatia > Binatales > Binataceae > JADMIL01. The sequence continues at coordinate 116,824 of JADBKU010000020.1, read as the reverse complement.
GCGCTTCACCGATGATGAAGCCGCGCGCAAAGAGGGGCTGCCAGGCATGATCACGCCGGGCAATATGAGCCTCGCCATCCTGAGCAAGCTGGTGACCGATTGGGCGGGAACGAGCGGAGCGCGCATCGTGCGGATGGGCACCACCTATCGGCAGCCGGTCCTGCCCGACCATACGCTGACTTTGCAGGGCTTTGTCACGCACAAGAACGAAAGCGACCGCACGGCCGAGATGGATATCTGGATCGAGAGCGAAGAGGGCGACCGGCTGGTGATCGGCACCGCCACCGTCCACTTCCCCCGCTGAATTTATTCCAGACTTCGATCGAATGCTCCGTGCGCGGCCACAACTGCCCGCGGAGCATTTTTTTTGAAGGTTCCTCGACACGGCTCGTGAACGATGAGCGTCAATGCGGTGGGCTATACCTGCCGCCCATTCTTACCGTAGGAGCTATCGTTTGCGTCGCGGACGCAAATCAGCGTCCCATTCGGGAGCAAAGAACGGCGGGATTCTTCGCTGCGCTCAGAATGACAAGTCTGGCTTGCTTGGGATTGCGCTAGACCATCTCACCCTGAGCGGAGCCAAGGGTTACTGAAGAGTTCCGCACCTCGTCGGTCGATCAAAGTCCTTCGAAGATGACGTGCTCTTGGGTCATGAATATGTAAGAGCCGGCGAGGTCGATGAACTGCCGCTCGTCCTCGATCAACTTCTCCATCGCGTCGCGGCCTTCAGAGGTGGCCGACGCCGCAATCAGATCGTCGAGGCTGTCCCACCACACCTCCGTAATTCCGTCATATGGCGCGCCCATCCCGCGCGGCGCCGCCATTTCGGCGTTCAACGGGGTCGCAATCGTATGGCTCTGGATATAGCGCTTGGCGCGAATCGCCTTGGCGAAGCTCCGCACCAGCGGGCCATGCTGGAGCCATCGGCGGTAAAACGCTTCCGGAGTGAAATCGGCGCGGCGTTTGACGATATAGACCAGCTTGACCACCGTGATTGCCTCATCTTCCCGGATCAAATAAACGCCCCGAAACCCCGACGGCACGTCGCGAGTTTCGGGGCGGATTATTCTGCTTCAGTCGCGCCTTACAGGCCGACTGTTTGCTTCAGCGTGACGCCAAACTGTTCGGCTGCGTTGCCCCCGAGCATCCGCGCGATCGTGCCATCTGAAACATTGGCCTCCGCGAGCTTGGCGATCGCGTCCCAGGCGCTGGTGGTGTCCTGATGCGGATAGCGTGAACCCCAGACGATCTTTTCGGCGAAATCCTCGGGTAACTTCTGGATCAACCGCTCTTCGGCGTCGAATCCGAGCATCACATTGCCCTCTTCCCACATCTCCTCGACGTCAGTGCGGACAGGATAGTAATGAAGCAGCGGAATCGTCCGCGTGGACGCTTCCATCTTTTCCAACACTTCCTCCATCCACGACGCCTTGCCGTGCGCCGCGACCACTTTCATCTTCGGATAACGCTGCATCACGGTGAACGCGATCAGCGTCGAAGCGACGAACATGTGGTTGTCGAGCCATCCCGTGAGAACCGGCGCGATCGGATGGCCGATGGGAGGCGCGGATTGAAACGCGAAGCCGTCGAGGCTGCCGCCGCCCGCGTGCGGGCCGCCGCCGTTCACGGCGACCAGAGGATACTGGTTAAGCCGTCCCTTGACCTTTTCGATAAACGGACCGTGTGAAGTCCATTCCGGATTCCAAAGACCCGCGGTCGGATGGACCGCCAAAGTCAGGCCGAGGCTTTCCAGTTCCGCCCACAGGGGATCATAATAGGGGTGCGTGAAATAATACCCTTCGATGAACATCGGGCGGATAAACGCCGCGCGGAACGAGGGATTTTTCGCGATTCGCCGCAGTTCCTCGACGGTGTAGTCCATGCTCTGCAAGGGCACCATCGCGGCGGCGAACAGCCGTTCCGGCGCGGCTTTGCAGAAATCCGCGATCCAGTCGTTGTAGGCGCGCGCGAGCGCCCACGCCGTGTCGGGATCCTCCACCAGATGGAATCCTTCCGCGAACCAAGTTGGATAAAGCAGCGCCGCATCGACGCCCATCGCGTCCATGTCGCGCAGGCGCGCTTTTGGATCGGTCGCGCCGGGCGTCTCGGAATGCCGCCGCTTGGGGTCGAGTTCGCCCACCTGATCCCATGTCATTCCAGGTTTCCAGATCGCGTGACGCGGAATATTGGAATTGACCTTATCGCGAAAGGGTTTGCCATTGACCTTGAGATAGCAGCCGTAGCGTCCTTCCTCACGCCATAGCGCATGTTTGCCCAGCGTGCGGAATTCGGGATCGAGATACTTTTCCCATAGCTCGCGCGGCTCGACGACGTGCGTGTCGGTGTCGAAAACCGGGAAGCGCTTTTTGGTCATCATGATACAAATGCTCCGATCGCTAGCGGCGCAGGGCGGACTCCGGCTTCAGCGCCTCGCGAATCTCGGCGTCGGTCGGCCACCAATCGGGCCGTTCGATTTCCGTGACGCGTTCGCGGATAAATTCACGCGGCTTGTCGATTCGGTAAAGCCGCCGCGCATTATCGCCAAGGAATTTCGCCTGATATTTCTCCGGCAATTCGCATTTGCGCATCGTTTCGATCGCGCGCCACGCGTCGTCGCCGTCGTGATGGTAAACGTCGGAGGACCAGGCGAGGATATTCTCGTAGAATTCCGGCAGCTTTGACGGCGGCGCCTCGTCGCCCTCGAAGCCGGTCACGCAGCGCTCGAAGAAGGTCTCGCTCGGCAATTGCTTCAGCGGCGGCAGCTTCCGCTCGTTGCGATACAGCCGGTAAATCTTGTCGCATTCGTCCAGGATGAAGCTGAGCCAGGTTGATGACGCCTCGAATACAGCGGCGCGCAGCTTGGTATAGCGCTCAAAAAAGCCGGATAACAGCACCGTTGTCACCCAAATCGACGCTTCGGCCTGAAAATTCTGCACGTTGGTCAGGAACGAATGCGGCAGGCCCGAGGCCGACGCCGTGAGCGCGATCAACTCCGCTCCCGAGTACTGCTCGGTGTAGCCGGGCGGCTTGAGTGCGCCCATCGCGGGGAACGGATGCATCCCATAGACCATCCCGGTCTCTTCCATTGCCCGCCATACGCGATTGTACTTGGGCTGAATCGGCCAATTGCCCATCGCGTCAATCGGACGAATCAGCCCGACGCGGCATCCCTTGGCCGCCACGCGATAGACTTCCTGCTCGGCGTATTTCGGATTCTGCATCGGCAGCAGAGCGGCGAAGAACAGGCGGTCGGGATTTTCCTGACAATACTCCCACGCCCATTCGTTATACGCCTTGCACATCGCGCGCGCCCCGGTCGAACTCTGGATCCACGGGTAGGTATCGATATCGGTCGGGATGATCATCACCTGATCGATGCCCTGGACGTCCATGTCGCGCAGGCGCGGCTTGGGCTCGTAAGAGCCCTTATGGTCGATATAGGCGGCCTGCTCCTTGGTAAGCGCGGTCTCGCGTTTCAGGTTGCGGACGTTCAGCGCGCGCTGGATATCGTGCTTGAGGCCCGGTCCGGCGAGGCTAAGGACATTGACCTCGCCCGGCGTTCCGCCGATCTTCTGCGATCCCAGCCCGGCGCCGGCGAAGCCGTTGACGATTAGCTGGCGCGTCTCTTGATCCCACCACATCGAATTTTTCAGCGCTTCAAGTTCGTCTTTGGTGAGATAATCTTTCGCGCGTTCCCACAGCCACGGCGGCTCGGTGACATGAGCGTCGCAGTCGAAGGTGGGAAAATCCTTGGTCATCGGTTCAAATTTTTGAATCGGCATGAGCGCACCTCGTTAGGGCATAGCGGCTTGACCGGGCATAATCAGCTAAATCGTTTCGAGCCACACGTTGGGCGACGTAACGCATCCGTGACGCGCGAAAATCGCGTCGATTTCCTTCATGTCGGCGTCCGCAATCGTCCATCCGAGCGCGCCGGCGTTGTCATCGACCTCGCGCGGATTGCGGCATCCGGTCAGCGCCGTGCTCACCACAGGATTGGACGTGGTCCAGCGTAGCGCAAGCTGCGGCAGCGACTTGCCGTATTTCGCGGCGATTTTCTTGAGGTCTTCGACGGCGCGCAGGTTCTTCAAATAATGCTCAGGGCCGAACAGATGCTGAAATAGATTGATATTGCCCAGCCGGCCGCCTTTGGATCGCCAGTCGCCTTTCTCGAACGGCGACTCTTCCGTAAGCGTGCCGGTCAGCATCCCGTAAGCGAGCGATCCGTAGGCCATCACGCCGATATTATGCTCCTTGCAGTACGGGAAAATCTCGTCGGCCATCCGCCGATCGAACATGTTCCAGCAATACTGCACGACGTCGACGCGCCGCGCTTTCATGCACGCGTCGATCTCGTCGAGCTTGAAATTCGACAGCCCGACCGCGCGCACTTTGCCCTGTTTGACCAGGTCGTCGAGCGCGCGCATCGTTTCTTCGAATGGCGTGTTCCGATCCGGCCAATGGACGAGATAAACGTCGACATAGTCGGTATTAAGCGCTTGGAGGCTCTTTTCGATCGACTCCATCACGCGCTGGCGCGTCGCGTCGCGATAGTTCGGCGCTTTCGGATAGCCGACGCCGAATTTCGTAGTGATTACAGCCTCTTTTCGGCGCGACCCGAGCGCCTTCGCAAGCGATTTCTCCGACGCGCCGAAACCGTAGGCCTCGGCCGTATCGAATGAATTGACGCCGATATCGAGCGCCCGGTTGACCGCCTTGATGAACTCGGTCTCCTCGATGCTGCCGTAGCCGCCGCCAATCTCCCAGCATCCGAACCCAATCGCCGAAATCTGGATGCCCGTGCTGCCAAATGGCCGGTACTCCATCGATTCACTCCCCGCGCCGCTTCGGGCGGCGTCGATCGCCTGTGCGGATTCCTCAACGCCGCGTGCGGTTTAACGCCATTTCGGCGATTCGTCGAAACGGCCAATGCAGGCCCGCGGCGCGGCCTTTTCTGATGATCATGTCGCACAAACGTTTGCTACTTTGCAAACCTGCGGATTATGAAAAACGATGCGCGGATCGCGGCCGAACGGAACATCCGCCCGGCATGCCATCTGGCGCCCGAAATGGCCGTTTGACGGCAATTTTTCAATTGGTGTAATAGATTTTCAATTAGCTGAAATTAATGTCTCTCAACTCGACCACGGTGATCCGATGTCTCTGACCATCCCCAAAGCGCGACGTTTTCGCCTCCAGCGATCCGAGCTTGCGGTCCCCGCGACCTCGCCCCATTTTTTCCCGAAGGCCGCCAAAGGCGCCGCCGACGTCATCTTTCTCGATCTCGAAGATGCGGTCGCGCCCGAGCAGAAGCTCAACGCGCGCAAAAACGCGATCGCGGCGCTCAACGAGATCGATTGGGGCGACAAGACGGTCGCCGTCCGCGTCAACGGACTCGATACGCCGTGGGCGTTCCGCGATATCACGGAAATCGTAGCGCGATGCCCGCGGCTCGACATGGTGATGGCGCCGAAGATCGGCACGGCCTTCGACGTGCAGTTTATCGACGCGCTGCTCGGCCAGCTCGAACGCGAGCTTGACCGCGCCGAGCCGGTCGGTCTTGAAGTGCTGATCGAAACCGCGCTCGGGATGGCGAACGTCGAAAGCATCGCCGCGTCGTCCGAGCGGCTGGAAGCGATGATCTTCGGCGTCGGCGATTACTCCGTCAGCATGCAGACCGGAGACGTGCTGTTCGGCTCCGCCAGCGCCAAATACTCAGTCCTGACCGCGCCCGACGAACGCGGAATGCGCGAGCGCCATTGGAACGACAAATGGCATTTCGCGATCGCGCGGATGGCCAACGCGTGCCGCGCGTACGGGTTGCGCGCGATCGACGGCCCCTATGTGGATTACGCCGACACCGACGGCTATCGCGCTTCGGCCGAGCGCGCGGCGGCGCTGGGATGCGACGGCAAGTGGGCGATCCATCCGAGCCAGGTCGCGATCGCCAACGAGGTCTATTCGCCCGCGCCCGAACAGCTCGAATGGGCTGCGCGCCTGGTCACGACGATGAACGAGGCGGTCGCGCAGGGCCGCGGCGCCGCCAGCCTCGACGGCAAGATGATCGACATGGCCCATTTCAAGGTCGCCGAAAATATCGAACGCAAGCGCCGCGCGATCGCCGAGCGCCGCTAGACCGGACGGAATTTATTCAGATGAGTTCGAAGACGCCCGATAAACCGCTCAGCGGAATCCGCGTGCTCGACGCCGCGACCTTTCTGGCCGGTCCGTTCTGCGCGACCACGCTTTCCGAGTTCGGCGCCGAAGTGATCAAGATCGAACATCCGAAGATCGACGATCCGCTGCGCAATCTCGGCGCGCGCGCGGAAAATGGCGAAACCTTCACCTGGCTGAGCGAAGCGCGCAACAAAAAAACGATCACGCTCAACCTCGGCGCGCCCGAAGGCGCGGCGCTGTTCAAGCGGATGGCGGCGAAGGCCGATGTCGTGATCGAAAATTTCCGGCCCGGCACGATGGAGAAATGGGGCCTCGGCTACGACGCGCTGAGCGCGCTCAATCCGGGGCTGGTGATGGCTCGGATCACGGCGTACGGGCAGGACGGCCCGTATAAAGATCGTCCCGGCTTCGCGCGCATCGCGCACGCCTTCAGCGGCATCACCTATCTCACCGGCGAGCCCGACGGCCGCCCGCTCACGCCGGGCGCGATGGCGCTGGGCGACTATCTTTCGGGCCTGTACGCGGCGCTCGGCGTGCTGCTGGCGCTGCGTTACCGCGATCTGACCGGCAAGGGACAATATCTCGACGTCGCGCTCTACGAATCGGTTTTCCGCTTCCTCGACGAGTTGGTTCCGGCCTACGCGAAAAAGGGCGTCGTGCGCGAGCGGATGGGCGCGGACACGGCCAATATCGTTCCGCACAGCCATTACCGATGCGCCGACGGCACGTGGGTCGCGCTGGCCTGCTCGAGCGACAAGATGTTCGAGCGGCTGGCGCGCGCGATGGGCCGGCTGGAACTGGCCGCGGACCCGCGCTTCGCAACGATGCGCGCGCGGGTGAAGAATCGCGACGCGATCAACCAGATCGTCGAGGAATGGATCGGCGGACATACCCGCGACGAACTGATGAAAATCTGCCTCGAAGCGGAAGTGCCGTGCGGCCCGATCAACAGCGTCGCCGACATCTTCAACGACCCGCACTACCAGGCGCGCGGCAATCTGATGAAGGTGCTCGACAAGGAGGTCGGCGAACTGATCCTGCCGTCGATCGTGCCGCGCCTGTCGCTCACGCCCGGCGCGATCGAGCATCTGGGGAAGCACAAGGGCGAAGACACCGACGCGGTGTTGCGCGAATGGCTGGAATTGAACGACGCGGAGATCGCGGCGCTCCGCTCACGCGAAATCATCTGATGCGCGCCACGGCCGTATCGCTCAAGGATTCCTCGCCGCGCTCAGAATGACAGGAGAAAAAATGATATTGACCCACAAACACGTCATGGCCGGGCTTGACCCGGCCACCCATATCGATCGGCGAGGCGAGGTGCGGATGGACCCTCGGGTCAAGCCCGAGGGTGACAGAAAAAAGACGCCCGAGGGTGACAGAACAAAGACGCCCGAGGGTGACGGAAAGAACACGCCCGAGGGTGACAGAAAACACGCCCGAGGCTGACGGAAAAAGAGAGCCGAGGGTGACGGAAAAAGAGAGCCGACGGTGACGAAAAAACGCCAGAAGAGGGGAGTGAGGACGACGTTTTTGGATTTGCGGGTCGATCCCGCGAATGACGGTCCGCTTTTTCGTCATGGCCGGGCTTGACCCAGCCATCCATCCGCCGGCGAACGATTGACTATTCGTACTGACTATTCGCGAGACGCCTAATAATAACCATGCGACTATCGACGCTACCGGCAACGCAAGCGCGCATCGGCGCGATCGGAACGGCGCAATCATGACTCAGGCGCAACGGCAAATGGTGCTGGTGGGCTTCCTCCAGGCGCAGAATTGCTCGAACTATCCGGCCTCATGGCGCCATCCGGCGACGGCCGGCGACTTCATGACGCTGGATTACTACCAGCGGATCGCACGCATTCTCGAAGAGGGCAAATTCCATCTGGCGTTCTTCGACGATCGGCTGGCGATGCCGGATCGGTACGGCGACAGCTATATCGAAGCGGTGCGCAACGGCGTGCGCGTGGTCAAGATGGACCTCACGCCGGCGCTGACCGCGATGGGGCTGGCGACGCGGCGTCTCGGCGTGGGCGCGACCTATTCGACCACCTATTACGAGCCGTTTCACGTCGCGCGCCTGTTCGCGACGCTCGACCTGATGCTGGGCGGGCGCGCGGCGTGGAACATTGTCACTTCGCTCAACAACTCCGAGGCAGCCAACTTCGGCCAGCGCGAGCATCTCGGGCACGACCCGCGCTACGACCGCGCCGAGGAGTTCATGGAAGTGGTGCTCGGTCATTGGGATTCGTGGGACGACGACGCGATCGTGATGGATCGCGCGAACGGCTTTTTCGCCGACCCGGCGAAAGTGCGCCGGCTGGATCATGAGGGCCAATGGTTCCGCTCGCGCGGTCCCTTCACCGTGCCGCGCTCGGCGCAGGGCCGGCCGGTGCTGATTCAGGCGGGGCAGAGCGGGCGCGGCCAGCATTTCGCCGCGCGCTGGGCCGACCTGGTGTTCGTGATCTACGCGAACCTTGACGTGGCGCGCAAAAACTACCGCGCCTTCAAAGACGTGGTGGCCGCGGCGGGACGGGACCCCGCGGAAATCGCGCTGGCGCCGGCGATCTACGTCGTCACCGGCGAAACGCGCGCGATCGCCGAGGACCGCTTCGCGATGATCGACAGTCTGGCCAAGCCGATCGACACGCTGGCGCTGCTTTCGGAAGTGCTCAATTTCGATTTCGCGTCGAAAGGGATGGACGAGCCGTTCACGGCCGAGGAACTGGCCTCGATCAGCGGCCTGCAGGCGATTCGCGACCGGGTGATCCAACTGAGCGGCAAGGCCAACCCGACGGTGCGCGACTTCGCCGAGTTCAGCGGGCGCGGGCGGCTGCGCGAGATGGGCCTGTTCGTCGGCACGGGCAAGGAGGTGGCCGACCAGATGGAGGAATGGTTCACGGCGCCGGCGTGCGACGGCTTCGTGCTGGCGGCGACCCATATGCCGGGCGCATACGAGGACTTCGTGCGCTTCGTCGTGCCTGAATTGCAGCGGCGCGGGCTGTATCACAAGGATTATCGGGGCGCGACGCTGCGCGAGAACCTCGGCCTGCGCAAACCGCCGGTCGGCTCCCGCCCCTGGTTGAAGTGGTGACGAATTTCTAACCGTGAAGAAAACGTGAAAGGTACGCGGACGCGGTCGATCTATACCAGTAGTGGCTGTCGAAGGCTCGCTCTGCCTCAAGGAATTTTTACGTCCTTGATGCCCGCCTGCTTGAGAATTCCATTGGCGGTATGGCGAGACTTGATCGAATGATCGACGGGAAATTTTCTGCCATTGATCGGGCTGTTCCAGATTTCATGGTCGCCTTTTCCGGGACGATCAAAACGGCAGTTGTGATTCCGCAGAATCTCTTTGACTCGGTCGGTATAACTTGCCATGCCGTCATGCGGCTTTCGGCAAGCGAATACGTTCTTCCCGCTTTTCGGCCGGACGATTGTATCGGATCAGTAGGTCAATCGGTTTGGCCGGATCGAACTTGCAGCCGTTGAGCTCGAGTAGCTCGGGCACCAGGCCGGAAAGCTTCTTGTTTAATTTAACGCGCGATTCCGCTTCGGTGATCAGGCCGGGAATTTCACGGCTTTCCGCGACCCAGACTTCCGCATCGTCGTCCCAAGTGGCATCAACCGTGAACTGATTGTCGAGGCTTGGTTTTGGAGGCATCTTGGCGCCCTCGGCCTAGTACCAGAGAATTGTAATCACTTCAGCCTTCGGACGAAACTACCGGATCAATGGCGACCTGAAATCTGATCGCTCTAATTAGTCACGCCATTCCACGAACAAGACGGTAAAAGCCGCCGCTCATTAATTCGCGTGATAGATATCGCGCGTTGCGATTCTTTCGTATGCCTTTTTCGACGCCTCAACCGCTGTTCCGTTTGCCGATTGCGGAGCGGAGCGGGGGTTCGCCGGCGGCGGAGGCGATCGCGGCGCGAGCCTCGGCCAGCGCCGATGCGTGGTTTTCCAGTTCGTCGAGCATGCGCGGCATCGGACCGGCGACCGCGACGCCATAGATCTCGTCATCGACCTTGACCGCCGCCGCGATCGCCGCGACGTCGGCGACATTCTCGCCCCGCGTGATGAAGTAGCCGCGTTTGCGGCCGCGCGCGAGATCGGCGGCCAGTTCCTCGGGATCGGTTATCGTTGCGGGCGTGACTTGCGGCATCGGCAGCGACGCGAGCATCGGCGCCAGCTCCGCGTCGTCGAGCGCGGCGAGCGCGGCCTTGCCGATCGAACTGGAATGGAGCGGTTTGAGATCTCCCGCGCGCGCGCTGTAGCGGATCGTCTGCGGCCCTTCGAGCACGTCGAGATAGACGATATGGCCGCCGTCGCGCTTGCCGAGGATTACGGTTTCGCGGGTGGAATCGCGCAGGCGGGCGAGGATCGGTTCGAGCCTGAGCAGCCACGGGTCGGCGGCCGCGATCGCGTTGGCGATCGCGAACAGGCGGCGGGTCGGATAAAGCCGCTTGGAGCGCACCGCGTAGAGATAGCCGCGCGCCTCGAGCGAACGGACCAGGTTGAAGCAGCTCGACGCGGGGGCGTTCAGCTCGCGCGCAAGCTCGGAGAGCGTCAGGGGACCCTGCGCGCGGGCGAAGGCTTCGAAGAGGTCGAGCGTGCGCCCCGCGCTTTTTACGTCCATGAAGGATGATTTTATTTGCCGAATTGGCTACCGGCAACGTTCGGGAGAGATGGACCCTCGGGTCAAGCCCGAGGGTGACGGAGAAAAAAACTAGCGAGCGGAGAATCAGAGATTCGACGGCGCGCGGGAAGCCCGACGGCGACTGAGAAAAAAACCGGCGAGCGGAGAATCGGAGACGCGACGGCGCGCGGGAAGCGCGACGACAACTGCGGAACTGACGAGCTAAGGCGTCGAGACGCGGCGGATACGGGCGCGGCCGTCCTCGCTCAGCACGTAGCCCGTCGAGCTGGCCTTGAGCGCGTCGAAGGTGGCGAGGTAATCGCTGCCGCCGAACGAGAAGGCGAGCGGCCGGTTGCGGGTCGAGACATGGAGCGGCTGGCCGCCGTAATAATTGGTCAGGGCGTTGGCGAGGGCGCCCGCAGATTCGTTCATCGCGAGCGCGCTCCCCTGGCATCGCATGCGGTCGATCAGATTGTCCTGAGCGCATCCGGACGCGGCGGGAGCATTGATGGAGATCTGGCTGACGGCGAGGTCGTCCCCGGCGCATCGCACGGCCGCGTCGTAGGCGATCGATTGCCATTCCAGCTTGCCCGACGCGGTCATCGTGCGGTCGCCGCCGCTGACGGCGAGATCGCGCGCGGTCATGGTCTGGTTGACGCCCTGGATCGGAATTGGAATCGCGAATGAGGCGCCGTAGAGCCGGAGAATCTGGTTGATGAAGGGATAGGTCGCGGCGGCGATGACGTTGGCCGCCGCGGGCGCGCCGGCGAGCATCGCGGCGGTTTCGGAATTGGCGAGATAGGGCGACGGATCGGCGACTTGTCCGGACGGAAACGCGACGAGATCGACGGCGCGATCGCGAAAACCGACGGCAACGTCGAAGGAGGCGTTGGCGCCGGGTCCGGTCAGGATGTGGAGGTTCGAGGTTGGGTATTCGTGGACGATCGGAAGGCCGATCAGGTCGGGGGCCGACGCTCCCGGACGGGCGGCGCCGGCCGAATCGGCAAGATTGAGCCTGAGCCGCCACGGGCGCCACCGGACATGAACGCGCACCGCTTCGAGCCATGGCGTCGCGGAGGCGGCGAGGGCGCGCTTTGCGATCGCGTCGAGCGGCTGCGCGCAATCGGCGGAATTGAGTTGCGGGGCGGGCGATGCGGGCGCATCGTTGGGAAAGACCACGCCGATCGCGTCGGCGCCGCCGCCGGGCGTCGCGCCGCACCATACGGCGGCGACCAGCTTGACCGCGGGCGCGCCAGCGGCGGCCGCGGAAAAATCGATCGGCAGCGCCTGCGCGATAACGGTTGGCATCAGGGCGGGCGTCAGGATAACGCGCAGCGGGGGCGAACCCGCTGCGGCGCAAGTTGCGGCCAGGGCGAAAAGGAATGCGGCCAGCGCGACGGATCGCGCAAATCGTGGCGCGGCTCGATACGCCATAGAGTTGGAGGGCCTCGGCCGGAAATCACCCCGCCCCACCGCTCCTCCGCCGGCAGGAGGCCTCGCGCCGCGGCGGCGCGCGTTTCGAAGGAGAGCGAATCGATTCTGCCATGCGCGCGATCGCCGGAACAGCCGCGCCCGATCGGGCCAACCGGCGATCGCGGCCGTTTGCGGATCTGCGGGTCGATCGATTAGAGAAAAAGTGAAACGGGCGCATCGCGGGCGACTTCCCGCGGGCGCCGCCGAAGCTCAGCGGTGGAGATGACACTATGCTTGGGACGCGCGGTTTCAGCCATGTGGCGGTCAGGGTGACCGACGTCGAAAAGGCGAAGCACTTTTACGAGCAGATCGTCGGCCTCAAGAAGATTCCTCGTCCGCAAATCAAGATACCCGGCGAATGGTACGGGATCGGCGACAATCAGTTGCACATCATCGGCGGCGACCCGCGGCCGTCGGGAATCGACCCGACCGGGCCGCATATGGCGATCGAGGTCGAGGATTTCGCGGCGACCAGGGCGAAGCTCGACGAGCTGGGAATTCCGTACCTGGACGGGTCGGCGATGCGGTCGCGGCTGACGCCGGAAGCGGCGCGGATGGTCGGGCAGCAACTCTGGATTCAGGATCCGGACGGCAACGTAATCGAGTTGCGGCAGAGCGTGGCCTGAACTTTATCGCTGCGCGAGGCGGAATCGACCGGCCGATCGCGGGGAGGGTTTCGATCGCGCGCGCATCGGCCGGCCTGACGCGCGCGGAGTTGCGGATTCGGCCGGCGGCGGATTGACTGTGCGGTCCGGTTCCGGTTAGCTGATAACTCTCTTCCGGCGGTGGGGCTGTAGCTCAGTTTGGGAGAGCGCCTGAATGGCATTCAGGAGGTCGGCGGTTCGATCCCGCTCAGCTCCACCAATGAAATCAAGCACTTTTTCGGTTTCGGACAGCATCGGACACCGCGATTGTCCGAAAAGTTGTCCGAATTGTCAAGCGCCGCAAAAGTTAGCGCTCAACGGAGCGGCGCACCCGTTGAATCTGCTGAGAAGCTTTTGAGACGGCGCGGCTCCTTTGAGGGCGGCTGGAAACGCGTTCAAAAGTGCGACGGCTAGTTCTCTTCGAATTCGTTTTCCTTCCTGCTACGCTTCATGGTGCCGAAAAGCTACAACAGCGGTGCTGACGGGGGCTCAACTCGTGGACTCGCGGAGGAGGGACGGCGCCAATGTCGAAAGTAAATAGCTCAAAAGATCTGTTGATGCTTCTTCTCTATGCGAAGGGAAAAGAGGGACGTCAAGCTGAACCGGTCCGCGGTCGTACGCGGTTGATGAAGATGGTCTTTCTTTTCAAACAGGAATTGATGCCGAGGTTCAAGCTGGCGCAGGCAATAGATAAGAGCGCTCTGCCTGACTTCACCGCTTATGATTACGGTCCCTTTTCCTCTGATGTGTTCGCGGACCTCGAGTTCTTGGTTGACCTGGGATTTGTTTCCGTCAAACCCGTGAGCGGAGGCGTGGTGCTACCTGAAGAAACCCTGGAATACGAGTACTGGCAGGCAGGGGCGGACTCATCTTCGGGCTCCGGAATCGCGGGAGTTGAGGAAGAGTTCTCTTTAACAGAAATTGGCTCTTCGTTCGTGGCTGAAGGCCGGGCTGGTAAATTGACCGACGAACAATGGGAGGCACTGAACGAGCTGAAGGCTCGTTGCACCGCAGCGAACCTCCGTTCTCTGCTACGGTATGTGTACGAAAAATACCCCGAGATGACGACGAAATCCAAGATCCGCGACGAGATTCTCTCTCAGGGGTAAGTAGTGCGCAACGCGAATCGTGTCATGACAGAATCCGAACTAGTGGCGGATTCGTTGCGCAGAATTTTGCGCAGGCGGTCCGTGACGGTCTGCTGTAATGTGCCGCTCCTCGGCCGCTGCGTCGACCTAGCTTACATAGCCGGTCGAGCCTTGGTGAGTGTTGAGTTTAAGCTACGTGACTGGCGCCGAGCCGTTTTACAGGCACGCGACCATAGGCTTGGAGCCGATTTCGCGTATATATGCATGCCGGAAAGGTCCGTCTCAGACGCGATGATGGGCGAGCTGCGCCGATCGGGTGTTGGGCTAATGTTCTATCGCGAGAACGGCAGATGGCCCTTCAAGGAGGTGATTGCGGCGAGCAAATCGACCGAAATTTGGCCTGCGGCTAATGCGGCCTTTCGGAAATATATCTTGGCGAACCGAGGGTCATAGAATGCCCAAGGCGATTGCTGGAAATCACATCATTCGCTACGGAACTCCGGCTGATCAGAAATTCCTGCTGGGCTCCTACCTTGCCTGTTACGATCAACTAGCCCTGAACGCGAACATGATCGGTCATGCGCCGGCGGCGATCGCATCGTTAGTAACTCAGAGGTTGCGCGCAAAATCTTTCTTCGTAGATCCCCAAACCCACGCGTTCCAACATAGCACTAGCTACCTAGAGTCTCAGGGAGAGACTACGGCGGGAAGAATAAAGCGTTCTATTCAGACGCTTTTGAAAGCATACGGGCAACCACTTGAAGAGAAGATCCTTAAACAGCGCCGCCCTGTCACCTCCAAGGACTTTGTCAATCATGCAATTCGCCGAGCATTTTGCGAACGCGTCCTCGACTTTCAGTTGAACGCGGTCCAGAACCAAGTCCGCGGCTCGGACGCGGCGAAATATTACGAATATCTCAAGCTGAAGGGGAAATCGCAGAATCCGACGGAAAAGCTTCGTCCCGCGTTCCTAGTGGCGCCCTATTTCTATCTCACACCGAATCTCATATCGGAATGGTTGAATCTCAATTTCCAGTTCGCGGAGATCGCACGCAAGTATGCCGACTCACACAATATGAAGTTAGCAATTCAAGTAGTGTTGTCCCGCGAGTTTTTGGGGAACTCAGTATTGCGCGAGGAAGTAGTTTCAGCGTACCGGCAAACGGGAGCGGACCTAGTTCTTGTCTGGATCAGTGCTTTCTCCGAGTTGACGGCGAATGAAGAAGAACTCTACGGCTTCGTTGATCTGCTTCGAAGTTTTGGAGAGATCGGGCAGGTCGTAAATCTCTATGGAAGCTACTTCTCACTTGCCTTGAAGTTATCCGGAAAAGTCACGAAGCTTGCGGCGGTCGCGCACGGACTTGAATACGGAGAAGATCGTGATGTAGTTCCGGTCGGAGGAGGGATTCCCGTCTCCAAATTCTACGTGCCTAAACTGCATAGTCGCTTGAGATTTCGCGATGCTGTGAGAGTGGTTCGAGAGCTACGAGGATTCAAAGATCGCGAATCCTACTTCAAGAACGTGTGCGCGTGCCGTCAGTGCCGAAAAATAATTGCTAGTAATCCTGAAGATGACTTCGCGAAATATGGGGAAAGTCAGACGGTAATCTTCACGCGCCAAGGTCAATCGATCGCCCTGGAGTATCCGACCCGCGACGCCAAAGAGCGATGTGTGAGTCATTTCATGTGGTGCAAAAAGGCGGAATTCGAATCCAACCCGTCGAGAGATGCAATACTTGATGATCTTCGAGAGGCCGCAAAGCTCGAGCAGGTCGTCGGCCCCGAGGCTGCTCACTGTACCACGTGGTCAGCGGTGCTTGCGAAGCTTTAATGGCGCGCTCTCATACTGAAAGGCCCGCAAAAAAGACTGTGTATGTACTGGGGGCGGGATTCGCTCGTGACGCGGGTTTTCCTTTGCAGGCGGAGATTCTCTCTCAGATCATGGCTGTCGATTTCGGCACCTTGGTCGACGCACCCATCTACTACACAGAATTCGAGATGGCGAGACGGAGAGTTCAAGACTTTCTAGCTGAAGTGTTTCCCGGGCGAAATCCGCCCGCACTCGAAGATGTCTTCACTCTGCTGGACGAGACGATCGCGCGACGGCAGCGGTGTCAGAGCTTCTCGTCGCAGACGCTAGATGGCATTCGAGAAGACCTGAAGCATACCATTCTCTTCCTGTTGCAGCTTGCGACTGAAAGGTATCTCAGGGACACAGCTGGGGCTTCTGACTTCTATCGGCGACTAGCTGCGCATTTCATCCTTGAGCGAATGCGAGCAGGAAAACGCGGCGATCCAATTGCCGTCTTGATTGTCAATTGGGACTCAGTCTTCGAAGACACAGTATACTGGTGCCTTCATCGGGTCGATGGACTGAGACGCCTGGATATTGATTATTGCTGCTATACGAACCCTCTGGGCCGCGGCGATCCGCATACGCCGTCGTTGCTACAGAAGGCTAAGGGCCTGTACAACCTCAAGGTTATAAAACTTCATGGTTCGATAAATTGGCTGATTTGCTCGAACTGCGAAGCGCTTTTCACGGGTCTGGGTAGCAAACGTAGCGTGTGGGAAGACTACGCTCAACCGCCGCATTGCCCAATTTGTTTCAGAACCTCTCGCGGATCGACCCAGGCTGCCCTCGAAGGATTTTTTGTGAGCCCGACCTTCGTGAAGGTCTTCGATAACGCGCATATTCGAATGGCGTGGCACAATGCCTATTTGGAGCTGGCTGAGGCGGACAGAGTTGTCTTCGTCGGATATTCACTGCCCGCCGCAGACTTTCACGTTCGAACTCTTCTGAGGAGGTCGATAAGACCGGACGCAGAAATAATCGTTGTTCTAAGGCAGGCCGATAAACCAGGTCGTACTACCCCCGTGCGATTACGTGCCTCGTTTGCCGCCGTTCGGTATAAGGACTTTTTTGGCGAGAGAGCGCGGATTACCCTTGGAGGTGTGCGCAGATTCTTCAAGCCAATTATTCCCAGCGATCTGGATGGCACGCTTCATAGAATTGGCTGCCTTTTGAACCGGCGCCCGCGCCGTTAGAGATTAGCGGTGCGAAGCAACAACGATCAAAGGGCGTTCCGATGCTGGGGGCAGGGGGCTGATCTTGGATGGCTCTGCGTGCCCATTGAGGTGGGTCTGCAGAAGCTCGGTGGCGTGTGCACGGTCGGCGTCGTTCACGATATTGTAGCGGTCGAAAACGCGGCGCGTCTTATGGCCGCTGAGTTCCATCGCGACCCGCTCCGGAATGCCCGCGCGCACCATGTTCCGAACGGCGGTGCGGCGTAGATCATGAACTATGATGCCGCTGAGTCCAGCCTTCTTGCAGGCCGTATTCCAGGCCTTTCGAAAATCGCCGATCGGCTGGCCGCCGTCATGAAACACGTACGGGCAATCGGGCCTCCGCTTCTCATGCGCTCGCCGAATGATCTCCCACAGCTCCCCCCGCAGCGGAAGCGGCCTGCCGTCCTTATTCTTGCTGACCTCGGGGCGAAGGCAAAGCTCGCGACCAGGAAGATCGACATCGCGCCATTCAAGGGTGCGCATCTCGCTCACGCGCCATCCGGACAGATAGAGGAACGTCACAGGGTCTTTCAGATACGCAGGAAGACCCTCGCGCAGCGCGAGGAACGAACCGTGATCGAGAAATCCCCGCCGCGAATTGTTTTCTTCGAGCAACGGAATGTATGGCGCCGATCCGAGTTTGCCGGCACGGGTTGCGAGCGTGAACGCGCGCTTCAGCGCGGCGAGCTCACGGTTGATGCTGCCGTTCGCCGCGCCCTCCTTCTGCCGCTCGCGCACGTACCTGGCGACTCTATCGGCTGTTATGTCAATGGCGCGGTCGAGCCCGAAAAAACTCCTCAGATGACGCAGGGAGAGCCGAACCGACTCCACCGATCGCTTCCCATTGATCTCGTAGTCGGTCAACAGCATCTTGCCCAGATCTTCGAAAGTTAACCGCTCCTCGCTCGGGCCGATCAAGTGCCCGTTCGCGATTTCGCCGATCCGCTTTTTCAGCAGTTTGCGAGCTTGGCTTTCGTTGTCCGACCGCGAGCTCTCCCGGTACTCCTTGCCGCGATGGCAGTACGCGATCCAATAAATCGAGCCGCGCTTGAAGATGCGGCCCATTCCTCTCATTGATTTCCGTTCTTTCGGTTCCAAGCCCTTTGCACGCCTTGCGTCTCTCAAATCGATCGGGACGCGCGTGGCTTCGTACCCGCCCGTAACGGCCTAATCGCAGACGCACGCCACGGGCGCCACGCACATCACCACAATAGATCAATGTTTGAGATGCGGCCGTGTCAACGACGCGGCTTAGACTTTTTCAACCGCGTCGCTTCCGGATGTACTGCTCGATTCCGAGCTCCGAAAAGCGAACTGGCCTGCCGTGCCGCACTGTGAACGGCAAATCCTTGTGGTGTCGATAAAGCCAATCGGTAGTCACGCCGAGCTTGACCGCTGCTTCCTCGACGCCGAGAAGCCGGTCTCGCCTCGCGGCCGCACCATTTGCGTCGGCATGCTCGCGCTCCAACTCGTGGTCGTAGAGTAGATTGAGTGCGACGATAGCCTGCTTTCTCAACACCCGCGTGGTATGCGCATCGAGCACCCTCACCTTGTCAGGGTCCGCAACCAGCTCCTCTAGCCTGGGGACTTCGAACAGTCCCGCCCCGCCCGACCTGCGCGGCGCACGGGCCAAGCTTCGATTGGCCCTGATCCGCATGCTTCACCTCTCCGGTCGGCATGGTTGACCGAGTTACGCGGCGGCTCCCCCTCCCCATGAAAAGCGCAGCCGTTGGTTCCGATGTCGAGAAACCCGATAAATCCGGCCGCCCGCCATCACCGCGTTGCAAAGATACGAGGTCGGGTAGCGAAAGGAGTCGGGCAGATTGCAGCAGTGAGCGGCGGCGCATGATTGCTAACTGCCAGTGTGCTCGAAGTTGATGTACGGCAGATTCTAGTAACCTCTCGGTCTTTTGACCAGAACAAGACGGCGGATTTTCTGTCCAATCGTCGTTGGCGTTGTGGAAAGTTATAATCGTCAATCGTCAGAAACATTTCGTCCTGCCCAGCAATACTGGGCAGGGGGCTCGGATGTCGGCGGGCCGGGCGCAAGAAATTTTCTTCCTCGGTTTGGCGCTGTGACCATTCAATAGCCGAATCTCCGACGCCAGCGCTGATTGTCCGCCTTCCACACCCCGCTTGACCTTGTACCTATGTACAGGGTGTAGGCTTATTAACGTGAGGAGGCAGCCTATGGCACCCAAACGACGAGTCGAGGTGTTCAGCGCGGGATGTGCTCTCTGCGAAGAGACGGTCGCGACAGTGAGGCGCATCGCCTGCGGTTCGTGCGAAGTCGAGGTGCTCGATATGCGCGATGCGGCGGTCGCGGCGCGTGCGAAGAGCCTCGGCGTCCGCACGGTCCCGGCGGTCGTAATCGACGGCGGACTTGCCGCATGCTGCGCGAGCGCGGGTCCGGAGGAGAGCGCGCTTAGGGCCTCGGGTATCGGCGCGCCGCTTCCGTAAACGAGTTTCAGTGATGTCCGGGCTCACAATCGGCGAACTGGCGAAGCGCGCCGGCGTCAATCGCGAGACTATCCGCTACTACGAGCGGCGCCGGCTTTTCGCGCGCCCGGCGCGCACGATTTCGGGTTACCGGGTTTTTCCCGACGACGCCATTGACCGCCTGCGCTTCATCAAGCACGCCCAGGCGCTCGGCTTCACGCTCGAGGAGGTCCGCGAGCTGCTCGGGCTCAGGCTCGACGAGCGCAGCTCCTGCGAGCAGGTTCGCGCGCGGGCGACGCGCAAGCTGGCGGACGTGGAGGCGAAGATCGCGGCGCTTAAGCGTATCCGCCGCGTGCTTGGACGGCTTATCCGCGCGTGCGAGATGCGCCGTCCGACCGCGCCATGCCCGATCCTGGAAAGCCTTGCCGCTCCGGATGGGCGCGGCCGAAAGGAGGAAGTCCGATGATCCAGGTGGAACTGATTTACGATTCCGACTGTCCGGCCGCGCCGCAGGCGCGCGAGAACCTGCGCGAGGCGATGCTTCGCGCCGGGCTTGCGCCGCGCTGGGTGGAATGGGAGCGGTCGTCGCCGGATGCGCCCGATCGGGTCCGCGCCTACGGCTCGCCCACGATCCTGGTAGATGGCCGCGACGTGGCCGGGAACGACGCGCCGGGGGCGGCCTGCTGCCGCATTTATCAGCCTCAACCAGGTAAATATGCAGCCGTGCCGCCGGCTGAGTTGATACTCGCGGCGTTGCGGGAAGCGCAAATGCGGCAGGAATCAGCCGAAGCGCAAGACTCCCTGGAGAAAGCGCGATGAAGACGAAGCTTGGTTTTCTTGCGATTCCGGCGGCGGCCGCGTCGATGCTGCCGGTGCTCGGATGTCCGCTCTGCTGGCCCGGCTATGCGGCCCTGCTTTCGTCGCTGGGGCTTGGGTTCCTGGCTTCGGCGCGCTACCTCTTTCCGCTGACCATTGCTCTGCTCGGGATTGCGCTTGCGGGGCTCGCGATTCAGGCGCGGCAGCAGGGCTTGATGCCGATTATGCTCGCGGCGGTTGCAAGCGTCGCGATCGTGACGGGCAAGTTTGTAGTGGATTTGAGCGCGGCAACTTACGTGGGCGTCGCGCTGCTCCTGCTTGCCTCGGCGCTTAGCGTGGTTCGCGGACGTAAAGTGCCGAGCGCTTGCGCCGATTGCGGATCCGATTCGGGCACGGAATCGGGCCGTCACGCCGTACCAGGCCGGTAGCACGTCTGCGATAACTGCTTTCAAAGCAGAAGAGCACGGCGGCCGAGCGGAAGGCTCGGCCGCCGCGCGCGGATTTACTCAGCAGCAGTGCGATTCAGGATGTAGTCGGCGGCTTTTTGCGCCTGCGCTGCGGCATGAACGATCAGCCTGCGGTCGTCGCGTAGGCGGGCCAGCCAGCCGGCAACATAAGCCGCCTGGTTGTGGATGACCGCGTTCGAGATTCCGGCTTCAGCGCACAGAAACGCCGCTGAAAGCTCCGCCACCAGCTCCTCGCGGCTGTATACGGCGCTGCCGAACGGCGCTACTTCGGTTATCCCTTCGCGGCCAAGCCGCTTCTCGTGGCCGGTCGAATGACTCAATTCGTGTTAGGTTCTGTCCCTAATGTGTGCTTTGTGTCCTGATTCAGCGGCGGCTCGATGCATGTAGAATGACGCGTCGCATCGCTGTCTGACCAGGGGGAGCGGGAGGGGGATTGTCCCCCTCGCCAGTCTGTATAGAGCTGTTCGAGGGTGACGGCTCCGCGCGCGTCTCGGTGGGAGGTGTGGTGGTGGCAGAGTTAGTCTTCTCTACTTCTTCATTTCGTCCTTTTGGATTAGCTACTCCGGATGTTCCGATACTGCTCGATGCGCAGATGCGATTGATCGAGCCAGCATGCGCCTGGTTTCTGCATCTTGCTCTGGTGCAGGGGCGGACCCGCAGTCCGGCGACCTGGCGCACATATGCCGAAGCGCTCTACGACTGGTGGCGGACCTGCGAGACAAACGGCTGGCAATGGGATCGCGTCAGCTACGAGGAAGTTGCGGCATACCGGGACCGGATGCTGAGCGGCACGAGCGATTTGACAAGGCGTCCCTATGCGCGCAGCACGATCAACGGTCGCCTGCGGATTCTCGCGTTGTTCTATGGGTGGTGTGCGCAGCGCGGATTGATCACGGCCGTGCCCTTCAGGACTGGCGAGCTCGCGGTGGGGCGAGCGCAGGCGCCACAGATGCTCGCACACGTTGATGCACGCGGCGGCCGGCAGAAGGTCAACGAGTTGACGGTACGTCATACGCAGCCGTTGCCGCGCGCTTTGCCGATTGGGGAGATCCGGCGCGTGATGGCGCCGATGGGCGCGCGCGATCGGTTGATCGTGGAATGGGCGCTGATGACCGGCGCCCGACGTATGGAGATCGCGGGCCTTAAGCTCGCACAGCTCCCCGCTACGGAGTCGGCCCGCAGCGACGATCGGCCGGTGGTTCCTATCCAGCTCGAGACTGCCAAGGGTGGAAAGTCGCGCCACATCTATCCGCCGCTGGCGCTGATCGATCGGACTCACGCCTACGTGAGGGAAGAGCGCGCAACCGCGTTGCGCGGATGCGATACTCAGACCGAACCCGCGCTCTTCCTAACCGATAACGGTCGTCCGCTCACGTCGCGGCGCATCGGCGCGAACTTCGCCGCAGCGTGCAAGCGCGCCGGTCTGGCCGGAACGTTCCACGCGCTGCGTCACACGTTCGCCGGCGCGATGCTGGCGTTGCTGCAGCGCCAGACGCAGCGCATTCCGGAACTTAATCCGCTGCTCACGCTACAGACGATTCTGGGTCATGCCGATCCGTCGACCACGATGATCTATCTGCGGATGCTGGCGACGGATCTGACCGCGATCGAGGACGCGCTCGGCGGCCTCTACGAGGCCTTAGCGTGAGCGCCGAGGCTTTGCAGCGCAAGGATTATCGGATTGCAGTGTCTCGGCCATCATCGTTGGCAGACTCAGAGTTAGTAGTAGAGTTCTGTGATGAACGAGGTGCTCCGGTCCGGCGCTTCGATTTCGGCGTTTTGGGCGCACCGCCGCTGATGGCGTGTGAGTTGGCGCTCGCGTTCCGCGGGCATCTTGCCGACAAGAGTCCGTCAGTCTGGGATGCGACCTTCGGTCCAGGCATCCGCTACTGGCTGCGGTTCCTTTCGGAACGCGAAGGCTGGGCGGCGCGGATTGAGTCGCTGCGCGAGGTCGATCGTGCGCTGCTGTGCGAGTTCATCGCGTGGCTCGAACGCCTGCCGCACCGGGTTGGGACCAGCTACTCGCGCTGGTCGAGCTTCAAGCAACTTCTTGCCTGGCTTCAGCGCCATCGGCCAGAACTGGTGCATCCCGAACTCGAGCTTCCATTCAATCCTTTCCCGCGTAAGAACGCGGCGGCGCTTCCGCGCCAGGCGCTGTCGCGCTCGGAACTGGACGCGGTGCTGGCCGCCTGCGCAAGCGATATCGAGTCGAGCTGGGCCATGTTCTGTGAAGGACGCGAGGCTCTTGCCCAGGTCAATCGCTCGGCGATCGCCGCGTTCGGGCTGAACCGACTCGACCTCGATCATCTGGGCGTGCTGCTTGCGATACTACATGATCGTTTTGGCGGGACAGTTCCGCTGCAGCGCGCATTCGCTGGTCGTCGCGCTGGACACTCATCTCTGTTGCACGCGATCCAGCGTCGCGGCGGCGCCGGCGTCGTCAGCCGTTACCTGCACGCCGCTCCGGCCACTCTGATTCCTTATATGATCGCGATCGCGGCTCAGACCTTCGCTAACCCCGAGGCGCTGCGCAACCTGCGGCGCGACTGCATGAGCGAGCATCTGATGCTCGACGGGCGCATGGTCGTCACCTGGTCGAAGGGCCGGGCCACGCGGCCGCAACGGCGCAGCTTCCTGCGCGATCGGGCGCTTTCCGTCCCCAACCTTATCGACCGCTTGCTTGCGCTGACAGAGGTATTGGTCCCGCACGCGCCGGCAAAGCAACGCAACCTGTTGTTTCTATGCGGCGAGGTGATGGCCACGCGGCGCGTCACGCTCATTCCCGATTATCTGGCGAGCGTACACGTCCGCCGATTCGTCAAGCGCCATGACTTGCGCGGCTCCGATGGCAAACCGCTCAAGCTTAATCTCGCGGCGCTCCGCGCGACCGGACTCACGCTCGCGCACGAAACGCTCGGCTATGATCTGTTGAAGACCCAGGCTCTCGCGAATCACGCTTCGCCGGACACCACGCGGCATTACGTCGAGCGTCCCGCGATCCGTGCTGCCCAGGAAGTCGAACTCGCTGGATTGCAAGGGCGTTTCGTCTCGTGGGTCCGCGGCGACCCCAAGGTGGTCGCGCGCGAACTCGGCGTGGGCCGACGCGAGGCGGTTGATATCGCCCTGGGGCGCAACGCAACTGCCAGCGGATTCACCTGCGCCAACCCGCTCGCCGGCATCGCACCCGGACAGAAGCCCGGCCGCTTGTGCACCGCATGGCTCGGCTGCTTCACCTGTCCGAACGCGGTGATTCCGCTCGAACCAGAGACTCTGGCGCGTCTGCTGCAAACGCGCGCGGCGCTGAGGGAATCGCGCGCGAGCGTAGGCGCTGAGCGCTGGCGGCTCTTGTATGGGCCGAAGCTTGAGATCATCGAACGTGACGTGCTGCCACGCTTCTCCGACGAGCTGAGCGCCGAAGCAAGGCGATTGATGACCGGACTCGCTCCGCTGCCGCCAATCGAATGAGCGCCGTGGTCCCTTCGCCCAGTTCCGTAGTCTCAGAGACTGATAACTCCGCACGGCCTGTATCGCGACGCAGCGTTTGGAGCGATCCGATCTGGGAACTCGATATCGACGTTGCCGGGCGCCGCGCCGATCAGAAGCGTCTGCGCTGGGGCGTCGCGCTGCCGGACGGTTCGCGCCTCACCGATCCTCAACACGCCGAGCTGCTCGAGACCGCGCGCGGCTTCGTGTGGTCGATGGCGGTGGACCCGCCGGATGGTCGCAGGCGCAGCTGTCAATCGACCATGTTCACCAGGGCTCGCAATCTACTCACGCTGATCAGGTGGATGACCGGCGAGGGTTTTACCACGTTCCGTTGGCTGGATCTTTCGGCTGTAGAGCGCTACCAGGCGTTCCTTAAGCGCCGCCGTGGCGCGCGGCCCGGCATGACCAGCCCGACTACCGTGGCCGGGTATCTGCTCGTCTTAAAGGATCTCTACCGTCAACGGTCCAAGCTGCCCGACGCGCTCGGCTTCGATCCGTTTCCGCATACCACCGCCGGACTGGTTGCCGGCGTCAGCCGCGCCACGCGCGGCGCAATTCCATTTATTCCCGACGCCGTTGCCCTCGATCTGATGTCCAAGGCGTTGCACTGGGTCGAGCACGAGACCGACGGCATTCTCGAACAGCGCGACCGTTTCTGGAGCGTATTCAACACGGCCCGCAGCCGCGGGGTAACTCTTCATTACTGCGGCAAGCTCGGCCGCGATGCCCTACGCGCACGCCAGCGGGAGCCCAATGCGCCAATGCCGGCCGGGCGGCGCATAGCTACCAAGAACGACCTTGATCGCTGCCTCAAGCACCTGATGGATGCCTGTTTCATTGTAATCGCGGGCTTTGTCGGCATGCGGGCTAGCGAGATCCTGTCGATCCGCACCAGCGCGATCGAGCATCGCCAACTCGGCACGACCGGAGTCAGCCAGACCTACCTCGTCGGGCGCCTCTTCAAGACCGCCGAAGAGGGTGGACGGCTCGAACGCTGGCTTGCGCCAGACCCGGTTGTCACAGCAGTTAAAGTGCTGGAGCGTCTGAGCGAGCCGCTGCGCGTAGCCTCGGGTCGCAACGAACTCTTCCTGACGCGCAACACACAGTACGGTCAGGTGGTTGGCATCACCAACATGCACATCAATGACCGCATCCGTGAGTTCGCGGCCTTCAACAACGTGCGCCGACACGGCGGACAGCCTTGGCGCTTCTCGACGCATCAGTTCCGCAAGACCTTCGCCCGCTTCATCGCCCGGCGCGATCGTTCGCAGCTGCTCGCCCTCGCCGATCATCTCAAGCACGTCTCGGTGGCGATGACCGCTAGGGGCTACGTCGGCACTGACTTCGACCTCCATCAACTCGTCGACCACGAGGGGCAGATCGAAACGGCCACGGCGCTCGACCGTTTCCTTACCGCCGACCGACTCGCCGGCAAGATGGGCGAGCGCATCGCCGCCGGTAATGCTTCATTCCGTGGCCGCGCCGGCGAGCAGGTGCGGCGCGATTACATAAAGTTCGTACTCAAGGAAACCGATCTGACTATTCATGCCTGTGAGTACGGATGGTGCGTGTTTCAAGCGGAGACCTCTCGTTGCGGCGGCCGCCTCGCGCCCGATCCGGCGGGGCGCAGTCCCGCGGTCTGCCTCGACTGCGCCAACTTCGTGGTCGAACCGAAACACGCGCCGTACTGGCGCGAGCGTCGCGAGCGCAACCGCGCGATTATATCCCGTGCCTCGCGTCTAACTCATGCGGCGTTGGATGAGGCGATCGCTCAATGTGACCGGGTTCTATCCCGGCTGAAGGGGAACCATGCCGAAGACCACAGCGGAGGGCCGGCGCAGCCGCACGGCACGCGCCTATCTCGCCGCGCTCGACCGTCTGATCGCGGGCAAAGCGACGCATCCCGATTACGCCGGGCGCCCGGTCCGCATCACTCCCGCCGCGGTCGCTAAGGAAGCGCGCCGCAGCCGCAACCCCCTTTACACCACCCACCGCGCGTTGCTCGCGGAGATCGAAGCCGCGACCGACTGTCCGACGCCAGGGGCGGACCTCGCCGCGACCGTTGCGAGACTCGAAGCGCGGAATGCCGAACTGCGAGCGGTCATCCGCCAGCTGCAGATCGACAAGCGCAACATTGCGACCGAGAACCTTTCGTTGCTGTATCGCGCGCGCCTGGCAGAAGATCGACTCTGCAACCGCGACCGCGAGATCGCTGCCCACAGACTAGTGTCCGGCGAAGGCGCGTGCATCGATCACCGCTCAATCGAATCTCGTAATTGCACGTCACGGATTGACCCCCGATCGCAGCGTGTCTAGGTTGCGAATCCAAGGGGGTTTATCGGCGAACTTGTTCAGACTTCGAAAACGGCTGAAGCGTGCAACGTGAACTTTAAAATACAATGGCCACCGAGATGGTTTTGGTACGCATGGGCGGCTCTCGCCGCTGCCTTCGCAAGCTTCATGGCCTCTCTTAACGTCCCAACATTTATTCACATCCTGCGCCACGAGGCGTCCGTCACAGCCGTTGTCACTAAGACTGAGTGCTGGAATCATGCCAGTGTTCTTTATTCCTTCACGTTCGACGGAAAGACATATACGGGCGGCGACTCCTTCACCCCCAAACCCTGCGAGAGTTATAAGCCCGGCAGCTCGATTAAGGTCTATTTCTCAACCGTATCGCCGCAAGAGAATCGCGCATTCGAGCCATGGGCGGGCCTTTGGAACGAGATCATCCCGATAGGGCTAGTTTGCCTGGTTTTTCCTCCCTTCATCCTGTTGAGCTTAAGACGATGGTGGCGCAAAGCCTGATTCAGCCCTCTGCAGTAACGACGTTTCGACGAGTACACTTGCAGCAGTACCTATCTCGTGCAGCGTGGTTGCCGCGTCCTCGGCGGCCGATTCGAACAGTTCCCTCGGCGGCAGCGTGATGCGGTCGGTGATCGGCGAGTAGTAGGCCCTGGAGCCGGCGCGCACGATCTCGGGCGGGTTCGGCATATCGGCGATGATCTTCTCGACCGCTTCGATCGGATCGTGCCGATGGGTCTCGATCCTCGGCAGCTTGTCGAGCACGGCCTGCGGCAAGTCGCATTGTTCGAGGTTCAAACCCGGTAAAGCGGGCACGAAGCGGCGGCGGCTCTTTTCATCCTTGGGCTCGGCGTCGAGGTCTTCGGTGTCGCTCTGCTTCGCGTCGTCGATCTTCCAGAAGGTAACGATCGTGCTCTCCTCGCCCTTGCGGATCGATCCGCCAAGCGCGTTGGCCTGGCGCATCGTGAGCCAGAACGGGGAGACGTATTTCGACGCGGACAGCAGAAAATAGTTGATCCCTCGATACGGCTTCCTGGTGATCAGATTGCGGGGCAATCCCGTTGAGGTCCACGGCCGGCGCCACGGCACGACGCCGCTTTCGAGCAGGTTGATGATCTTCTCGGTGACAATCGCGTAAACGTCCATGGTTCGATGCCTCCTCGCTCAGTAGCCGTCTTCGTCGATTCGGTGGGCGGTGAAGTCGCGTTCGGCCTTCTCGCCGTGGCCGCAGCGATCGCCGTAGAGGGCCTTATCGCCGGGGTAGTAGAAGGCTCGCTCGCCGGGGTTGATTTCCGTCTGGCAGTTCGGCTCCGCGCATCGGGCCGGATACCTGGCGGTGATCCACTTGGGGTCGCATTTGAAACGTCGTCGCATCGCTGGTCCTCCTTTGCCTTCGCCCGCTTCCGCGTAAGCGGCAGGGCGCTGTCTGCTTTCGTTCCCGCGCAACTTTTTCCGCGCGGGCCTCTCACCCTCGAACTGGAGGCCCGTGCGCAGATTCCTCGGATGCGTGGGCGGAGCGGGCGGCAGGACGTGCCAGAGCGAAGCGTCCCGTCAGGGCTGGCGCGGCGTGCTAGCGGAGCACGCGCCACCTATGAGAGCGGCGGCGGAGCGGAGACGCGGGGGATCCGGCGGGGTTACGGGATGGGCGCGAGCGGCGTAGCTTGCGGAGCCCGAGCGAGCAGCTCACAGCGGAGTCGCCGCGGTGAACTCTAGGCTGATTCGACCGTGGCGGACCCTGTTCCCTAGTTGGGAACTTTGCTAGAATGCATTCGGTGCGGGTGATTGCGCGGAGGACGCTGACGCGGTTCGTCGAATCGTTGAAGGGACAGAAGGGGCAAAGGGCGGTCAAGGCGGCCCTAGACGCTTGGTTCCACGAAGTCCAGCGAGCGAGATGGCGGAACTCGGCCGAGGTGAAGCGAAGCTACGCGACGGCGAGCAT
Source organism: bacterium (assembly GCA_014896235.1). GTDB lineage: Bacteria > Desulfobacterota > Binatia > Binatales > Binataceae > JADMIL01. Next base: position 88,279 of record JADBKU010000020.1, on the reverse strand, counting down.
CGTCAGCGCCGACCGCGTGGTCTTCAACATCAAGGGGAACGATTACCGGTTAGTCACGGCAATCGATTACGTGCGTCAGATCGTGTTCATCAAGTGGATCGAAACCCACGCGGATTACGACAGGATTGACGCAAGGACGGTTCAGCATGGAGATTAAGCCGATTCGCAATGACGCCGACCACGACGCCGCGCTGCGTGAGATCGAACGGCTATGGGGCGCCAAAGAAGGGACGCCAGAAGCGGACCGTCTCGAGGTGCTGACGACGCTGGTGGAGGCCTACGAGGACAAGCATTTGCCGATGGACGCGCCGGACCCGATCGAGGCGATCAAGTTCCGCCTTGAGCAGCAGGGACTGGACCATCGAGCGCTCGTCGGCGTGATCGGTGGTCGCAGCCGCGTTTATGAGGTGATGCACCGCAAGCGGCGACTTTCGCTTGAGATGATCCGCCGTCTCAACCAGCGCTTCGGGATTCCGGCCGAGGTGCTCATCCGCCCGATTCGCGCGCCGCGTCGCCGTCCCGCGGCGTAGAAACTCCCCCCCCCCCAATTACGAGAGCTGGTCACTGGAAGTGTAAGTTTGATTCCATCAGAGAAGGGATCCAAATGGGCAGTTGTGCTAAATTGAGACTGCTCAGCGAGGCGGGGGGGTCTTGTCGAACGATAATCAACCGATAGCAGCTGGCGAGGTCCTCTCCGGCTCGCTTTTCAGCGAGCCGATGCGCGTCGTTACCATTGCTCCGGTCAATTCCGACACCTGGGAGCTCGGGCTGGTCGGAATCCATACCAACATTTTCAGGAGCGTTCCGCTAAGCCGAGTTGAGATCGAGAGCCTCAAAGTCGAGCGCAGCGCGTCTCCCTACGGTGGGGATTGCGAACCGCTGCGTCTGGGGCTGCAAGCCTATTCGCTCGGTATCGCCTACGAGTTCGATCCTTACTTCGGCCTCTCGATTTCCCGCGTCGATCCGCTGCCGCATCAGCTCGAAGCGGTCTACGACTACCTTCTGAAGCTCGCCCGCGTCCGCTTTCTGCTTGCCGACGATGCCGGGGCGGGCAAGACGATCATGGCCGGCTTGCTTCTGCGGGAGCTGAAGCTGCGTGGGTTGGCTCAACGTACTTTGGTCGTCTGTCCTGCGAATCTCACTTTCCAATGGCAACGCGAGCTGCGGGAGAAATTCGACGAGCAGTTCATCGTGCTGAAGGGCGATGCGATCCGCGAGCAATTCGGCATAAACCAGTGGCTGCAGAATCGGCAAGTCATCACGTCGCTGGACCTGGCGAAGCGCGATACGATCCTGCCCGGCCTTCAACAGGTCCACTGGGACATGGTGATTGTCGATGAGGCTCACCGGATGTCATGGTCGCCTCCGGCCCGAAAGACCGCCCGCTATGCTCTTGGCGAGCTCCTTCGCGATCATTCGGACCACATCCTTCTGCTGACCGCCACGCCACACAAAGGCGACCCCGAGCACTTCAGCCGCTTCCTTCAGCTTCTCGATCAGGACGCTTACGCGGACGTGAAGTCGATCCGGCAAGCGATCGAACAGCGCTCCGCTCCTTTCTATCTGCGCCGGACCAAACAGGCGATGGTCTATTTTCCGGAGCGCCAGCCAGACGGCTCATGGAAGGCGCGCAAGCTCTTCACTAAGCGTGACACGCGGACCGCGGATTTTACAATCGACTACGAAGAGTTGCGCCTGTACCGCGACGTGACGGCGTTCGTAAAGGACCAGTCGCGCAAGGCGGCCGAAAAGGGCGACGACCCGCGCGCCCGCGCCGTGGGATTCCTGATGGCGCTGTATCAGCGGCGGCTCGCGTCCAGCGCCTACGCCATGCGCCATTCGCTGGAGAACCGCGCGCGCCGGCTGACGGAAAATCTAAAGCGCGCCCAGGAGATCGCGCTCACGGCTCCCCGTGACCTTCCCACCGAGGAAGAGCTCGAGGAAATGGAAGAAGCGGAACGTGAGCGGCTGGAAGGCGTTCTGGCGGCAATAACTGTCGCCCAGAATCCGGCTCAGGTCCGCGAGGAGGTCGCTAAGCTTGAAACGCTTGCCGGTCAGGCGAAGAAGCTGGAAGAGGCCGAGGCGGAAGCGAAACTCGCGAAGCTTCGCGCGGTGCTCCGCGAGCAGGGCTTCTTCGACCAACCCGGCGAGCGCCTTCTGATCTTTACCGAATTCAAGGACACGCTGGATTATTTGGTCGATAAGCTCCGCAACTGGGGCTTCCGCGTCGGGTTCATCCACGGTGGGATGCCGATCGGCTCGCGCGACGAAAAGGGCTCCCGGCTTTACGTAGAGCAGCAGTTCCGCGAAGGCGCGATCCAAATTCTGGTGGCGACGGAAGCGGCCGGCGAAGGCATCAACCTCCAGTGCTGCCACGTCATGTTCAATTACGACATTCCATGGAACCCCAACCGGCTCGAACAGCGGATGGGCCGCATCCATCGCTACGGCCAGCTCCACGACTGTCTGATCTTCAACTTCGTCGCGACGAACACCGTCGAGGGCCGGATTCTCGACAAGCTGCACGAGCGCTTGCAGGAGATCCGCAATGCGCTCGACGACGATGCGGTCTTCAACGTGGTCGGTGAAGTCCTGCCGGCTGCCCATATCGAGAGGGTGCTGCGGGACTACTATGCGGGAAACCTCGGTGACGAAGACCTGGAAGAACGGTTGTTGAGCCCGGTCAGCGAAGAGCGATTCCGGGCGATCTGCCACAACGCGCTTGAAGGCCTCGCGAGCAAGCAGCTCAACCTCGCGATGCTGGTCGAAAGACGCGCACGCGCTCAGGAACGCCGGGTCGTTGCCCGAGACAATCGCCCGCTTCATTGCCCAGGCTGCGCCGCACGTGCCGTTCACGCTCAAGCCGCTCGCCGGCCTGCCGCATACTTTCGATCCGGCCGCGACGCCGCCCGCCCTGAAGCGTTACGAGAGCAGCTCCGACTGGCGGCTCGATCTCCTCTCCAACCGCTATCCGCGCTTTTCGACCGACAGGAAGGTCGCCGAGAAGAACAATCTCGAATGGGTAACCCCCGGCCATCCCCTGTTCGAGGCGATTCGCCGATATACCGTCGACAAATCACGCGAGTCGATGGTGCAAGGCGCCTGCTTCTACTCGCTGGACATTACCGAACCGGTCCGAATTGATTTTTACCGGGCAAAGGTCGTCGATGGGCTGGGCGACGTGATCCATGAGCGGATGTTCGCCGTGGAGGTTTCTTCAGCCGGCTCGGCTACCCTCCGCGATCCCGGAGTGCTTGGAAATCTCAGCCCCGCCCCGGCTCCCGGCGAGCTTCCCAGGGTCGCGACGCTTCCGGAACCGCGCGCATGGCTTAATGACAACGCGCTCGTCCCATTTCTTGAAGAGGTCCGCGCGGATCGCCTCGCCGAAGTCGAGCGAATCCGTGAACACGTGGAGACGTCCCTGACCGAGTTGATCTTCCGCGAAGACCAGCGAATCGCGCGACTCCATGAGGATGTCGAGCGCGGCGTCGAAGGAGCAGCGGGCAACCTGCGCCAGGCCGAGATGAGGCAGGGGGAACTGATGGAGCGGCGCAACCGGCGCCGGGAAGAACTGGAACGACAGCGGTCGCTGACGCTCCAGGGAATCGAGCGTATGACTTCAGTTCTGGTCCTTCCGCATCCCGAGCGGGAGAGGCCCGAAGTTCGCAACCTCCGGCCCGATCCCGAGACCGAGGCGATCGCGATGCGCGCCGCGATGGAGTACGAGCGATTCCAGGGCCGCGTGGTGGCGGACGTGCATGAAAAGAACCTTGGGTACGACATCACTACTTTCGACGCCAACTCGGGCGAACTCCGGCTGATCGAGGTCAAGGGGCTCGCGGGCGATGACGGCGTTGTCGCGCTGACGCCGAACGAAAAACGCACCGCCGAGGACCGGCGCGACTGCTACTGGCTTTACGTCGTCACCCGATGCAAACACCGAAGCGGCCCGAAGCTGATGACGATCAAAGACCCTGCGCAACTGAAATGGGACGAGATCCGGAAAATTGACCATTATGCGCTTCGCGCGGCCAGCCTTGAGGCCAGAGCGTGAAGGTTCGCGAAGTTATTCAGATGCTCGAAGACGACGGATGGTATCTTGTGGCCACGCGCGGCAGCCATCGGCAATTCAAGCACCCATCCAAACCGGGACGCGTTACCGTGGCCGGAAAGCCATCGGATGACCTTGCGCCAGGGACATTGAATAGCATCTTCAAACAGGCTCAGATCAAGCGAGGACAATAGATATGCGCTACGCGGTTGTGATCGAAAGGGCTGACGGCAATTACTCGGCTTATGTGCCTGATCTCCCCGGATGCGTCGCCACGGGCGCGACGGTCGAGGAAGTCGAACGGGAGATCAAGGAAGCCATCCGCTTCCATTTGGATGGTTTGCGCGAGGACGGAGCGCCGGTCCCGCCGCCCTCGGCGCTCTGCGAATACGTCGAAGCGTGAAAGTCGGTTCGCGCAGAACGAACAACGCCCGCCGAAGATCGCCCGTGACAGCTATTGGCCGGATGTCGTTTTTCGTTGCAAACGGGCGGATCAGCCTCGGTCGATGACGATCAAGAACTCGGCGCAACCGCAACGGGACGAAATCCGGAAGATCGACCACTACGCGTTGAAGGTCGCAACGTTTCCTAGAGCTGAAGATTCACGAGGTAGCGACGAGCATGAAGGAAATCACCGCGCCGAATGCCGTCGGAAAACTCGGTACCTGCCACTTTGCTGGCCGAGAAACAGCAAGCTCAATCATTATGACGACGTTTCAAATGCGACCCTGGGCGGATCTACCGCCAGGTATCCGGCCCGATGCGCGGAGCCGAACTGCCAGGCCGGAAATCAACCCCGGCGAGCGAGCCTTCTACTACTGCTGGCGATAAGGTCTCTCTTACGGCGATCGCTGCGGCCACGGCGAGAGCGCTGCCGAACGCGACTTCACCGCCCACCGAATCGACGAAGACGGCTACTGAGCGAGGAGGCATCGAACCATGGACGTTTACGCGATTGTCACCGAGAAGATCATCGTAACTCCGCTCGAAAGCGGCGTCGTGCCGTGGCGCCGCCGTGGATCAACGGGATTGCCCGGCAATCTGATTCACTGGAAGCCGTATCGAGGGATCAACTATTTTCTGCTGTCCGCGTCGAAATACGTCTCCCGTTCTGGCTCACGATGCGCCAGGCCAACGCGCTTGGCGGATCGATCCGCAAGGGCGCGAGGAGAGCCACGATCGTTACCTTTCTGGAAGATTGACGACGCGAAGCAGAGCGACACCGAAGAACCCGACGCTACTTCCAAGGATGAAAAGAGCTGCCGCCGCTTTGTGCCCGCTTTCTACTGGGTTTGGAACCTCGAACAATGCGACTTGCCGCAACCAAGCGTCACTTTGGTCGTGCTCGCGGAAATCGCGCCCAGCAGCGCAAGTGATTTCGATACGCTGAATTGGCCCACTTCGATGCTGTAAATTGGCCCACCCCCCCCGAGATCGTGCGCCGGCTCCAGGGCCTACTACTGCCGATCACCGACCGCATCACGCTGCCGCCGAGGGAACTGTTCGGAATCGGCCGCCGAGGACGCGGCAACCACGTTGCACGAGATAGGTACTGGCGTAAGTGTACTCGTCGAAACGTCGTTACTGCAGAGGGCTGAATCAGGCTTTGCGCCACCATCGTCTTAAGCTCAACAGGATGAAGCGGTGAAAACCAGGCAAAACTAGCCCCATCGGGATGATCCTCGTTCCAAAGGCCCGCCCATGGCTCGAATGCGCGATTCTCTTGCGGCGAAGGCTTGCTTGAGAAATAGACCTTAATCGAGCTGCCGGGGCTTATAACTCGCAGGTTTGGGGGTGGTGAAGAGTCGCCGCCCGTATATGTCTTTCCGTCGAACGAAGGAATAAAGAACACTGGCATGATTCCAGCACTCAGTCTTAGTGACAACGGCTGTGACGGACGCCTCGTGGCGCAGGATGTGAATAAATGTTGGGACGTTAAGAGAGGCCATGAAGCTTGCGAAGGCAGCGGCGATGAGCCGCCTATGCGTACCAAAACCATCTCGTGCTGACACCCATGAGCACGCCTTCCAGTATTTTCAGGGCGTATTCCACCTCCTGCGCTATGACAACTTGAAAGCGGCGGTGAAGAAAATCCTACGCGGTTATCAGCGCGAGGAGACCGCGCGCTTCATCGCGTTCCGCTCGCACTGGCGCTTCGCCAGCGAGTTTTGCTCGCCGTATGAAGCGCACGAAAAAGGCGGCATCGAAAGCGAGGCCGGCTACTTCCGGCGCAACCACTGGGTGCCGATACCCAAAGTGCGCGACCTCGAAGCTCTCAACGCGCAACTCCTTGCCGCCTGCCGCGAAGATGAACGGCGCCAGATCGCCGGTCAGAACCGGCCGGTGGGAGCGCTGATGATCGAGGAACGCGCGCATCTGCTGCCGCTGGCGGAGAGCGGGTTCGAGCTGGCGGAGATCTCGTTCCCGCGCGTGGACGGGCTCGGATGTGTGCGAGTGCGAACCAACCTGTATTCGGTGCCAGCGCCGGCGGGCAAGACGGTCGAGGTCCGGCTCTATCCAAGTCAGGTGGAAGTGCGCGACGAGGGCCGCTTAATTGCACGGCATGAGCGCAGCTACGAACGCAACCAGCAGGTCCTGGACCTCGAACATTATCTTGATGTCCTGGAGCGCAAGCCGGGAGCGCTGGCGGGATCGAAGCCGCTACTCGCGTGGCGGCAACGCGGGCTGTGGCCGGAGAGTTACGATCGGCTGCTGGCCGACCTAATCGGCCGGCATGGCAAGCAGAGCGGCACGCGCCAGATGATCCGGGTGCTGAGCCTGGTAAAACAACACGGGCATCAGCGGGTGCGCGCCGCGGTGGAAGAAGCGCTCTCGCTCGGATGCTCGGACGCGGCGGCGATTCGGCATCTGGCCGAGGCGGCCGACCTGGTCCGCGCGCGAAGCACTATCGTGGAGTTGGGCGCGCTCTCGCGCTACGAACGTCCGACGCCGTCGCTGATCGATTACGACGGACTGCTCGGCCAGGAGGCGGCATCATGAATGCGGAGAGCACCGCGCTGGAGGCCGCCACCATCCGCCAGCAGTGCAGGGTCCTGCGCCTGCCGAGCGTGGCCGCACAATGCACCCAACTCGCCGAGCAGGCACTGCGCGAGCGGCGCACCCATCTCGGTTATCTCGAAGCGCTGCTGCAGGCGGAACTCGAGGATCGCGAACTGCGGCTGGTCGAGCGGCGCATCCGCGAGGCGCATCTGCCGCGGATGAAGACCCTGGAAGAGTTCGAGTTCGCCAAGTCTCCCAAGGTCTCCGCGCAACAGATCCACGAACTCGCCAGGGGCGACTATATCGCCAAGGCCGAGCCGGTCATCTTTATAGGGGACAGCGGAACCGGCAAAACCCATCTGCTCACGGGACTGGCGGTGGCCGCATGCCGGCAGAAGCGGCGGGTTCGATTCGCGACCGCCGCCGCGCTGATCAACGAACTGGTCGAGGCCAAGCATCAGCTGCAGCTCGGCCGCGCGCTCTCGCGCTGGGCCCGCTACGACCTTATCGCGCTCGATGAAGTGGGTTACGTTCCGCTGGCCGAGGTCGGCGCGGAGTTCCTGTTCCAGGTGATCGCGGAGCGGGCGGAGAAGGCGGCGATCATCGTCACTACTAATTTACCTTTTTCGGAATGGACCAAGGTGATCCCCAATGCCCGGCTGTGCAAAGCGCTGCTCGATCGCATTACCGATCGAGCGCACATCATCGAGACCGGCGCCGAGTCCTTCCGCTTTCGCAGAACCGCGGAGCGACGCAAGAGCCGAGCAGCGGTTGCCAGTCCGTCAGGCTAACGGAAGTGGCGAGGGGGAATGCTTCCCCCTCGCACTCCCCCTAACCAGCAAGTGCGCGGCGAAACGATCATTGGTGAAAACGAGAAACTGAAAACCAGGAGGGTGGGCCAAATCTGAATATCAAAGTGGGCCAATCCGCATTGTCAAAAGCAGCCCCGTCTCCGTTGATCTCGGGATTCAAGAAGGAAGCGAAACTGGTTAGAGATCCAACGCCTTTCGGTTACTATTATCAGGCATTCGTGGATGCGATGTTGGACACGCCTAGGTTCGTGATGGCCGGGTACAGTGGAAATGATCCGCACGTGACCACTTGGCTCTTCGAATTCACCCGGGTTCACGGTTCCTCCAGCAGAGCGGTAACAATCGACGTAGTCGCACCGTACGCTAAAGCTGGGCCGACGCTTCTCCCACTGACTGAGGGTTTTCCTCCGAATGCCTCGGACCTAGATCGAGTGATTGAATATTTGGACGAAGTTTAAGACACATCCCGCAAGTGTTCCGCCTTCCGGAGGATGCCGGGGGGCACGAAGAGTTTAAGAGCGAGGTTCCTGCGTCGGTAGCGGAACCTGACGGGAGCAGGCTTCACGGTGCGCCGACCTGATTCCACCTTAGCGGTTGTAATGTCGTCCGGGCGTTTATGAACACCGAGCAGAAGTTCCATGGTCGTTCCCTGCCGGTACAGAAAGAGTCACCCGAACGTTCCATGATCAACGCTGCGCCCTTGCCGCTAGAATCCGGCGTTCGTGACATTCGGAGCGCCGTACTCTTTTCGACATAGGCACCCAATAGGCACCAGACATGATTTTCGGGAGTGTTAAAGCGAAAAAACCTTTGATTTTTTTGGAGCCACCCGTCGGATTCGAACCGACGACCTGCTGATTACGAATCAGCTGCTCTACCGACTGAGCTAGGGTGGCCCGCAATTGGCCAAGCGTCCGCAGCTCAAGCCTTTTAGCACGAATCCCCAGCTATCTGAACAACCGGGTCCGAATTTTACAGCGTATGCCCGTTCGAGGCGTGATTTCGCGGCGGCGGTCGCGCCGCCATCAATTCGTCCGCGCCTCTGTCACGCCTTAAGTTCGTAAAGCGCCGAGAACGCGTCCTTGACGGGCAGGCGGACGAAGCTTGTGAACCCCGCTTCCTCGGCGAGGGCGCGCGCGCTCTCTTCGCCCATCAACGCGCCGATGCCCGCGCCTCCATGCGCAAGCGAGACGGTCATGCAGTAGAGCGTGCTCGCCGAATAAATCAGGCGGCCCAGCGGATTGACGTTCTCTTCGACTTTGCCCGAAACATTCATCTCAACCATCAGGAAAGAGCCGTCGGGCTTGAGCGCGCCGCGAATCGAACGCATCAGGCCCACCGGATCGACCGAATCGTGAATCACGTCGAAGCAGGTAATCAAGTCGAAGCGCGACTTTGGCAGCCGAGTGCAATCGACAACGTCGAATGTAACGCGTTCGCTCACTCCCGCTTTCGCGGCGTTGGCGCGCGCCCGCTCCACAGAGCCGTGATGGGCGTCGTAACCGGAAAAGTGCGATTTCGGGTACGCCTGAGCCAGCGTAATCACGGCCCGCCCGCTGCCGCATCCGACGTCCAGGGCGGCCGCGCCGGCGCGCAATTTGGCTTCAACGGCCGGCATTGTGGGAAGCCATTTCCGCACCAGCGAATGGCGGTAAATCGGCGCCGAGCCGCGTTCGATCGCCTCGAACACCTCGGGAGGATATTCGCTCTGCGGCAGGCCCCGGCCAGTGCGGAATGACTCGAGCAGCTTCGGCGCCATCGAGACCTCCGGCACAATCATCTGCATGAAACCGCCCATGAAAAACTGAGAGTTTTCGTCCGCCAGAATCAGCGCATGCTCCGGCGGCATCGAATAGCGCGCGGACGCGGCGTCGTAATCGATATAGCGCGCCGCGGTCATCGCGCCGAGCCATTCGCGCAGGTAGCGTTCATTGAGTCCTGTGCGCGACGCGAGTTCAGCGGGCGTGACCGCGCCGGCCCCCGCAAGCGCCTTGAAGATTCCAAGCCGGTCGCCGATGTAGGTCAGCGCGCCCTGCATCGCCGCTCCCAGATCGTTCGTCATCAGTCCGGCGAAGGCCTTGACCTTGCTCCAGTCGATCGATTTTTCGGCTTCGCTCACGTGGTGTTCCCCGCCGCGGATTCTGCCCGATCGCCGCGGATTGTCAATTCCCGGCGCTTGCGGCGCCGTCACTCGCTATCCTCGCCGGTCGCGACGGGGAAAATTCCGGCCTGCCCATTGCCGCCGTCGGCCTCGCCGGCGTCGGGCGCGAAAAGGCCGTCGCGCTCGACGAACGATCGGAATTTCTCGAACAAGTCGGCGAGCTTCGCCTGATAGTAGGCGACATTTTCGTCGGGATTCGCCGGATCGTATTCGGCCGCCATTTTCGCCGCCGCCGCCACTTTGACCCGCGCGCCGCGCCCCGTGACGTAGTAGGAAATCTGGTCGCCGCTCTGGTAGGGACGCTCCGCCCGCAGCGCGAGTTCGTACGCCGCCGAAACATTGCGCCGCTTGCCGCCGATCTTATCGCGATACGCCGACGGCGAGTCCTGCAGCGTTTCGGTCTTCATCAGCTCGGCGATTCCCATGCGATGGCCTTCGATGCGGGCGTGAAAGTCCTCGCGCAACGCGGCGATATCCGCGCGCCGGCCGGTCAGCAGCAGGCGGAACATCGCCTCCATGAAACGCCGCTGGAAGCGCTCCAGCCCGCGCGACTTCAGACCCGACCCGCGCACGGTCATCTCGCCGCGCTCGTCCAGCAGGACGTAGTTTTTCATCTTGTACGAGAACATCGCGGGATAGCGGCCGTCGATCTCGAGCCGGATTCCGGCGGGCATCGCCGCGCCAATTTCCTCGATCAGCGCGTTTGCCGCCGCTTCGTCGCCGAGCGCGAACGGCGCGACAAAGTAGATTCCGTCGGTGTCCACTTCGATCACTTGCGCCCCGCGCGCCTCAAGCTCCGCGACCGCACGCTGAATCAGCTCGCGGCCGCGCCGCGTGACCTCGTTGGCCTGCGCGAAATCGTTGAAATGGCCGAGCGAAAAGCCAAGATAACCGTAAAACGAATTGATTAAAATCTTGAAGGTTTGCTGCAACGCTTCGAGGTCGCGCCGCGCCGCTCCTTCAAGCTCGCGCGCCGCCGCCTTGGCCTCGACCCTGAATCCACGCAGGTCCTCGAGCAGGCGCAGAAACACGCCCAGCCGATCGCTCGCCGGCGCATGCCGCCCTTCGATCATCAGCGACGGATAAAGCGACGTCACGTCGCAATGCAGCACGTTGCGCGCGACTCCGACCCGCCGGACTTCCGTGTAGCCGCCCAGGATTTCGCTCGGCGGCGACGGAGCCGGAATCGAATGGCGCGCCGCGAGATAGGCGCGCATCAGCAGCGCGTCGATTTTGGTCGCGTTGCCGCGCAGCGCCGCGTTCTGCAGCGAATACGGAAAAATCTGCGCCTGGATGAAATAGCTGGGGGTCAGGATCTCCGCGAGCGCGCCGGTTTCGCGCACGTCGTCGAGCGCGTATTCGAACAGCTCGTCCGGACGCTCGGCGAAATGCTCGGCCATCCGCGACGCGTCGAGATAGACGCGATTCTCGCGCGCGAGCCCGAAATGGACCGCCAGCTCCTTCAGGCCGAATCCCTCCAGCTCGCGGCTCGCGATATCGTAATGTTGCGCCAAAATCCACGTGTCGATTATCGATCGCCCGTAGATATCGTAGCGGCGGTAGGCGATCGTGCGTTCCGCGATTTGCAGGCGCGAGGCCCGCGCGCGAATCACGCCGCCGTCGCGGCCGAGCGCGAGCTTCACCTTGCAGCGGCGCGCGCGCTGCTCAAGGTATTCAAGGTCGAAGCGGAACAGATTGTGTCCCTCGATTACGTCCGGGTCGCGCTCGCGCACGATCCGCACCATCTCCGCGAGCATCGTCCGCTCGTCCATCCGGTCGCCGCGAATCACCTGCTCGAAGCCGTCCGAATCCCGGAGCGCGATCGCGATTATGCGGTCGCCCTCGCGCGCCGCCGACGGAAACTCGAAACCGGGCGACGTGATCGTTTCGATATCGAGCTGCATCCGGCGCAAATCGCCGTAACGCATCCCGATAAAATGGGTCATTCCGGTGAGCATCAGATGCTGCTCGATCGGATCGGTGAGCGCGAACCACGGCGCGTCCGGCGCGCCGCCGGTCTTGCCGCTGGATTGCCGCAGATGGCGCCGGGCGGCCTCGAGCGCGTTCGCGTCATCGAACTCGGCGAGATATTTGAAGCGGAAATCGCCGTCGAGCGGAGTCAGCGTATGCTCCCCGCGAAAGCTCGCCATCAGCTCGCGCTCGGCGAGCAGGATAAAGAGGCGCAGCGGCCGGCGTTCGCGCACCACCGCGCCGTCGCGCCGGCGGAAGATTTCGACTTCGCGGTTCGATGCGACTTCGACCGCGATCACGCCCGGTTCGGCCGGATCGCCGAACAGCAGGCGATTGCCATAGAAACGGGAGAGAATTTCCTCGTAACGATTCATCGCGGGGCGACGGCGATCGATTCTGGATCGGCGCCCGCCGCTTCACAACCCGGCCGCCGGCGCGGCGCGCGCGTGTCAGATGCCGGCCGGGCGGGCGTGAACGATCGCGTCTGGATAGCCTTTCACCGAGACGCGAATCGGTTTGTTTCCGGCATTGACCACGCCGATCGAATAGCCGTGGCCGATTGAGTCAGTGAACTCTTGCAAAGCTGCCGTCAATTTTTGATCTGAATTTGCCTGAAGCGGGACTACCAACCAAAAGCGTCCTCGGGTATCCGCGGTCATCAAATTGAGCGTGTGCTCGTCAACCCATGTTCTTCCTGGCGCGCCTAAAATGAGAGACGTTAATCCACGGCTGAGCGAATCGTCCGAATTTGGATCGCCGATGCCAATTATCGAAATGGCGACGTTATAATTGCGCGCGAGATTGATGACCTCGGCCGCCGTCGCTTTACTGACATTATCCATCCCATCCGTAATTACCAGTAATGACCGATTGGGATAATCACTCAGAGCGAGCGCTGTAATCGCACTGCGCATGGAATCATATAGAGGTGTTTGTCCGTATGGTTTTACCTGCGCCAGGCTATCGATTGCTCCCACGTAGTCGGTGGTGAAGAGTTCCGCCATCTGAACGTTGGCGCCAGGATTCAATAACCCAGCGTCTAGTGCGCCTCCGAAAGTGAACACGGCAAGCTCGTCGCATGCTCCGAACTTTTGCGCGGCCGCGCTGAGCTTTTCGCGAACGGTCTCGAATTTGCCGCTGCTGTCGAGCGCCAGCTTGTCCTTCATGCTGCCGGAGCTGTCGACGACAATCGCAATCGCGGTCGGCAGTTTTCCGTCGCTCGTGCGAAAATAGCTGATCGGCGTGGATCGCCCGTCGATCGCAAGCGCAAAATCCGACTCTTTCAGGCCGTCGATCGGCGTGCCGTCGCGATGGGCGACAGTAATCACATATTCCTTGAATCCCGGCGCAGCCGCGATCTGCTTCGGCGGAACGTTCGGCAGCGGGCAGAGTTTCAACGCGGCCGGTCCGCTTACCGCCGGATGGAAGGAAGTCGCCGAATTGCTCGAGCACGAAGCGGCGAACGCCAGCAGCAGCGCCGGCAAGCGGAATAAACGGAAATTGTGAGGCATCGCTATGCGCCTGTTCGAGAAGGCGCATAGCATACCGTCGCCCGCGGGCGCAATTACGATTTCAGATTAGCTTGAGCGGCGCTATTCGCCCGGCCGCCGCGACCGCCGCCGATACCAACCGGCCGCGGAGCGAAAATTGGACATCGGCGGAGCGGCCGTTCCCGGCGGCGTGCGCCAGGAACGGCCGCTCCGCACATCAGCTATTCGCAAACGCCCTCGGCTGTGACGCTATAGACCTGAACCAAAACCCAATTGCGCATCGACAGCTCGGTCTGGATATTGCCGACCTTGCCGCTTTGGCACTGCGACGCGAGCTGGGAATTGGCCGCGCTGGTCACGCCGTAGGGCGCAGTCAACGCCAGCACGCCCCAGTCGCTCGCGCTTGCGCTCACTTTCTGTCCGCCGGTCGCGCCGCTGCTGATCGAACTCGATTCGAGCACGACGCATCCGGACATCATCACGCACAGCGCGATCATCGGAATCGCCAGGATTGCGGTCAGACGTTTCATACTTTTCTCTCCCGTCTTTGCTGAGTTCCAGTCTGGTTGAGTTACTGGTTTACGGGCACGAGCTCGACGCGCCGGTTCTGCGCCCTGCCGTCCGCCGTTTTGTTGCTCGCCACCGGGTTGGATTTGCCGAATCCTTCCGGAATCAACTGCGCCGCCGGCACGCCCTGCCCTTCGAGGTAATTAACGACCGATTGCGCGCGCCGTTCCGAAAGCTTCTGGTTGTACGCATCCGAGCCGATCGCGTCGGTGTAGCCGTCAACATGGACGGTTACTTTGGGGTTGGCCTTCAAGGTCGCCGCGGCTTCGTCGAGAGTTGGCTGATCGATGCTCCGAATCGCCGCTTTGTTGAAGGCGAAATGCACGCCGCGCAAAATTATCTTCGTCTGCGGGGCCGGCGCGGGCGGCGGAGGAGGCGGCGGCGGAACATAGCAAAGCGCAGCGGCCGAGAGATTGTAGAGTTGCACGATAAAAAAGTCGCGCATCGAAAGCTCGGTCTGAACGTCGGTCAGCTCGCCGTTGGCGCATTGCGACGCCAATTGCGTATCGGCCTGGCTGGTCAGCCCATACGGCGCGGACAAGCGCAGAATTCCATAGTCGCTCGCATTCGCGCTAATTGGCTGTCCGGTCTCGCCACGCTGGCTGATTGCGCTGGATTCGATCACGACGCATCCCGAAAGCATCAGGGAGACGATCGTCAACAAGGAGATGGCCGATGCTCGAAATAATTTCATGGTTGCCTCCGGGGGTTATATCCTGTGCCGCGTGATCGACGGTTTAATCATCGAACCTTGCGGTTGGCTTGCATGACACTATCCAGACTCGACGGCGCCATACAAGCAATTCGATAGTCGATTCCGATTAAATAATCGCGCTGGAGACAATAATTTGCGCACGACGCAAAATGATTGTGGTTGGCCACGGTGCGTTTTACTGGCCACATCCCGCCTATAAAATTATACGACGTGAAAATGCGCTATCGGCGCTGTGCCAATCCGCGCGCTGATGCGATCGCGACGCGCTCCCGGCGCTGTGCCGTATTTGTTCGGCTTCGCGATCAACCGGCGGCCGAAGAAACCGCGGGCGCCGAAAGCTCGCGCTCCAGCGCTTCGATATCGGCCGGCGAAAGACTGAAATACTTGGCGAGAGGATTGTGAAAGACGATCGCGCTGACTGAACTTTCCGGATCCATCATGTAGCCGTCGGTGAGGCGCACGCCGAGCTCGTGCTGTTCGATTTCGAGCAGCCGGAACAGTTGCGCCTGATCCTCCAGCCGCGGACAGGCCGGATAGCCGAACGAAAAGCGCTTGCCATGGTAATGCGCCTGGAACAGATCCTTGAGCGTCAAGTTATCCGGATCGCCGATTCCCCACATCCGCCGGATCTTCATATGCAGCAGCTCGGCGAACGCTTCCGCGCCCTCGAGCGCCAGCACCTGCAGGATATGCGAACGCAGGTAGTCGCCGCGCTCTTTCCATTCCTCCGCCAACGCGCGCACGCCGTCGCCGATCGTCGTGACCATCATGGCGATATAGTCCGGGCGACCCGACGCCGCCGGCGTTACATAGTCGGCAAGGCAAAGCCCGGGCGCGTCGGATTGGCGGCCGAAGGTGAAAGTTTCGAGCACGCGCTTTCCGTCCGGCGCGTAAACCATCATGGTGCGATCGCCGTCGGAATGAACCGGGAAAAAGCGATAGGCGGCGCGCGCCGTGATATCTGGCCGCGCGAGCATCTCGTCTTCGACCGCATCGACGGCGGCCTTCAGTTCGAGCGCCTTGGCGTCGCCCGCGGCGAGCGCCTGCTCGAAATGGCGGAAGCCGAGATGGCGCGTGTAGAGCATCACCGGATTCACGTAGCGCAAAATTTCTTCGAGGTCGTAGTCGCGCAGCAGATGAAGCTTCAGATCGGGCGGCTCCGGAATCGGCCCCTCGTAGATGACCGCAGGGCCGCGCCGCGCGGGCGTTTGAGTTTCCGCGCTGGTTTTCGCCGCCGCCGATCGCATCCGCGCCGTATCGCGATCGAGCGCGACGGCGAGCGCCTCGCGCTTCTGCGGATTCATCAGTTGATTCGCAAGGTCGAGGCCCTCCATCGCGTCGTTCGCGTAGGCGACGATTCCGGCATACTCGGGCGCGATCTTGAGGCGGGTGAAGCGGGCGGAGAGCGCGGCGCCGCCCACCAGCATCGGACAGCCGATGCCGGCGTTCTTCAAGTCCTGCGCCGTTATCACCATCATCTGCGCCGATTTCACCAGCAAGCCCGAGAGGCCGATCGCGTCCGGACGATGCTTCTCGCAGGCGCGAATCAATTCTTCGGGCGGCACCTTGATGCCGAGATTGATCACGCGGTAGCCGTTGTTGCTCAGGATGATATCGACCAGGTTCTTGCCGATATCGTGCACGTCGCCCTTGACGGTCGCGAGGATGATCGTGCCCTTGTTCAGCCCTTCGGCCTTGTCCATGAACGGTTCGAGATGGGCGACGGCGGCCTTCATCGCTTCGGCCGATTGCAGCACTTCGGCGACGATCATCTGGTTGGCGTTGAAGAGGCGGCCGACTTCGTCCATCCCGGCCATCAGCGGGCCGTTGATGATTTCGAGCGGCGTGCGCGTCTTTAGCGCCTCGTTGAGGTCGTCGATCAGGCCGTCTTTGGAGCCTTCAAGTATGTAAAGGCCGAGCCTCTGATCGAGCGGCATCGAAGTGCGCTCGGCGTGAGTGGGCTTGGCCTTCCTGGCGCGAAAGTAGGCGGCGAAGGCGGCGATCGGATCGTCGCCGCGGTTCCAGAGCAGGTCTTCGGCGAGCCGCCGCTCTTCCTCGGGAATCGAGGGATAGCGTTCGAGCTTTTCGGAATTCACGATCGCCAGATCAAGCCCCGCCTGCACGCAATGATAGAGCATCACCGAGTTCAGCACTTCGCGCCCGCTCTCGGGTAATCCGAAGGAAACGTTGGAGATGCCAAGCACGGTCTTCGCCCGCGGCATCGCGGCCTTGATCAACCGAATCCCCTCGATCGTCTCGACCGCGGAGCCGACGTAATTGCGATCGCCGGTGCCGACCGGAAAAACCAGCGGATCGAAAATGATGTCTTCAGGCTCGACGCCATACTTTTCGGTCAGCAGCCGATAGGAACGGGCGGCGATTTCGAGCTTGCGGTTGCGCGTAATCGCCTGCGCCTGCCGCTTGTCTTCATCTATACATCCGACGACCAGCGCGGCGCCGTACTGGCGCGCGATCGGCACGACCCGGCGAAAGCGCTCCTCGCCGTCTTCAAGATTGATCGAATTGATAATCGATTTGCCGGGCGTGCGCTTGAGCGATTCCTCGATCACCCGCGCGTCGGTGGTGTCGATCATCAGGGGCGCTTTGACCTTTTTCACAAGCGCGCCGAGCAGGCCCGCCATGTCCGCACTCTCGTCGCGGTCGGGGTCCTGCACGCATACGTCGAGCACATGGGCGCCGCGGCGCACCTGCAAGCGGCCGATTTCGGCGGCCTCCTCGAACTTGCCTTCGCCGATCAGCCGCTTGAACTTGCGGCTGCCGAGCACGTTGGTGCGCTCGCCGACGATCACCGGCCGGGCGTCGTCGTCGATTACCAGCGCTTCGATCCCAGTGACGATCGATCGGCGTGGCGCGGAGATTTCGCGTGGTTTGCCCGCCGCCGCGACCTGCGCCAGCGCGGCGATATGGGCGGGCGTGGTGCCGCAGCATCCGCCTACCAGGTTCACCCATCGATTGGCGATAAAGCGTTCGAGCTTTTGCGCCAGCGTTTCGGGCGTTTCGTTATAACGGCCCTCTTCGTCGGGAAGCCCCGCGTTGGGCACGCAAGCGACCGGAAAGCGCGAGATTTCCGCGAGCGTCCGCAGATGGTCGGTCATGAAGTCCGGACCGGTCGCGCAGTTGAGGCCGATCCAGAGCAAATCGCGATGCGCGAAAGTTGCGTAGAACGCCTCGACATCCTGCCCGGCCAGCAGCGTGCCCATCGTTTCGATCGTGCCCGAAATCGCGATGCCGGCGGCGCTGCCGGTCGCGTCAAGCGCGCGGTCGATGCCGACCAGCCCGGCCTTGCAATTGATCGAGTCCTGAACGGTCTCCAACAGCAACAGATCGACTCCGCCTTCGATCAGGCCTTCGGCCTGTTCCTGATAGGCGGCGGCCAGTTCGTCGAACGTCACGCCGCCGGTGACGGAGATGCTGCGGGTGGTCGGGCCCATCGAACCCGCGACAAAACGCGGTTTGGCGGGAGTCGATGCGGCGTCGGCCTCTTCGCGCGCGATGCGGGCGGCCAGCCGGTTAAGCTCGCGGGCGCGATCGGCGAGACCGTATTCGGCCAGCACGATCGAGGTCGAGCCGAAGCTGTTAGTTTCGATTATGTCGGCGCCGGCCTCGAGGAAGCCGCGATGGAGTTCGCGGATCCGGTCCGGGCTGGTCGCGACGAGATTTTCGTTGCAGCCGTCCAGATGCGGCCCGCCAAAATAGCTCGCGTGCAGATTCATCCCTTGAATCGAGGTGCCGGTGGCGCCGTCGAGCAGGACGATCCGGCGCGCGATCAGATCGCGAAGCAGGGCGAGGCGTTGGGCGGTTGTTTCCATCTGAACCTGAATGCGCCAGCGGGCGTCCGTTGGCGGACGCGGTAACCAATTACACTATCCGAGCGGGAATCAACCCGCAATTTGAGCGCCGCGGCGGCGCCTGAAATGGCGCCGCGGGACCGTCCGGGACATCATGTGGCGCCACGGGACGGCCCGGGCCGGGGGCTTTGTAATAACGCTGCGCATCATATAACCAACTATCGTAGGCGCGTTTTCACGCGAAAACGACGGAGACGACGATGGTACTAGCGTGGCTGGCATTCTATGACAGTTTACTGGGGGTCGCCCTGGTCGCGGCAGGAATCGTCGCTGCGCATTTTGGCCTGACGCCGCCCTTTAAAGGCTTCCAGATTTTTCTGGTCGGCTTTTTCTTTGCTGGAATCGCTATCGTATTGGGCCTCATCGGCATGCTGCTGACGCGCGGTGAAGAACGCCATGGCGGGCAAATCCGGGCCAGAATCGGCACAATCCTCGGGCTGGTGGTCGCAGCGCCGATCGTCGGGATCGTCCTGCGCCATCGCGCCGTTCCGATCAACGACATCACGACCGATACGCAAAATCCGCCGCAATTCGTGGCCGCGCTGAAAATGAATTCCGAATGCGGCGAAGGATTGGCGTACAATCCAAAATTCGCCCCGATCCAGGAAAAGAATTACCCTGACCTGGCTCCACTAACGCTCGACGGAACGCCAAATATCGTTTATAAGCGAGTCGAGATCCTCGCTGGCGAAATCCCCAATTGGTCGATAACCCGCAACGATCAGACGGCCCATGAACTTGAAGGCGTGGCGACTTCGGCGCTCTTCAAATTCAAAGACGATTTCATTATCCAAGTGCGGCCGGATGGGCCGGACAAGAGCCTTGTCGAGATGCGCTCGAAATCGCGCTGCGGCGTGAGCGATCTAGGCGCAAATTACGATCGTATAATGAGCTTTTTCCACATCCTGAAGGCCGGACCGCGGATGATGCCGCCCGGCAGCGCGCAGGTGCAGCCATAGCCGCTCTGCCAAAAGAGCCGGAAAGCCGCAGGCTTTTCGAGAATTGGCGCCGCCGGCCCGAACATCCGCCGTCGTTCCGGCCGCTCGCGATAACCTTTATCGTAATCGTGATTGGCGCAACTTTGCTTCATGTTCCGCACGACATGTGCTTCGGCAGCATTTTTCTCGGCGATCGCGGCGCTTGGCTGACAGTTCAATCTCTGACCGCTCAGGGGATGCTCCCGACCGTCAACTTTGGCTATTTTTACGGACTTTTACCGATCTTATTAGGGCGGTTCTGGTTCGAGCTGTTTGGGCTGACCCCCATTGCCTTCGAACTGGCGTCGCTGGCATGCGCCATCGCCGTGGCCTTGGCGGTCGCCCGATTTGCAAGAGCGCTCTCGCTTAATCCAATCGGCATTGGAATCTTAATCGTCGCCCTCCCGATCGCAATTCCGAGCGCCTATTTTTCGCTGGCGCACGGAGTTGAAGCGGTCCTGCTGAGTCATGCGCTGGCGGCGTTCGCGGAAAATCGGCGCAGCCAATCGCTGGCGTTGGCGACGGCGGCCTGCTTCGCCAAACCGGAGATGGGGTATTTTTTCGGCTTCATGATTCTTGTCGCGATTGACGCCGCGGCGACCCTTCGAACTCATGACGGCTCGCGAAAATTCGACTGGAACCTGGCGATTCGTCAATGCATCCCGGCGGCGATCGTCGGACTGCTATTGGCAATCGTATTGGGGCTCGAGTTCGGGTTGTGGCCATTGATCACATCAGTCATTCCGGCCGGCGGAATTCGCGACTATCGTGCGCTCGGATTCGGGCTATTCAATCGCGGCGGCTATGATTTTTACTCGCTTCATGGCGCGCCGCTTGTTGGTTATTTCGCCACTGTGATTCCATTTTGGTTTCTTGGCGGAATCTGGCTCACGATCGCCGGCGCCGTCTGCGCAAGGCAGCTAATCCGCCATGGGGTTTCGGGCGATCTCGACCGGCGACTTAAGGAAACGATCGTATTCTGCGCGGCTGCGCAACTTGTGGCGGCACTGGTGATGTTCGGCGGCCCGGCATCGTGGATGAATTATTCGTTCGCGCTCGTGATGGGCCTTGCGGCATGCGCCGCATCCGACGATTTCAACTTCGCGCCAGTCGCAATCCTCGCCATCATGGCGTTTTTGTCTGATTACGGAATAACGGTCGCTTCGATCCACGAATGGCCCAAGCTCTCTTACAGCCCGCGATACGGGTATGCTTGGCTATCGTCGTCCGACCGCGCCGACTTACAGGTCATCGAGAATTTAACGCATGGCCATCGCAGAATCGTCGTCAGCATTATGAACGGCGCGGACACCGTATGGCCGGGCATGATGCCCGCGCCGACCGCCTATCTGTTGCCTGGCAACGATATCGGGCATGAATCCGACCGCACAATTGACGCGATAAACCACGCGGAATTTGTTATCGTGCCGGTCAAGAAAAATCCGGCCGACGCCCGCCGCATGCTCCCATGGCTTGACCACGCGGTCGATCGCATGCCGGTGGTTTGGAAATCCAAGGATAAAGGACTTGAAGTCCGGCGCAATCCGCAGCCGCTCCCGCCGGCGAATTAGGGACGCAGCGCCCGAATCGCCCGCCTGACCGCGCTCGCGCGATCTTCCCCGACCGGATTGACGAAAACGATCGCCCATCCGATTCCCGGCGCGGTCAACTCGGCCAGCCGCTCGCGCACGCGCGCCTCCGATCCCACGAGCAGGGTCGAATCGATCATCCTGTCAGTCACCGCCGCGATCGCCGCCTTGCCGTCGCTCCCCGCTGCGCGGATACCTTCGATTTCGCGCTCGAATCCCGCATGCGCGAACATGTTGCCGTAAAAACGCAACGCGCCATATCGGGAAAGCAGGGTGCGCGCCGGTTTGCGCGCCATTTCAAGATCGTTAGAAATGAAAGCCGTCGCAAACAGAGTCGGCTCGATCTCCTTCGGGTCGCGCCCCGCCTTTTTCGCGCCCTCTGCGATTTCGCCAAGCGCCTCTTTGACCCGCGCAGGCGGGAAGAAATTAAAAATCACGCCGTCGCCGATTTCGCCCGCCATCCGCACCATCGGCCGCGATACGCCGGCCAAGTAAAGCGGCGTTTTCCCCGTCACCTTAGGATTGGTCTTGCCGCCCTCGATCATCCGCCGCAGCGTCGCCACCGTCTCGCGCATCTTCCGCATCGGATCGGCCGGGCCGCCCATGTCGATGCCGATGGCGCCGTTGCTTTCGCGATGGCCCGTGCCGAGGCCGAGGATGAAGCGTCCGCCGGTCAGTTCATGCACGGCGGCGACCTCGTTGGCGAGCAGGTTCGGATGGCGCAGATAGATATTGGTGATCGCCGTGCCCAGCTTGATGCGGCGGGTGTTGAAACCGATCGCCAGCGAACAAGCGAGCGAATCGTTGTTCGCCTCGGTCATGAAGACGCCGTCAAAACCGGCGTCTTCGGCCTCCCGCGCCCAATCGATGATGGTCGGCAGGGAGCTGTCGGGCATGATCGTACAGGCCAAGGCAATTTTCGCCATCGCGTGATTTCCTTTGGCGGCGCGGGCGCGGCCGACGCGCATCGCGTCCGGCGCCGGCGTCTCGCCCGCTGAATTTGCTCCCCTAGATAACGTTCCTCGCGCCTCCCGCGCAACCGCCGCCCACTACCGGCTCTTTGATTGAAATTTATCGAATTGTTTCGATGCAGAACTATGCTTGCTCGTTGTGCGCAATTGCATAGCGCGGCATCTCGATCCAAATTTCCGCAGTTGGCATCCAATCGCGAGGCAAGGGGCGATTTGAGCCGCTTGCGAACCGGAATCAGAAAATGCTTTTGCCTAACGCCGCTTGGAAGCTCGTCGTTTACGCAGCGACAGGAGCGGACGGAGATTCACTCGCCATCGGCGGAGGCGGCATCGGCGGAATGTCGCGCGCGCCGTTCATCGAAAAGATGCGGGAGAGCGACGCCGCGGCTTGCGCAATCTCGCGCGCGCCGACGCGCACCATTATCGCAGGTTCAAACAGGTCATCGAACGGCCGCATCAATTGCGCGACTTCGAGCAGGCGCGTGCGGACGACCGGATCGCTCGCAGCGGCGCCGACCCGATCGAGATATTGGTTGAATAGTTTGAGCGAGAGCGGCCGGTCGCCTGCGGTAAATGGAAAGCGCAGATCGACGCCTGCGGACAGCATCCAGGGGCCGTGCTGGATTTCCGCTTCAGCGCGATGGAATTCGCGGGCAAGCGCGCCGTCGGCCGGACCGAACCGTTCAAGGCAGCCGCGCAGCATCGTCGCCGACATCGCGGCCGCGGTCATCCCCTGAGCGTAAACGGGATTGTAGGCGCAAAAGGCGTCGCCGATCGCGATAAACCCATCGAGCCGCTCGCTCCAGCTCTCGTAATGGCGGCGGCGGTTGCGGATCGCGCGGTTCGCATAGACGGGAGAAATCGGCTCCATCAGGCGGGTCATTTCGGCGATTATCGGAGAGCGCAAGCGCTCGACAAAGGCAGTGAATCCGGTTTCATCGGTGGGCGGGTAGCGGCGATTGAAGCCGGAAAGCGTCAGATGCCAGCGGTTGTGTTCCTTGAGCTGGAAATTGGCCTCGACCAAATCGTCGGGGCGGCGGCGGATATAGGCGCCCGCCCACCACCACCATTCCTGGGGCCAGCGTTCGGGCGGCGGTCCCTGGAACCATCGCGAAGAATATCCGGCGAGCGGATCCACGATCGTCTCTTCCGCCGGACGCAATTCGGCGGCGGCGAGCCATTGTGGCGCACGCGACATCGCGCCGCTCGCATCGACGACAAGGTCCGCGTCCAGAGTTTCGCGATTGTCCGCGGCGTTTGAGTTCAATTCGCCGGTCGCGAGCGATCCGCGCGGCACGACCACGCCGCGGCATCGCGGCGGGCCGGCTTTATCGATATCGAGACCGATAACCGGCGCGCGTTCGCACAGCGCCACGTTTGGCAGTCGCCGGAAGAGATCACGGACGCAGGATTCGATTAGTTCACGGCTGGCGCTGAGAAACTTCAGGCCCGAGCGGTAGCGCGGAGTCCAGCCTTGCGGACGCAGCACGGCGAAATCATAGGTATGGTCGTGGAAGGTGGCGCCGCGCTCGACGGCGAGCGCTTCGAAGCCGGGGAAAAAGCGCTCGTATTCGTGCAATCCGCGCAGCAGCAAACCGTGCACGTGGCGCGCCTGCGGCACACCGGCGCGATCGGCGACGCCATCCGGGAAAGTGTCGCGATCGAGAACCGTGACCCGGTCGTAAAATTCGCTGAGCACGCGCCCAGCCGCGAGTCCGGCAAAGCTGCCCCCTATCACGATCGCATGCGTTCGTCCCATGAACGCCTCCAGCGGCGAATTGACCAAATCGCCGTTATCCGATTTGCGAATCGTAGCGCCCCTGCGCCACGCCATCCAAGCGCGGATTGCATTCGTAAGCCGAATCGACGACAGAATTACCGCCATGAGCAAACTTGTAATTATAGTTGGCAGCGTGACGCCGCCGGGCCGGCTCCTCAAAGCGGCGACGGTGATGGCCGAGGCCGCGCGCCAGAGCCATCCCGAAGTGGAAACCGAAATTCTCAATCTTGCCGATTTTCGCATCGCATTCGCCGACGGCCGACCGCTGGAAGCATACGGCGACGATACGACAACGGTTGTCGGAAAAATTGCGGCGGCTGATTTGATCGTGCTTGCGACGCCGGTTTATCGGGCGAGCTTCACCGGGTCGCTGAAGAATCTGCTCGATCACGTTCCGGTCGAGGCGCTGATGGGCAAGCCGTGCGGGATAATCGCGATGGGCGCGACGGCGCATCATTTTCTTGGCGCGGAATGGCATCTGCGGGACGTGCTGACCTGGTTCGGCGCGATGACCGCGCCGACGGGAATTTATTTATCATCGGCGGATTTCGTCGATGGCTTGCCAACGCAGGCTGTGATGGACGATCTCGCCGCGCTAATCGATGCCCTGGTGCGGCTGCGCGCGGCCGCACCCGCCGCTTCGGGTTCGTTGGGGCCGCTTCCGCTGGCCGCACGCCGGCGTTAGACACCCCGCTTGTGCTGCACTAACCGGACGCGTCGAGGCGCGGCAGACGGGAATCACAACCATACCAAGTACGATGCCTGCACGGCGGGTTATCCATTTGCGATTACGCCAATCGGCACGATATCCGGTCGCTTTCACGACTAATGGAAATCATAAATCGAACCACTCGCTCGACACGCTTATCCACTATTGCATGGAAATGGCCTTTGATTGGCCATTAAAGACCGGCAATGACGGAAATAAGCATATCCAGAGCCGAAATTCCTTTTGCGACTCAAAGAACGTTAAATTGAAATAATTGTTTACATATCCCGTAATTGTTGCTGTGATTGGCATGAAAACTTGGAGCGGCCGCGGCTCGACGTAGTAGTGGCTGAAGTTGATTCATGGCGCAGTATCGCATTCGCGTGCAGATCGTAACATGGTACGAAATGCCGGTGCAGGCGCAGTCTCCCGAAGAAGCGATTGCGCGCGTGGAAGCGATGCGTCCGCATCAGATCGCCGCGCGCGGCGTCGCGACCACGGTCGAAACCGGACTGGCCGACCCCGAATCGATCGTCGAATGCGAATAGACTTCAAAGCTGCCGGCGGCCCAATCCTCCATATCGTTGGCGACACTTGTCGATGACGATTCGGCGCCGGCGCGGCGTCAGGATTTCTTTTCCAAATGGCCGCCGAATTCATAGCGCATCGCCGACAGAATTCGATTTGCGAATTCCGCCTGGCCGCGCGAGCTGAAACGTTCATATAGCGCCGCCGTCAGGACCTGCGCCGGCACGCCCTCATCGATCGCGGCATCGATGGTCCAGCGTCCCTCGCCCGAATCGGAAACGCGTCCGGCGAAGTTCTTGAGATCGGGGTCGCCAAGCAGCGCGCTCGCGGTCAGATCGAGCAGCCACGACCCGATTACGCTGCCGCGCCGCCAGACCTCCGCGATTTCGGTCAGGTTGAGATCGTATTGATAAAGTTCGGGATCGCGCAGCGGAGTGGTTTCGGCGTCGATGCTCTCGCGACGCTTGCCGGCATTGGCATGGCGCAAGATGTTCAGTCCCTCGGCGTACGCGGCCATCAATCCGTATTCGATGCCGTTATGGACCATTTTGACGAAATGGCCGGCGCCGTTCGGACCGCAGTGAAGATAGCCGTGTTCGGCGGTGCTGCTCTTGACGTTTTCGCGACCGGGCGTGCGCGGCGCGCTTTCAATCGCCGGTGCGAGCGCGGCAAAGATCGGATCGAGGTGTTTGACTATTTCGGGCTCGCCGCCGATCATTTGGCAAAAGCCCCGCTCCAATCCCCAGACGCCGCCCGACGTACCCGAATCGACGTAGTGGATGCCCTTTTTGCGCAGATTAGCGGCGCGCCGGATGTCGTCGCCATACCATGAGTTGCCGCCGTCAACGATGATGTCGCCAGTCTCGAAGCGGTTGGCGAGATCGGTGAGGGTTCGTTCGACCACCGCGGCCGGAACCATCATCCAGGTTACGCGCGGCTTTGTCAGCCGCGCCGCGAAATCGTCGAGCGATGCGGCACCGACGGCGCCTTCATCGGCGAGCGTTTTAACCGCCGCTGGGCTTACGTCGAAGACCACGCATTGATGGCCGGCGCGAAGCAGGCGGCGAACCATGTTCGCGCCCATCCGGCCTAATCCAACCATTCCCACTTGCATCGGAGTTGCTCCTTTTCTGCAGGGAGCCGCCGCGGCTCCTCGATCTAATCTGCGCGAAGATCGGCCCCAAGTCCAAGGCGGCGTCTCGATCGGTTAACGCCAAGCGATCAATTGGTGCTATGAATAGCCTCCGTGAATCCGATCAGTGACGACTAAAGGAGGACAGCGCATGAAGTTTCTGTTCTTTTTTCTACCCACAATTCCCGCGACGCTCGAAGAACGGCGCAAGCTGCGGCCGATCGCGAACCGTACGGAATATTTTCAGAAGATGATCGATGAAGTTGTGGAGATGGCGCGACTGGCCGAGGAGGTCGGTTTCGACGCGGTCGCCTTTCCCGAACATCACCTGCACGGCGAGGGGCTGGAAATGGGCAGCCTGCCGTTGCTGACCCAGCACGTGATCCACAACACCAGGCATATAAAGGTCGGCCCGATCGGCTATGTGCTGCCGGGATGGAATCCGATGCGGCTGGCGGTGGAAATCGGATGGCTTGATCAGTTGACCAAGGGGCGCACGTTGATTGGGTTCGCGCGCGGCTATCAGACGCGCTGGCTCAACAACATGGCGCAGAAGATTCATGTTTCCGCCACGGTCAGCGACAAGAGCGAGGTCGATCGGACGAATCGCGAGGCGTTCGAGGAGGTGTATCACATCCTCAAAGCGGCTTGGGGCGACGAACCGTTCCGTTACAAGGGCAAGCACTACGAATTTCCATATCCATTCGAAACCGGCACGCCGTGGGCGCCGCACGAATGGACGCGCGAGTTCGGCGCGCCGGGTGAACTCGACGAAAAGGGCAATATCCGCGCGATCAACCTGATTCCCAAACCTTATCAAAAGCCGCATCCTCCGCTGTTCCAGGCCTTTTCGATCAGCGAAGAGACGGTGCGATGGACGGCGCGCGAGCGGATCACCCCGAGCATCCTGATTTCGGAACCGAAGCGCGTGCGCGAGTTGGCGGAGATCTATCGGAAGGAATCAGCCGAACACGGGCGCAGGCTCAACCTTGGCGAGAGCATCGGCGTGCTGCGCAGCCTGTATATCGGCGAAAACCGCGAGCAGGCGATGCGCATGGCAGAGGATGGCGCGATCGGCGTGGGCTTGCAGATTCTTCTATCACTTCGGATTCTGGGAGGCCTGGCGGTTTCCCGAGGACGACGCGAAATATCCGGGCCGGATGCTGCCATTGGAGGAATGCACGCTGGACCGCGTTGAAAAAGCGAAGTTTGCCTTTTTCGGCAACGTCGACGGGGTGCGCAAGGAGATGGACGCGCTCGCCGAAAACGTCAATCCGGAATGGTTCATGTGGCAGGGCGATCAGGGATTATTGCCCGCGGCAGTGGTTAAAAATCAGATTCGCACTTTCGGCGAAAAGATCATCCCGCGCTTCAAATAGAGCGATTCGCCGGCCGAAATCTGCGCAACACAAGGAGCAACGAGAACTTAGTAATGGCAGCATCGCCGCAACAGCGTTTTTCACTTATCACGGACAAAAGCGTCGCCGATCTGCGCAAGCTGATCGGCGTGGTGATCGAAGATACGCTCGAACCGTGGTGTCATGAGGCGACTCGCGACAATATCCGTC
This sequence comes from bacterium, assembly GCA_014896235.1. GTDB lineage: Bacteria > Desulfobacterota > Binatia > Binatales > Binataceae > JADMIL01. The sequence continues at coordinate 60,389 of JADBKU010000020.1, read as the reverse complement.
ACTGGGCGCACGGAATCGGCGACGACAATCCTTTGTGGTGCGATCCGGAGTATGCGCGCGGTACGGCGTATGGCCGGCTGGTCGCGCCGCCGTCGTTCATCTTCCCGCTCGACCGGGTCTTCAGCGGCTATGTCGGCGGACTGCCGGGCGTGCATGCGATGTTCGCGGGCATCGACGTCACGTGGCGGCGGCCGATGCTGCATGGCGACGAGTTCCGGACCCGAGTCTGGCTGAAGGACCTGATCGAGCATCAGACCCGTTTCGCCGGCCGCTCGATCCAGCAGATCTATCGCTGCGAATTCATCAATCAACGCGATGAGATCGTCGCCGAGGGCGACAGTTGGTGCTTTCGAACCGAGCGCGATACCGCGCGCGAACGCGGCACGAAGTACACGGAGGTCAAGGCCAAGAAACCGGTGTATTACACGCGCGACGATTTGGCCAAAATCTTCGCGTTATACGAGGCCGAGGAGATTCGCGGCGCCACACCGCGCTATATCGAAGACGTGAAGCCGGGCGAGAAGCTGCCGACGATGGTCAAGGGGCCGATGACGGCGACCGGATTCATCGCCTTCGCGCAAGGCTGGGGCGGATTGTATATTCGCGCCAACAAGCTCGCCTGGAAACAGTTGCAGAAGCATCCGGGGCTGGGAATTCCGAACAAATTCGGCATCCCGGATATTCCCGAGCGCGTGCATTGGGAAGACGATCTGGCCGTGTTGGTCGGCACTCCGGCCGCCTATGACTACGGACCGGAGCGATGCTCCTGGATGACGCATCAGCTGACCAACTGGATGGGCGACGCTGGATTTTTGAGCCAAATCGAGGTGCAGATCCGCCGGCATAATCCGGTCGGCGATACGCTGTACATCAACGGCGAGGTCAAGAGGACCTTCGTCCGAGACGGCGAGCATTACGCCGAGATCGAGCAGGTCGCCACGCAGCAGGACGGCGAATTGTCGGTGCGGGCGAAGGCGTTGGTGCGGCTGCCGTCGCGCGGTTGACGTCCTTCCAGACGAATCCGAAAGGCGAGGCGTCGGCATAACCGCCTCGCCTTTTTTTTTGGAAAGTCGATTGCTACGTCAGGCGCTCGTTGGACGACTAGCGTATTTTTTCACGGGTAGCCGCCGAACCCGCGCAAGCTCGAATTATCCAGCGCGTCGTTGATTTGCTCAGGCGGGACGTTATCTCCGGACTCCAGTTCCAAAATTACCGCTTCCACTTCTTTCGCCTTTTCTTTGTAACGGTTGTCCAGTCCTGGATCGCTCCAACTGTAGGCTTGGGAGTTGCCGACGTCGGATTCCTCGGCGCGCTCCAGCTTGGCGATCAACGCGGTTCGCGTTGGCGGCAGGCCAGGCGGAGGCGGATAACCCTCCGCAGTGGAGCTTGGAGCCGCGCAGGCGCAAAGGCCGAGCAGCATCGAGGCCAAAATCGGATAGAGAGTGATCGGTCTGTTGGGCTGCACCGGGTCTTATCGTTGCAAGCGCACCGGCGAAATCGCGCAGGCGCAAAAAAGGCCGCCGGACGGTCAACCCGCCCGACGGCCTGAGAATTAATGAATCACGGCGACCTTGTCCACCTTGCCGTTAGGCCCGATTTCGAACACATAGTGCGTCTTGCCGGGTTTAGCGTAGATCAACATCAGCCCGCCGGTTTCCTGCAGCATTTGCGACGAAGTCGGCTCTCCGAGCTTCTTGCGCACCTGATGCGTGGTCATGCCAATCCATTTGCTTACGCCGCCGGAGCTCTCCGCTTGCGCGGAACCCGCGGACGCGCCGGATTGCGCACGGCAGTTCGGCGTCGCGAGCGCGAGCAGCGCGAAAGCGACGCTGGCGGCCGCGGCCATGCGAGCGGCGGATGCAATCCGTCGCGCGCGACCGTCTGACGCGCCGTCATATCCGTATTTGCGCTTTATCATCATTGTAAATTTCTCTTTCTCCGAATGCGTTAGAACATATACTCGATGTTGACCATCGTCGTATGCATGTCGGGCAGCACGACGTTAGGTATAGCCTTGCCCTTGAAGCCCTTCGGCGACGTGTAGTTGAACTGTTCGGCGTACGAAACCGGGAAGTTGTACTGGTCGTGATAGTACAGAATCGCCTGCTCGTCGAGCGCGAAGCGCAGGTATTCGTTGTACTGGTACGCGATGCCGACGACATACCGCTGCCAATCGAAGGGGTTGTTCTTGACGGAAGTGTTCGGGTTGAACTGGTTAATCCACCCGAAGAGCGTAAACTTACTGTCGGGAATATGGTAATGGCCGAACAGGTTGAACGCCTGCTGGGTGGTGCGGCCGTTGTTCATGAGCGCGTTGGCCAGGTTCACAAAGGCCTGCTGATTGAGGATGCCCCCCGACGGCAGATTCGGAGTGAAGCCGAAAAGTTCGGCCGGACCGGATCCCGAATACTGGTTGCCCGGAGTCCAGGCGTTGCGTCCCCAATCGTACTCGAACGCGATCTGCCAGTTGTCGGCGGTATAGTGGACAAGTTCAGCCAGCCGCTGGATATTCGCGTTGGGCCCCTTCAGAACCGCCGGAAGATTCATGTTGTCGGGCGTCACGTTGCCCCATCCGTAGTCATAAAAGGTGGTCAGGCCGAGACCGTCGAAACGCCAGCGCGCGCCGAACGGATAGAGCGATATCCGCCCCATCACTTCCTTGGTGTTGGTCTGTTCCAGCGCATGGAAGCTGGCGTTATTGAACGCGCCGATATTGTAATCGATGTACTGCAGGTTGTCGGAGCCGAACGTGACCGGTCCCTGGATGCTAACGCCGGGGAAGGTTGACGAGAGGCTCATGTTCCAGGTCGTCAAGTTGACGAAACGGTAGCCGTAGAGATCTTCTTCCCAGGCTGTCAGCGGCTGCGGCTGCTGGCCCAGAACGATAACGTCGTTTTTGATCGGAGCGATGCCCAGATTCTTGAACGGCGTGTTCCACTGGACATATCCGTATTTCAGCCGATATCCGAGATCGCCCTGCAAATCGCTGCCGATGCCGCCGGTCTTGCCATAGGCCTGGTTCGCCGTGGTGCCGGTGGTGCGATAGATGTTCGGCGTGATCCGCATCGTCCAGTCGGAAGTCGGATTGAAAAATATGTTGATATACGCGCGCGTGATGTCGAACGAATTATATAGATTGTTGCCCGGCCCCGGCGGATTGATCTGGGTCAGCAACTGGGGCGCCCAGCTCGTATGCGTGTACATCGCCCAGTCGCCCCAGAACTGTCCGCCGATGCTCACCTTGTTCTTGAAGCTGCCGAGATAATCCTCCCACGCGGGCTCGATCGTCTGGACCTGCTGTTCCAGCTCGGCGGTCTTTTGCTCCTGCTGCTGCAGCTTTTGCATGAGTTGCTGCTGGCTTTGCGGAGTCGCGATCGGCAAATTCAGCGGCGTGCGGCCGGGTCCCGGACGCGTGAAAACTTCGCCGGTCGCAGGGTCGGTCCACAAGGTCATCGCCGCCGCCCCGCCGGAACTCGCGCTGATTGGCGAAAGTCCTCCGGACGAAACGCTCATTCCCCCAGAACCATACGGATCGGCCTGTGCGCGCGCGACGCCGCTCGTTCCGTCGAAGGCCGCCAGGAACAGGGCAAGACTCGCGATCGCAATCGTCAAGCCAGTGTGTAACTTCATTCGGTAGCTCCAAAGATATCGAATTATTTGGCCGGCAAACATCCGCCGGCGGGCGGACGCCCGGAGCGTCCGCCCGCCGGCGGCAACATCGCCGTAGCGCATCCGCGGCCGTTCTCCTCCCGCCGCTTCAGACCACCCTGAACGGTTTATCATTTATTCGCAGCCTCCCACTTTTCGCGAAGATGTTGCAATTCATAGGTCGTATATACTTTGCCGTTGCATGCGTATTTAGCGGGCGTGGAAATTGTCACGACCGCGCAATTCTCGACCTTGGGCGGCGGATCGCCGGGCTTCGCTGCGACTGGATCAGCGCCCGACCGAGAATTCATCGGCGGATCGACAGGCGCGCTGGCCGCCATCGGTCTGGCGGCGGTTTGCGCGTACGACGCCGCCGGCCCGCCCGCCAGTAAAAGAGCGGCGGCGGCGGCCGTGAGGCCGACGAAACGACGGATTCGAACGTGCTTTTGAACAACCATTTCCTTCACCTCCAAAATTGATTGCCGACGGGGTCAGTTCGCGGGAATCGACACTTCGGCAAGCTGCGCCAGTTCTTTTTTGACGACCGACTTCGGCAGCGGCGCATAATAGAGTGCAGGCGCATATTTCTGGCCGTCGGTCAGCGCCCATTTTAGAAATTTGACGACTTGCTCACCGGTCGCCTTGTTGGGTTGGTTTTTGTAGATGAGCAGCCAGGTGAACGACGAAATCGGATAGGATTCGGCGCCCGGAGCGTCAGTGATCGACACGCGGAAATCCGCCGGCATGTTGGCGACGGCGCCGGCGGCCGCGGCGGTGACCCCAGCGAGGCTCGGTACAATCCATTTTCCGTCGCGATTCTCGACCGTCGCGAACGGAATCTTGTTGGCCAGCGCATAGGTCAGTTCGACGTAGCCGATCGCGCCCGGGGTCTGCTGGACCAGACCGGTGACGCCTTCACTGCCTTTGCCGCCGAGGCCGACCGGCCAGCGGATGGAGGTTCCTTTACCGACCTGCTTGGCCCATTCCGGGCTGACCTTGGAGAGGTAATCGGCGAAGATATAGGTGGTGCCGCTGCCCTCGGAGCGATGCACTACGAGGATTGGCTTATCCGGAAAAGCGACGCCCGGATTCAGCTTCGCGATTTCAGGATCGTTCCATTTCGTCACTCTGCCGAGATAGATGTCTGCAATCACAGGGCCGCTGAGCTTGATGGCGGATGTGACTTCCGGAAGGTTGTAAGACATCACGACAGCGCCGAGGACGGAGGGGAAATGCAGCACCGGTCCGGGCATCTGCGTTTCCTGGGCGTCGCTAAGCGGAGCGTCGCTGGCGCCGATCGCCACAGTCTTGTTGCGGAGCATCATGATGCCGCCGCCGGAGCCGATGGACTGGTAGTTGAACCGCACGCCCGGATCGACTTTGGTGTAAGCGTCAAACCATTTCGAGTAGATCGGGTAGCCGAAAGTTGAGCCGGCGCCGTTGATCAGCATCTGGGCGTGCGCGATTTGCGGAGCGGCGAACGCCAACAGCGCCAACAGACCGAGCGCAACCAAGTTCCTTGCCTTGACCATCGTTCCTCCCGTTGAAGACCTGATTCTTCTGGATTCCATCAGACTTCGCTTGGGCAAGTTTAAGCGGCATTTGTTACAGTTTGATTAGGCTGCAATTAACGCGGGGCTAATTAAATCCGCTTGTACGACGCTCGACGGCGGATAAGCGCCGCTGTGGCGGATGAATATCGGTTGGAGGCGGAGTATTCGCTCGTCGCGACGCGCATGGTAGTTGAGAAATAAGGCTGGAGGTTTGCGATGAGCGACGGTCTTCCGGTTCTGGCGATTCTGGTCGGCGGCGGTCCTGCGCCCGGAATCAATGGGGTCATCGCCTCCGCCGCGATCGAAGCGATCAATAACGGCTTGCGCGTCATCGGGCTGCGTGACGGCTACCGATGGCTGGTCGAGGGCGATACTTCGCACACCGTCGATCTGCGTATCGCGGACGTGAGCCGGATTCATTTCACCGGCGGGTCGGTATTGCGGACGTCGCGCACGAATCCGGCGCGGGATGAAGCCACGTTGCAGCGCGTGATCGATACGCTAATCCGGTTGCGGGTGCGCTATTTGCTGTGCATCGGCGGCGACGACACCACGTTTGGCGCGGCGCAAATCGCGGAGCGGGCGCGCGGACGTATCGGGGTGGCGACCGTTCCGAAAACGATCGACAACGACCTGCCGCTTCCCGAAAACGCGCCGACTTTCGGCTTCGAGACGGCGCGCGCGACCGGCACGGCGATTATCGAGTCGCTGATGGAGGACGCGCGCACCACCGGCCGCTGGTATCTGGCGGTTTCGATGGGACGCAAGGCGGGCTTTCTCGCGCTCAGCATGTGCAAGTCGGCGGGCGCCACGCTGGCGGTGATTCCGGAGGAATTTCGCGGCGAAAAATTCGATTTTTCGCTGGTTGTCGACACTATCGTCGGCGCGATCGTGAAGCGCGCTTCGATGGGCCATGACAACGGCGTGGCGATCATCGCGGAGGGCATCGCCGAGCGGCTCGATCCCGAAACGCTGCCAGCCGCCGCTGGCCTGGAACGCGACTCCTACGGCCACATTCATATCGCCGACATTCCGCTCGGAGCGCTGCTGCGCGAACGCGTGCGCGAACGGCTCAAGGAGATCGGCGTCACGACGAACGTCGTCGCCAAGGATATTGGATACGAGCTGCGGTGCGCCAAGCCGGTGCCGTTTGACACAGAGTACACCCGCACGCTGGGATACGGCGCGGTGCGCTATCTTCTCGACGGCGGTTCTGGCGCGTTGATCGCAATCACGGGCGGGCGCGTGACGCCGGTGGATTTGCCGCAATTGCTCGATCCGGAAACCGGACGCATCAAGGTGCGATTGGTCGACGTCACCACCGAGTCTTACCGCGTCGCACGCTCCTACATGATTCGCCTCGAGCCGCGCGATCTGCAGGAGCCGGCCTTGTCGCGAATCGCGGTCTACACCGGACTTAGCGCTGAAGATTTCCGCAATCGGTTTCTCCCCGCGGTCACGGCCACCGCCGTGTAATTTCGTCGCGCCGCCAAGCGGGCGCCGGCCGGCGCGGCGACGCGCGCGGGAGCTTGCGTTCATCCCGAAGCATTGCCGCCGTCCGGGGTTTTCTGCGATTGTTCCGTTCGGCGCCGGCGTCGCCCGTGATCGCGCCGATCGCGGGAGGCCGACGATGCGTATGAGCCGCCGCCGCGCCTGGAGGTTCGGATGATTGTTCGCGCCCGGAAAACCTGCAAAGTCGTGACGGAAAAGAACGTTCCGATGAAGACCCGGGACGGCGTCACGTTGTATGCGGACGTGATCAGGCCCGACGAGCCGGGACGATTTCCCGTTCTGCTCAGCCGCACGCCGTACAACAAGAAGGGGACCGACGACCCGAACGGCCCGAATTTTCTCTTTGCGCGCTACGGATACGTCTCGGTCGTACAGGACTGTCGAGGTCGATTTCAGTCCGAAGGCGAATACGACACGATTTTCCAGGAAATCGCCGACGGTTACGATGCGGTCGAATGGGCGGCGCGGCTGCCGTGGTCAAACGGCCGCGTCGGCACGACGGGCCAGTCTTATCTCGGGCTGACCCAATACATGATTGCGTGCAACGATCCGATGCCGCCGTCTTTGCAGGTGATGGCGCCGGTGTCCGCCTCATCGGACTACCACGCGAGCTGGATTTTTCACACCGGCGGCGCGTCGATGTGGGGATGGATCGTCCCGTACGCAATTTTCAAAGGCTTGAACACGCTCCGGCGCAAAAACCGAAACGATCTGTTCGAAAAGATGAAAGAATACGTCGAAGGCGGGGAATTTCCGCTGCTCCGCCAGACGCGTTTCGGCCTGAACGCCTTCACGCCTCTGACCGACAAATGGTACCGGCATCTGCCGATCAAGGACTGGATTGAGTTGCTCAGGGAAGCCGCGCCGTATTTCGCCGATCACATCGCTCACGCCGACGACGGCGAATACTGGTATCGCGCGAACGTGAACCGGCACGCAGCCAGCGTCAGCGTGCCGATGCTGCATGTCACGTCCTGGTATGACATTTTCGGCGAAGGCGCGCAGAACGCCTATCGCAGCATCAAGACGCAGAGCAGGTTTCAGAAGGCGCGCGACGGCCAGCGCCTGATAATCGGGCCGTGGGGCCACTTGTTGCCGTACACCGTTCCAAGTTCGCGTGGAACCGGCGATATCGATTTCGGACCCGCCGCGCTTATCGACCTCAGCGAGACCCTGGCGCGATGGTTCGATTACTGGCTGAAAGATGTCGATAACGGCGTCATGGATGAGCCTCCGGTGACGATATTCACGCTCGGCGAAAATAAATGGCGCTCATTGCCCGATTGGCCGCCACCGAACGTGCGCCAGATACCGTATTATTTGCACAGCCAGCGGGGGGCCAATTCCGTTCGCGGCGACGGCGTGCTCTCGACGGCGCCGCCCGACGAAGAAAATGCGGATAGCTTCGTTTACGATCCGGATAATCCCGTGCCCAGCCTCGGCGGCGCAAATCTCGCCATCGATATGGGCGTCCAGGATCAAAGACCGGTGGAGGAGCGCGACGACGTTTTGGTCTACACCTCGGAACCACTCGAGCAACCACTGGAAATCACCGGGCCGGTCAGCGTCGTGCTGTGGGCGTCGTCTTCCGCGGTCGATACGGACTTCACCGCGAAACTCGTCGATGTGCATCCGGACGGATACGCGCAGAACCTGCTTGACGGGATCATCCGCGCCCGTTACCGCGAATCCGCGAGCTGCCCGCGGTTGATGGAGGCTGGACGGCCATACAAATTCACCATCGATCTGTGGGCGACCAGCAATCTTTTTCTCCGCGGCCATCGCATTCGGCTCGAGATCAGCTCCAGCAACTTTCCGCGTTTCGACCGCAACTTGAACACTGGCGAGGCTTTTGGCGAAGGCGTGAAAGGGATCGCCGCGCGGCAATCGGTTTACCACGAGCGCGCGATGGCCTCGCACGTTTTATTGCCGGTGATGCCGAGGTAAAACTCGCGGGGCGCGCTGAAAGGCGCGGGCGTCCGGGGCTATCGGACTTTCGGCGCGGGGCCTCTGATGCGCGCGCAAAAAACCAGGAATCCTTTTTGGCGCATCAAGCGATTCTAATATTTCCGGCGCCTGGCGGCGGCGCAGGCGCGATCGAATAAAGGCGGATTGGGCATTCGTCGTCAGTGTCGCCAGACGGCGAAAATTCGGCCCGCGGCGCGTTATTTTAAGCTCTGTCTCGCGAATTTGGATTGACTTTGCCGCTGTGCCCGCTGAGACTAATGCGGCAAGCGAAGTAAATCTGGGATTGCCGTCGCAACAGAGGCCGAAGCGTTCGGCTGCGCAAACCGGAGAAGCCGCGCGCTGATTTTGCCGGGGGTTGTTTTTATACGGGGCGTTCGATGACCGAAAGATACTCCGAACAGTTGATTGCGGTCGGTAAAGAGTTGTATGCGCGCAGCCTGGTTACGACGCGAGGCGGCAACCTGAGCGTTAAGATCGGCGGCGGCTTCCTCATTACGCGAACCGGGAAAAACCTGGGCCAACTCTCCGGGAGCGATTTTATTTCGGTCGATCTGGATGCCAATACGGCAATTCCCGCTGAAGCGTCATGCGAAGCTCAGGTTCATCGCGCGTTATACAATTCGACGACCGCACAATCGATCGTTCACGTTCACGGCGCCCATGCGATCGCCGCGGCGATAAGTTCCCGGAGCGACAGGATTCAGCCTGTTCATAACGAGGCGATAATCGGTCTTCACTCGATTCCGATTATCAACACGAGCGTGCCGGGAGAAGAATCCGGCGAGGACCCGGCCGCGATCGTGGAGGCGCTCAAACGCGCGCCCGCGCTGCTGATTCGCGGCCACGGCTCTTTCGCCACGGGACATTCGCTGGATCAGGCGCTTTATCGAACGCTTTTGCTCGAGGACTGTTGCCGCATCTTCCTGCTGCTCCGCGGCGCCAATTCGCCAGACGTGGTCCGCGAGCGGCCAGTGGAATCGTATCTCCAAAACGACGCCTGAAAGCGGCGGACGCTCTATTCATCCGCCATAGCAGAATCATAACGCTTTGTTTTTGATTCTCAGTCATGGCCGGACTCGGTCCGGCCATCCACTCCGACGCCTGTCGTGCCGAACGGAGCCTGCCGAGCGAAAACCGGCCCTGCGTCCCGCGAAGAGCGTCTCGGGATTCTTCGGCTGCGCCTCAGAATGACAAAGGGCGTGGGCGGACGATCGCGGCGGACCCCCCGCATCGAGAGTGCGCGCGCGAGGCATAGTACGATCACTCGGTCACGGTTTGCATGACGCGGCCGCTCGCGGCGTCGCAGATATTCACCTGCACCGGCGACGAGATCTGATGCGCCGACTTCACCTGCTCGATTCCCGCCTTCAAATCCTCAAGAAACTTGTGCGCGGCGAACGGCGGCATCTGATCCATCGGGAAATTGTCCATCATCACGCGCGCGTCGGTCGCCGACGACCATTGCACGGCCTGCACCTTCGGCCCGGCGATCGGCAGATTGCGCAGCATCTGCTCCATCGCGCCCTGAAAGGTCGCCGGCGTTCCCGCCGAGGCCGTCTGGGGCGCCGCGTTCGAGCCGCCGCTGGCGGCGTTCATAGCCGGCGCGGATGCGCCGCCCGCCCCGGACGCGTTGAGCGACGCGACCATCTGGTTCACGCGGTCGCGCGCGTCCTGATCCGGCGCGAGCTTGATCGCCGCGTCGAACGCTTGCTTCGCGTCTTCGAGCCGGTTCATCTGCCCATACGCCACGCCGAGGTTGAAGTAGGCCTCGAAGAACTGTGGATGCTGCGCCAGCACCTTCCGATACTGAATCACCGCCTGGTCGGCGTTGCCGGTCGAAAGATACATCGTGCCCAAGTCGGTGCGCACGTCAGGATCGTCAGGCTTGCGGCTAAGATAATGTTCGTAGGCCGCGATCGCCTCGTCGAACTTACGCTGGTCGAAGTCGATATTGCCGGTTCCGCGCAACGCGTCGAGATTTTCCGGGTCGGCCTTCAGGACATGGGCGTAGGCGGCGGCGGCGCGCGGATAGTAAGACGGCACGATCGTCGCGGCGCGCAGCAGGACGTCGCCAAGCTGATCCCATACCGCGAGATCCTTCGGATTCGCGTCGGCCTTCTTCTGAAGGTTGGCGATAAAGTCGAGGGCTTCTTTGGGAAGCTGCAACCGCGGATGGCCGGGCGGGAATTGCTCGCCGTTGACGGAGGCGACGCTGGACGTCGCGGACGCGGCCGCCGGCGCGCTGGCGAGCAGGCGCTCGCGGGCCGGCAGTTGCCGCATGATCAGAATGGCTACGACTGTGCCGACCGCCAGGATGGCGATGAAGATCGCGGCGAATGGCATGATCGAATTGGCCGCCGGGTCCGCCGGAGCGATCGGCGCGGATGCGGCCGGCGCCGTGGCCGGTGTCACGGATGGATCGTTCGGGGCGCCAAGTGGCGCCGTGGGACTGGCCGGGACGGTCGTGGGCGCCGTGGGGCCGGCCAAGGCGTAGTTCGCGAGGTTTTCGCCGCATTCGACGCAAAAGCGAGCGCCTTTTAGCAAACCAGCGCCGCATTGAGGACAAAATTTCACGATCGGAACGTCACGGACGGTTCTGCCGCCGCTTTTCCTCCATACGGATTTGCGGGGCTGGCCATGCCGCCGGTTTCCGTCCCGCCGGAGCCGGCCCGCAATTGATGGACAACATCCAAGCCAGCCTATTGAAAATCGTCCATGCTCGCCAGATACGGCGGATACGGAGGTATCATCGGCGCCAAGGGATGGGCTATATTTTCACAGATTTCGGGGCAAGCCGACGCGCCTCAGGCGTCGGTTAAATCAACCAAAACACAGGGGAAGCCGAATATGCAACTTTATGATTCGTTCGGACCGAATCCGCGCGCGATGCGCATGTTTCTCGCCGAAAAGGGCATCACGATTCCAACCAAGACGATTGAGCTGTTGAAGGGCGAAAACCGTCAAGCGCCCTATTTGGAGCGCAATCCGGGCGGGCAGTTGCCAGCGCTGGAGCTCGACAACGGCAAGTGTATCGGCGAGACCGTGGCGATTTGGGAATATCTCGAAGAAAAACATCCAACGCCAGCGTTGATCGGCGCCACCGCCGAGGAGCGCGCGGAAACCCGCCAATGGGTGCGGCGCGTCGAGCAGAATATCACTGAAAACATATACAACGGCTTTCGTTTCACGGAAGGTCTTGAGATTTTCAAGAACCGCGTACCGTGCGAACCGGAGGCCGGGCCGGGCCTTAAGCGGATCGCGCAGGCGCGGCTGAAATGGCTCGACGGCTTGATGGCGGGACGCGAGTTTATCGTGCCCAACCGCTTCACGATCGCCGATATCATTCTTTATTGCTGCACCGACTTCGCGGCCGGCGTCGGCCAGAAAATCGATCCGTCGCTCGCCAACGTCAGCGCGTGGTTCAAACGAATCGAAGCGCGGCCGAGCGCGCAATCAAGCCTCCATCCGGCGTCCGCCCAGCTCAAGATGCGCGGTTAGCGGATCGGCGCGCGGTTGCGTATGCTCGTGGACGGTTGATGATCCCAGGCCCGTCCGCGTCCGTCCCGGCGCGGGCGGGCCATTGTTAGCAGGTCCACGGATGGAAGCTGATACCGAATTTGAAACGCAACTGCTCGCGATGCTGCGGGCGCGCACGGGCGACCCCGCCGCCACGATTAGCGGATTGACCGTCCTGCCGGGACATGCCGGGCAAAGCTACGGCTTCGAACTGACGACGCATGACGCCAGCGGCGCCGCCACTCGCGAGCATCTGGTGATTCGGTTGGCTCCGGCGGGCGTGCGTCCGGTCGGGACAGCGGACGTCGCCCGCCAGGCGCGCATCATGAAATCGCTCGAAGGAACGGCCGTGCCGACGCCGCCGGTGAAGTGGATCGGCGAGGGCGTCGAAGAATTCGGCCGGCCATGGTTCGTCGTAGGTTTCGTCGCGGGCGACAAACTCGCGCTCGGCGAACGTGAATATAGTCCGGACGAGCAACGCGCCGCCGCACGCGCCGTTGTTCGCACGCACGCCGCGCTCCATTCCGTGCCGTGGGAGCCGCGCCGGGCGGTATGGGGCGAGCCGGTCACGCTGCAGCAGGAGATCGAGCGTTGCAACGCGCTGCTCGACCGTCCGACGCTCGATCCTGCGACCACCGTCGGCTCCGCGGAATTGCGCGAACGCCTGCTCGCTACCGAGCCGCGCGCGCCGCGTCTTGGATGCGTTCACGGCGACATGCAATGGTCGAATATGCTGATTCGCGACGGCGAGGTCCGCGCCGTAATCGATTGGGAATTGGCGCAAATTGGCGCGGTATTGATCGATTTGGGCTGGCTATGCCTGTTCTCCGATCCCGATAGCTGGGTCGACAAATCGCTGGTGCCGGCCCACATTCCATCGCCGGAAGCGCTGGCGGAGATGTATCGAGAAAGGGTCTCGTTCGAGGTCACCGATGCTGACGTGCGATGGTTTCGCGCATTTTCAGGATATCGGTTTGGCGCGATCACCGCGTTCAACCTGATGCTCCATCGGCGCGGTAAACGAATCGATCCGACGTGGGAAGATATCGGCCTTTCCGCAGCCCGGCTGTTTGCGCGCGGCCGGGAATTGCTCGGTTGAAACCGGCCGTCGCGGGATGGCCGACGCGGCCGGCTTGACGCGCGCCGGGATGGATTGAAAATGCGGAATAGGTGACCGGCGCGGATAGCTTCCTCGCAATTCTCGGCGACTTCAGCGGGCATCTGATGCCCAATCCGCGCAAAGCAGGTCTATTCCAGCCAAAAAGCGAGAGTTCATTCGCAATGAAAGTTCTGATCCAAAAAGCTTAATAATTAACGTTGTAGGCTGTTTATAACTCTGCTAGCGATGGCAGAGTATCGCGTCCCTACGCAAGGAGCATTGCGATGGCAGTTGCGATCAAGCACGAAATCGATCTGGCTCATCCCGAAGAGACGACGCCGGCGGTTGACGCGATATTGGGGGCGAATCCTTTCGTCGCGCTGAGTCCGCGCGACACTCTGCGCACGCTCGGCCAGTTTCTGGTCAACCTTGCGGCCCATCCAGAGAAGTTTTCCAGCCGTTTTTCGGAACTGACGTTCGAGCTGATGCGGATCGCGGCGGGCGCGTCGGAAATCGAACCCGAGGCCAACGATCGGCGCTTCAGCGATCCTGCGTTCGCCGAAAATCCCGTTTATCGGCGCCTGATGCAGACATATCTCGCGTGGCGCGCGGCGATGCACGATCTGGTCGGGCTGGCCGCCGAGTCTGACGGCAAGGATTGGAAGACCCCGGCGCAGGAACGTTTCGCGGTCACCCTGATGACGGAGGCGCTGGCGCCGACCAATCTGCTCTGGGGAAATCCCGCCGCGCTGAAACGCGCCTTCGACACCGCCGGCATGAGCCTGCTGTACGGGGCGCGAAATTTCATCGTCGATCTTTTCACCAACAACGGGATGCCATCGCAGGTGGACAAGCGTCCGTTCGAGATCGGACGCACGATCGCGGCGACTCCCGGCGCGGTGATCCATCGCGGCAACCTCTGCGAAGTCATCCAGTACCGGCCTGCGACGCCGCAGGTGTTCGAGCGGCCGGTGCTGCTGATTCCGCCGCAGATCAACAAGTATTACGTGATGGACATGGCGCCGAAGCGCAGTTTCACCGAGTATGCGGTCGGCCGCGGCATCCAGTTCTTCACGGTCAGTTGGCGCAATCCCGGCCCTCAAGATCGCGATCTTGGCCTCGACGACTATGTGGCGGCGTGCGAAGAGGCGGCCGCTATCGCCGCCGAAGTCAGCGGCAGTCCCGATATTAACCTGGCCGCGGTATGCGCTGGCGGCATAACGTCGTCGCTGATGCTCGGCCATCTGGCGGCGCACGGCGACCGGCGCATCAATGCCGCCACATTGATCGTGACGATGCTCGATTCGTCGGAGCCGTCGATGACGGGGATGTTCGCGAACGAAGAGACGGTGCGCGCCGCGGTCGAGGCGTCGCGCGCCAAAGGAGTCCTCGACGCCGCCACGATGCAGCGGACATTCGCATGGCTGCGGCCGAACGATCTCGTCTGGCACTACTGGGTAAACAACTATTTGATGGGCAAGGATCCGGCGCCGTTCGACATTCTTTACTGGAACTCCGACTCGACTAATTTGCCGGCGCGCCTGCACGCGGGTTTCCTCGAAATTCTGCTCCGTAATCCGCTGGTTGAACCCGGCGCGGCGAAAATTCTCGATACGCCGATCGATTTGAGCCGCTTTACCGGCGACATGTATGTGCTTGCGGGCATGACGGATCATATTTGCGCGTGGCGCGCGTGCCATCGCGCGGCGCGGCTGTTCGGCGGCCATACCGAATTCGTGCTCAGCGCGAGCGGCCATGTGCAGAGCCTCGTGTGTCCGCCCGGCAATTTCAAAATGAAGTATTTCACCAATCCCCGCCTTGGCGACGATCCCGACCAATGGATGCAGGGCGCGACGGAACACAAAGGAACCTGGTGGGACAACTGGCTGGACTGGATTGAACAGAGATCCGGCGCGAAACGTCCCGCGCCGGCGGAGCTGGGCGGCGGCCGCTACAAGCCGATCGAACCGGCGCCCGGAAGCTACGTGCGCGGCCGTCCGTGAGCGCGCTGGGGGAGCGCGAGATGCCGATGACTAATCAGTTGGCGAAGGAGCTCGAAATCCGTTTGACGGCGGTCGAGAAGCGACTCCAAGGGCTGATCGGCGCGGTCGGAAAGCTTTCGGAGAATTTCCGCTAATCTCCGGCGCTCGCCCGGCCTCCCCGCCGGCCTTTCCTGAATCGAAAAATTCTCGACTGCGGCCGGAGGCGAAATTGTTTCGACGACGCGCGCGTGCGGCGAATATTCGGCCACGCCGGCCTAGCGGGCGGCAAGGACTTCGGCGAGATGCCAGGTTTCGATCGGGATGCCGCGGCGATGGAGCGCGCCGCCCAGTTGCATCAGGCATCCGCAATCGTTGGCCACGATCGTGCTTGCGCCGCTTTCCTGTATGCGCTGAATCTTGTCTTCGGCCATCGCGGCCGAAATGTGCGGCAGCTTGACCGAAAACACGCCGCCGAATCCGCAACATTCCTCGGGATTGCGGAAATCGACCACGCGAATTCCTTCGACCGCGGCGAGCAAGGCGCGCGGCTGATCGATCACGCGCAATTCGCGCGTCAGATGGCAGGCGGGATGATAAGCGACGGTGCGATCGAAACGCGCGCCGACATATTTGACTTTCATTACATCGACGAGGAATTGCGAAAACTCATAGATCCACGGACGCAGCGCCGCCGCGCGTTCCGCCAATTTCGGCTCATTGGCGAGCAGATCGGAATAGAAAATCCTGACCATGCTCGTACACGAGCCAGAGGGAATCACTATCGGCGCGCCTGGCTCGCAGGCGCGCAGGAATTTCCGGGCCAAATCGAGCGCCGGCTCGCGCAGCCCTTCATTGAACGGCGCCTGAGCGCAACAGAATGACGCGCGGACCGGCCGCACTTTGAGCTTCAGCCGCTCGAGCACGGTTTTTGCCGCCTCGATGACTGAGGGAAAAAATTCCTCGGCCAGGCAGGTCGCGAATAATCTTACTTCGGTCATCGTGGTAGCCGCGAAATAGTTATTACCGGGGCCAGGCCGCGATCGCGAACAGGCGGCGCGGGCCGTGCACGCCCAACACGATCATCTTTTCGATATCGGCCGTGCGGCTCGGTCCGGTGATCATCGCGACGCGGTTCTTGACGAACGGCTCGGGACCGAGCGCGGCAATGGCCGCGGCCAGGTCGGCGTGCACGCGATCGGCGTGAAAGATGATCAGGTTTGCCGGAGGCGTCAGGGTCAAGGACGCGGGGCTCGCGGGCGTTCCGACCACGGCGAGCGTGCCGGTCGAAGCGATCGCGGCGTCAGCCTCGACCACGCCCAGGTCCGCCTGCGCGATTCGCTCGCGCAGCGGCGGAGCGTCGTCCCGCTTTTTCGCATTCGTCCGCACGACGGCCATGCGCGCGGCTTCGAGCGCGCGTCCGATCGGCTCGAAATCGAGCGTTACTCCAGCGCCGACGGCGACCGCCAGCGCGTTCAACGACCGCGCCAGCTCCACGACTTTCGCGGGAATTTCCTCGGGCGCGTGAATGCCGAGAAATTCGCCGCGCACGGCCGCGAATTCGCGCGCGAACGCGCTGGCCAATTCCGCGCGACGGGCGGCTTCCGCGTGCGGCGGCGCCATACCGCCAGCCTCGTGATGCGGCGGCGCGGATTCGACCGGACGCTCGAGCGCCGTGCGGACGCGTGCGATAAGTTTGTGAAACGCGCTCATCAGGAATGTTCGGCCGGCTTCTGTCGCGTTTTGCGGCGTGCGCGCAGAGCGGGAAAATCGCGGCCCCATCGGGTCCAATTCCCGGCGACGCCCGGCATCCGCCGCATGTAACCGTCGCGCGCGAACGGCCGGAGGACGGGAGCGGCGAGCCGCGTCAGCAGGCGCAGCGTGCGCGGAAACCGCGCCATCCGGGCGAACCGGACGACGCTCGCGCGCGCTTTCACCGCCGCTTTCGGCCATTTGATCGCCGGCTGCGCCACGCTCTCGCGCCATCGCAGATGCAACAGGATGCGGGGAATGTCGATCCGGACGGGACAGATATCGCGGCAGGCCCCGCACAGCGTCGAGGCGAACGGGAGTTCCGCCGCGGCGGAGCCAAAGAGATTGGGACTCACGATCGAGCCGATCGGGCCTGGATAGGTCGAATTATAGGCGTGGCCGCCGATTCGCCGATAGACCGGACAAACATTCAGGCACGCGCCGCATCGCAGGCAATAAAGCGCTTCGCGCAGAACAGGATCGGCGAGCATCGCGCTGCGGCCATTGTCGAGAATCACGACGTGCATCGCGCGCGGGCCGTCGGCGTCATGCCGGCCGCGCGGTCCGCTGATGAAATTGACGTAGGTAGTGAGCTTCTGGCCGGTGCCGGTGCGGGCGAGAATTTCTAGAAAATGAGGCAGGTCGGACAGTTTCGGAATGACCTTCTCGATGCCCATCACGGCGATGAAGGTGTCGGGCAGCGTACTGGAAAGGCGGCCGTTGCCCTCGTTTTCGATCAACGCGAGCGTGCCGGTCTCCGCGATCGCGAAGTTGACGCCGGTCACGCCTACGCCGGCGCTGAGAAAAATTTCGCGCAGCCGCTTGCGCGCGGCGTCGGTCAGCGTTTCAGGCTCGGCCGTGTACGGGATGCCGAGCTTGTCGGCGAAGAGCCGGCCGATATCCTCCTTCGAAAGATGAATGGCGGGCGTGATGATGTGCGAAGGGCGTTCGCCGCGGAGCTGCACGATATATTCGCCGAGATCGGTTTCGACCACTTCGACGCCGGCGCGTTCGAGGGCGGGATTCAGCTCGATCTCCTCGGTGGTCATCGATTTGCCCTTGACCACCTGTTTCGCTCCGGCGCGTTTGACGACATTGACGATATAGTCGCGCGCTTCGCCGGCGTCGGCGGCGACAAAGACCGTTGCGCCATTGGCTTCCAGCTTGTTCTTCAGTTCGACCAGCAACTCGTCGAGCCGGCCAATCGCGTCTTCCTTGATGCGCCGCGCCGCGTCGCGTTCGGAATCGAACGCGGGAAATTCGGCGCGGGTGGCGGCGACGTGCTCGAGATGGCGTCCGGTGGCGTTTTCGAGCTTCCGGCGCAAGTCGGCGTCGGCGACGCCGCGGCGGCTCGATTCAAGAAAGCCGGATGAGGATGGGCCAGCGCTCACGATTGAATCTCCGAAGGCCGGGCGGCGCGAAGAGCGCGCGTGCGGCTTAATTGATGCGCGCCACCTGCCGCATCAGGCGCATCACCGATTCGCGCGCGCCGTCAGCGTGCGGATGGTCGGGGGCGATCGAAAGGAAACTCTGAAAGTCGCCCAGCGCCGCGCTGAAACATTCCATCCGTTCGTAGAGCGCGGCGCGTTCCAGCATTTCGTCGAGCGCGCGCGGGTCGAGAATCAGAATGCGATCGAGCGCGGCGAGCGTGCGCGGCCAATCCGCGCCGCTGGCGTATATGCCCTTCAGGTTGCGGAGCATCCGGGTCAGGATTGACCGCGCGCCGACCGCCTTGAGCATCGCGGGATGCACCTCGACCGGTTGATTGTAGATTTGCGCGAGGCGGGCCCGGATTTCGTCAAGCCCGATAATCGCGCCGCTGTTGAACGGGTCGATAATCAGTTCGCCGCGGTCGTCAACCGCTTTGACCAGGAAATGCGCGGGAAATGAAACGCCGTGCAGATTGAGTCCCAGGCGGCGGCCGACTTCGAGATAGATCACGGAGAGCGTAATCGGGATGCCGAGACGGCGATCGATGACTTCGTTGAGAAACGAATTGCGCGGATCGCCGAAGGCGTCGCGGTTGCCCTCGAAACCCTTTTGCACGAACAGGAATTCCGACAGCAACTGCACCTGCTCGACCGTATTGTCGCCGCCGCGAACGAGGGGTTCGGCTTCGCGCGCCAGCGCCGCGATTCGATCGAGGTAATGGTCGATATCGAGATGGGGATATTCCTCGCACGCGATCAGCAGTGCGCAGCGGGCCAGCGGAATCGGCTCGCGTGCCGTCATCGAAGTGAAATCGCGCCGGGGATCGGTGGAAACGGCCATCGGATATCCAACTCCAGTGTTATTCCAGATCGAGGGCGCGGCTCAAGGCGTGCGGTCGAGCGCCAGCGAAATTTCCTTGGCGACGTCCGGATCCGGCTCGCGGAGGCGCGCGCGTTCAAGCGCGGCGCGCGCGTCGGACTCCGCGAATCGGCCGAGCGCCCAGGCGGCATGCTCGCGCACCAGCGGTTCCGGTTCGG
This sequence comes from bacterium, assembly GCA_014896235.1. Taxonomy (GTDB): domain Bacteria; phylum Desulfobacterota; class Binatia; order Binatales; family Binataceae; genus JADMIL01. The sequence continues at coordinate 40,894 of JADBKU010000020.1, read as the reverse complement.
ACGCGAGCGCGCGGGCGAGCGGCGCGATCGCGGCGGGATTGCCGCTATTGCCCAGCGCGATCGCGGCGTTGCGCAACAGGCCGCGCCGTTTCGTGCGGCGGATCGCGGACTTGGCGAAGCGGCGCCGGAAACCGTCGTCGTCGAGCGCCAGCAATTCGACCAGCGACGGCGCCAGCGCCTCGTTGACGGGCGTTGCGTCATCGGCGTTCCACGGACAGACCTCCTGACAAACGTCGCATCCGAAGATCCACGCGCCCAGCCGCGGCCGCATCGCGCGCGGAATCGGCCCGCGATGCTCGATCGTCAGATACGAAATGCAGAGCTGCGGTTCGAGCCGATAGCCCTCCTCGAGCGCTCCGGTCGGGCACAGGTCGAGGCATCGGCGGCACGTGCCGCAATGTTCGCGATAAGGTTCGTCGGGCGCGTCGAATTCGGCGTCGGTCAGGATTTCGGCGAGGAAGAAATACGAACCGTGACGCCGATTGAGCAGGTTCGTGTTGCGTCCGAACCATCCAAGCCGCGCGTTGGCCGCCCATTCGCGCTCGAAGACGGGGCCGGTATCGACGTAAACGCGCGTCACCGAGCCGGGTCGGGTCGCGGCGAGCGCTTCGGCGACGACGATCGCGCGGGCTTTTACCGTGTCGTGATAGTCGGGGCCGAGCGCGTACGCGGCGATCCGTCCGCGCATCTCGGCGCGCCAATCGAACTCGGGGATTCGGGGCGGCGTGTACGGCCACGCCAGCATGATCGCGGAGCGCAGGCGCGGATCGATCAGCCGCGGGTCAAGGCGTTTTTCGGGAGATTTCGCGAGCCAGCCCATCCCGGCCGCCCGACCTTCAGCGAGCCATCGGGAGAAAAACTCGGCGCGCTCGTCAAGCCGGCGCAAGGACGCGAAGCCGCCTAGAATAAACCCTTGTTCTAGTGCGATCGATTCAAGATGTTTCGCAAGCGGTCGCATGATTTCCGCCGGTCAGGTAAAGGATAGCACGCATGGAGTCCGCAAAGCGTCGCGGATGCGACAAGCGGTCGCGGCAGGGTGCGGAGGCGGGATGCGTTGCGGTTGCCGATGAGTTAAGATTGGGTTAACGGGCCGCCAGAATATGGCGCTCGGTGCTTCGGAGGTTTCGATGGCAGACCAACTCCACCAGGGGCATGAAACGGCCGCCAGCGTGAATATCGCTGATGCGCCGGAAGTGAAACTTACGCCAAAAGCGCTCGATACTGTTCGCCGCATGATCGCCAAAGAGGGGCTCGGACCGGAATCGGGACTGCGCATCTCGGTGGTTGGCGGCGGATGTTCGGGATTCCAATATTCGTTGAGTTTCGACGCGGCCAAAGAAGGCGACCGGATTACGGTAATTGACGGCGTCAAGGTGTTCGTCGATGACGTTTCGCTGCCGTATATCGCGGGTGTCACGCTGGATTTTGTCGAGGGACTGCATAACGCGGGCTTCCGCTTCGATAATCCGCGCGCCAGCCGCACCTGCGGATGCGGCTCTTCGTTCAGCGTCTGAGCGAAGAACGCGCCGGCGGCGTCATCGTGAAAATTGAACCGATCGCATCGGGCGGTCGCAAACTCGCAGCGAGCGTCCGCCCCGACGGCTGGCCGCGCCCGGCGCCGACCGCATCGAACCGCGCGCACTGGAATTGATCAGGCAAGTGAGCGATCTCGCGGGCAAGGGGATAATCGTGACCGGGGCGACGCGCGGGATCGGCCGCGCGATTGCGCTCGAAGCCGCGCGCTGCGGCGCCAATGTCGCGTTCAATTACGCGCGCAGCGACGCACAAGCGGCGGAACTAAGGGAAGAACTGTCGGCGTGCGGCGTGCAAGCGATGGCTTTCAAGGCTGACGTCGGCGACCTTAAGGCCGCGCGCGAGATGGTCAATGCGGTCAAAAAGGAATTTGGCGCGATCGACGGGCTCGTCAACAACGCCGGCCTGACCCGCGACAAGCTGCTGGTGATGATGACCGAAGAGGATTGGAACGAGGTGCTGCGCGTCAATCTGACGGGCGCATTCAATTTCGCGCGCGCGGCGGCGTTCATCATGATGAAGGCGAAGCGCGGCGCAATCCTCAACATCACCTCGATCAGCGGATTGAGCGGCATGGCCGGGCAGGTCAACTACTCGGCGTCGAAGGCGGGCTTGATCGGAATGACCAAAGCGATGGCGAAGGAATTGGGCCGGATGGGCGTGCGCGTGAACGCGCTGGCGCTTGGCTTTATCGACACCGACATGACCGCCGCGTTGCCGGAAGCGAATCGCAAGGCGGCGCTCGAGATGATTCCGCTGGGACGCTTCGGTTCGGTTGCGGACGTGGCGCCGGCGGCCGCGTTTCTGCTGAGCGACGAGGCCGCATATATCACCGGCGCCGTGATTCAAATTGACGGCGGGTTGGCGATGTGACGCTGTGGAAAAACTGACCGCGCGATTCGTACGGCCACATTTTCGCTTGATGCAGATCTGCAACCACAAGATAATTCGATCGAAGGATTAGGCGGTGTCGGAAAGCGAATCGATTTTCGAAGAACAAGAGGCGCCGCAAGCCTCGCGCGAACTGGCCGAACTGAAAACCGCGCCCGACTACGTAGCGCCCTTCCAGATTATCCGGCGGCGCGTAATTGACGATTATTTCGAAGGCCGGATGGTTTGCGATGCGACCCTGGTGATCAGAATCGGCGGGGTCGAGGAGACCGAAGCCGCGCGCGGCGTCGGCGTGGTGCATGCGCTCGACAACGCGCTGCGCAAGGCGCTGCTGAAATACTTCCCGTATCTGAGCGAAGTCCGCGTGACCGAGACCTACGCCCACGCCACCGGCGAATCGACCGAGGCTGACGTGATCACCGTCAACAAGTTCACCGACGGCCGGCTGTCGTGGACGACGTTGGCCCGTTCGGGAAACACGATCGAGGCGGGATGGAAGTCGCTGGTGGAAGGCTACGAATGGCGGATCTGGCGCGAGAACCTGCGCCAGCGCGAGATGGCGCGAAATCCCAAGTACGGTCAGCGCTAGGGCGCGCATGGATGCGCCGTCCAGTTCCCCTCCGGCCGCCAGTTCAGGACGCGCTCGTCCCGGCCGGATTGCGGTGCTTTACGACGGCGCATGCGAACTTTGCCGGATGAGCGCCGAAGCCGTGCGGCTCTTCGACAACTCGGGGAAAATCGATCTGCTCGACTTCAACGATGCGGGCGTCCGCGCCGGATTTCCCGACCTGGCGATGCCGGCGCTGCTCGAAGAATTGCACGTCGTCAACGATTCCGGCCAGGTATGGCGCGGCGCGCGCGCCATCAATGAAGTGCTGCGCCAGCAGCGCGGAATCCGCGGATTGCTCGCGTATCTGTGGTATCTGCCGGGCTTCGCGTGGCTCGCCGATCGCCAATACAGGCGGATCGCGGCGTCTCGCGGTCGCGACCGGACGGGCGAATCGCCGCGGCAAAGCACGGCCTGTTCCTGATAACGCGCGTCGACGGAATACGCCTTGTGGCCGAACGGCGCGGCGGGCTAATTTAATCTGACGTTATCGTGAAGCCGTTCCAGATTTACAATTCGCTCCATCGCGCGGTCGAAGAGTTCGTTCCGCTTAAACCGGGGATCGTGACGTTTTATTCCTGCGGGCCGACCGTCTATCTGCCGCAGCATCTGGGGAACATGCGCGCCTACGTGTTCGTCGATACGCTCAGGCGCGCGCTGCGCTTCAACGGCTACGACGTTCGGCATGTGATGAATATCACCGACGTCGGCCATATGACGTCGGACGCCGACGCGGGCGAGGACAAGATCGAAAAGACCGCGCGCGCGCAAGGCAAATCTCCGCGCGAAGTCGCCGATTTCTATATCGCGCAGTTCAAGCGCGATTGCGCGGCGCTCAATATCGAACTGCCGCCCGACGCGCCCGCCGGCGACCATCCGAAGCCGCCGCAGAGCGCGCTTTGCCGCGCCACGGATAATATCGACGCGATGATCGCCGTGATCGGTCGCATCGTTGCGAATGGTTACGGCTACGTCACCCCGTCGGGAGTCTATTTCGACGTCGAAAAATGGCGCGGACCGGGCGGGATCGGTCGGCTCGCTCGTCAAAGCCTAAGCGACCAATACGCCAGTCAACGGCTCGAACATTCGCCCGACAAAAAGAGTCCGCACGATTTCGCGCTGTGGGTGCTGAATCAGCCGAATCATCTGATGCAATGGGATTCGCCGTGGGGGCGCGGCTATCCCGGATGGCATATCGAATGTTCGGCAATGTCGATGAAGTATCTGGGCGAGACGCTGGATATCCATTCGGGCGGCCTTGACCATATCCCGGTGCATCACGAGAACGAGATTGCGCAATCTGAAAGCGCGACCGGCCATCCGTTTGCCCGCTATTTCGTGCACAATGCGTTTCTGGTCGGCATGGAGGGCGCCAAGATCTCAAAAAGCGCAGGGCGTTTTCCGGTGCTGGACGATCTAATCGCGGCAGGGATCAATCCGCTCGCGTTCCGAATGCTCTGTCTCGGAGCAAAATATCGTTCCGAGTTGGCGTTCAGCATTAGCGCCGTCGAGGCTATGGAATTGAAACTCGATTACCTCGACGAATTTTGCCGAAATGCACAGCGGTCCGGCGCGACAGATTTTGAAGATGCGGCGTGGACGAACGCATATCTCGAGAGTTTTCACGAAGAAATCAACCAGGACCTAAACACTCCGCGCGCGTTGGCGATTGTATTAGATATGGTTGGTGAAGCGTACCGCCGCGGCGATTTGTCGGTTTTGAATACTCTTCTGCGGTTTGACGAGCTTCTGGGTCTTGGCCTCGCGGAGCGGTTGAACGAAAGTCTGAGCGAGGAGCGCGCGTCCGGATTGCTTCAGTTGGAGAATTTGCAGCAGGAACGTGAGCGCGCGAGAGCTTCTCGCGATTTCAAGCGTGCCGATGAATTGAGAGTGCAGATAAATCAACAGGCCGACCGGCTCGGTTATGAGTTGCGCGACGTCCCAGGCGGTCGTTCGATACTGACGCCTAAACGACGCCGGTCTTGAGCAAATTGCATCTTGTTTCCTACAATCCGGGCGAAATCCCGACCGCCGTGCGAAAAAGGTGAGCGATGGCGATTGAACTGAAAAGATTCGATACCCGAACCCAGGGCAGCCACGAAGGCCCCGAGGTGCGTCATCTCGACCCCGGCGCCACTCCCTACTATCTCCCGATCGCCGACGAAGTCGAAATTTTTTCCGCCGCCTACAAGGCGCGCCTGCCCGTCCTGCTCAAAGGACCGACCGGATGCGGCAAGACCCGCTTCGTCGAGCACATGGCGCATCAACTCGCGATGCTCGAAAACGGCCCGAACGAATTGATCACGGTCGCCTGCCACGAGGACCTGACCGGCAGCGATCTGGTCGGCCGTTTTCTGATTCAATCGGACGAAACTGTTTGGGTTGACGGGCCGTTGACGCAGGCGGTGCGCCGCGGAGCGATCTGCTATCTCGACGAAATCGTCGAAGCGCGCAAGGACACCACCGTTCTGATCCATCCGCTATCCGACCATCGCCGGCTTCTCCCGATCGAAAAACGCGGCGAGACGATCGAGGCGCACGACGGTTTTCTGCTGGTGATTTCCTACAATCCCGGCTACCAGAGCATCCAGAAAAATCTCAAACATTCCACCCGCCAGCGCTTCGTCACGATCGAATTTGACTATCCGCCGGCCGAGAAAGAAGTCGAAATTATCGCGCACGAGGCCGGCGTCGATCGCGAGATGGCCTATCAGCTCGCCGTGCTCGGCGAAAAGGTGCGTCATCTGAAGGCGTCGGGACTGGAAGAAGGCGTATCGACGCGCCTGCTGATCTATGCCGGCGAATTGATTCGCCAGAATATTTCGCCGCGGCGCGCCGCCACCGTCGCCGTCACCTGGTCGCTCACCGACGAAGCCGACAGCAAGCGCGCGATCGACGAAATCGTGAAGGCGATCATGCCCGAGTAGGGGTTCACGTGATCGACTTGCGCAGCGATACCGTGACGCTGCCGACCGCCGCGATGCGCGAGGCGATGGCGCGCGCGGAAGTCGGCGACGACGTTTACGGCGAGGATCCGACCGTCAACCGCTTGCAGCGGATGGCGGCCGATATCGTTGGCAAGGAGGCCGCGCTGTTCGTACCCAGCGGCACGATGGCGAACCTTGCCGCGATGCTTGCGCATTGCGGACGCGGAGCGAAGGCGTTTCTCGGCGATCAGGCGCACACCTACGTTTATGAAGCCGGGGGCGCCGCGGCGCTGGGCGGCGTGGTGATGACGCCGATACGGAATCTGCCGGGCGGCGAACTCGATCTCGATCAATTGCGCGAGGAGTTGGAACGTCCTCCCGATGCGCATTTCGCGCCGCCTGGATTGGTCGCGCTCGAAAACACCCACAATCTCTGCGCCGGCGCGGCGGTCGAAAATTCACATCTTGCCGCCGCCGCGGAACTGGCGCGCTCGCGCCGTCTGCCGGCGCATCTGGACGGCGCCCGCATCTTCAACGCCGCGATCGCCCTCGAATCGAGCGCACGCGAGCTCGCCGCCCACTTCGATACGGTGTCGTTCTGCCTCTCGAAAGGCCTCGGATGCCCGGTCGGATCGCTGATCTGCGGTTCGCGCGAATTCATCGCCAAGGCGCATCGGATGCGCAAGATGCTGGGTGGCGGAATGCGGCAGGCGGGAATAATCGCAGCGGCCGGAATCGTCGCGCTCGAAACGATGGTCGATCGGCTTGCGGATGACCACCGCAACGCCCGCGCGCTCGCCGAGGGTCTCGGCCTGATTGCGGGCATCAACGTGCGGCCGGTGAAGCGGCGCACCAATATGGTCGTGTTCGACGTTGACGGCGGCGCGGGCGAGGCTGCTAAATTCGCTGCGGCGCTGAAGGAGCGTGGCGTTCTGGTCGGCGCGCGCGGACCGGCGGCGTTTCGCGCCGTGACGCATCACGGAATCGAACGGGCCGATATCGATCGCGCGGTCGTCGCGGCGGCTGAAGCCGCGGCTGAAAGCTTTGCCGGCTGAGCGGACTGCGCAGGCGGAATCGCATCCCATATGAACTCTCTCGAAGAATTGTTTTCATTGCGCGGGCGAATTGGAATCGTGACCGGAGCGTCGTCGGGACTGGGCGTCGAGTGCGCGCGGGCGCTCGCAATTGCCGGCGCCGATGTCGCGCTGGCGGCGCGTCGGGGCGATCGGCTCGGCCCGTTTGCCGACGAATTGACTCGCGAATACGGCGTGCGCGCGATCGGCGTGCAATGCGATATCACGGTGGACGCCGACCTCGACCGCCTGATCGCTGAGACCAACTCGCGGCTGGGCCTGCCCGATATCCTGATCAACAACGCCGGAATTTCTCCGACCGGCCGCGCGGAAACGCTCTCGCGCGAAATCTGGGACAGCGCGCTGGCGACCAATCTTTCCGCGCCGATGATGCTCGCGCAGCGTTTCGCTCGCGGCTTGATCGAAAAGGGCCGTCCAGGCCGCGTGATCAACATGAGTTCGATTTACGGCACGGTCGCCAGTTCGATTTACCGGCTCTCGGCGTATGTCGCGACCAAGGCGGGCCTGGTCAATTTGACGCGGCAGCTCGCGGTCGAATGGGCGCAATACGGAATTCTGGTCAACGCGATAGCGCCCGGATGGATTCCCACCGAAGCGACCGAGGCCGGGATGGCGAAGTCGCAGAATCGCGAACGGATGGAACGGGCGACGCCGCTCGGCCGGCTGGGCCGGCCGGAAGATGTTCGCGGCGCCGTAATCTATCTGGCGAGCCCCGCGTCGGCGTACGTGACCGGCACAGTGCTGGCGATCGACGGCGGCTACGTGGCCTGGTGAGCCCGGGAGCGCGGCTGCGCGGCGCTAGTCTTTCGAACTTTCGCCCAGCGACGCATCGAGGCGCCGCTGCTTCGCGCGCAAATCGGCCATCAGCGTGTCGAAACCCTGCTCGCGAATCACATGGTCGAATTGCGCCCGGTAATTTGAGGTGATGCTGACCTCGTCGACCGCGACGTCGTAAATCTTCCAGCCGCCGGCCTCGCGCTTGAAGCGCAGTTCCAGATCGATCGGATCCTCGCCGGGGCTGGTGATCGTGCTGTAAACGTCGGCGTGATCGCCCTCCAAATCCTGCCGCAGCACATTGATATTTTGACCCGCGTAGCCCTGAATCTGATCGAGATAGGAGTCCTCGATAAAGCGCGTGAAGAGCCGCGTGAAAGCTTCGCGTTGTTCCGGGGTCAGCGCCGACCAGTGCTCGTCAATCGTGGCGCGCGACATTTCGCTGAAATCGAAATTCGCGGCCGCCATCCGCTTCAATTCTTCCCGTTTAGCCTGGAGCGAAAGATTATGATTGCGCAAAATCTCGACCGCGCGATCGAGCAGAGCGCGCGTGAGGTTTATCGGACCGGCCTGCGCGGTGGACGCGGCTGTGGCGAGCGCCGGAGCGGAAATCGCGATCACGATTATGGCCGAGCTCAAAATGAGAGTTGCTGATCGCAAGCATCGCCGCGCCCGCGCGCCTTCGCACGGGCTTCGGCGTAATCCGTCAGTCTGTTCCATAAAGCTTCGTACTGCCTCTTGATAACCGGTCCGATATCGATTTTACGCCATCCGCATCCGAGAGTCGCGTTATTCGCGGCGTCTTCGCCAGAATCGATTGACTCTGGCGCGCTTGCGGCATATTCCGTCTCTCGTTCGCAGGACGGCGCCGCAGGTTCGGAGTCGCCAGCATCGAACCACGGATTCGAACTGCGCCCGGAAAGGCGAATCGCGGGATGAGGGAACAGCTCTTCAGACGCAAACCGGCCGAGATGCTGCTCGAGGAAGCCGCGACTCATGCCGGCGGACTCAAGCGCGCGCTCCGTGCGCTCGACCTGACGTTCCTCGGCGTAGGCGCGATCGTGGGCGCGGGAATCTTCGTGCTGACCGGCGTGGCCGCGGCCAAATATGCCGGCCCGGCCGTGACGCTGTCCTTCGTCGTCGCCGGATTCGCCTGCGCGATGGCCGCGCTCTGCTACGCCGAATTCGCCGCGATGATCCCGATCGCCGGCAGCGCCTATTCCTATTCGTACGCCACGATGGGCGAGCTGGTTGGATGGATTATCGGCTGGGATTTGGTGCTCGAATATGCGGTCGGCGCGGCGGCGGTGGCCGTCGGATGGTCCGGATATTTGGCGGTTATTCTGGAGGGAATGGGCATCCATTTGCCCTATGCGCTGACGCATGCTCCGGCGCCGGGAGCATTGATGCAAATCGACCTGCCGGCGCTGCTGATTGTTCTGCTGATTACCGGAATTCTCTTTATCGGCATTTCCGAAAGCGCTCGCGTCAATTCGGCGATCGTGGCGGTCAAGCTGTTTGCGATCGCGGTCGTAATCCTGGTTGGCGCCTTTTACATCCGCCCGGCGAATTGGTCGCCGTTCGTGCCGTTCGGATGGAGCGGCGTGATGCGCGGCGCGGCGGTAATCTTTTTCGCGTATATCGGCTTCGACGCGGTTTCCACCGCCGCCGAGGAAGTCGTCGATCCGAATCGCGATTTGCCGATTGGAATCCTGGCCTCCCTATTTCTCTGCACGGCGCTTTATATCGCCGTCGCGGCCGTGCTGACCGGGATGGCGCCGGCGCTCAAGATCGATCTCAAGGCGCCGCTCGCCTCCGCTTTCGTGATGCGCGGACTGAACGCCGTCGCCGGAATTGTTTCGATCGGCGCGGTCGCAGGCTTGACGTCGGTGCTGTTGGTGCTGCTGCTTGGCCAATCGCGAATTTTCTTCGCCATCTCGCGCGACGGCCTGCTGCCGCCGATTTTCAGCCGGATTCATCCGCGCTTTCGCACGCCTTACTGGCCAACCACGCTGACCGGAATCGTCGTCGGCCTGACCGCCGCGCTGCTGCCGATTCAGGAAATCGCCGAGCTTGCGAATATCGGCACGCTCTTCGCCTTCGTGCTCGTATGCTTCGGCCTGTGGATTCTGCGCCGCGTCGATCCCGCGCGTCCGCGCCCGTTTCGCACGCCGATGGTTCCGCTCGTTCCGATCCTTGGCGTCGTTTCGTGCGGATATCTGGTGCTGAGCCTGCCGTTGGTGACGTGGATTCGCTTTTTTGTCTGGATGGCCGTGGGCATGGTGGTTTACTTTTCCTACGGGCGGTTCCACAGCCGCGTCGCGGCGGCCGCGGCCGGCGACGCTGCGGCTCGATCGGCGGCGTCGCGCGGATAGCGGCGGCCGCCTTATCCGCCAGTACCGAGCTTGCGCGAGCCTGCGGGGCGGCGTTAGACTTCCGGCGATAAGCACGGCAATCCGTGTTACTTCGCGGCGGCCGATCGCGCCTGATGGAAGATTTTACCGGTTGTCCCGGTCCTGACGCGCGGCCTCGCGCAACCGCATTCAAATCAAGGAAGGTGATGCGCCATGGCTTTTGAACTTCCCGCTCTGCCTTACGCGCTCGACGCGCTCGCTCCGCATATCTCCAAGGAGACGCTCGAGTTTCATCACGGCAAGCACCACGCGACCTACGTCACTAACCTCAACAATCTGACCAAGGGCACGCCCAACGAGAACAAGTCGGTCGAGGAAATCATGAAGAGCGCCGGTCCGGGCGGGCTCTTCAACAACGCCGCGCAGCATTACAATCACAGCTTCTACTGGAAGTCGCTGAAGCCGAATGGCGGCGGCCAACCCTCCGGCGCGCTCGCCGACGGGCTCAAGAAAGCGTTCGGCGATTTCGACGCGTTCAAGAAGAAATTCACCGATACCGCCGTTACTCATTTCGGATCCGGATGGGCGTGGCTGGTGAAGAAGTCGGACGGCAGCCTCGACGTGGTCGGCACGCACGACGCCGACAGCCCGATCCTCCACGGCCATACGCCGCTTATCACCTGCGACGTCTGGGAGCACGCGTACTATATCGATTATCGCAACGCGCGCGCCAAATATGTGGAAGCGTTCTGGAATATCGTCAACTGGGATTTCGCCGCCGCCAACCTGAAGTAGCACGCGCCGGCGGGACGGGCGTCGTGATTGCGCGCGCGTCCCGCCGGCCGTTCACGCCGATCCACGCCGCCGCCGCACGCGTTCTTCTTCACGTGCCTGTAACGGTTCCTCCGGAAACGTCGGGATGGCCCGCGCGCCTGCTTGCGATCGCCCAGCCCCGTTCCACGATCGCCGCATCCCTGCTCGGCGCGCTTGCCGGTTTCGCAATGGCTGCGGCCATTCTCGGATGCGGTCCGCCGCGCACGCTCACGCCCGCTCAGCGCGGCGAGGTCGTTTATCGCACCAATTGCGCTTCCTGCCACAATCGCAATCCGAATTTGCCCGGCGCGATCGGACCCGCGATCGCCGGCTCGCCGCGCGCATTGATCGAGGCGCGCGTGATGCACGCCGCTTATCCTCCCGGTTACCATCCTCAGCGCAAAACCCATCTGATGCGTCCGCTGCCGTGGCTCAAGCCGCATATTGGCGATTTGACCGCGTATCTCGATTCCGTCGCCGTCCGCCATTAGCGCGCCGCCGGAATGCTGGCGCCGGCGGCTGAAGGCGTTGTAAGTTCCATCCGACGGCCGGGACTTCGCGCGAGGCCTCGCGCCGCAGGATGGGAGGACGTTCAGATGGAACTGCTTAAAGATCGTATCGCGATCATTACCGGCGGCACAGGCGCGCTGGGCCGCGCCGTCGCCGATCATTTTCTCGCCAATGGCGGCAAGGTCGCCGTTCCCTATATCGTCGACGCCGAGGTTCCGTTGTTCAACCAGCAGGTCGCGGCGCGCCACGCCGCCGCGAATATCCTGCTCAGCAAAATCGACGTTGGCGACGAAGCCCAGGTGGCGAAGTTCGTTGAAGAAACCGCCGCGAAATTCGGCCGGATCGATATTCTAGTCAATCTCGTCGGCGGTTTCTGGGGCTTCAAGACCGTCGCGGAAACCACGCTCGCCGAATGGCAGGCGATGTTCGACCTGAACCTGAAGCCGACCTTTCTCTGCTGCCGCGCGGTCGTTCCGATCATGCAAAAGCACAAGTACGGCCGGATCGTGTCGGTCAGCTCGCGCACCGGCCTGACTGGCGCCGGCGAATTCGCGGCCTACGCGGTCGCCAAGGGCGCGATCAAAACCTTCACGGCTTCGCTGGCCGAGGAAGTGCTCGGCGACAATATCCTCGTCAACGCGATCGCGCCCAGCACGATCGACACCGAAGCGAATCGCAAGGCGATGCCCAAGGCGAAGCATGACAACTGGGTCAAGCCGGAAGAGATCGCGCGCACGCTCGCATTCCTGTGTTCGGACCAGAATCTCGCGACGTCGGGCGCGGTCGTGCCGGTTTACGGGCGCGCGTGAGCATGAATGCGCGATCGACGGCCGCGAGACCCGTCATCTGGTTTCACGGATTTGCGTTTAACACGATCGCGAAAAACCGTTATCATATCAATTGACAATGGCGGACGGCGCGAATTTGAACGCTGACGAAATCCAGCGCCGTCAGAGGACGTACCGAACGATTTCCTCCGTATCGAACGAAGATTCCCTCGAACTCCATTTCGACGATCCGCGCCTGTTCACCGAATTGCTCGGCCAGCAGGACGGCCATCTCCGCACGATCGAGCAGGCGCTCGGCGTCCGGGTCGGCGTCAACGGCAGCGCGCTCAAAATTTCGGGCGGCCACGATGAGCAGGCGTTGGCGGGCAAGCTGCTCGGCGAACTCTACGACCTGCTCAAGCGCGGCTACCCGATCTATTCAGGCGACGTCGAATACTCGATTCGAATCCTGCGCGCCGATCGCGACGCCGAACTCAGGGACATCTTCCTCGATCAGGTCTATATTTCCGCCCACAAGCGGATCATCTCGCCCAAAAGCCTCAACCAGAAGGCTTACGTCGAGGCGATTCGCAAGCACGATATCGTTTTCGGCATCGGTCCCGCCGGCACCGGCAAGACCTATCTTGCGATGGCGATGGCGCTGGCGGCGCTGATGAAGAATCAGGTGGCGCGGATGGTCTTGTGCCGGCCCGCGGTCGAAGCCGGCGAAAAGCTCGGGTTTCTGCCCGGCGATTTGGCCGAAAAGGTCAATCCCTATCTCCGGCCGCTCTATGACGCCTTGCATGATATGGTCGATTTCGATCGCGCGCGCCGGATGCTTGAGCGGGGCACGATCGAAGTCGCGCCGCTCGCGTTTATGCGCGGCCGCACCCTGAACGATTCCTTCATCATTTTGGACGAGGCGCAGAACACCACTTCCGAACAAATGAAGATGTTCCTGACCCGGCTGGGCTTCGGCTCCAAGGCGGTGATCACCGGCGACGTCACCCAAATCGACCTGCCCAGCGGCAAGCTCTCGGGCCTCAAAGAGGCGCGCACCGTGCTCGCCAACACGCCCGGAATCAGCTTTATCCATTTCAACGAGCGCGACGTCGTGCGCCATCGCCTGGTTCAGGCGGTGATCACGGCCTACGAATCGTTCAGCAGCGGCGGTGCGTTCGACGACCCCGCCGCCGCCAAATCCTCCGGCGGCTAGCCGTGGCGGTGGAAATCGGCTTCCGCACGATTCGCGCCCGGCCGTATCTGAAAGCGCTCGCGTCAGACGCCGCGGCGCTGATGCGCGCGGTGGGCGCGCCGCAGGCCGAACTTTCGCTGAGTTTCGTGACCGACCGCGCGATCCGCCGTCTGAATCGAGACTTTCGCGGCAAGGATAGCGCTACCGACGTTCTGTCGTTTCCCCAATTCGGTCCAGACGCCCTCGCGGCGGCGACGCGTGCGGCCGAGCCGCCGGTCCCGCTCGGCGATATCGTGATTTCGGTCGAAACCGCCGCCCGCCAAGCGCGCGAGTTGAATATCGAAATCGCGGCCCGGCTGCGTACGCTGTTGATCCACGGGATGCTTCATCTGCTCGGCTACGACCATGAAGGGTCCGCGGCCGAAGCGCGCCGGATGTTTAAGCGGGAGCATCAGTTGGCCGCGCTTCTGGCCGGCCATGGCGCGACGGCTCAAAAGACTCCCGCCGGCTCCGTCTGGTCGCCGGCGGCGATGCCGCCGCGCCGGCGCGTGCGTCGTTCAACTCCTCTGGCTCGCAAACGCGCCGGCGCAACAACGCGATGAGCACGCGGCATAGCGAAGCGGCGCCGCCGACCGGCGTCGCGTGGCCGGCGATCGCCCATTTCACTCGTGCGGCGGGTGAAGCGCGCGCGATCGATAACCTGATTGCGATTCTGCGCGCGGGCGTAATTCGCGGTTCCGTCCGGATGGTGCGCGGCGGCCGGCCCGTCGTGTGCCTGTGCGACGCGCCCGTCGGCGAATTGCGCCATATTCTCGCGCGCGTCAACCGCCGCCGCTACGAGCCCTTCGGCGTCGCGGTCGAGAAACGCTATGCTTTCCAGATGGGCGCGCGCCCGGCGATCTATATGCCGTGGAATGAAGCCGAACGGTCGCTTGATTCCGCCGAATGGTGGCGGGTGGTCACTTTCGATCTGGCGAGCGACCCGCCAATCGATTGGAGTTTCGAGCGCGAATGGCGCGTCGCCGGAGACCTGCCGCTCAAACCGTCCGCCACCGTCGCGCTGGTCGCCACCTGGCGAGACGCCGACGAAATTTACGACGCTTTCGACGGGCGTCCGCCTTGCGCCGGCGTGATGCCGGTCGCGGAAATGATTGGTTCAGCCTGACTATGCCTCACAGCCTCCGGATGCGGGCCGCGCTGGCCGTCCTGAGCGGGATCGTGCTGGCGCTTGCCTTCCCGCGCTTCGATTTCAACCTGATGGCGTGGGTGGCGCTCGTGCCGCTGCTCTCGGCGGTCGACGGCGCCTCGGCGCGCGAAACCTTCGCGTTGGGATGGCTGCAAGGCTTCGCGTGCAACGTGATCGGCCTCTACTGGATAACCATCACGCTGCATACTTTCGCCGGCGTGCGGATCGAACTCGCGGTGCTGCCGATGCTGCTGCTGGCGGCCGTCGTCGCGATTTATACCGGCGTCGCGGTTTGGGCGGCGTCCTTCGTCACGACTCGCGCGGAGATCTCGATCGTCGCGACCTTTCCAATCGCGTGGACCGCGCTCGAATGGGTGCGAACCTACTTCCCGATCGGTTTTCCGTGGAACCTGCTGGGCTACGCGGCTTACCGCAACCTCGCGCTGGTCCAGTTCGCGGAGATCACGGGCGTCTATGGCGTTTCCGCGCTGATCGCGTTCTTCAACGTCGTCATCTACGTCGTTGTCTTCCAGCGCGAGCGTTCGCGGATCCAGGGGATCGCGCTGGCGACGCTGAGCGCGCTGATCGCCGCCGCATGGATCTTCGGCTCGGTCAGGCTCGATCAGCTTGCGCGCGTGAAGCACGACGGGTCGATCAAGTTCGCGATGGTGCAGGGCGATATTCCACAATCGGTCAAGTGGGATCCGAATTTTCTTGAAACCAGCTTCAATGTTTACGTGACCCAGACCGAAGCGGCGGCCCGGCTCGGCGCCGACGTTGCGGTATGGCCCGAGGCTGCGGCCGCGTTTTTCTTCCAGCCCGAGGACCGCTATCCGGCGGCGTTCGCGAGCGACGCCGGCTATCGCGCACGGCTCCTGCAACTGGCGGCGGACACCAAGATGGCGATTCTTTTCGGCGCGCCCGCGCTTGGCGTCGAGTACGGCCGCGTCGGCTTTTACAATCGCGCCTACCTCGTGTCGGGCGAGGGTCAGGTGCTCGATTGGTACGACAAGATCCAACTGGTTCCGTTTGGCGAGTACGTGCCTTTACGGAGCCTGCTCGGCGGCATCGTCAATCGCATCGTCACCGGTTTCGGCGACATGTTCCCGGGCCAACGCCAAACTTTGTTTGATTTGAAAGGGGCAAAGCTCGGCGTGCTCATCTGTTACGAGAGCATCTTTCCCGCGCTTTCACGCGAAGAAGCCCGGCTTGGCGCGAATATCCTGGTGAATATCACAAACGATGCATGGTACGGCCGCAGCTCGGCGCCGTATCAGTTGCTCGCGATGGCGGCGATGCGGTCGGTCGAAACCAAGCTGCCGATGGTCCGCGTCGCCAATACCGGAATCAGCGCCGTTATCGAGCCGACTGGGCAGATTACGGCGCGCACTCCCCTGTTCAAGCGCGGCACGGAAATCGAGCGCGTTGGATGGCGTCCTGAACGGACGATTTACGCCGAGGTCGGTGATGTCTTCGCTGAAAGCTGTTTCGCGCTCGCGCTGATCGGACTGGCGATCGCATGGCGCCGCCGTCCCGCCAGCGCCGAACCTGTCGCTCGTGAAGGTCGTGAAGTTCATACCATGAACGGGCATGGCAGGCCGTAGCCATTAGCGGATGGGTTACGGAAGCGGCCGGTTTATGCCAAAATAAAAACCGGACGCAAACGATCGCGTCCGCGATTTTATTCGGCGGCAAGGACCGGCAGGAAGCGATTCAGACGATGCTCAGCGACATGCGTCAGCAATTGACCGATTTTGAAGCGCGCGCGGACGCGTTGCGGAGGCGTCTTTGACGTCCCCAAACTAGTCGCTCGGCAGCAGGAACTCAGCGAACAATCCACGCGCCCCGGCTTCTGGGACAACCAGGAGACCGCGCAAGCCGTCCTCAAGGAACAGGATCGGATCAGGGCGCAGACCGACGGCGTCGACCGGCTGATCCGCGCGCTCGAAGACGCTCGCGTCTATCTTGGGATGGCTGAAGAGGAGGGCGACGAAAACTCCGAGGCCGCCCGTGAAACCGCCAGCGCGCTCGAGGCCGCCCGCGCGGAACTCGAACGCCAGGAATTGCAGGTGATGCTCGGCGGCGAGTACGACCGGCTTGGCGCGATCGTCTCGATCCATCCGGGAGCCGGCGGCACCGAAGCGCAAGACTGGGCCGAAATGCTGCTTCGGTTGTACCTGCGATGGGCCGAGCGGCGCGGATTCAAAACGGACTTGGCCGACCTTCAGCCGGGCGACGGCGGCGGCATCAAAAGCGCGACTTTCACCGTCGAGGGCGAGTACGCCTACGGCTATCTCAAGGCCGAAGCGGGAATTCATCGGCTGGTCCGCATTTCGCCGTTCGACGCCAACGCGCGCCGCCATACGTCGTTCGCCTCGGTCTTCGTTTTTCCTGAAATCGACGACAAAGTCGAAGTGATCATCAACCCCGCCGATCTCAAGATCGATACGTATCGGGCCAGCGGCGCCGGCGGCCAGCACGTCAACAAGACCGATTCCGCGGTGCGCTTCACCCATCTGCCGACCGGAATCGTCGTGACCTGCCAGAATGAACGCTCGCAGCATAAAAACCGCGCGATGGCCATGAAGATTCTGCGCGCGCGCCTTTTTGAGCTGGAGCAGCGCAAGCGCCGTGAAGAATTGGAAAAATTCAGCAAAGATAAGAAAGAGATAGCGTGGGGCAGCCAAATCCGCTCCTACGTGCTGCATCCCTACCAACTCGTCAAGGATCATCGCACGGGAGTCGAAATCGGCAATACCGCCGCCGTGCTCGACGGCGATATCGATCCGTTTATCGAGGCCTACCTGATGGGCGTTCGGAAATCGGGCGCGGAGGCGGCGCCGGCGTAACGCCAGCGGCCGCCTGTGGCCGCCGCGTCAGAGCGCGCGGGCGCGCTCGACGGTCGGCGCATATCGCCGAATCAGATCGAGCGCATGACCGTCCGCAGTCAGCTTGACCGATTTTTGCGACAACAAAACAATGCGGGTCGCACCGGCGTCGCGGAAAGCGCGCAGCGCGTCGGCGGACAGGCCGTCGTCGCCCGGTTCAACCAGCGGCGAAATCTCGAACTTGACGTTTTGGCGGCCATGTTTGCGCCAGCTCGTGCAGTTTCGCCACGTCGCGTTTTAGCTGCGCCGGATCCTGCAGCAACGGCATCCAGCCGTCGTAACTCCGCGCCACCCGTTCGATCGCTTTTGGACCATGCGCGCCCAACAGCACCGGCGGTCCCGATTTCTGCACCGGCCGCGGCTCGCATCGCACCGGCGGAAACTTAATCGTCTCGCCATTGTAGGCGCCGCGCCCCTCCCGCCATAACAGCTTCATCGCTTCGACGGTTTCGCGCGTGCGGCGCCATCGCGTGCCGAAGTTCGCGCCCATCGCCTCGGTCTCTTCGCGCAGCCATCCCGCGCCCACCCCCAGCACCACGCGGCCTTTGGAGACCAGATCGAGCGTCGCGACGGCCTTGGCCGTGATCAGCGGCTCGCGCTCGGGAAGCAGGCAGATTCCGGTCGCCAGCCTGATTTTTTTGGTCACGGTCGCGGCCACCGCCAGCGCCACGAACGGATCGCCCCAGCGCCCGTAATGCTCCGGCAGTTTTTCGTTCTCCGTGAACGGCATCGGCGTGCGCATCTCCATTGGAATGACGGGATGCTCGGGAATCCAGAGCGATTCGTAACCGTGCGCTTCGGTCTGACGCGCGATTTCAGCGATGTCACCGGCTTCGGCCGTGGCCGCCGCAAGAAATCCGATGTCCATGTGATTTTCTCCTGCGCCTCGAAGCGCGCGTTGCGGCGCGAGCGTTGCGCGTTCGCGCGGTTCGATCTGGTCGAAAAGGGTTTCGGTCTGGCGGCGCGGACGGAAGCCGGTCAGTGCGGCAGTCGCGCCGACAAATTGAACAATTCCTGCAACGTCTGGTTGTAGCGATAAAACTTGTCTTCGCGGAGCTGATCGTCGGACTCAAGCCAGAGATGCTCGCCCACCAGCGCCAGCGAACTCAGGGTATGGCGCAGCGATGCGCGCCCCTCGCGAGCGATATCCTCAAGCATTTCGGACCATACCGTCCGCGGCGCGCAAATCGCGAAGTCCGCGTCAAACGGCTTACCGTCGAGATTAAATGCGTTGGTTAGCGCATAGCCGTCGATCTCGACCGCGGTCGCCGCTTCGACTTTGCCGTCGTCGTCAAGCACGCGCACGACGAAACGAACTTCCGCATAGCCAAGACGGCGGAAAACTTCGCCCTCGGCCGCCATCATGCGGCCGAGGGCGAGAAACCATTCCGGCGCGGGAAAGCTGGTCATCACGCTGTCGCGTTGAACAATTTGCTGAAATCGGTGGGCAGCAGGCATCGCGGACGACGGTCCAACCCCGCGGAATCGCAGCGTTGCAGATATTCGTTGACGATGCGCCGCCAGAGGTTGCCCTGCAATTCCATGCCTTTGTCGAAATTCTTGATGCCGCCGCCGAGCAGGATCGCCATCGGCTCGACCGATTCCGGCACGCTGAAAAGCTGCAGCAGGATCGTTTCCGCGTCGTCGAGCTGTTCGTGGATTTCCTCGGCCAGGTCCGGCCGTTCCTTCAATTGCGCCCGCAGATGCATCGTGCCGTACCCGACATGACGCGATTCGTCCTGCATGCAGCGCCGGAAAATTTCCTGATCGACCCGGCTGGGCGCGATAAACTCGCCCTGGCGGAACATCGTGAGCACGAAGCCCTCGCCCAGCAGATGCAGGCGCGCGGTCTGCGCCGAGAAGCTGGGCGAATCGAAAATCCGCTTCAGGCTCAATTCACTGAGCTTGCTGGCTTTGCCGAGGCCGCCGCCGTTCGCCAGCGCGCGCTTGCGAAAAACATCGGTATGGCGCGCCTCGTCCATCGCCTGCGTCGCCAGGAAGAGCTTCACTTCCAGAAAATCCTGGTTGATTTTGCTCATCCAGCGCGTTGGCGCGTCCGCGGCAATAAATTCGACTTCGGTCAGGAAAGTGCAAAGCTGGCACATCGCCCGCTCGAGATCGTCGGGCAACGGTTTCAGTTCATCCCATGGAATGTCGCGGGCGGAACTCCACTGGCGGGCCACCGCCTCTTCGTAAAGCTCCATCGCGTTGTCCGCCCAGCATTCCGCCTTTTCGTTGAGGGTAAAGCCGAGCGACGGCAAATCGTTGGGCACGAAGGATCCGCGCGGCGCCATCGAGCAATGCTCGCCGCCGTGTTTGGGAATCACGCCGTAGCTGCCGATCTCGATATCTTTCAGGCGCAATCCAAGATTGCCCGGTTTGGCGCGTACGCCCCATTCGCCGTGCTCATTCATCCAGCCGAGGTCGGGCGTGCCGGTTTTGAAAAGCTTTTCCAGGTAAGCGGAGGGTTCCAACTTGATTTTGGCCTCCGTGCCGATGCGCGCCTCGTCTTTGATTTGAACCGTTGGCATGTCCCCGAACCTCCGGCAAGCGGCGATTGCTTCCCCTGGCGCCAACCGCTTGTTTGATTTTCTAATTAATGATCGCCCACTGCCCGAATGTCAAAGAAATTCTGGTGTGACGTCCCGAAAATAAGTTTATACATCGCACCTCGGCTGGGCGCTGCCTGGATGCCCGGATCAAGTCCGGGCATGACGGCCTTGTTCGTCATTGCCGGGCCCAGACCCGGCAATCCACCTTCGTGAAGTTATTTGCGAGGCGCCACACTAGCTGTCAGCCGGACGCGGAAGATCGCCCGGTCCCATAAACGGCGCGCGGGCTTCGCTCAAGGAGACAATTTTCCAGTTTTTGCCGTCGTTGCGAACGTTGTAGAAAGCGCGCAGCTTCGCCATCACTGAGCCGTCGCGCCGGTAGCGCGTCACGTCTGCCAACAGGATCGCCAGCCGTTCGGCAAGCGGCCATACGCGCAACTGATCGACGCCCGATCTCGCCCACCCCTGTTCCTGGATCGCGCCCATCATGCGCGTGTAAAAGCGCTGCTGGTCGGCCTCGCTGGAGCAGACGGAGGCGCCCTGTTCGCCGGAAATAACGACGAAAGGCAAATCGAAAGATTGCATGACGATATCGATATCTTCGCGATTGAAGCCGTCGATATAGCTTCGATAGAAGGCTTCGACTTCCTGCGCGATTTTTTCGTATTCGGCCATTGAAGGGCTCCTCGGATTGAATATTCGCTGCGATGCTCACCAGCCGCCGCGCCGCGTGATTTCACGCGCTTCGCGTTCTAGATCGTCGCGGAACCGCGGGGCCGCGATCGCGATCATCCGGCGGATCCGTTCGTCGATCGGCTGGCCGCGCAGTTCCGCCGCGCCATATTCCGTCACGATTACGTCGGCGTCGCCGCGCGCCGTCGTAACCGGTCCGTTGAGCCGGGCGCAGATGCGGGTGACGGCGCCGTCGCGCGCCGTCGCCGGCATCGCGATTATCGACCGCCCCCGCGCCGCCATCTGCGAACCGCGCACGAAATCGCCTTGACCGCCGATTGCGCCGACATAGACGCCGCCGGCGACCTCCGCGTTGATCTGTCCGGTCAGGTCGGCCTCGACCGCGGAGTTGATCGCGACGAACTTGTCGAGTTGGGAGAGCACTTCGGCGCGATGCGTACGCATCATGGTGAACAGCTTGATCGCGGGATTCTCGTGGCCAAAGCGATAGACGCGAGCGGTTCCCAGCAACGAGCAGGAGACCGCAACGCCGGTATCGATCGGCTTGCGCGCGTTGGTCATCGCGCCGCTTTCGATCAGGTCGGCGACGCGATCGCTGATCAACCCCGAATGAATGCCCAGATCGCGGCGGTCGCCGATGCCGGCCATCACGGCGTCGGGAATGGCGCCGATGCCGATCTGAATCGTCGTGCCGTCCTCGATATAGCGGCCGACGTGGCGCGCGATCGCCCGTTCGACTTCGCCGATCGGCCGCGCTTCCAGCATCACCGGCGGCCGTGCGACCGGCACGATATAATCGATTTGATCGGCGGTCAGGTAGGCGTCGCAAAAAGTCCACGGCGCCAGCTCGTTGACTTCCGCAATCACCACGCGCGCCCGCGCGATCGCCGCCTGCTGATAATCGTTGGTGAGCGAGTAGCTGTACTCGCCGCGTTCGTTCGGCGGGCTGACCTGCAACATCACGACGTCGCACGGGATCGTGCCGGCTTGGATATAAGGTACGAGCTGCGAGAGATGCAGCGGGATGGTTCGCAACGCGCCACTGCGCGCCAGCGCGCGCAGGTTCCCAATTGCGCCATAGCCGACAAAATCGACCGCGTCGGCGTGTTCGGGCTTGAGCGTCTTGGTATAGGTTATTCCGCCGACAAAGGCGGTCGTACGGCTAAATTGATTCCGTTGAGCGATAAACGCCTCGATTAGCGTTTGTGGCTCGCCCGATCCCTGGCTCCAAATGATATGGTCGCCGGGGCGAATAATGCCCGAAAAATCGGGGTTTTTGCTGTCAAGTTCCTGCGCCATCTTCGACCCGCCGGTGACGTTTCGGGTGCGGTCGGCAGAATCGCATAGATCGGCTGCCCGCGCCTAGTCTGGCGGGCCAATTGGACGCCGAGGGCGATTGGATCGGGTAAAAACCTTGGCAAGGCAAAGCAGATTCCTGCATGCGTAGCTATTGTTTTGCGTTGAATCGACATGCCCGAATCAGTATATTGCCGTTCGTGACGACGCCCTGCGACCTTTGCTGGCGAAAGCTGCGCAAGGCGGCTTCGCATGAAACGATGGAAGCAAGTTAACCGGTAGACACACTTGGCTGGCGTCGGCGATGGCTTCCCCGGCTGCGTCGCCGCCTGTCTCCGCAACCGTCGATATCGACGAACAGGGGGAGGAATAAGGTGCGAAGAAGAATAGGGACGTACCTGATGTGGGTGGCCATCCTGGGGATGGTATCGGCCTGCGGGATGACGGACGAGCAGCGGCAGTACACGCTGGTGGGCGCGGCGACAGGCGCGGCGGTCGCGGGCGGCATCGGCGCGGGCGTGTTCGCGGCGGACAACAGCGACAATTGGCCGGCGATTCCGGCGGGAATTGTGGGCGGCGCGATTTTGGGCGGCATCATTGGCTACCTGATGGCCCCGCCACCGCCGCCTCCGCCACCTCCTCCGCCGCCGCCGCCTCCACCGCCACCACCTCCGCCGCCGCCGGCGCCGGAGAAGATCATCCTGCGCGGGGTGCATTTTGATTTCGACAAGTACTACATCCGCACGGTGGACAAGCCGGTGCTGGATGAGGCGGCGGAGACGCTCAAGGCGCATCCGAACGTGAAGGTGTACGTGAACGGGTATTGCGATTCGATCGGCTCGGTGCCGTACAATCTGCGCTTGTCGCAGAAGCGTGCGGAGTCGGTGGCGGCGTATCTGGAGGACAAGGGGATTCCGGCGAGCCAGCTGATTCCGCAGGGCTTCGGCAAGACCCATTTCGTGGCGAGCAACCGCACCGCCGCGGGCCGGGCCGAGAACCGGCGGGTGGAGTTGGTGCCGGCGGACCAATAGCGGCGCCGCAGGCGCGCGCGGACCGGTTCATCCCGGTCCGCGTCCAAGCCCAGCCACGGCCGCGATTCCCGCTTGACGGGAATCGCGGCCGTGCAACTTTGACTTCTGAAAGGCGCGATTTTCTAAACCGCCGCCGTCACTTCAGAACCTTGGCCATATTTATGTCTGAGAGTCCCATAGCGGCGCGCGATACGGGCCGCGAGAAGCTTCGAACGCGATCGCTTCGGATCGAAGGAATTCGCCGATTCACACAAAGTCTTGCACTGTTCGCCGTTTTAGCCAGTTTGAATTGGCTCATCGACGCGAAATCAGGATGGTGCGCTGAAAATTCTCCCGCGGCTGCAAGCACGCCCGCGATGACGGAGGAATCGATGCCGCCGAGCGCGGCGGCGCCGGTCAATCCGGCAGGAACGCCCAGCACCGCGCCCACGCTTACGACAACGCCCGCTCCGATCAAGGAAGCTCCGGAAGCCGAGACCACGCCTGCGCGCAACGCGAAACGTCGTTACGTCGCGCATCGCAAGCCCGCGACGCAGCCGGACTGGGTGCTGCGCTCGAAGGTCGAGCTTGCGATGCATTCCGATGCCCGCTTCAGCGATGTCTCGGTGGAAGTGACGCGGCCGGGGGTGGTGGTGCTGCGCGGAACCGTGTTCGACGACAAGACCAAGGCCGAAGCGGAGCGTGTCGCCCGGAACGTCGGCGGGGTCAAGCAGGTAATCAACGCGCTTTCGACACAGACGCTGGTTTGGCTGCAGACGCAGATCAAAATCAATCAGGCCTTGCAGCAGGCCGGCCTGAAGCTGGTGCAAGCCAAGGTAATTGGCAAGACCGTCTATCTGAGCGGCACGGTCTCGAATCCGGTGGACAAGCAGCGCGCGCAGACGGTAGCGCTCGGCGTCGCGCCGGGTCTCGAAATCGGCACAAATATCATCACGGTTTCGCCCTGATCGCCGGCGCTTAATCGCGCCCGGCGCATCTCCGACGGCCGCGGCATCCGCAAGCGGATCGGAGCGGTTGCGGATTACCTGGCGCGACTCGCCGGCTCCGCTGGAAGAATCCAAGCCAGTCATGATGCGCCGCTTTTTCTCGATCGCCATTCGCAGCGATTGATTACCTCAGCGGATAACGCAAGCTAGAATCGACCTGCGATGGAACACGCAACGCAGGTGCGGCTGATCGAAGCGGCGTTCACGGCGATCGACGCCGGACGCCCGCCGCTGACCGAATCGTTCACGCGCAATAATCCGGCGGTGTACACGTCGCGCGAATGGGCGGAGCGCGAGCGCGCCACGCTTTTCCACGATTTTCCGCTGGTCGCCGGTTTCAGCGCGCAGGTGCGCAATCCGGGCGACTACTTTACCGACGAACTCGGTCCGACGCCCCTGTTGGTCGTGCGCGGCGAGGACGGCGCCTTGCGCGCCTTCGCCAACATCTGCCGCCATCGCGGTTCGCGCCTTGCCCAGGGATGCGGCCGGGCGGGCGCGCGTTTCGTCTGCCCGTATCATTCGTGGAGCTACGATACGGAGGGCCGCTTGCGCGCGATTCCCGACGATTTCGGCTTCGCGCATCTAGACCGCGAAACCCACGGCCTGATCCGGTTTCCCGTCGCCGAGCGCTACGGGATGGTGTGGGTGATGCCGCGCGCGGACGGCGAGATCGATCTGGATATCCATCTTGAGCAGCTCGCGCGCGACTTAGCGTCCTATGGGCTGGAGGATTTCGAATTGCGCGAGCGGCGGATCGTGCGGCGGCGGATGAACTGGAAGCTGGTCAGCGACACTTTCTGGGAGGCCTACCATATAAAGTTTTTGCATCGCACGACGATCGCGCCGATGTTCGTGCGCAACCTGGCGCTGTTCGATCCGTTCGGCCTGTGCCATCGGCTGGTCGGAATCCGCACGTCGATCGAGAAATTGCGCGGCCTGCCGCCGGAGCGATGGGACCTGCTGCCGCACGCGACGATTCTGATGAATCTCTTTCCGAATACCGTTTTCGTGATGCAGAGCGATCATGCGGAGGCGTACCGGATCTATCCCGCGCCCGACAATCCGTCGGAGTCGGTCACGGAAATCAACGTGCTGGGACCGGCCGGCGCGGCCGCCGATCGGTACGAGCGGCGCTGGGGCCTGCCGGGCGGTCCGGGATGGGACAAGGTGATGGAGCTGCTGGTGGGCGTGGTCGAACAGGATTTCGAGGTCGGCGAGACGATTCAGCGCAATTTCGAGGCGGGCGTCTTAAGCAAGGTCTATTACGGCCGCTACGAACCGGCGCTCGAACATTTTCACAATTCGATCCGCGCCGCCCTCGGCGAGTAAGAACGAAGCCCTCGGCGGAGGGCGGTCAATTGGCGGGCGGATAGCCCGGCGTCAGTGGAATCAATTCGCCTTTCACAGTTGAATATGCGATCCGCATTGTCTGGCGTTTCAGAGACAACTTGGCCGACGTAGCCACCTCACGGTTCGGGTCATGGCTCAGCGTCTTCGGATATTCGATAGCCTGCGGCGTATCGATGTCGGCCGGCACATCGGCGGCGAAGTAGCGTGCGGCCGTGCTCCTGGAGATAACGGTCGTTTTCGCCAAGCTGCGCACACGCCAATGAGTCGCGCTCGGCGGGTCTCGCCTCAACCACCACATTGATCAGCCCATAGACCCACTTCCTATCCGTTCTAACTCGCATGTTAAATCAGTTATTTACGGGACATTACACTGGCGCTAACTCTTTCGGTCGTACCGCGGCAAGCTCGTCGTGCGACGGCGATTCGCGTCTCTAACCGCGACAGGCGAAAATCCATAAGGGTAATTGCTGGTTGGGGGCGGCCGGTTGCACTATATTTCGGAACGGAACCGCGCGCGGAAGACCCCGCCTGCGATCGTTGGGCGCGGCGGCGCGTAATCGCGATGGAAACCAGGCTATTTATCAACGGACGCTATGAAGAAGCGCACGGCGGCCGGCGTTTCGCCGATATCGAACCCGGGACCGAGGCGGCGCTGGCCGAAATCGCCGACGCCGGCGCCGACGACATCGATCGCGCGGTGGCCGCCGCCCGCGCCGCCGCCGACCACGGGCCGTGGCCGCGGATGAGCGCCGAAGCGCGCGGCAAAATCCTGAACCGCCTTGCCGACGAAATTGAAAAGCGCGCGCGCGATCTCGGCCTGCTCGAAGCGCGCGACGTCGGCAAGCCGGTCAGCGAATGCGTCAATCACGATATCGCCCGCGCCGCCCGCAACATCCGCTTTTTCGCCGCGCAGGCCGAAACCTGGACGCAGGAGGCGAGCTTCGGGGCGGCCAAATTCCTCGGCGCTGACCTGCGGCTGGTCAACGTCACCGCGCGCGCGCCGCTGGGCGTCGGCGCGATAATCATTCCCTGGAACTCGCCGCTGATGCTCGGCACGTGGAACCTCGGACCGTGCCTCGCCGCCGGCAATTGCTGCGTGCTGAAACCGTCGGAGCTGGCGCCGCTCACCTCGATCGCTCTGGGCGAAATTGCCAATGCCGCCGGCCTGCCCGCGGGCGTGCTCAATATCGTGCCCGGACAGGGCGCCGCCGGCGCGGCGCTGGTTGGCCATCCGGGCGTCGACGGCGTCGCGTTCACAGGCGGCGTCGCGACCGGACGGCGCGTGATGGCCGCGGCGGCGGAATCGTTGAAACGGGTGACGCTGGAGCTGGGCGGCAAATCTCCCAATCTGGTTTTCGCCGACGCGGGTCTGAAACGCGCGGCGGCCGGCGTGGCGCGTTCGATTTTCCGCAGCCAGGGCCAATCCTGCGTGGCCGGATCGCGCCTGCTGGTCGAGCGCAAAATCGCCGGCGACTTCATCCCGCTGCTGCTTGACGAAATCGGCCGGCTCAAAATCGGCGATCCGCTTGACGACCAAACCGAGTACGGCCCGCTGATTTCGGCCGCCCATCGCGAACGGGTCGACGGCTTCGTCAGGGAGGCGCGCGCGGCCGGCGCTGAAATTCTCGGCGAACCGCGCCGCGACCTGCCGGAGCGCGGCTTCTACTATCCGCCGGTCGTGCTCGATCGGGTCGCGCCCGACTCGCATGCGGTGTGCGAGGAAATTTTCGGCCCCGTGCTGACGGTCGAACGCTTCGACGGCGAGGACGAAGCGATCGCGATGGCCAACGCCGGCCGCTACGGCCTAGCGGCCTATCTGTGGACCGGCAGCGCCGAGCGCGCGCTGCGCGTCGGCGAGCGAATCAAGACCGGGATGGTGTGGGTGAACAGTTTTTTCCTGCGCGACCTGCGCACCCCGTTCGGCGGCGCGCGCCAAAGCGGATTGGGCCGCCAGGGCGGGCGCTACAGTCTCGAGTTCTGGACGGAGCCGAAGCTGATCTGCATGACCTATCCGGAGGACGACGCCAATGGGTGAAGTGGCCGCCGCAATCTTCACCACGCATGTGCCGCGCCTGATGATCAAGGATCTTGAGGCTCGGCGCGCGTACATGGGCCGCAACGTCACCACCTTTTACGATGCGATGGAGCGATTGGCGCGCGAACGGCTGCATCCGCTCGAATTCGACACCTTCGTGTTGTTTGACACCCACTGGTTCACGACGCTCGATTACGTGCTCAACGCGCACGAACGGCTCGCCGGCGTTTACACGTCCGAAGAACTGCCAGCGATGCTGCACGATCTCGCGTACGATTATCCGGGCGATCCGCAACTCGCCCATGCGATCGAAGCGGAGGCGCGCGGGCGCGGCCTGCACGTGCTCGCCTCGGCGCATCGCAATCTGCCGCTCCACTACCCGACGCTCAACGTGATGTCCTATTTCAACGCGGAGCCAAATCCGCGGCGGGTGCTCTCGATCAGCGTATGTCAGACCGCCTCGATCGCCAATGATCTCGCCTTTGGGGCCGCGATCGGCGCGGCGATCGAACGGAGCGCGCGCCGCGTCGTGCTGGTCGCCGCGGGCGGCCTGTCGCATCGGTTCTGGGACCTCGACCATGCGCGGATTCGCGCGTCGGCGTCGCCGGACGACATCAGCTCGCTCGCCAACCGGATGTACGACGAGCGGATTCTCGAATGGATGGCGCAGGGACGGCACGATGCGATCCTCGCGTCCGCCGCCGAGTTCCGTACGCTATGCTCGCCGGAGGGACGTTTCTCGCATTACCTGATGATGGCGGGGGCGCTGGGCGGCGCGGACTGGGACTGGAGCGGCGAGCAGTTTGGCCGCTATGAGGCGGCGCTCGGCACCGGCCAGGCGATCGTTTATTTTGCGCGTCCCGAGGACGAGCCGATTCGCGCCGGCGCCGCGCGGCGCGCCTGAAACAATCGTTCATTCACATCGGAGACGACGATGAAAGTGATTCATGGAATTCTCGCGATGCTGGTGACGCCGTTCCACGACGACTACCGGCTCAACGAAGCGGCGCTGCGGGCGGAAACCCGATGGGCGCTCGACAACGGCGCCGACGGCATCGTCGCGACGCCCAGTATCGGCGAGTTTCTCCATCTGAGCGAAGCCGAGCGCGTGCGCGCCTGGGAAGTGACGATCGAGGAGACGCGCAAGCGCAAAGGCGCCACGGCGGTCGCGATGACTTCGGGCGCGACCACGCTCGAAACCCTGCATTACGCCAAACTCGCCGCGCGCCTCGGCTTCGACGCGCAGCAGGTGATTCCACCGTACTACTGGCGCTGCGGCGAACTGGAAGTCGAGCGGCACTTCCGGATGGTCTCGGAGGCGGGCGACCTGCCGGTCGTCATCTACCACAACCCGGCCCTGAGCAAATTCACGATTACGCCGCGCTTCGCGGGAAAACTCGCGACAATCCCCAACGTAATCGCGATGAAGGAAGTGCTCACCGACCTGCAGCATCTGGAGGAGCTGTACGACCAAATCGATGGACGGATCGAAATCTACAACACCTTCCGCGCGCTGATGACCGGACTGCTGCTCGGCGCCGCCGGCGGCTTTATCAATATCTTCGCCGTGCCGGCGGCGGCCGCGCTGCTCAAAGCGTTCGAGGCGGGCGACTACAAACGCGCGCAGGAAATCCAGCGCCGGCTCAACCGCTGCTTCCCGCGCGGCGGCGAGGAAGCGCTCGGCCATCTGGGCACGACCAAAGTCACCGCCACGGTCGCGACCGGAATCGAGATGGGACCGGCGCGGCCGCCCTACATGGCGCCGGAAAACGCCGCCGATTTGATTCGGCGCCGCCTGCCCGCGCTCAAGGAAATCCTCTGATGGGCGCGCGGTCGGGCAATAATTTTCTCAGCGCCATCCGCAAACTCGGCGCGGAAATCTGGATCGGCGGCGCCCGCGCCGGCGATCCGACCGTCCATCCGGCGTTCGTCCACTGCGCGCGCTCGCTCGCCTCGCTTTACGACCTGCAGATGGAAGCGCCGGAAGCGATGACCTACAAGACCGAGGACGGCGATCGCGCGGGCTTGTCGTTCATCCAGCCGCGCAGCGCCGAGGACGTGCGCAAACGATCGCGGATGTTCCGGCGCTGGGCGGAATTCAGCGGCGGGATGATGGGGCGTTCGCCCGATTACCTCAACGCGAGCATCGCCGCGATGGCGGCGGCGCACGAATTCTTCGCGGCCAGCGACCCGCGTTTCGGCGCGAACATCGTCGCTTACTATCGCGAAGCGCGCAAACACGACTGGTGCGCGACGCATACCCTGCTCAATCCGCGCGCCAGCCGGGCGGCGGGCTGGGCGGGACAAACCGACGCCGATCTCGCGCTCAAGCTGGTCGATCGCCAGGCCGACGGCATCGTCGTCAACGGCTGCCGGATGCTGGCGACGCTCGGGCCGCTCGCGGAGGAACTGCTGGTCTTTCCCTCGACCGTGCTGAAGCAGGAGCCGGCGGCTGAACCGTTCGCACTCGCTTTCGCGATCAACTGCAACGCCAAAGGTTTGCGCTTCATCTGCCGCGATTCGTTCGATCCCGGCCGCTCGCGCTTCGACGCGCCGCTCGCCACGCGCTTCGAAGAGATGGACTGCGTGGTCATTTTCGACAATGTCGTCGTGCCGTGGGAGCGCGTGTTCCTGTGCGGCGACGTCGCGCGCGCCAACGCGCTCTACGCCGATACCGGCGCGGTCGTCAACATGATGCATCAGGTGGTCGTCAAAAACGCGGTCAAGAGCGAATTCATGCTAGGCCTTGCGGCCAAGATCGCGGAGGTCAGCGACGCGATGAGCCTGCAGCACGTGCGCGAACGGCTCGCGGAGATGATTATCGCGATGGAAACGATGCGCGCCTGCCTGCGCGCCGCCGAGGCCGACGCCGCGCCCGATCGATGGGGCGAATGGATGCCGGCGCGACCGCCGCTCGACACCGCGCGCAATCTGTTTCCGCGCGTCTATCCGCGGCTGGCCGAGATAATCCAGCTCAACTCGTCGTCGAGCCTGATGGCGGCGCCGTCCGACGCGGATTTTCAAAGCCCGCTCCTGCCCGACCTCGAACGCTATCTCGCCACGGCCGGCGCGCTCGCGCGCGATCGTGTCGCGCTCTATCGCCTGGCGTGGGACGCCGTCGGCAGTTCTTTCGGCGGCCGGCAGACGCTGTACGAGCGCTTCTTCTTCGGCGATCCGGTGCGGATGGCGAGCGCGCTGGTCGACAACACCGACCTGAAACCGCTGATCGCGCGTATTGACGAGTTTCTGAAACGCCCCGATTGAGCTGCGGGTCATGAAGCGTCGGCGCAGTCCCGCGCGCACGGCGAATCCGCTAGAATTGCGCGGCGGGCGGCGCCAATCGGCGCCGCCGCAACGTATCCGATGTCACGAATTCGCAAGGGATCGCGCGTCTGGACCGGCGCGGAGCGGCTCGCCGCTGCGGCGCGCGTGATGGTTCCCAACGACGGCGGCTATTTCACCATCGAACCGCGCGCGCTGTTCGCGCGCGAAGCGCCGCTCGAAGTCGAATTGGGCGCCGGCCGCGGCGATTTCATAATCGCGCGCGCCGCGGCGCATCCTGAACGCAATTTCCTCGCGGTCGAACTGGCGGGAACGATCGCGCAACTGATGGCGATCCGCGCCGGACGCGCCGGACTCGAAAATCTGCGCGTGGCGCGGATGGACGCCCGTCCGCTCGTCAACCTGATGCTGCCGGACGCCAGCGTCGCCGCTTATCACATCTACTTCCCCGACCCGTGGCCCAAGGAGCGCCACGTCAAGCATCGCCTGTTCGCGCCGGCCTTCGCCGCCGGCCTCAGACGCACGCTGCGGCTTGGCGCGCCGCTCTATGTCGCCACCGATGTCGCCGATTACGCCGAAGCGATCTTCTCTACGCTCGGCGCGGCCGGATTCGTGCGGGTCGACAGCACGGCGCCGGGCGCGGAGTTGACCGGCTTTGCGATGAAATTCCGGGCGCAGGGCCGCGCCGTCCACGCCGGGGCCTTTTACGTGGCCGGTTGCATAGGATAAGATGTCGTGACGCATCGCTTGTCTTGAATTCGAGCCGCGTCTAACTTTTCTTAGGCTGTCTATGAAACGCTGCGTTGCGATTTTAATCGCGGTCGCCTTTCTGGCGGCGGGATGCTCCGCGCGCAAGCAACCGTCGAGCGAAAATTATTACGTCAAAGCTACCGACGAATACACGCAGCATTTCTACAAGCCTGCGATCGACGACTATCAGAAACTGATCGACGAATATCCCTTCAGCCCATATGCCGAAGAAGCCGAGCTTAATATCGGCTTGGCTTATTATAAGGACCACAACTACGCGGAGGCGGTCGGCGCTTTCAACGACTTCCTCCGGATGCATCCGACCAGCAAGCATCTCGATATCGCGACGTATTATCTCGCGATGTCGCACTACGACCAGATCGGCCGGCCCGATCAGGACCAGACGCACACGGAACTGGCGCTGGAGGAATTCCAGACGATCGAGCGGCGTTTTCCGGAAAGCGACTTCGCCTCGTTGGCCGGAGAGCAGATCGCAATCTGCCGCGAAGTTCTCGCCCGCCACGAGTTCCTGATTGGCGAGTTCTATTACAAGCGCGCGAATCTCCGCGCCAGCGAATCCAGGTTCGCGGAGCTTGAAGCGCTCTATCCGGACACGCCGATCGCGCCCGAAGGCCTTTATGATCTCGGTTTGACGCTCGAAAAGCAGGGCAAGAAATATTCCGCGGCGCAGGCGTTCACGGCGTTGAAGCAGCATTTTCCGAACACGCCATACGTCGCGATGGCGAACGATCAGCTTAAGAAGCTCAAGCAGCCGATCGACACTGAAGAAGATCCGTTCAAGCTGGTGCTGGCCGAAAGCGGTTACGATCCGGATCAACAACAGCAGCAGGTCGCGGTTCACGAGGACTTGGCCAGCCTAGCGAAAAGCGACCCGACCACCGGCGCCGACGGACTGCCGATCCTGACACCGGCCAAGGCGACCGCCGCGAATTCCACGCTCAGCGCGAAATCGGCGGCGGCGGACAATCCCGGTCCGGCGACGCTGAACAAGGTGCGTCTGTCGTCGTCTGATCCGCCGCTCTCGGTGGTTTTCGATCTGACCGGCCCCGTCGCCTACGACGAGCATATCGACAAGGGCGACGATTCCGCGACGACAACGATATTCCTCAAGCAGGTGACGCTGGCGTCAACGATGCCGACGCATATCACCTTCGACAAATCGATCTTCCGCGACGCCGATATCCAGAGCGACAACGGCGGCGCCAAAATCACCATCAATACGGCGGCGGTTTCGCGCTTCGCGGTGATTCCGCTAAACCAGCCGTCGCGCCTGCTGGTGACTTTCACTCCAGTGGCGGGAAACGCGCAGGCCGGCGCGGATTTGGGCGAAGCCGCCAACTAGATCGCGCAGCGACTTCGGCCCGCGGGCGGGTTAGGCGAAAACGTTCTCGCGCCGCAATCCGAGAAATTCCAGCACGACGTCCGTATAGAGCCGCAGCCCCCACAGCATCCCGTCGATCGGCATCCGCTCGTCATTGCCGTGATAAAGCGCCCCGAACGGCATCCGCGACTCCAATCGCACCGGCGCGAAGCCGTAACAGACCGCGCCAAGCTGCGCGTAAAACTTGCTGTCGGTCGCGCCGGGCAGCATCCACGGAATCACGCGCGCGCCTGGGTCGGCCGCCTCGGTGCGCGCCTTGATTAGCCGGAACAGATCGGTGTCGGCGCTGGATTCCGCCGGCGGGGCGCTTTTGACCACTTCAAGGCTCGGCTCCGGCCCGACGATCTCGCGCAGTTCGGCCATAAAGGCGCGTTCGTCTTCGCCCGGCAGCGTGCGGCCGTCGAGAATCGCCCACGCCTCGCCGGGAATTACGTTGTCCTTGTAGCCGGCGCGCACGATCGTCGGCGTGACCGTGTTCGAGAGCATCGGGCGGAACAGCGGCGGCGCCTTTTCCGGCGTGACGCCCAGCTCCGCCAGCGTCCGGCGCATCAGCGGCGTCACCCGCCGGCGCATCGGATGGCGCGTCAGGCGGCCGATCAGATCCGCCATCCACGCGATCGCGGTGTCCGCACGCGGCATCGAGCCATGTCCCGGCGACGCCGTGATCGTCATTTTGACCGTGACGAAACCCTTTTCCGCGACCTGGATCGGATAGAAGCGGCGCTCGCCGAGGAACAGCGTGAAGCCGCCCGTCTCGTTCAAGACGAAACCGGCGCGCACCAGTTCCGGCCGATGCTCGACCAGCCAGCGCGCGCCCAGTTCCGAACCCGCCTCCTCGTCGGCGACGGCGGCGATAATCAATGTGCGCCGCGGAGTCGCGCCGGCGCGCCGAAGCGCGAGCGCGATTCCAAGGTCCATCGCGCACTTCGATTTCATGTCGATCGCGCCGCGGCCCCATACGCAACCGTCCGCGATTTCGCCGCCGAAGGGATCGTGCGACCATCGCGCGGCCTCGACCGGCACGACGTCGGTATGCGACGAGAGCATCAACGGTGCGAGTTCTGAGTCGCTGCCTTCGATTCGCGCGATCAGGTTGGAGCGGGTCGGCGCGCTCTCCGCGATCACCGTCGGAATAGCTTCGGCGCCGAGCGCGGCGGCCAGATAATCGGCGGCAATTCGCTCGTTGCCGGGCGGATTGGTTGTATTAAGGCGCACCAAGGCGCGGAGATGGTCGATCGTTTCGCGTTCGAAAGTTTCCCACGGAATCTTCATCTGGATTTTTCTTGCGAGCGCGCCGCGCGCCCTGCGGCAGTCTAGCGGGCGCCTGTTTCGCTGGGTAGAGGGGAAAAATTTCGTCCGTGCGAGCGGCGGCGTGGCGCAAGATTTCCGCGTTGGGCCAAATGCGCCTCATTTCGGGTGTTCAACGGCAATTTCTTCATTTCCACGCTAAAGACAGTCGTTGGTTAGCATTGGCGAGGCTTGATCAACGCTCGATTAGCTTCGCATTCAGACGCAAACTGGTGCTCATTCGACGATGGCACGAATGCTGCTTTTTCTACATTTTGAAGACTAAAATTCAATAACGAGGGGTAACGTATGAAATACCGGGTCGTCAAAATCGCCCCCGTAATTTTACTGGCGGGAATTTTCGCGACGCCGGCGGTGCTCGAAGCTCAAACCGCGGGCGTTGGAAACAATACCAATTCATCCGCGATCGCGTCCGGAACGAATCAGAATTCGACCGCCGCGCCAGCGCAAAGGCCCGATATCGAACAGAGTTCCGAAGCGGTTTTGCAGGCGCTCGGACAACTGGCGCAGAGCACGGCCGACGAAGCTGAGCATTATGCGACGAAGGCGTACAGCGGCGCCAAGCACGAAGTGACCGACTCGACCGTCACGACCGAGGTCAAGGCCGCCCTGCTCGCAAATCAGGCTACCACCGACTCGGCCAGCTCGATTCACGTCGATACCAGGCACGATGTGGTGTATCTCAGCGGCAGCGTGGACTCCGCGGCGACGGCCGCCACCGCCCAGCGAATCGTGGCCCAATTGGTCGGAGTGAAGCAGGTCGTCAACAATCTGAAATATCCGCCGACAAGCGGCAGCCCGGCGTCCAAGGCGGAATCGTCCGCCAACACGCCCGTCGCTAATTAACCGACCCTCACACGCTGCGCCCGTCCGCCATGATGGATGCCCGGGCCAAGCGCGGGCATGACGGAAGCGCAGCGGGACGATCAGCCGAGGTGACGACGGGAGCGCGCTCGGGACTGGCCTCAAAGCGCCCTGAAAAAACTTCGCGCCGTCCCGGGCATGCATCGCAAACATTCGGTCGTCATTCATAAGCGCGACAGCCGCGTCGGTTCGCTTGTCTCGAACATATATCGCTTAACGCCAACTCGTCATTCGCGGGCCTGATGAATGGGCGGGTTCGCTTCTTCTGACCCCGCGCCGCATAACGCCAGATCGTCATTCGCGGGCTTGACCCGAGAATCCATGCCGTCGCGGCCTTGGAAGCGAGCCGGCTTGCTCATGGTCGGCGCGCTGGTGAAGGGCGAAATCGTGATGCGCTGGCGTGTGTTTGCAACGCTCTAAAAGTGATCCAGTGTAACGCCGAAAAAGTGATCCGCCTTCCAGCTGTGTTTCTGCTCTTTTCTGAGAAATGATTTTAATCGTCTGGTCTTTCTCTCCGCGCGCGTTAGGGGATGCGCGCCAGCGCGTACCTTGCGCGAGCAGCGTTACTAACGCACTCCACTATCGTCGGCGTGTTCTTGCTTTTTTCCGCCGGCGGCGGTTTTGGTTGCTCGCTGACTGCGAAAGGAATCGCCCCGAGTGGCGAGGATGTGGGCGTGATGGCTCAGGCGGTCGAGCAGCGCGATGGTTAGCTTTTCATCGCCGAACGCCTTGACCCATTCCGAGAACGCCAGATTGGCGGTGATGATGATCGAACCGCGCTCGTAGCGCTGGGCCAGCAGATTGAACAACAGTTCGCCGCCGGCGCGCTCGAAGGGAACGAAGCCGAGCTCGTCCACCACTTGCAGCGCGACTTTTTGATAGTGGACCTAACCCGTTTCGGTAGACGGTGTTGGGCTGCGGTAATCAGCTTGTGCTGAGTGACTCCTTTCGTAATTGATTGGCGAGAGATAGTCGAGCGCGGAATGGCGGCGGTGGGGGTTGTACCATCCCTCGATGAAATCAAAGACCGCGCTGCGCGCCTCGGCCTGGGTCTTGAAGCGCCGCCGGCTGAGCAATTCGCATTCCAGGGTGGCGAAGAAGCTCTCGCACATGGCGTTGTCGAAGCAGTCGCCCACGGTTCCCATCGCAGGCCGCACCCCGGCCTGCTCGCAGCGTTTGCCGAAGGCGAGCGAAGTGTATTGGCCGCCCTGGTCGGAATGATGGATCACGCCGGCCGAGCGTCGGCGCCCGAGCGCCATGTCGAGCGCTTTGGGGCCAGCTCGGCGCGCAGATGGGTCTCCATCGCCCAGCCCACAATACGGCGGATACGGTGGATGGGTTCCTGGCATTGGGGGGGTCCTCCTTCTTCGTTTCTCCCCAACACCGTCTACCAAACCGGGTCAAGTCCACCACGGTTCACAAACGTCCTGTTTAAAAACCGCCATCACGATAATTGGCAACGCTTAGTTTGTTAATAAAATCTCTTTCAGACAGCGACTAACAGATTCGAAAAGCGGTTTAATCATGTTTTTCGATTATAATTCGTCCAGACTGATCCAGTTGCTCTCTTGTGTTCCACGGCATCTTGCTTTGCTAAACGGTGGACGGCTACGTTCTTAGGCCCGACTAACGACGCAAGCGAGTGGAAACAGTCGGCCGTTTCAAAAGCGAGATAATATTGTCAATGCTATAAAAATCGCATTAGGATGGCGGATTGAATTTAATGGCGGGCAAATGATCTTATTTGGTCATACTCTGACGGTCGCGTTCACTATTCTCGCCACTCCGAGCGCTTTGATGAATTTTCAGGCTATATTTCACGGCTCGAGCCGAAACTTCCACATAGAACCAGCAACAGTCCATCGGATTGTCGAAGCACTCGCGTGGTTAAAATCCAGGATTTAATCCGATGAACCGTCTATCTCGACCGATGCTTTTTCCTTTTTCTTCCAGCATTCGACGCGGTTGGTTCGGAATCCCCAGCCACGATGCGGTTAGCCAATCGGGCATCGGGTCCGATACGCAAGGTATATGACCGCCGCAATCCAGCGCTGCCTCTTGTCCGCACTTGACTTATATTTGACCGCTCGACGATGTTCATTCGTAGGGATTACATCGATCAGGACCGAAACGTTATCGTCGCTCACAGCAGGCTCATCTTCTCCGTTTTCCTCAAAGTTTCTGGCGCTGGCGGCAAGCATCCTTATCATTTTGATCACGCTCTGTTTTCCGTCAAAGCTCCATGCGGCGGGCAAGGGCGCTACGCATATTAAGCTACCCACCGAACAGGAATATCTCTCGCAACAATTTCGCGGTCTGCATAAGACGGAGAATAACAAAACGGCGCCCACTCACATAGAAGGCCGCACTCTGATTTACAATTCGAAAGACGACTCCTTTACGGTATATGGCAACGCCAAACTGCTTCATGGCTCCACTACCCTGACCGCCGACAAGATATTTCTCAAACATCGATATTTGGGACAAGCTGTTGGTCATGTGCTTATCGTCGATCCAGCTGGCCGCGTGACGGCTCATGAGATCAATTTCGATCTCAGGAACGAAACCGCGACCATGGACAACGGCCAGGTCACATCGCTTTCCAACTATCATCTTAAAGCGAACCGTCTCCGCAAGCTGAACAATCAAGAATATGAAGGGACTGACGCCACCATCACGACTTGCATGTGCAACCAAGCATTGCCGGATTGGAGTTTGACGGCGAATCGTCTGTTGATCAATTACGGCGGCATCGCAAAGGCGTATGACGCTTATTTTAATATATTAGGACATCCGTTGATTCCTTTCCCATTTATCGAATTCGACACGAATAGCGAACGCCACAGCGGTTTTTTAAGTCCGCGCTATGGAGAGTCCTCGCTTAATGGGTTCGAATATGAACAGCCGTATTTTTTCGATATCAGCAAAAGCCAGGACTTGACCGCACAATTCGATCTCGAGACCTCTACGCGAATCGGCGGACAATTAGAATACAGGCTGGTCAATGGTCCGCAAGATTACCTATCAGTGACCGGCGATTATTTTAATGAAAGCATACGCTCCGAGGCCAACAGGCTCGGCGACTTGATCGACCCGCAAATCGCCAACCCGACTATTCCCATTGAGCGATGGGGCGTCGTTGGCATAATGCAGCAATATCTGACGCCGTCGTTATTTCTCTATGGCACCGGTTTTACCGGCAGCGACAGCCTCTTTTTCCGAGAAATCCAGAACGTCGCATTGTCGCGCGAGTACGGCTGGAACAGCGGGGTATGGCAGACAGCCAGAGACGCTATATCGAATCTGGGACTGATCGATGAATTCAACGACAGCTACCTACAATTAGATGCGAATTGGAATCAAGACCTGATTCAGCCACAGCAATTCGCTCTTCAAACCCTCCCACAATTGCTGTGGAGCGGATATCAGAGCTTGGATGGTGGACTCGCATTGCTGAATTACGACGCTTCCGCGGTAGATTATTGGCGACAGTCAGGCTACCGCGGCCAGAGAGTGGACGTCAACCCGCGCGTCACCGTGCCATGGACGTGGAGCCGATATCTCGACGGATGGGCTTCGGTTGGCGCCGACGCGGCCGCCTATAACGTTTCCGGATCGGCTGTAAGCGTACTTCCTGTCGGAACGCACGGCCTGCGATACAACAATGGCCTGGTTTTGGATGGCCCGACGCCGAACGGCCTCATGGGCCGCGTCATACCCACCGCCAATTTAGGTCTTCGCAGCGCTCTGGTCGGCTCGACCAATTTCAACCGATTCGGGATCGGTAAAGTCAGCGCGCTGATTCAGCCATTTGTCGATTACAGCTATGTTCCTTCGATCACACAGAGCCAATTCCCAATCTTTGACAGCATCGATCGTATCGATGCGCGGAGTCTGATTACTTATGGCGCGAGTGTTCGCGTGTTTGGCCAGTCCCTGCAAACGTTGCTGCATAATGCGCTCGGCGCACGCGCTCAATCGCTGTTAGGACCGAGCTTTATCAACGCCGCTGGCGCTACGACGACGGAATTGTTTCGCCTGAACGTGGAAGAGGCCTTTGATACGTCGCATCCAGTCGTTGTGAATGGCTCTCATTGGTCAGATTTGGCCGCCCAGGCGTCGCTATTCCCGACGAGTCTTGCGTCCGGAAGCGCCAATTTCGACTGGAGTGTGACTCCTCGCCCGAGTCTCAACGCCGCGACATTCTCGGTCGCCGTCCAGCCGCCGGGCCAGATCGGCCCCGCCGTTTACACTGGCAAAGCTTTGGAAGGTTCGTATCTTCAGTTTTCATATACCTACGCGGCTCCAAACGCCACTTTGATCAGCGCCGAGGCGGAAAACGCAATCAACGCGATATCGATGCAAACGTATGTAGGAATTCTCAATCGTCTCGGAGTATATTTCGCCCCAATCTATGACGTAAGCACGGCGCAATTGCTGGCGAATGTCGTTGGAGGACGCCTTAAATCATCCTGCGATTGCTGGATAATCGACGTCGCCGTTGATCAAACTTATTACCCTAAAAATACGGGCTTTACCTTTCAGCTGACGCTTGGCGGACTCGGTTCGATCGGCGGGTCGCCTTTTGGCAGCAATCCGTTCCAGATGCTCGGGTTCGTGCCGGCGAGACCGGGGCTTCAATGATGCTTAACGGGAAAATAATGGTTGCTTGCGTCAGGCTTCGCTGACTACATGCCGTTGCGCAGCGCAAATCAGCATTGGGGCTGGCTTGAAATCAGCGGGATACCCAGGGCCATAGAATGAAGCGTTCAACTCTTTCTTTCCCGATCGCAATTCTGGTTTTCGTCACGTTTTCGTGCGCCTCCTGCGCTCTTCATTTTGCGGACAATGGAGGCGGTTTGCCGAGCGACGACAAGACAATTTACGTGGAGCGTTTTTTGAACGTTACGCGCGTTTCGGGAATCAACGATCAATTCATGCGCTATCTCGTTGATGAAATTGATTCCAGGGGCAGACTGACCGTCGTGGATAGCCCCGCACAGGCGGATCTATTATTAACAGGCAAGATATTGTATGGAGGCACGACCGCTGAAGCGTTTAACGGGGTCTTTGAACCATTGACTTATTCAAATTCCATCATGGTTTCGGCGACGCTCACTGACACGCATACAAACAAGGTGCTCTGGCGAACGGATGGCGTTAGTGGATCGGCAGTTGCGCCAGTTGTGGCGCAGGCTATTATTCCTTCAGATCCACAGTTCCTGCAACAGAACCTCCGCGGACCTGATATATTGAGAATGACTGATATGCAAGTAGCGGCAACGCAGAACGCATACGCCAGCGCCCAGATGATGCGTGGGGTGGCGGCGGAAATATATGACGATATGGTTTTCGGATTGTAAAAGAGCGGATCGATATAGCCATTGTCGACCGGTCGTCCCGGACGAATGAACTCCAGCCGTACGCCATATGGATACGACCACGCCGCCATGGCCCGCCCTGCGAATTCGCTGCCGTTATCGACCGTGATCGACTCCTGCGCGCGCGCTCAGCCACCACTCGCGACAACGCGTGGACCTAACCCGTTTCGGTAGACGGAGTTGGGCTGCGGTAATCAGCTTGTGCTGAATGACTCCTTTCGTAGTTGATTGGCGAGAGATAGTCGAGCGCGGAATGGCGGCGGTGGGGGTTGTACCATCCCTCGATGAAATCAAAGACCGCGCTGCGCGCCTCGGCCTGGGTCTTGAAGCGCCGCCGGCTGAGCAATTCGCATTCCAGGGCGGCGAAGAAACTCTCGCACATGGCGTTGTCGAAACAGTCGCCCACGGTTCCCATCGCAGGCCGC
>JADBKU010000002.1 GCA_014896235.1 bacterium | reverse complement strand
TTCCGCAGGGCTTCGGCAAGACCCATTTCGTGGCGAGCAACCGCACCGCCGCGGGGCGGGCCGAGAACCGGCGGGTGGAGTTGGTGCCGGCGGACCAATAAGCGGCGCCGCGGGCGCGCGCGGACCGGTTCATCCCGGTCCGCGCCAACTCTCAACCACGGCCGCGATTCCCGCTTGACGGGAATCGCGGCCGTGCAAACATATTGCAAAATTAATCGACGCCGATGAAGATTGGGGCAATGATAGGTGGACGTAGCGGAACATTGGCGGTTGGGTTTGCGGTCGCATTTTCATTGAGTTTCGCGACCCTCGTAGCGGCGCAAACTTCGACAGGCGCCTCAGTTTCGGGCGCTCGATCGATAACCAAAGTCGGCGTAGCGCCCACTAACACGCAATACGCCGGCGCCTCGATCAACCCTGCGGTTGGCGGAGATGCGGGCTTTACACATCCGGCGAACAAGCCGATGAAGCTGGTCGCGCCTCCGAAGTCTTCGATTATTAAAAGCGTGCCGGGCGCTCAGACGCTTCCCACCGGCGCTTCAGCGGTAGTTAAAGCGAGCGTTGAGCAGTTCACTTTTCATTCCGCTGCGGAAAAATCGCGCTATGAGCATGCCGCCAGCCTTTTTCCGTCATTCTGTCAGGAATGGCAGCGGCTGCTGCATGATCGGGAAGTGAATAATCTCGCTCATTTGAACTGGCAGCTTCGACAGGGCTATGAGACCGCGACCTATACCGGCTATGGCCAGGTGGAGTCGTGCGACACCAAAGAGTCCGTCGAAGGAATTCCTATCGGAAAGATAACGTACGAAGAGTTAAGCTATTATCTCGCGGGAAAAACGATTAATGACGCGCGCAATGCCAAGCCCAAAGTGATTCGCCAGGTTCACACACTGGAAATTTTCTCATGGGATAAAAATAAGTGGTTCTATTGAGCGCCCGGGCTGAACGTTAGCAAAGCCGATGCGCGGAAAATGAAAGGCGCCCGAAAAATTCGGGCGCCTTTTTCGTTCAGCCTGTTCAGCGATCCACGCCGCCGCCGCTAGTTAAGTTCTTTACTGCTGTAATCCAGAATACGGCGCGCGACGATCATCAGGTTGATTTGTTGCGTGCCCTCGAAGATGTCGTTGATCTTCGCGTCGCGCATCCATTTTTCCACCAGTATCTTGCGCGAATAACCGACCGGCCCGAGCATCTCGACGGCCTTTTGGGTGATCAGCGTGACCGCCCTGCCCGCCTTGGCCTTCGCCATTGAGGCCTCAAGGTTGTTGCGCATCCCCATGTCGAGCATCCAGGCCGCCCGCCAGGTCAAAAGCCGCGCCGCCTTCAGATGCGTCTCCATCTCCATAAAGTCTCTTTCAACCGCGGTCAGACGGCGCGGCGAAACGCCATAACGAACGGGGATCTTTTGCTCCGTAAGATAGTCGCGAACGAAATCCAGCGCCGCCCGTCCGACGCCGATCGCCATCGCCGCCACGATCGGCCGGGTGGCGTCAAAGGTGGCCATCACGTCCTTGAAGCCGCCCGTCGGCTTGACCTCCGCGCTGCCCAGCAAATGGTCCGCCGGAACGCGGCAGTTGTCGAAGA
Source organism: bacterium (assembly GCA_014896235.1). Classification (GTDB taxonomy): domain Bacteria; phylum Desulfobacterota; class Binatia; order Binatales; family Binataceae; genus JADMIL01. Next base: position 120,722 of record JADBKU010000002.1, on the reverse strand, counting down.
CGATCATCGCGGTGTCCGACGCACGGATGCCGAGTTTGTTCTCGACCCGCACGACCGTCATGCCGGGGGTGTTGTGCTCGACCACGAACGGCTTGATTCCGGCGCGGCCGGCGCTGCGATCGACCGTCGCCCAAACGACCACGAAGCCTTCTGATTTTTCCGCGGCCATCTGGCCGGCGGTGCAGAAGATTTTGGTTCCGTTGATTACCCAATGGTCGCCATCGCGCGTCGCGGTCGTGGTGACGGCGGCGGAATCCGAACCGCATCCGGGCTCGGTAATCGCCATCGCGCCCCATTTCGGCTCGCCTTCGGCAAAACGCTTCAGAAAGCGCGCTTTCTGCGCGGGAGTTCCGGCGGCCGCGACCGCGGCTCCGCCCAATCCCGGATTCGGAATCGAGAGAAACAGGCCGGCGTCGCCCCAACACAACTCCTCGGTTGAGAGGCAGGTGTATAGATTGCGCAGTTTCGGCGCGCCGTCGGCGGATTTATCCGCTTTGCCGGAATCGGCCGCAGGCCCGAGATTGCGCGACGCCGCCCACATCGCGCGCCAAAAGTCCCACGGATGCTCATGTTCGCGTTCGTCGTATTCGCGGGAGATCGGTCGCATCATCTGCTCGGCTACCGAATGATACATCCGGGTCTGGTTGACGACCTGCGGCTCGAATTCAAAATCGATCATCAGAAGCGTCTCCTTCTAAACCGTCGCCAGTCCCTCGAACGCGGCAAAGCCGCGCGCGTTGCGCAGGAACATCTCCACCGGATGCTCGCGAATGTAGCCATGGCCGCCGAGCGTCTGCACGGCGTTGTCCGCGACCGTCAGGGCGGCCTGCGCCGCATAGTTGCGCGCCTGATAACTTTCTTTTAGCGCGTCTTCGCCCTTGTCGAGACGCGCCGCCGCCTCCCATACGAGCAGCCGCGCGGCGTCAACCTCGATCGCCATTTCGGCCAGCATGAAAGCAATCGCCTGCTTGGTCGCGATCGGGACGCCAAAGGCTTTACGCTCGCGCGCGTAAGCCTTGGCGTATTCGTACGCGGCCCGCGCCACGCCAACCGCCATCGCGGCCAGCGCCACGCGATGTTGTGCGAGGATACGGGTGAAATTTATGCCGTTGGCGCCGCCTAGGCGGGCATCCGCGCCGACTTGGCAATGATCAAGTTTTACTTCATAGGTGGCGAGCGCTTTGATTCCCATGTTGCGCTCGCGCTCCGAAACCGCGAGCCCCGCCGCGCCGCGCGGCACGATAAAAGCGTCAACGCCTGCGGCGCCGGCGGTGCGATTCGTGGCCGCGTAAACCAGGATCGTGTCCGATTCGGCCGCCAGCGGTACGAAACATTTAGCGCCATCGAGCACGTATGAAGAGCCGTCGCGCGCGGCCGTCGTTTCCATCGCGAGCGGATCGAAATCGAAGCGCGGCTCGACGATCGCGGCCGCGGCGGCGGCGAAACGATCCGCGCCAAATTTTTTCAGAATCGCCGCCCGTTGTTCATCCGTGCCGAACTCAAGGACGGGATAGGCGATCAGCCGCGGCGCGAGCGCGTGCATCGCGATCGCCAGATCGCCGAACGCCAGCTCTTCCGCGACCAGCGCGCCGGTCACCGCCGAGCGCGCGTCGCCGTAGCCGCCGACGCTCTCCGGCAGCGCGCCACGAACGAGGCCGAGTTCCCACGATTTGGCGATCAGTTCGTTGGGTATTGCGCCGGATTCGTCGGCGGCGCGCGCGGCCGGCCGAATCTCGTCGGTCGCGAAAGCGGCGACCGTCTCGCGGATCATGCGTTGTTCTTCAGAGAGTTCGAAACTGACCATCAGGCGGGCATTCCTTCCCGGCGCGAATTTCCAAGCGTGACGAATAATAGTAGGCCGTTGTTTGAACGTAGTGAAGCGTGCGGTCGGACAACAGGTCGGGCGGGCAGAAACTTACTCTGATACTTGAGATTTGTCCGAAGCGGAAATTGCGTCGCGCTCGACACGGCGAAGCCGCGCGCGTTCGCGGGCGCGGTCGTATTTGCGTTCGTCCGGATGGGTCACGGTCGGCGGCGCGAGCGGTTTGCGCAGCTTTTCGATCAATGCGCGGACGCTCGCGACCTTCGCCGCGCGGGTTTTCCTGGACGCCATCGCCGTCGCCTCAGCCTTTTGATTGTGCGCGTGAGCCTTCACGCCCGCAAGTCATGGCCGCCCCGGTGCGGAAGTATCTCAATCGCTGAGAGCAATGAAGCTCATCTGCAGGCCGGTCACGGCGCCGCCGGCGGCGCGGCGCGAAAAATAACGATCGTTTGAGCATCGCGTGCACGGCCCAACTTCATCGATCGCATCAGGATTCAATCCAGCCCGTTCGAGCAACATCCGATTGATGCCGCGCAGGTCGAGATAGGCCTTGCCGGGGCGGCCGGGACGCGCGAAAACGGCGGCGCCAGCGATTTCGCGTTCGAAACGTTCGGCAAGTTCAAGGTCCACTTCAAAACAGCACTGACCGATAGCCGGTCCAATCGCGGCGCGGATAGCCTCCGGCCGGGCGCCGAGTTCAACCATCGCGCGCACTCCTGCGCCCGCGATTCCGGCGATCGTCCCGCGCCATCCGGCGTGCAGCGCACCGATTACGCGCCGCGTGCGATCGGCGAGCAGAATCGGCGCGCAATCGGCGGTGAAGACGCCCAGCGCCACTCCGCTTTGGGCCGAGACCATCCCGTCGCCCTCCGGCCGGATATCGCCCCATCCGCGACCCACGCGATGGATGGTTGCGCCGTGGACCTGGGCGACATTGGCGGTCGCGAGGCCCGGATAATTGGCGCGCCATCGCCGCCAGTTTTCCGCGACCGCCTCGGCATCGTCGCCGATCCATCGCGCGAGGTTGAAGGTCGCGTACGCGCCACGGCTCACGCCGCCGGCGCGTCCCATGAAGCCGTGGACGGTCCCGGCAAGGTGCGGACTGGTGGCGGCGTCGAGCGCCGCGGCTGTGAATTGATGGAACGAGGCCATTGTCGAAAGGTGGTCTGACTGATGCGGATAACCTATACTTTTGTTTTTGGGATTTCGATTCAGGGACGCCTATGAACGGCTATCAGTATCTGGTGCAGCGGAATCGGCTGATGTGCCAGCTCGAAGAAGAGTTGGCCAAAGTCCGGGATTTGCCTGACGCTGAGCGGCAGGCGGCGACCAGCCGCCTCCAGGCGCAGTTCGACCTCAAGCTGCGCGAACTTTATGCGGAAGTCGCCGGCGAATATCCCGGAGAACGGAAAATCAAGGCGCGCCCGCTGACGGACCCGCGCTGAGTTCGGAGCACGGCTTGGAGCGCTCGATCAGCATCCGCGGCGCGCGCACCCACAACCTCGCCAACATTTCGCTCGACCTGCCGCATCGCCGGCTGATCGCGGTGACGGGAGTATCGGGATCGGGCAAGTCGAGCCTGGTGTTCGACACGATTTACGCCGAGGGTCAGCGCCGTTACGTGCAGAGCCTTTCGACCTACGCGCGGCTGTTTCTGGCGCGGATGGATCGGCCGGACGTGGATTCGATTACCGAAATTCCGCCGGCGTTGGCGCTGCGCCAGAAGAACACGATCAAGAACGCGCGTTCGACGGTCGGCACGGTCACGGAAATCAGCGATTACCTGCGGCTGCTCTATGTCGCCGTCGGCCGTACGCTTTGCCCGCGATGCGGAATCGAGGTGCGGCGCGATTCGGTCGAAAGCGCCGCGGCGCAACTGCTCGCCAAGCCGGGACTTTACGTAATCGCCGCGCCGTTCGAGACCGGCTCGCGAACGCCCGCGGAGGCGGCCGCATGGCTGATCGAAAACGGCTACCATCGCCTGTTCGCCGACGGCCAAATCGCGAACGTCGCCGACGCCGCCGAGCGGTTCAGGGAATCGGGCGAAGCCGCGCCGGCCGACCCGCTGATGGTGGTGATCGACCGGATCGCGATCGCCGGCGAAGGCGCGGAAGAGCGCGTGCGCGAAGCGCTGGAGAAGGCGTTTTACCTTGGCGGCGGCCGGGCGCAGGCAGCGCGGATCGAGCGCGACAACGGAACGTCGCGAACGGCGGACATCGTCGATTTCGATCGGCGGTTCAACTGTTCACGATGCGGCGCGCGCTATCCCGAGCCGAGTCCGGCGCTGTTTTCCGCCAACAGCCCGATCGGCGCCTGCCCGGAATGCGAAGGTTTCGGGCGGACGGTCGAGCTCGATCTCGACAAGGTCATGCCGAATCCGCGGCTTTCGCTGCGGCAAGGACTGGTCGCGCCGTGGCGCACGCCGGCCTATCGAGAAATGCAGCAATGGATGCTCAAGTGCGCGCGGCGGGCGAAAGTCCGGACGATCGTGCCGTTCAATGAGATGACGGCGGAGGAGCGCTCGTGGCTGCTGGACGGCGAGCCGCGCCAGGAGGGCCAGGACTGGGACGAGCACTGGCCGGGAGTGCGGGGGTTTTTCCGCTGGCTGGAGCGCCGGCGCTACAAGACCCACGTGCGAATCCTGCTGGCGCGCTATCGGCGCTTCACGCCCTGCCCCGCCTGCGGAGGAACGAAGCTCCGCGCCGAAGCGCTCAATGTGGTCGTTGACGGTAAATCGATCGCCGAAGTGAGCCGGATCGCGGTGCGCGATCTGCCGCGATGGCTCGCGGCTCTGGGACGGCGGAAAGAGATTGCCGCGCGCGCGGGCGTGCTGTTGCGCGAACTAAAAAATCGGGTCGGCTATCTGAACGAGGTCGGACTCGGCTACCTGACGCTCGAGCGGCAGGCGCGCACGCTGTCCGGCGGCGAGGCGCAGCGGATTCATCTGGCGAGCGCGCTCGGCAGCCTGCTCTCGGCGACGCTCTACGCGCTCGACGAACCGACGGTCGGGCTGCACGCGGCGGATTCGCGCGCGCTCCTGGGCGTGCTGCGCCATCTGCGCGACCTTGGCAATACGGTGGTGCTGGTCGAGCACGATCCGGCGATGATCGCGGGAGCGGATTATCTCGTCGAGTTGGGGCCGGGCGGCGGCCGCGAAGGCGGCCGTTTGTTGTACGCGGGCGAGCCTGGCCAGCAACCGCGCAACGGCGCGGGCGAGACGCCGGGACGCGTGCTCCTGATGCGCGCGCTGGCGCGCCAGCGGCGCGTGACGAAGCGCGATCCGGCGGTGCGCATCGTGGGCGCGCGGGAGAACAACTTGCGCGATTTGAACGTCTCGATACCGCTCGGACGGCTGGTCTGCGTGACGGGAGTTTCCGGCTCCGGCAAATCGACGCTGATCGAGACGGTGCTTTACAACAATTATCTGCGGCGCGAGGGCGAAGCGGCGAGCGACGCCGGCGCGTGCGACCAGATCGAGGGGCTTGAGCAGATCGGCGAGATGGTCCATATGGGGCAGGAGCTGCCCGCGCGCTCGCTGCGCTCCAATCCGGCGACATATCTGAAAATCTACGACGAGATCCGGAAAATCTTCGCGTCGTCGCCCGAAGCGCGGCGGCTTGGCGCGAGCGCGCGCGATTTTTCTTTCAACGTTGACGGCGGACGCTGCGAGCGATGCCACGGGGCCGGAACCGTGACGATCGAAATGCACTTCATGGCCGACCTGGAAGTGAAGTGCGAGGCGTGCGACGGCCGCCGCTTCAAGAGCCATATTCTGGCGATTCGATTCAACGGCAAGAATATCAGCGAGACGCTTGAGCTCACGGTCGAAGAGGCGCGCGCCTTTTTCGATCAGCGCAAGTATCCGGGCTTGACCAAACGGCTCGACCCGCTGATCGCCGTCGGTCTTGGCTATCTGCAGCTCGGACAGGCGACCTCGACGCTTTCGGGCGGCGAGGCCCAGCGGCTTAAGCTCGCGCGCTTCCTGCTCGCCGACCTCGAACCGCCGCGGACCAGCGACAAGGGCAAGGCGCTGCCGCGGATGTTCTTGCTGGATGAGCCGACCACGGGGCTGGCGTCGTCGGATATACGGCGGCTGCTGAGGGTGCTGGCGCGGCTGGTGGCGGAAGGCAATACGGTGGTCGCGATCGAACACAACCTCGAATTTATCGCGCACGCCGACTATGTGATCGACCTTGGTCCGGGCGGCGGCGACGAGGGCGGACGGATTGTGGCCGCGGGCGACCCGCTCGCGGTCGCGGCGTCGGACAAATCGCTGACCGGGCGCGAATTGCGCCGTCTGTTCGGATTGCCGGTGAACGCTGGACGAACGGCGGCGCGCGCGGCGATCCGTTCGGCGGCGCAGGCTTGACGGTCCGGCATGGATTGAGGCGGCGCGCTTCTGTTATTTTATTGTTAAACGGCGCCGGCGGCGCCTGGCGCCCGGGAAGGAGGCTGCACGGTCCCGTCATGCCAGTTCCGGTTTCTTCCGTCGAAAAGCTCAAGGGCTTTTTTCTCACGCTGGTGCGCAAAAGTTTCGATCAGCTTGGAATTCACGATCGGCCGGTCGTGGAGTACGTCGCAACGATGCTTGCGGAGTTCAGCCGTTCCGACCGATGGCTGGCGCTGCGCGGCGCCGAAGGACGGCGCCTGACCAGCGTGGTCGAGGCGATGCTGGCCGCGGCTGCCCCAAACGCCGGCGCGCGCATCGCGGGCGAGCGCGAATTGCGCAAGTACGTCGGCGACTACACGCTTTTCATGTCGGGATTATTTCGGCGCTACGTCGAGCGCGGCGGCTATCTTGACTATTACTTCGCCGAGGGGGCGCGCTCGTACCATGCGGTTTCCGAACTGGACGTGGCGCTTTACAATCCCGGTTTCCTGATGTTCGAAGAGTTGAGCCGGCGCTTCGAGCATTACTCCGGCGCGCTCGACTTCATGCAGAAATGTTATTTTCAACCCGCGCCGGGAGACGATCCTTTCGCCGGATTTTATCGCCAAATCGAAGGCTGGGTGCGTCACGGAATTTCCAGCAACTGACGGCGAGCGGCTCGATCGCTGGCTGGTGCGGCTGGGCCTCGCACAGTCGCGCCGCGCCGCGCGCGAACTTATCGAATCGGGCCGGGTGCGGGTCAACGGGCGGCGTTGGCGCAAGGGCGAGGCGGTCGCGTCCGGCGACGCGGTCGAGATTGAGCCGGCCTCCGAAACGCCGGCGATAGCGCCCGCCGCCAAATCCGAACTGGCGATTCTCTACGAAGACCGCGATCTTTTGATCGTCGCCAAACCGGCTCCCATGGCCTGCTACCCGCTGCGTCCGGGGGAGAACGGCACGATGATGAACGCGGTCGTCGCGCGCTTTCCAGAGACCGCTGAAGCGGGGCCGAAACCGGCCGAGGGTGGATTGATCCATCGGTTGGACAACGGCACTTCGGGGGCGCTGATGATCGCGCGCAATCCAGGCGCATACGCCGTGATGCGTGCTGCGCTCAAAAACGGCGCGATCATGCGGCGTTATCATGCGCTGGTCGCGGGAGCGATCGAACGGCCGCTGCAGATCGATTCGCCGATCGCTCATCATGCGAAGAATCCGCGGCGGATGGTCGCGGTTCGTAGCTGGCCGCCGGTCGGGTCAGCCGCCAGCGCGTATCGATCGAATCCGCGCCCCGCGCTGACCGCCGTCGCGCCGCTCAGGAGAATCGGCGGTTTTACTTTGGTTGCAGCGGCGCCGACGACCGGCGTTCGCCATCAGATTCGCGTGCATCTGGCGAGCGCGGGATTCCCGATCGCCGGCGATGAATTATACGGCGGTCCGCAAGCGCTTCGGCTCGCGCCGGGGCGCTTCTGGCTGCATCTGGCGGAACTCGAACTGACGGCTCCCAGCGGCGCTTTCGTGCGTATTTCGGCGCCTTATCCGGCCGATCTGGAATCCGCTTTATCCGGGGCCGCGTGAATCAAGCGCCGGCCGCGCCGCTCAACCGTGGCCGTCGATATAGACGCGGCGGTACTGGAACAGCCACTGGCCGTTGATTTTGCGCAATTCGTCCTGGTAGCGGCCGATCGCCTCGAGCGTGGCCCTGCCGTTCTTGCAATGGAAATATTCCAGATAGCATCCGCCCATCGCGGTGTCGCCATCGATCGTGAAGATGACATTGGTCATCATGTGGCGAACCTGCGCGTCGCCTGCGGAGTTCTTGTACATTTGGGTGAACTTCCGCAGTCCGTCATGGCCGGCGTGGCGGCCAAGCCGGGGGCTTTCGAAGACGCCGTCCTCAGTGAAACATCGGACCCAATCGTCATGCGGGCCATGATCGATCGTAAAGGCGTAACGCGCGTAGAGTTCGCGAATCTGTTCGCGATCTTCCATCGTTCCGGTTAACGGCATAGCTGATCTCTCCCCAAAATCATTCGGCCGTGCGCCCAACTGCGGATGCGACGCGTAAGGCGCTAGCCTAGATTACACCGCTCTCGCGCAGTCGCGCGACGTCTTCCCAAGAATAGCCCAGCATCTCGGTCAAAATCATCTCGGTATTTTCGCCAAGCTCAGGCGCCCGGCCGCGCGGATTGCCAGGCGTTTTGCTGAGCATGATCGGCACGCCCACAAGCTTGGTCGGGCCGATTTCGGGATGGTCGTAAGCGACGATGTAATCGTTGGCCAGAACCTGCTCGTCGTCCGGCAGATCGTCGATCGAGTTGACGCGCGTGTAAATGAAATCCCCGCCGCGCTTGAGAATGCCCATCCATTCGTCGCGGGTCTTGCGCGCGAACGCCTGATCGAGGATGGCGACAAGCTCGCGATGGTTCTTGCCGCGCGCGCGGATTGAATTGAAGCGCGGATCGTCAATCAGTTCCGGCATCTCTAGCGCGACGCAAAAATCTTTCCAGTAGCGGTCGGTCTGCAGCATCCCGAGGCTCAGCCACTTGCCGTCGGCGCATCGATAGTGGTTCCAGAGCGGATTGTACGCGTCGTCGCGGGTCGAACGCGGGAACTCGTGGCCAAGAATGGTCCGGCTGGAGACGTTCAAGCCCTGCAGCGCGATCATCGAGCCAAGATGCGAAGCGTTGACCTCCTGCCCCACACCGTAACGTTCGCGCGCCACTAACGCGGTCATCACGCCGTAAGCCAGCATGATCGCGCCCATCTGGTCGGCGATTCCGCCGTTCAGATAAATCGGTTCGTCGGTCGCGACGCTTGCGATGTTCATGATCCCGGAGCGGGATTGCGCCAGATAATCGAATGAAGGCTCGCCGCTGTCCGGTCCGTTCGGGCCGTAGCCGGATGAACTAGCGTAGATTATCTTCGGATTTCGTTTCGCCAGCTCGGCGTAACTCAGGCCGAGACGATCGGCGACGCCCTTGCGGAAGTTTTGTACGAAGACGTCTGATTTTTCGGCAAGCCGATATACGACCTCGCGGGCCTCAGGCTTGCTCAAATCGAGCGTCAGGCTCTGTTTGTGGCGATTATTCGCCTCGAAATAGAAATTATGGCCGCTCTTTGCGGTCGCGGCCGAGCCGCCGATGGCGAAGATTGCCCGTCCCGGATCGCCCTTGTCGCGCTCTTCAATCTTGATTACCTCGGCGCCGAGATCGGCAAGCATCGTGGTGGCGACCGGACCTTGCTGCCAAATCGTCCAATCGATGACCCGAATACCCTTAAGCGGTGCGTCCATGCCCGCTCTATAACATAAATGCGGCCGAAGCGGATCGGCTGTGCGGGCAATTTTCCGCCATGCCGCCAAGGCTTGAGTCTGGCGGTTTGCGGCTTAAGCTGATGGAATTGGGACGCGCCAATGTTGCGGTATTTGCTCAACTTCGTCTTTCCGCCACGATGCGCCGCGTGCGGCGGGCGGCTACCGATCGAAACCCATGAACTTGTCTGTTCGCTCTGTATCGGCAAAATCGATCGCTTAAGCGAACCGCTCTGCGCGGTCTGCGGAATCCCGATTGCCGGGGCGAGCGAATGGTGCGAGCGCTGCGCCGCCGCGCCGCCTCATTTCAGCCGGGCGCGGGCGGTCGCGGCGTATCGCGACGGCGCCGGGCGTGATGCGGGCCTAATTGCGTCGCTGATCCGGCGCCACAAATATGGTCTAGACCAATCCCTGGGCAGGGCGCTGGCAGAATGCCTCGGCGCGGAACTGCCGCTCGGCGACGCCGATTACGATTTGGTAATTCCGGTGCCGCTTCATCGAAGCCGCCTCCGCTGGCGTGGTTTCAATCAGGCCGCGATGCTTGGACGGGCGGTGGCGCGGCGTATCGAGCGTCCGATCGATGCGGGCAACCTAATGAGAATACGGGCGACTCCGCCGCAGACGGCGCGCACCCGTCGTGGACGCCGCGAAAACATCCGCAACGCCTTTGCCGTGCGCCGTCCGGCGCGAGTTGCGAATCGCAGCATCCTGCTGGTCGATGATGTGATGACGACCGGCGCGACGGCCGACGAGTGCGCGCGCGTGTTGCTGCAGGCGGGCGCGCGGCGCGTTGACGTGCTGACGCTGGCGCGGGTGTTATGACCGACGGTCGGAGGGAAGAATGGGAGCGGCGCCATCGCGGAACGACCGCAGGAGCGCCCGAACCGTCGGTTGTCGGGATGATTGCCGAGCTGCCGCGCGGACCGGCGCTGGATATCGCGGCGGGAACGGGCCGCAATTCGCTCGCCCTGGCGCGCGCGGATTTTGCCGTCGTCGCGGTCGATTATTCGGCGCCGGCGCTGGAAGCGATAGCGCTTGCCAGCCGCGCCGAGGATCTGCCGATCAAACCCGTCATGGCCGATCTGACGGCGGGCTTGCCGTTTCGCTCGCATAGCTTTGCGGCCGTGTTGAACGTGAATTTTCTAGAGCGGGAGCTTGTTCCCGACCTGGTCCGCGTGCTCAAGCCGGGCGGCGCTCTGCTCTTCGATACGTTTCTAATCGACGAGGTGGGCGTCGGTCATTTGCGCGACTCGCGTTTTGCGCTTGGTCATTACGAATTGCGCGAACTTCTCTGCGCTATGGAACTGAGACGCTATCGTGAAGGCTTGGTCGAATATCCGGGCGGGCGGCGCGCATGGCGCGCCACGGCGCTCGCGTTTCGGCGATAATCAAGCATATGGCCAAGCGACTGACCTACAAATCGGCGGGCGTCGATATCGATCTCAAAGAGCGGCTGATACCGCTGATCGGAAGAATCGCGCGCCGGACCGCCGGCGCCGGAGTGCTGGGCGGAATCGGCGGTTTCGGCGCGATCTTCGACCTTGGCGAGGCCGCGAAGCTGCGGGCGCCGGTGCTCGTCGCGGGAACTGACGGCGTCGGCACGAAACTCAAGATCGCATTCGCGACCGGCCGCCACGACACGATCGGCATCGACTGCGTGGCGATGTGCGTCAATGACATCGTATGCCATAACGCGCGACCGCTGTTTTTTTTGGACTATATTGGTTCGGGCAAACTCGATTCGCGCGTCGCGTTGGCAATCGTCAAAGGCGTCGCGCGCGGATGTAAAATGGCCGGGATGGCGCTCGTGGGCGGCGAAACGGCCCAATTGCCGGGAATGTATGCGAAGGGCGAATACGATCTTGCCGGCTTTGCCGTCGGCCTGGCGGAGCGCGCGAAAATCCCCAATCCAAACACGATGCGCGCGGGAGACGCGTTGATCGGAATTGCGTCGTCGGGCCTGCATTCGAACGGCTACTCGCTGGCGCGCAAAGCTTTGCTTGAAATCGGCAAACTTAAACTGAACAAGCGAATCGCGGAGTTGGGATGCACGTTGGCGGAAGAATTGCTGCGACCCACGAGAATCTACGCGCAGGCAGCCATCGAACTTTTTGAGCGATTTCCACTGCGTGGACTCGCGAATATCACCGGCGGCGGAGTGATCGAAAATTTGCCGCGCGTGATGCCGCCGAAGCTGCGCGCCGTGATCCGCCGCGGCGCGTGGCCGCGTCAGCCGATTTTCGATCTGATTGCGCGCTCGGGACGAATTCAGCAGGCGGAGATGGACCGCACCTTCAACAATGGGATCGGCATGATCGCCGTCGTGCGGCCTGATTGCGCCGATGCGGTAGTTCGCCATCTGCGGCTGCGGAAACATGGCGCATATGTGATTGGCGAAATCCAACGCGGGCAAAAAGGGGTGACGTTCGCATGAATGTCGCACCGCCGCCAGTAAGACTCGGCGTGCTGATTTCCGGCGAAGGCACGAATCTGCAGGCGATAATCGACGCGATCGCCAACGGCGATTTGCGCGCCGACATTCGCCTGGTGATTTCCAACAAAGCGGCGGCGGGAGGACTTGAGCGCGCCCGCCGACACGGCATACCCGCGATGACGATCGATCATCGCGTCTACGCGAATCGATGCGATTTCGATCATGCGCTGGTTGCGGCGCTCCAGTCGCGTGACGTGGAATTGGTCGTGTGCGCGGGGTTCATGAGATTGCTGTCTCCGGTGATGATTGACGCGTTCCGCGGGCGGATCATGAACATCCATCCCGCATTGTGCCCGGCTTTCCCCGGCGTCAACGCCGTGCGGCAGGCGCTCGCCTATGGCGCGCGATTCACGGGTTGCACGGTCTTCTTCGTCACCGAAGGAGTCGATGACGGTCCGATAATCGTTCAAGCGGTTGTGCCAATTTTACCAGACGACGACGAGGCCGCCCTGGCCGCTCGAATCCACGCGGAAGAACATCGCATCTACCCGCTGGCGATCCGCCTTTATCAGGAGAAGCGTTTGGAGATTGACGGCCGCATCGTTCGGATTCGCGGGTACGAAAATTTGACGGCATCGGGAACGCTCGTGAATCCACGCCTGGATTGACGCATGAAATTGACCGCGATCGTTCCGATGCTCAACGAGGAGCGCGCGATCGAAGCGACTCTGGAAGCGCTCCGCCGCGGCGCCCCGGACGCCGAGATCATCGTGGTCGATGGCGGGAGTTCCGACCGAAGCGTCGCCTTGGCGCGCGCGCGATGCGACCGAGTGATCGTGTCCGCGCGCGGACGAGCGCGCCAGATGAACGCCGGCGCGGCGGCCGCGGCCGGAGACGCTCTGGTTTTCGTACACGCCGACACGCTGGTTGGAGACGGTTTCGGGCGCGAAATCGCCGCAGCGCTGACGAACCCCGCGGTGATCGGCGGCCGGTTCGACGTTGCGTTCGATGAGTATGGCGGCGGCTTGCGGATGGTCGCTGCGATGATCAATCTGCGCTCGCGGATGATGCGCTCGGCGACGGGCGATCAGGCAATCTTCGTGCGTCGGGATGCGTTTTTTCAGCTGGGCGGATTCGCGGAGATCGAATTGTGCGAAGACGTCGATTTCGTTCGCAGAATGAAGCGCCTTGGCCGCCTGGCTTGCCTGCGCGCCACGGTGCAAACGTCGTCGCGGCGCTGGCGGAGCGACGGCGTCGGGCGAACGATCTTCCGCATGTGGTTGATCAAGACGCTCTATTTCGCGGGCGCGTCGCCGGCGTGGCTGAAACGGCACTACGCGGATGCGCGATAAATCGTGATGAAGACCTTGATGGCGCGCGCGGAGCGCGAAAGAATTGAAGCCAGAGGAGCTGACGTGGCGAAAGTCGAAGTTTATACGACAAGCTATTGCCCGTACTGCGTGCGGGCGAAGTCTTTGTTGCGCGCCAAGGGTGTGGAATTCAATGAAATTGACGTGACCGACGATCCCGAGTTGCGCGAAAGGATGGTGGAATTATCCGGCGGGAGGCGTACAGTGCCGGAAATTTTCATTAATGGAAAAATAATCGGCGGATACGACGAGCTGCGCGCTCTGGACCTGCAGGGAAAGCTGGACGGCCTGTTGGCGGAGCCGGGCTGAACAAGCCCCGCCATGCCGAAGAAACGATAACATGCCTGACGAGTTCGACAGCGAACGATTTCCCGAAAATTTCTATAAGGGACTCATCGTTCTGTTGGATCGCTCGCGCGGACGAGGAGTGCTGCGTTCGCGAGGCGGACGCGAAATAGAATTTCAATTCCCTTTCGTTGCCGTGGTTGGGGCGCCGCTTGGTCCCCGGTTTCCGGGAATCGAATTAATCCGCGAAGGCGACGAAGTCGGCTTCGACGTGGGATGGACATCCCGCGGTTTGAGAGTCACGACGATTAAACCAGCGCGGCCTTCAGCATCGCCGGATTCCTGATTTTCCGCTCGCAACGCGAAGCGCTACTCGTTCGGCCGGCTCAAAGTCCGGGCGACCGCATCGCGCCATCCGCTGAGCAGTTGTTCGCGTTCGGCGCTGGGCATTTGTGGTTCGAAGCGCCGCTTGACCTTTCGCAGCGCCGCGAATTCCCGCGGCGACCGCCAGATTCCAACGGCCATGCCAGCCAGCAATCCGGCGCCGAGCGCGGTCGTTTCGATGACGACCGGGCGCGTCACCGTGCGGCCAAGGATGTCGGCCTGAAATTGCATCAGATAATTATTTGCGGCCGCGCCGCCGTCGGCGCGAAGCTCTGGAATCCGCTGGTTCGCATCGGCCTCCATCGCGGCCAGAACGTCATGCGTCTGATACGCGATGCTGTCGAGGGCCGCTCTCACGAGGTCGGCGCGCGACGTGCCGCGGGTGAGTCCGAAGATCGCGCCACGCGCGGCGCTGTCCCAGTAAGGCGCGCCCAATCCGACAAAAGCCGGCACCATGTAGGGCGAAGTTCGGTTGGCGCTTTTTTTCGCCAGTTTTTCAGTCTCGGCTGAACGCGAAATCAGTCCTAATTCGTCGCGCAGCCATTGCACCGCGGCGCCGGCGACGAAGACCGACCCTTCCAGCGCATAAGCCGGTTCTCCGGCCGAATCGAGCGCGGCCGTCGTCAGCAGCCGATTCCGCGAGGCGATGCGGCGATTTCCCGTATGCATCAGCATGAAGGCTCCGGTGCCGTATGTCACCTTCGTCTCGCCCGCCCGGACGCATCCCTGGCCGAACAACGCCGCCTGCTGGTCTCCGATCGCCGCGCCGATCGGCACCGCGCGTTCGCAAATCGTACGCGCCGCCGCTTCGCCCAGCGGACCGCGCGACGCGACCACCCGCGGCAGCATCGCGACCGGCGCGCCGAGCATTTCGATCATTTCGGAATCCCATTCGCGCCGTTCGAGATTAAGCAGCATCGTGCGCGAAGCGTTGGTGATGTCGGAGATGAACGCATCGCCCCGCGTCAATTTGAATATCAGCCAGGATTCGATCGTACCGAAGCAAAGCTCGCCGCGCACCGCGCGACGGCGCAGATCGGGCTGGCGATCGAGCAGCCATTTGAGCTTCGCGCCCGAGAAATATGGATCGACGAGCAATCCGGTGCGCGCGGCTATTTCTGGCTCGCGCGGGCGCAGCGCGCGGCAGATTTCTTCGCCGCGCCGGCATTGCCATACGATTGCGCGATGCACCGGGCGGCCGGATTGACGCTCCCAGACGACAAAGGTCTCGCGTTGGTTCGCGATGCCGACGGCGGCGAGGTCGGCCGCGCGAATTCGGGCGCGTGCGATCGCCGCGCGGCTGAGCCGCACCACGGATTTATAAATCTGTTCCGCGTCGTGCTCGACCCAGCCGGGGCGCGGATAGAACTGGCGGATTTCCCCGTAGGCGCGCGATCGAATTCGTCCCGAAGCGTCAATGACGAGCACGGTCGTTCCGGTGGTTCCCTGGTCGATTGCGAGCACGCTTTGCGGCATCTGCGCAACCTCCTCCGCGCGCGCAGCTTAGACAACGCCGCGCGATTCTCACAAGCGCCGTACTTGCACATGGGAAGTAGCGGCCGACGGCTTCTGAATCCGCTTTCGCGGCGACTCGAACGCGATGAATCATCGCAGCGACGTTCCCGGCGGGCGTCTTGCGAAATCATCGCGGCAAAGCCATTATAGGCGCGCAATTCAACCGCCGGTTGTGTGATGAAACCGGCCGATTATCGTCACGCAACCGCGGCGTAAACTTCATGAGCGAGCCGGTTGAAAGCAAAGAGCAACTGATTCGTTATTTCGCGAGCGGAGCCAAGCCGCGCGAACAGTGGCGGATCGGAACCGAATACGAAAAGGTCGCCGTGTCGGCCGCGAATGGCGCCGCCCTGCCCTTTTCGGGACCGAATGGCGTCGAAGAAATCCTGCGCCGACTGGCCGATCGCTACGGCTATGAGCCTGAAGACGAAGAGGGGCGGATTATCGCGCTGACGGGAGAGCGCGCGCCAATCACGATCGAGCCCGGCGGCCAAATCGAGCTGTCCGGCGAGCAGTGCGAAACAATCCACTGCGCGCATCGCGAATTCGCGCGGCATATCGAACAGCTCGTCGAGATCGCGCAGGAGATCGGCGCGGCGGTTCTCGGTTTGGGCATGCAGCCGGTCAGCCGCATCGATGAAATCGAACTGTTGCCCAAAGCCCGGTATCGGATCATGTATCCGTACATGGCTCGCAAGGGCCGGCTCGGCCAGCGGATGATGAAGCAGACCGCGGGCGTGCAGGCGAATCTGGATTATTCGAGCGAGGGCGACGCGATGCGCAAGCTGCGGGTAAGCACGGCGCTCGCTCCGTTGATTTACGCGGCGTTCGCCAACTCTCCGCTGGCCGACGGCCGGCTCAATGGATACGCGAGCTATCGCGGCCATATCTGGACCGACACCGATCCCGATCGGTGCGGCGCGCCCGCGTTCATTTTCCGCGACGACGCCTGCTTCGCGGACTACGCCGAATATGCGCTCGACGTGCCGATGTATTTCCTGATCCGCGACCATCGCTATATCAATCTCACCGAACCGCCCGGCATTACCTTCCGCCAATACATCGAGCGCGGATGGGGCCGCGAGCGGGCGACGCTCGAAGACTGGGCAAACCATCTCACGACGATTTTCATTGAGGTCCGGCTTAAAAAATATGTCGAAGTCCGGATGGCTGACAGCCAGCCGCCGGCGTACATGCTCGCCTTGCCGGCCCTGATGAAAGGCATCCTGTATGACGACGATTGCATGGCCGGCGCCTGGGATCTGGTCAAGCGATGGTCATACGCGGAACGGATGGAGCTCACCAATCTGGCGCATCAGCGAGGCCTCGAGGCCCGCGCGGGACGCATCGCGTTTCGTGACTTGGCCATGGAAATGTTCAATATCGGAGCCGTCGGCCTTGAACGGCAAAGGGCGTTGAACGAGCGGCGCGAGGATGAGACCATTTATTTGCTGGGTTTGATGGATCTCATTCGAAGCGGACATTCGCCGGCGAGCCTGATCATCGAGCGCTGGAAAGGACGCTGGAACTACGACGTCGGGCGGTTGATCGAAGGATGCGCCTATGATGCCTCTTCGATCGGCGCCGCCGGCAGCATATGACGTTCAATCTTCCGGAACGGTACATCTATTTAATCAACGCCCTCATCGTAGCGGCGATCGCATGGTTTGCCGCGCTTTCGGTCAGCGATGCCGTGCGATTGCATTTCGCGGGCGGCGAGGCTGCGCTCCCGGAGCAGACGGACCAGGCGCAGCATTTGCCGCCGGGAATGTTTCGATCGGCGGCGCTTTATGAACCGATCGTGCGCCGGGACATATTCAACCTTGAGCCGGCCCCCGCCGCCGCCCCGCCGACGACTACGACGAACGAAAACCTCAGCATTACGCTCCTCGGCACTTCGCATCTAAGCGGCGGCATCAAGCCGTTCGCGATCGTGGAGGATGCGGCGGGCAACCAGACCCTTTACCGGCTTGGCGAGACGATTCCGGACGCGGGGCGCTTGATCCAAATCGATCGCGATCGGATCGTCGTGCTGCATGAAGGAAAACGGGTCGCGGTGCAGATTCCGGCGGACGAGTTGGGCGATTCTCTAGGGTCGCAGCCGGCCAACGGACTCGACAGGTTCAAGCGGTTCCACAATCGCCAATTCCCATTTTTGCGCGGGCCAATCCGGCGCCGGCCCAGCGTTGGCGAGGTTCACAAGCTCGGTCCCAACCATTACGCAATTTCACGTTCGACGGTAAACGACAACGTCAGCCACATGGCGCAGCTCTTTACCGAGATGCGCGCGACGCCCAATTTCGAAAACGGAAAATCCAATGGATTCTTGCTTTCGGAAATCCAGCCTGGTTCGATTTTCCAGCAAATTGGCCTGCATAACGGGGACGTGCTGACCGATGTCTCAGGGCATCCGATCAGCGATCCGGCCAAAGCGATGCAATTGCTTTCGACGCTCGATAAGCAGTCCTCAATCACGCTGACGGTTATTCGCGATGGAGCGCCGATGCGCCTTTCGTATTCGATTCATTAACCATGGAAGTCCGGACCGCGCGCGCTGGCGAACGAGACGAAGTCCTGGATTTGCTGGCTCGATGGTATGGCGATCGGGCGTTCTTCTCGCGCTACAACCTGAATGATCCAGCTTTTCGCGACGAACTATGCCTCGTCGCATGCGAAGGCGGAAAAATCGTCTCGACCGCGCAAATCTTCGATCGGCGCATCAGGCTGCAGGGCCAGATTGTTCCGATGGGCGGAATCGGCTCGGTTTATACGCACGAGGATTGGCGGCGGCGCGGAACGGCCAGCGCGCTGATGAGGCTGGCGCTCGAAATTCTGGACAGGGAGGGCTTTGAAGTATCGCTTTTGTTCACCGACCTGATCGAATTTTACGAGCGCTTTGGCTGGAAGCCCGTTGACCGAACGTTTACCGCGCTGATGGGCGCGGAAAATCTGCGCGTGGACCACGGCATCGAAGTTGAATTGTTCGACCATGGCCGCGATTACGACGAGGTCCGGGAAATCCACGATTCCTACTCGAAGTTTGACGCCTGTGAGGTGCGTAACGATGCGCGATGGCGGGCGAATCTGAAATATGCCGGCAATCCGGACGAGCATTTCGTCGTTGCAAGGGATACGTCGGGTTCTGTCGGCGCGTACGCACGCTCAATTCTATTGCAGGGCTATCCAATCCTGATGGAGTACGGCTATCGGCGCGATCGATTCGATTCGATATTGTCCGTCGTCTTTCATCTCGGCCGGGTCGTGTCTGGAATCGATCCGGAGAATGAGGCGGAACTTCATGGCCAGGAAATTCTGCGTTCTTCGCAGGCCTTGACCTCGGGCATGCTGGTTGCGCACACCCGGCATGACCCCGGCTTCGAGAGCCGCCTGCAAAATTCGGGATGCTATTTGATGCATCACGAAGAGCACAATTACATGTGGCGATTGATCTCGGCTTCGCGCTTCGCGGCGCGATTCAATCTCGATCCGTCGGTCGCGGAAGAACGGCTGTATGATCTGGTTGGCTCGCCTTCCGCGCTATTCTGGACCGCCGACAGGTTTTAAGTCCGTCGAAGAAATTACGGCGGCGCCGACGATGAAAATGGAATTCTTCGATGTGGATTAAACGGCTCGGAGTTTCGCTGGCCGCCGTCGTGGCGCTCTTGCTGGCCATTAACCTCGCTCTTCATTATGGCCAAATCCAGCACGATCGCCTCAACTATTCGATTGACGCGGCGTTTCCGCCCGACAGATCGTTCGTGCCGGGCGAAATCTACGCGACGACGCTCGCGGCGATCGTCGATCACGAGTTGAACACGGGATTTGGCTGGCGTCCGAACGATCTGTTCATCTGGGGACCCACGATGATGGCGGATAACAACGCCTCCCGGCAGATCGGAATAATCATGGCCGTCCGCGAATCGTCGCGAGTTTTCAAAGACGACCTGACCAAGATTTCGTCAAACGAATACGACCCGAACCTCGTCATTGCGGACACCGATTTCAGGAACGACGCTTACAAATGGATACTGCCGTCCGCGGAAAGCAAATACGCCGACGGCGTCAAACATCTGCGCATGTACGTGGCCGGCCTGCACAGCCATCCGCAGGTATCACGGGAATTGAATCAGCGAAACGTCGAGCTGATCACGCTCTTCGAGGCATGGACGGATCTGCTCGGCGACGCGCACGCGATGCTGTATATGAATCGCCGGCCCGACGGCGGACCGATCCGTCCGTGGAACGACGACGATTATTTCTATCACGCGCAGGGGTATGCGCATGTGATGTACTATATGCTGCTCGCGGTGCGGAGCGAATATCATCAAACGGAAAAGACCAAGCCGGTAATCGAACAGCTAATCGATGAAACGCTTGCTCCGCTGCAGCGCGCCGCGACGATGAAGCCGCTGATTGTGCTGGACGGTTCCGAAACCGGCATCTTCGCGAATCATCGCCACAACCTCGACGCGTATATTTCGGAGGCGCGTCAGAAGATGTATTCGATTCGAGAGGAACTCGCCCGCTGAGACGAGCGATCAGAATAGCGGGCACAACAACATCATGCCGCCGCGAGCGACGAGTTTCAGCATCGCGGGCGCCCATTCTCGCCGCATTCCGAGCGCTTGGCCGGCCATATCAGACAGCGTGGCTCCGTCTGCGCGCGCCAATGAAAGACTGATCGTCGCCAACAATCCGGGTCCGGGCATTCTGACCAGCTCGCATGGCTCGTCTTCGCCAATCGACGCCTTCTGTCGCGCGATCGCAACCGCCGCGCTCAACCCTCCCAGCTCGTCCACCAGGCCGCGTTCTTTGGCTGCGCCGCCCGTCCAAACCCGGCCTTTCGCAACCTCTTCAGCTTTCGCGATTTCCAGCTTGCGGCCTTCCGCGACCTTGTTTGTGAAATTTCCATATAGTTCGCCCATCACGTCGTTTAGTTGAGCCAGTTCCGTATCGCTCATCGGGCGCGCTACCGACAGCGCGTCGCCGATCTCGTCCGTTTTGACGAATTCCGTGGCCACGCCCATACGCCGTAGAAGCGCTTGCAAGCTGAACTTCGCGTAAACGACGCCAATCGAGCCGGTCAGCGTTTCCGGCTCCGCGACGATTGCATCCGCGCCCATTGCAACGTAATACCCGCCCGACGCGGCGACGTCGCCCATCGATGCGACGACGGGTTTGCCGCGCCGCCGCGCTTCGCCAACCGCACGCCACACCAAGTCCGAGCCAACCGCCGAACCGCCGGGCGAATTGATGCGGAAAACGATCGCCCGAATATCGTCGTCAGCGGCGGCTTTGCGGAATTCCTCGGCGACGCGCTCGCCGCTAAGGAACTCGCCAGCCAAACCGCCATCGCCGGCGATTACCGGACCAAGCCCGTGGATCAGAGCTATTTGAGCCTTGCGGCCCGGCGGCCGGCGGTACCAAAGATGACGCAGGTATCGCGCCAAATTTACGAACGGGCGCCCCTGCCCTTCAGGGTCGAATTCGGCGCGGACGTCTTCCAGATGTCCAACGCGGTCGATGAGTTTTTCGTTCAATGCGGTTCGTGCGCTGATAAATCCGCGTCCGAGAAGTTCGTGCGCTCCGGCAGGATCGATTCCGCGCGCGACGGCGACGCTTGCCGCGATCGTTTTCTTCCAATCGTTTACGATCGCATTCAAGCTCTCGCGCAGTTCCGGAGACATCGAATCACGGCTGAACATCTCCGCGGCGCCTTTGTATTCTTTCCATTGAAGCGTCTGCGCCTGAACGCCGGCGTGCGCCAGCGCGTCGCGAAGAAAGAAGCCTCCGGCCGCCGCGCCCAGCATCATCAGGGAAGTATCTGGATTCGCGACGATTTCCCCGGCTCCGCATGCGATCAGGTAATCTCGGGGAGTCATGCCGTCGCCGGCGACGATCGCCACGACGCGCTTTTTCGCTGCGACCGTCGCCCGCAATAAATCATGCAGTTCTCGGGCGGTTCCCAGTCCGATGCCTGGCGCCGACACCTCCACGATGACGCCGGCAAGCTTGTCGTCGCGAGCGGAGCCCTCGAGCGCACGGCGCAGTTGGTTAAGCGTCGGTTGCCCTCGGCTACGCAGTTGCTCGATCGGCGTTCGCGCGCCATCCTCGCGGATATCATCGGTGATTCGAATTGTCAGCACGGCGCCATCCGGAATCATCGCCGGCCGGGCCACAAGCAAATAAAACGTCGCGACGATCGCTATCGCGACCGCTGCGAGCGCAACGCCCGTTTCGTTGGCGCCGGCGGCGAAACAAATCGCGGCTGAAGCGACCAGTAGCGCGGTTAACAGCGCCAGCCGCGCTTCGCGACTCAGCCGAACGGCGTCGAGGTTCAGCAACTTCTTCGTGCGCATCGATTTACATACTATCGGGTTTGCCCGAGGCGAGCGATTTGCGATGCGATCGGCGGCATTTGTTTTCGGCCTTATGATGCTTGGGGCAAGTTCATGCGCGCTATTCAGGTCGCGCACGCCCAAGCCCGCGCCGTATCGGCCGGTCTACTCAGGCCGAACGGCAACATTGGAAATCATCAACGGAATCGCCGTTCCGGGGTCCGTGGCGATGCCGCCGGGATTCGAGCCGGTTCCCGGATGGCCGCCGATGTGGCTCATGCAGGACCACGGAATTGTGGTCGCCGGGCGTATTGCTGGACGGACCGAGGTCTTTTCCTTCAGCGGCGAAAAATTTCAATCTCGAGCTAAGATTGGCGAAGATTTCGGGCCGCTCGCCGACGGCGGCAGAATCGTCGATATCGCCGTAAATCCAGACGGTTCGGAAATTGCGACCGCTGTCGTCATACCGAATCCGGCTCGCATTGAAATTGTGTTCGCAAGCATTATTGGTGGAGGCAAAGGAACCGTTGCCGCATCATTCGACGGCGGCTTCACGTTCGCGTCGATCGTCTGGAAAAACAACACGACGCTGGCGCTGACGCTCGGTCCTGAATCGAACGGACCACGAACGGCGCCAGCCCCGCCCGATCAATCCGCCGAACCCGACGCCACGCAGCCCGCAAGCGGGCTTTATTTGATTGGCGTCACAGGCCTCGGCGCCGTTTCGCATCTCGACCAAATCAAATGTCCGCTGGGTCGCGTCAATTTCAGTCCGAACGGCAGATTCGCGGCGTCTGGCGGAACGATCGGGGCGCTTCCCGTCATTGTGGACACGACATCCCAGGCATGCGTGCCGTTCGGACCTCATTCGCCGGTGAAAATCCTTGGTTGGTCTCCGGATTCGACTTCGCTGCTTTATGCGGGCGACGTTGGACCCAACCATTTGCCCGGTGCATTTCGTTACAACCTTGTGACCGGCGCAACCAGCGTGGCGGCTATCGCGTCGCCGTCTGCGGCCTTCGCCAGCGACGGCACTTTGGTCGCGCTGGGCGATAACGAGCTCACCTGGCGGCGGACCGCCGATTATCCGCACGCGACGATCAAAAGCGAAATCGCGCTTTTCAGTCCGATCACGTCCGAAATCACGATCAATTCCCTCGGCTTCGCCGTAACGCCGAAACTGCTCGCAGAATCGTCGATGGCGTTCACGCAGGCGACCGACGACGCCGCCATTGACTTGTTTTCACCGACGCCCAACGGAGTTTTCCGAACGTTGATCGACTATTCGTATCCCGCCCGTCAGGCCTTTGCGCTGGCCTCGGGCGCGGCGCGCGGGCCGCTCCTGATGAGTTGGTCGCACAGGGGATCGATGCTCGCTGTGCTCGATGGCGTCGGCGGAGATTCGAAGTTGACGATTTTCGCGCCGCCGCGATGATTCCGGCGTCAGGCCGAATCGGCCCGCCTCGACCAGTAGTCGTATGAAACCCGCATCGCCGCGGCCGACCGCTCGAAACTGTCGAACACGACCAAGCCTCGCTCGCGCGCGAGGCGTTTGCCTTTCGCCACCAACTCCTCGAGATGCGCCGGATGCATCACCAGCACGAACGGTTTCGGCGACTTGCCCGCGAACTCGGCCAGTTTGTCAAGGAATGCGGTCAGTTCGTCCTCGTGCGCGGCCCAGCGCTGCGCGCGCAATCCGGTGCCTACTTCAAGCACGATGGCGTCGATGACGGAATCGCGATCGAGAATTTCAAGAATTCGCTCGAGATTTCCGGTCGCCACTCCGCCGCCGCCAATCGTTCCGCCGGCGTCGAGCGGATTGCGAAAGCTGCCGCCGATAATGTTGAAGAAACTGCCCAATTCCGAATATGACGCCTCCGACAGGGCGGGAATTTCGAGTCCCGCGCCCGCGAAGGTGTCAGTTATCACCACCGACTGGCCTCCGGTCATCGCTACCAGGCCCATCCGCCGGCCTTTGACCGGCCGCCCACGCGCGACCATCTCCATCGCGTCCAGCATCGCGTCGAGTCCCGCGACGCCGACCGCGCCGCTCTGCCGCACCATCGCATTCCAAACCGCCGCGGGAGTCGCCAGCGAACCGGTATGCGAAAACGTCGCGCGCGCCCCCGCTTCGGTCATGCCGCCTTTCCAGACCACGACCGGATGGCGCGCGGCCGCGCGCCGCAAACTTTCAAAAAAACGCCGGCCGTTGCGCACGCCCTCGATGTACATCCCGAGCGCGCGCGTCGCCGGATCCTCAGTCATCACGTCGATATAATCCGCCGCTTCCAAGATCAGCGCGTTGCCGATCGACGCGGCCTTGTTGATGCGGATTCCATGTCTCGGCGCCTGCGAACAAAAATTGATGCAATGGGTTCCGCTCTGCGAGATAAAGCAGACATCGCCGGATTGGCCGGCGCTCAGATCCGGAAAATTCGCAATCCCGACCGCCGGATTGTAGAGACCCATGCAATTCGGACCAATCAGCGCTATATCGGAAGCCGCCGCGATGGCGCGCAGTTCGTTTTCCAGCTTGACGCCGACTTCCTCTCCGGTCTCCGAAAAGCCCGAGGTGAAAAATCCGATGCCGGCGACCTTGTTCGCCACGCAATCGCTCAGGATTCGCGGCGCGACCTGGCGCGGCACCGCGCTCACCGCATAATCGATCGGCTCGCCGATTTCGGCGAGCGATTTCACGTTGGCGACGCCCATCTCCTCGATCCCGGGAATTTCTTTGGGGTCGATTTGCACGGAATAGAGTTTGCCGGAAAAGCGCTTCATCGCGCGCAGCCACAGGTAGCCGCCCGCGCGCTTGTCGCCGATCACGGCGACTACTTTCGCGGCGAATGAGCGTTTTAGGTTTTCGATCCGCCGCCGATGGCGTTCCGGATCGTCGATCGCTCGCTGTGTCGCTTGCTGCGCCACGACCACGCGCGCGTCAAGTACGGCCAGACCGCTCTCGTACGCGACGACCGGATTAAGATCCAGCTCGGCGATTTCCGGATGCGCCGCCGCGATTTCCGACACCTTTGCGATCAAGCTCGCGAGCGCGTCGAGATCAACCGGGGCGCGGCCGCGCGCGCCGTGCAACAGAGGCGCCCCGCGCAATTCTTCGAGCATCGTGCGCGCCTCGCGCGCGCCGATCGGCGCCAGCCGCATCGCCGTGTCTTTCAGCGTTTCGACGAAAACTCCGCCCAGTCCCGCGACGATCATCGGCCCGAAGCGATCGTCGCGGGTTGCGCCGACGATCACTTCGACGCCCGGCCGCGCCTGCGGCTGCACGGCGACGCCGTCGAACGCGGCGTGCGGCGCCCGCTCGGCCAGCGCGCGCTTGATCCGCTCGAATCCGTCGCGAACCTCGGTCGCGTTGCGCAGATTGAGCGCCACGCCGCCAACGTCGCTTTTGTGCGTGACGCCGCTTGAATGAACTTTCAGGACGACCGGAAATCCGATTCGCGCAGCGGCTGCGGCGGCCGCATCAGCGGTAGCGGCCATCTCCGGAACGGCCACAGCGATTCCGCCCGCGGCGAGAATCCGCTTGGAATCGATTTCCGTCAGCGTCCCGCGCCTCGCCGCAAGCGCCGATTGCAACAATTCGTCGATCGTTTTCGCGTCCACGAGTGTGGCGTATAGCAGAGCTTCCGGGTTATTTGAATCGCGTCATGGCTCTGTCCAATTCTTCCGCATTGCGGGTCTTCGTCACGCGGCCGATCGCCGCGCCGGCGTTGCGCCGTTTGGCCGCGTGCGCGCGGGTCGATTTGTGGGACGACGACGCGCCTCCGCCGCACGCCGATTTGGTCAAGCGATCGCGCGGATGCGATGCGATTCTGACCATGGTCAGCGATCGCATCGACGCCGCGCTTTTCCGGCAGGCCCCCCATCTCCGCGTCGTCAGCAATCTCGCCGTCGGCCTCGACAACATCGATCTCGCCGCCGCGACGCGCGCCGGCGTCGCCGTCGGCCACACGCCAGGCGTGCTCGCCGATACCACCGCCGAACTCGCTATCGCCCTGATGTTCGCGGTGGCGCGGCGCGTCGTTGAAGCGGATCGTTTCGTCCGCGCCCGGCGGTGGCGGATGTGGACGCCGCGGCTGATGCTCGGACGCGATCTCGCGGGCGCCACGCTCGGCATAATCGGCTTTGGATCGATCGGCCGGGCGGTCGCCCGCCGCGCCGCCGCGCTCGGCATGAACGTGATTTACGCGCTTCATCACGACTTGCGCGCGAAACGGCCTGCGCGCGCCGGAATCGAAGCAGCCGCCGATCCGCCAGTCGCCAATCCCGTTCCGCTTGCGCGCCTGCTCGCGGAGTCGGATTTCATCTCGCTCAACGTGCCGCTGACGCCCGCAACCCGCGGAATGATCGGGCGCGAGCAGTTCGCCGCGATGAAGCGCGGAGCGATTCTGATTAATACGGCGCGTGGCGCGGTCGTCGATCAGAAAGCGCTGATCGAGGCCCTGCGTTCCGGACGTCTCGGCGGCGCGGGACTTGATGTTTTGGAAGTTGAACCGATCGCGCCGGACGATCCGTTGCTGAAATTCCCGAACGTCACGATCACGCCGCATATCGGCAGCGCCAGCCATCGCACGCGCGAACTGATGGCGGAACTCGCGGTTGACAATATTCTCGACGTATTCGCGGGGCGGCGTCCGCGATGCTGCGCGAATCCAGTCGTCAGACTCAAGAAAATCTCCGGCCTTGGCGCAGGCTCGAAAAGCGGGCGATGAGGGCTTCGGAAAGCGCCGCGGCGCCGGAGATCTCTCTCCGACGCCGCGTTCCCCCCAAGCCACGCCAACCGCAGTTGGAGCCGTCAGTTGCTGATCACCATTTCTGATGTGCTCGTGAGCGGCAAAGCCGTCGATGAAAACGGGAAAAATGGCTGGAAATCGTAAGTCACCTGAACCTCGACAAGGCTGCCCGGATCGTTGTTCGGAGTCCAGGTCGTGGAAACGGTAATATTGTTCGCTTGAAGTCCGCTCGCCATGTTTTTGACGAAAGCGGTGATATCGTCCGCCGTCGCCGGATTGAGACTGTGCGAACCATGGACGATCGCGTAACGAACCGCGTCTCGCGCGGAATTCGAGACGAAGTTGTAGGCGTACAGCAACATCGACGCGCAGAAGATGCCGAACACCGCCGTGAACAACAGCAGCGCCGTACCCGCGAATTCAACCCCGCTCTGACCGCGCGAGTGCCCGCGCAATCTGAAGGCCGGAGAATTTCGCTTTCTCGTATCCATGGCCTACTGCACCTCTAGCATCGCCGTGGTCTTCAACGGTATCGTGTGACCGATTCCGGGATAATTGAGAATTGTCTTGAAGGTCGCGCTCGTTGTGACCTTGACGAAAACCTGCGGCTCCGCGCATCCCGGCGGCGAGCACGCCACCGTCTGCTGGTTGCAAGTGCAGAAATATGACGCGGTCGCGGACAGGCCCGAGATGTTCGAGCCGTCGTTAAGCGCCGCATTTTCCATCCCGATATAATCGACCGCCTTCACCAGGTTCTGCGCGCCATACTGCACGCCGGCGCGCGCGGCGTGAGCCACTTCGATCGATTCGTAAAACACCCGCGCGAAATCGGCCGCCACCACGAACACCAGCGCGAGCAGCGGCAGCAGCAGCGCCATCTCGACCATGCTCTGCCCTTTGGAGTTTTTTTTCCGCGCAATCATCGCCGTACCTCTATGCTAAAAAACCAGCGCCGCGTCCTTGATGAGATTGCCGTTCGCGAGGCAACTGTAATTGTTGCCGATCGTAGTTGTGCCCGTGATCGTGAGCGTATTGGCGACCAGATAGGTGTATTGGTCGGCCCCGGAAGTTCCGGCATAACTCAGCGAGGTCGTCGGAAAATATAGCGCGCCGGTAAATGTCGAACCGGTATTTCCATTGATAACGCTGCCCACCCCGCTGGTGATGGAGCGGTCCTGGAAAAACAACATGCCCTCGATTCCGCCGCCGCTGTTGTCGCACGGCGCGCTCAGATTTACCGTGCCGCCATTTATGTTCACTCCGGCGTAATCCTGCGGATTCGAGGCCGCTTTGTTGACCCCGGTGAGATAGAACGTAACGCCGCTCCCTCTTACCGTTCCTCCAGTGATCGTCAGGCCTCCGCCGTCAATGACGTAAGTGCCGGGGTTGAACGTCACGTTGGTGTTGCTGCCCGTTATCTTTATCCCACCGCAGTAGGTGCCCTGTGAAAGCGTCGTCGAAGAATTAACCTTGGTGCCAGGAAAACTGGAGCAGCTATATCCGGTCGGCTCGGGCACCCACGCCAGCGGATCGCCGAACGCCGCGATTCCCGAGGTCGGCGGGCTGCTGCCGCCGCCGTTGATGGTGGTTCCTCCCACCACTCCTACCAATGGAGCGGTAAGCGTGCTCGTACCGCCGACAATCAGGGCCGAGCTGCTATTGGAATCGTCGTAGACTCCACAGGAAGAATTCATGCTGCCGTTGCCCGAGAAACTGATTGTGCCCGAAGCTGTCGGATTAAGCGCATATACGCACGAACCGCCCGAGGTCGTGAGCGCGGTCGCCTGTGCCGAGACCGGCACGCTTTTCCATCCCAGCACGCGCATGAAAAAAGTTGGCTGAACCTGCGCCACCGTCACCTGCACGGCGTTGGTGTTGTTGGCGTACGGCCCGGTGGTTGGCGGATTCACGACCGTGACCGTCACGGTGCTGGGGTTGACCGCCGTTCCGGAATTGTTGGTAAAGCCGTTTTGCGCGGTCGCCGCGTCGGCCGCCATGGTGATATCGTCCAGCGTGGTCTGGCCGATCGTGATCGCGTCCACCCCCGCCAGCGCGCCGGCATCCGCCGCGGTCTGCATCAGATGGCGCGTGGTCCAGAGTTCGCCGACGTCCACCGCAAGCGCGGAGATACCAAGCATCGCCACCAAGCCGACCGTCACCAGAACGGTCGTTTGCGCGCGTCGGGAGCTTTTCAACAAATGTTGCAGCGATGCAACAAAATTTCGCCCTGTCACCTAATCGCCTCCCCTCATTGAATCGCCAAAAGCAGAAAAAGCTGCTTATAGACCGCAAATTGGCTATTCAAATGTTTCAGGCGCAGAACTTAGGGGCAAAAATCAGACCAACAGCCGCAGACGCTGCGCTCTTAAACCAAGCAGGACGCCGTAAAGAGGAAAGACCGAAAGATTTCTTCCTACGCGGCGTCTCAACGCGAAACGCACGCTACCACATCATCGTGTTATTTGATCAGAACGGCATCGCTCAACGCGCCCGCGTTTGGTGCGTTGATGCTCGACACGCTGTTCGGATCGACCATCGCGATAAACGTTCCTTGAATCGCGCCGCTGACGCCATTGGAGTTTGTGCCGGTGCTCACCTCGTTGATGTAAAAGGCCAGGAAGCCGGTGATTGGCACGGCGCACTTCCCGGTACACCCTTGGAAATTGACCATCGGGATGATCACGGCGCGTGGATCGCTCGGGTTGAAGGTCGCTGGCGTCGGCACGGCTGAAGTTCCCGGCGCGCGATCGAGCAGGCCCTGAAGTCCTTGACTTGCAGGGCCGTTTTTGACGCCAGGCACCGTTTCGAGCGTGTTGCCGATGCTTAATTCGCCGTAATAGCCGTCAGCGATCGCTGTCCTCAGTCCCGCGCCGCCGTTGCCGTTGCCGCATAACGAAACGAAGCCCCAATTGCCCGGCGCATCGACCCATGGCCCGTTGCCGACCGAATCCATCCGATTCAGCGTGTACGATTGTCCCTGAACATAAGAACCTGCCGTAAGATAATCCACGGCGATCGGCAGCACGTTGTATTGACCGGTCGATGAGCCGCATCCGCCGGCAAACGGCGCTCCGCTGCCGACCGCTCCGCTGCCGGCCGTCGTATTGCTGCCTGTGGCGCCGGCGACCGGACAGTTCGGACCGCAATTAACCGTGCTTGTCGAACCCGAGTTCTGCGCAATCGCCTCGACCCCGACGATCCCGTTCGTCAGTCCGAGCAACCGGGCGAAGAAATAGGGAACGGTGCGCTGAATCGTCACCTCGAGTTCGGTATCGTTCGCTAGGGTCTGCGAGTTAAAGGTGTCGGTGTTCTTGATGCCGTTATTGGTCGCATAAGTTTGCGCGGTCGCTGTCGCAGTGGCCGGATCGGAGGGCAAATAAGAGGCGCCGGCAAGCGCCGCCGCATCTGCAGCCTTCTGGAGTTGCATATGATTAAAATAGAACACCGCGACGTCGGCGCCCAACGCCATAGCGCCAATAAGCGTCACGATTGCCAGCGTGAGGATTACGGCCGTCTGGCCTGAAGAGTATCGCTGAATGCGCTTTACGGCTGCCCTGACAGATAAATCATGCGTCTTTTGCCATTTCATCGCCAACGCCTCGACTAGAAATTGCTCTAAACCAAATAAATCATCTGAATTTCTAGTTGCGGCTGATTAGCAAGCCACATGCCGTAATATAACATGTTAATTTAGGCTAAATTATGCCAATGGTGAAATACTTGGCGAGGTGCGGCGCTTGTTGTTGCGCGACTGCAACGTAAATGGAATCGCGCGCACAATCAGCGCCGGTGGAAGTTATATGCGGTTTACTCGACGAGCTGCGCCGGTGCGAACGCGCCGAAACTGTTGGCGGCGCCGCCAGCAGTCGCGAATTTGGATACGTACTGGACGAATTGGACGGTCAAACGCTCGGTGCTCGAGCTTTTCGTATAGCTGGACAGCCAGACTTCGGCGAATCCCAGAATTTGCACAGCGCCCGAGCCGCCAGACGCCGTGCTCCAATCGACCACCGGCACCGTCACGAGTTGCGGCTCGTTGCCGGTCAGAGTTGACGGCAGCGGCGTCGGCGTCGAACTCACACCGATTGCCGCCATCGCGTTCGCCACCGGCCCGGCATTGACGCCCGTTTCGGTATTGAACCACTGCCCGACCGAAGCCGTACAAGTGCATCCGTATTCGATATTGTTGGCCAGATTGCTTGAGCCGCTGTCGGTTCCCTGCGGGGCCGTCGATGCCGACGAACCGCCGCTTGAATCAGCCGGGATGTTCAACCACCCCCAGTTTCCGGGAGAATAGCTGCCGGTGAGTTGAAAGGATTCGCCATAGGTTAGCGCGCCGCCGTTTGGATCCGCCGGCATCCCGGCGGGGAACAGCCCGTTGCGAATCGTGCTGGCCGCGGTCGGCGCTTCCGCGATCGCCATCGCGCCCACCGTGTAGTCGGTCATCGAGGAAAGCGCGCGAAGAAACAGGACCGGCACGGTGGTCCGCTTTAAAACGACTTCGATCGTTTGGGTCGAACCCGAATAGTCCGGCGCGGGATATTCGATCGCGCTGATGTCCGAAATTTGCGCGAAGTTCTGCATCGCGTAGGTGCACGCGACGTTTTCCGCTTGCGAAGTGAAGCTGCACGAACCGTTAAGCGTTATCGGCGGCAGCGTCGAGGCGCCGGTGGTCGCCGGCAGCAGATAGGTCGCGCCCGCCAGCGCGGCGGCGTCCGCCGCCTTGCGCAAGATCATCCATTCGTGCAGCGTCACGCTGAAATCGGCGCACAGGGCCATCCCGCCGATTAGCACCACGAGCGCTGGAATAATAATGGTCAGCGCCTGACCGCGAGCGAACCCGCGCGCAACGGTTTTGGGCCGTTTTGCCGCCCAATCAAGAAACGCTGAAAATGACGCGACCATCCTGAACTTCCGCGGTCCGGGCTGGCGAGAGAGCTCACGCCGCCGCCCAGCGCCCGATCGGATAGAGCAGGTAGCGTGCCGTCGATCGGCCGCTGGAATTGGCCGAAAAAGGCCCTTTTATCATGTAAAAGCGGAGGTTCGGACGGATTGCGGCACTCTCAAAATGAAGCGGGCCGCGTCAGAACGTACCATCCTGCGACGCGGCCCGAAAATTCCGTCAAACGCCTTGGAGAATCGTTATGGCCTCACTCGATCAATTGAGGTTGCGCATACGATCCGAGGTTCACCGGATTCGAACCGCCCGAAATCGTGTTGGCAGTGACGGCTTGCACGAAACACGCCGTGATGTTCGTGTTATTTCTCGTGTTGCTGCCTGGCTCGATATAGACGTCAGCGAAGGCAAGAATGTTCGCGGTGCATTGGCCGTTGCAACCGGCGTAATCCACTGCCGGCACAACCACCAAACAAGGATCGCCGGGTGGAATGTCGGTAACGCTGCCACCACCGCAAGGATCGGACGACAGCGCTGGGCAATTAGGCGAGCTGAATCGGGAGGTAAAGGCCTGATTTACCGGCCCTGAGTTGCCTTTATTGCCCGGCTCGGTCGTAATGAAAGTTTGTCCGGTTCCGCCGCTTCCGTAAACAGAATAAGTTCCAGACATACCGTTGGTTATCGCGCTCGCAAGCCCGCTAGCTCCCGAACCGTTATTCAGCCACTGCCAATTACCCGGCGCCTCCGCAAACGGCGTGAACTTCACGTTGAACTGCACCGGGCTTCCGGGCGTTACATTGGCGAGCGAGCACGGCGAGGTGCACTGCATGCCCATCGGAAACATACCGTTGACCGAGGTCGTTGGTCCGCTTGCCTTGGCCGTCGCCACCGCGGCGACCGTGTAGCTGTTCAGTCCCAGCACCCGCCCGAACAAATAGGGAAGATTGCTGCGACTCGCGATCACCTGGATGTTAGGCGTCGGGGCGCCGGCGGGCAGGCCCGTGCCGGGTTCGTTGAAAGTCAATGTCGTATTGTTCGCGGAGATCAGGCCGTCGTTGGCCGCGTAATCGCAGGCCGCCTCTTTCGCATAGTCGCTCTGGCCGCCGCAGTTGGCGTTGGTCGGCGTATACGTGTAGCTGCCCTCAAGAAAATTGGCGCCGGCCAGCGCCGCCGCATCGACGCCCTTCTGCAGTTGCAGATGGTTGAAGTACATCACGGCGACGTCCGCGCCGAGCGCCATCGCGCCAATCAGCGTCGCAATTACGAGCGTGAGGATAACGGCCATCTGGCCTTTTGCGTAACGTGGCGAAAATTTCACGACTGGTCTCTTGTTTCGCGCAGGCATCGTAGTTACTCCAATGAAACAGTTTTGGTTTCACCAACGCGACACTGTCTCCTCACAGCCACCATTTCTGTCACCTTTTTGCAACGTCATAATGATATTGGCTCAAAGATTAGTCAAGAGCAAAATACGCCCAAGTTCCCGCTAAGGGCCACACGTAGAGAATTAAAGCTATATGCGGAGAGATTTTCGGCAGACTTACATAAAGTTGCCGATCGATTCTTAGGATAGCGCGCCGCTGATGCTCATGGCCGCGATTCGCAGGATCGCCGCACCGCAGCGTTAACCGTTTATATGCGAAGAAAGACGATTATTGCCGATTCGCGGTAACCGCGATAGCGTCGGCCAGCCGAAAACGGCCTTCATAGATCGCACGGCCGGAAATGGCGCCGACCACGCCTTGCGCGTAGAGATTTCGCAACGCGCGCAGGTCTGCCAGCGTCGCGACTCCGCCCGACGCGATAATCGGCACGCCGGCGGTTTGTGCGACGCTTGCGAACAGCTCGAGATCGGCGCCCGTTTCAGCACCGTCCCGCGTGATATCGGTGGCGATTATCGCCGCGACCCCGGCCGTCCGAAACCGTTCCGCGGCTTCGGCGACGCCGAGTTCGCTGGTCTCGACCCAGCCGCGAATCGCGAGCTTTCCGCCGCGCAAATCGAGCGAGCCGAAGATTCGTCCGGGAAATTCTTCGCATGCCTGGCGAATCAATTCCGGATCGAGAAACGCCGCCGAGCCGATCGAGATGAAATCAGCGCCAGCCGCGATCGCGGCGCGTACGGATCCGATCGTCCGCAGCCCGCCGCTCACGTCGATTCGGCATCGCACCGCCGCGCGGATCGCCGCGATGGCCGCGAGGTTGCGCGGTTCGCCCGCGATCGCGCCGTCCAGATCGACGATGTGGATTAGCGCCGCGCCGTCGCGCTCAAACGCGCGCGCGGCCGCGGCCGGATCGGCGCCATAGACTGTCGCGCGGTTCATGTCGCCGCGCAACAGCCGCACCACTTCCCCGCCCTTCAAATCGATCGACGGGATTACCAGAAAACGGTCGAACGGCGGTTTCAGGACAGCGTCCCCTTGGTCGAGAGCGCTCCGCTCAGCCGCGGCTCGATCGCCGTCGCCTGATCCATAGCGCGCGCCAGCGCCTTGAAGGCGGCTTCGACGATATGATGCGGATTGCGGCCCGAATGCATCACCAGATGGAGATTCATGCCGGTCTCGTCGGCGAACGCCTTCATGAAGTCGCCGACCAGTACGGTCTGGAAGTTGCCGATCCGCTCCTCGCGGATTTCGAGGCCATACGCCAGGTACGATCTGCCGCTGATATCCACGGTGGCCGCGCACAGCGCCTCGTCCAGCGGCGCGACCGCATGGCCGAAGCGCCGAATTCCCGAGCGATCGCCCAGCGCCTCGCGAAACGCGCGGCCGAGCACGATCCCGACGTCTTCGACCGTGTGATGGTCGTCGATATGCAAATCGCCGGTCGCGTTCACGCGCAGATCGAAAAAACCGTGGCGCGCGAAGCTTTCCAGCATGTGATCGAGAAACGGCACGCCGGTCGCGATTTCGCCATGGCCGGAGCCGTCAAGCCGGAGCGCGGCCTCGATCGAGGTTTCGCGCGTGCGCCGCTCGATCTGCGCCACGCGCGGCGGCGCGGCCGCCGTCTTCTGCGCGGAACTTGCCGCGGCAACAGTCCGGCTATGCGTCCGGTTTCGCGATTCCATCTGATCGTTTGCGCTGCGCGCCCACCTTTCCTCGCCGCTTGGCTTTGACGACGGCCGCCGCGTCGCCGGCGCGAATTTCGATCGCGCGGGCGTGCGCCTCGAGTCCTTCCATCCGCGCCAGACGGGCCGCCGCCGGCCCCAACGCTCGCAGCGACCGCGCCGACGCCTCGATTATACTGGTTCGCTTCAGGAAGTCGTAGGCGCCGAGCGGCGAGGCGAAGCGCGCCGATCCGCCCGTCGGCAAAACGTGGTTCGGCCCCGCCAGATAGTCGCCCAGCGGCGCCGGACTCCGCCCGCCGACGAACACCGCGCCGGCGTTGGCGACCCGCCCGAGCCATCGCGCCGCCTGCTCGATTTCCAACTCCAGATGCTCCGGCGCGATTTGGTTCGCCAGCTCGAAGGCGGCGTCGAGGTCCTTCACCACGACCGCAGCGGCGCGATTCCTGAATACCCGGGCGACCGCTCCGGCGCGCGGCAAATCCCTGAGCGCCCGATCGACCGCGGCGGCTGACGCCTCGGCCAGCGCGCGCGACGGCGTGACCAGGATCGCCGCTTCGTCGCCCGAGCCGTGTTCCGCCTGCGCGATCAAATCGGCCGCGACCCATTCGGGATTCGCCTTGTGGTCGGCGATCACCAGCACTTCGCTCGGCCCCGCCATCTTGTCGATATCGACCGCGCCGTAAACCATCCGCTTGGCCGCCTGCACCCAGGCGTTGCCGGGTCCGACAATCTTGTCCACCGGCGCGATCGTTTTCGTGCCGAAGGCCAGCGCCGCGACCGCATGAGCGCCGCCGATCCGGTAGACTTCGTCCACCCCCGCGATCGCCGCCGCCGCCAGCGCGGCCGGCCGGTCGCCCTCCGCCGACGCCGGCGAGACCATCACGATTTCCTTCACTCCGGCGACGCGCGCCGGCAGCGCGTTCATCAGCACGGTCGAGGGATACGCGCCCATCCCGCCGGGCACGTAAATTCCCACGCGCCGCAGCGGCCGGACGATCTGTCCGAGCCGCATCCCATGTCGGTCGCGATAAGCGAAAGAATGCTCGAGCGTGCGGCGATGGAACTCCGCGATACGCCGCGCGGCCAGCTCCAGGGCGCGCCGCTCGGGCGCGGGCAATCCGTCGCGCGCGGCCCGCAATTCCTCGCCCGTGACGCGCAGCGTCGCCGGCGTCAGGCGCGCGCGGTCGAAGCGCCGCGCGTAGTCGATCAATGCGCGATCGCCGCGGCGGCGCACGGTCGCGATTATTTCAGCCACCGCCGCGTCAAGTTTCCCGCCGTCCGCCGCGCGCCGACCGCCGAGCGCGGCGAGCAAGCGCGCGAGCGCCGGCGAGCCGGCGTCATAAATCTTCAGCCGCGCCTTTGAATTCGCTTTGCGATTTGCGGTCAGGATGCGCGCTTCCTCACTCATCGGCGGTCCGTTCGATTCGCGCGCCGAGCGCGGCCAACTTGCGATCGAGCGCTTCATACCCGCGATCCAGATGATACACGCGGCTGACCGAGGTCGTGTTTTCGGCCGCCAATCCCGCGACAATCAGGCCCATCGAGGCGCGCAAGTCGGTAGCCATCACCGGCGCGCCGCTCAGCCGCGAGGGGCCGCGCACCACCGCCGTGGCGCCTTTCATCACGATATCCGCGCCCATTCGGATCAGCTCCTGCGCGTGCATGAAGCGGTTTTCGAAGATCGTCTCGGTGATTACCGAGGCGCCGTCCGCCAGCGTCAGCATCGCCATCATCTGAGCCTGCAGATCGGTCGGAAAGCCGGGATACGGCAGCGTCCGCAGTTCGATCGGGCGCAAGCGGCCGGGCCGCGCGACTCTGAGTCCGCCCGCGACGGCTTCGATTTCGACGCCCGCCTCGCGCAGCTTGACGATCACCGCGTCCAGATCGTTCACCGGCGCGCCGCTGATCACGATTTCGCCGCCGGTCGCCGCGGCGGCGGCCATCAGCGACCCCGCCTCGATCCGATCGGGAATCACGGTATGCTCGGCGCCGTGCAGGCGTTCGACGCCCTCGATTTCGATCACGTGCGTGCCCGCGCCTGAGATTTGCGCGCCCATCGCCGTGAGCATCCGCGCCAGATCGGCCACTTCGGGTTCGCGCGCGGCGTTTTCGATGACGGTGCGGCCGCGCGCCAGCGTCGCAGCCATCAGGATATTCTCGGTCGCGCCGACGCTCGGATTATCGAGCCAGATCCGCGCGCCGGAAAGGCGCGGCGCGTGCGCTTCGACGTAACCGTGGCGCAGTTGCACGCGCGCGCCGAGCGCCCGCACTCCGGCGATATGCAAATTGACGGGCCGCGCGCCGATCGCGCATCCGCCCGGAGTCGAAACCCGCGCCCGGCCCGCGCGCGCCAGCAGCGGTCCCAGCACCACGAACGACGCGCGCATCGTTTTGACCAGATCGTACGGCGCCTCGTGCGCGCTCAGCGTATGGGCGTGCAGTTCAAGTTCGTGTTCGCCGGTCCATCGCGCGGCCACGCCCAGTCCGCCCAGCAGTTCGATCGCCGTCCTGACATCGCGCAGGCGCGGCACGTTGCGGAGCGTCACCGGCTCGGCGGTGAGCGTCGCCGCCATCATGATCGGCAGCGCGGCGTTTTTGCTGCCGCTCAATGCGACCGTGCCGCGCAAAGGCACGCCGCCGTGAATGATCATTCGATCCATCGCCAACCGCTAGCTCCCCCTTTTCCGCACGAGCGCGGTGAGCCATCGATTCTGTCAGAGGCGCGCATCCAAGGCACGTCCCGGATGACGAACGTCTTTGCGAAACGAATCCATCGCGGCCGCCGCCGTTAACGTGAAGAAACGCCTGTAGCCGCGCCTTCACCGCTCTAACCTCAGGCATGATCGGCGCCCCCCTTGAATTTCGATCGATCGCGGACAGGTAATTGTAGAATTGAAGACCGCGGTTCGCGGGAACCGCGTCTTCAAGGGGGCGTTACGATGGGTATCCTGGCTTGGATCGGAGTGGGAATAATCGCCGGCTTTATCGCCAGCCGCGTCGTCAACCAAAAAGGTCAAGGCCTGCTGTACGATTTGGCGTTGGGCGTGGCGGGAGCGCTGATCGGCAGCTACATCTTCAACGTTCTCGGCGAACCCGGCATCGGAGGCTTGAATCCGTACAGCGTAGGGGTCGCGGCGATGGGCGCGATTATCCTGCTGATTTCATACCACACGATCGTCGGCAATCAGGGCCATCGCTGATTACTCGGTCGGTTTGACGCCGCGCACGACGCGCTCGACCCCCGCGAGATCGCGCGCCGTCTCGATCTCCGTCAAACCGGCCGCGCTGAACATCGCCGCGACTTGCCGCGCCTGTCCGGCGCCGACCTCGACCATCGCCGTTCCGCCGGGCGCCAGATGCGCGTTCAGGGCGCGCGCGAGCCGGCGATAGAAATCAAGGCCGTCCGCGCCGCCGGCCAGCGCGACGCGCGGCTCGAAGTCGCGGATTTCCGGCGCCAGGCCGGCCAATTCCGCGTCCGCGATATAAGGCGGATTGGATACGATCAGATCGAAGCGGCCGAATTCGCCGGCGCCGTCGAGCGGCGCGAACAAATCCGCATGCCGAAACTCGATTCGCCCGGCGACGCCGTGGCGCGCGGCGTTGTGCGCCGCGATTTCGAGCGCATCTTCGGAGAGATCGGAGGCGACGTACCGCGCTTGCGGCGCATTGACCGCCAGCGCAATCACGATCGCGCCCGAGCCGCATCCGAGATCGAGCACGCGCGGGCCCGGCCGATCACGCATCAGGCTTAACGCCGCGGCGACGAGCGTTTCCGTCTCCGGACGCGGAATCAGCACGCCGGGCGCGACGTCGATATCGAGCGAAAAGAACTCGCGCCGCCCTACGATATACGCAAGCGGCATGCGGCGCGCGCGCAACTCGATCATCTCCGCCAGCCGTTCCCGCGCCGCGTCGTCGAGCTTCACTCCGCCGCTGTAAAGACTCGCGCGATCGGCGCCCGCCGCGGCCGCCAGCAACAGCTCGGCGTCAAAGCGCGGCGTGTCGATTCCAGCGGCGGCGAGAATCGCGGCCGCGTCGGTGAGCGTGCGGCCGAGGCTGGCGCGTTCGTCCGGCGACATCGGCGCGATCAGCGCGACTCGTGCGCTGGCGTCACGCGCCCAGCGCTTCGGCGCGCTCCCTGGTCGCGAGCGCGTCAATTATCGGATCGAGCGCGCCGTCCAAGACTTGATCGAGCTGATGAAGCGTCAGGTTGACCCGATGGTCGGTGACGCGCGATTGCGGAAAGTTGTAGGTGCGGATCCGTTCGGAGCGGTCCCCCGAACCGACCATCGAGCGCCGCGCCTCGGCGATCTTCGCGTCCTGTTCGGCGCGGGCGAGATCGAGCAGGCGGGCGCGCAGAATCTTGAGCGCGCGCGCCTTGTTCTTGTGCTGCGATTTTTCGTCGCGACAGACAATCACCATCCCGGTCGGGAGGTGCGTGATGCGCACCGCCGAGTCGGTCGTGTTGACGCTTTGCCCTCCCGGCCCCGACGCCCGCATCACGTCGATCCGCAAATCCTTTTCCTCGTTGATATTGACCTCGACTTCGTCCGCTTCGGGCATCACCGCGACGGTCACCGCCGAGGTATGGATTCGTCCCGAGGCTTCGGTCGCCGGAACGCGCTGCACGCGATGGACGCCGCCCTCGAATTTGAGCCGGCTGTAGGCGCCTTGGCCCGTGATCTGGGCGACGACTTCCTTGATTCCGCCAAGGCCGGTCGTGCTGAGGCTGAGCGTTTCGATTTTCCAGCGATGGCGTTCGGCGTAGCGCGAGTACATACGGAACAAATCGCTGGCGAAGAGCGACGCCTCTTCGCCGCCCGTGCCGGCGCGTATTTCGAGCAGGACGTTGCGATCGTCGTTGGGGTCGCGCGGCGCGAGCAGTTCCTTGAGGCGCTCTTCCTGAGCGGCCTGCCGCTTGAGCATCGCGGGCAGCTCCGCTTTGACGAGTTCGCGCAGCTCCGCGTCGTCGCCATCGAGCAGCGCGCGATGGCCGGCGATTTCGCCGAGCAGCTTGCGATAGTCGCGAATCGCCGCCGCGACTTCGCCCAACTGCGCGCGCTCGCGCGCGAGCGCGGCATACTCGCGATTGTTCGCGATCACCGCCGGATCGCTCAGGCGGCGTTCCAGCTCGCCGTAGCGATCCTCTATGCCTTTGAGTTTATCGAGCATTGCATTTGATGCGGCGCGGCTTCGTTATCGAAGCCCGGACGGCATAAGGCAAAATAAAACGGCGCGCGGCAATCGCCGGCGCCGACCGTATCTCCCAGCCGCCCGGGCGTTTGCATTCGCCCATGGCGGAGGGAGTTGCAATGCTACTTCATGCCGTATTTGCGCTTGAAGCGCTCGACCCGGCCGGCCGTATCGACCAGCCGATGCTGGCCGGTGTAAAACGGATGGCAGTTCGAGCAGACCTCGACATGAATCTCGGGTTGCGTCGAACGCGTCTCGAAAGTATTGCCGCATGCACAGGTCACCACGCAGCGACGATATTGCGGATGGATTCCAGCTTTCATCGATTCGTACCGAGCCGCTCCTGCAAACCCTCGCATCCTAACATGCGCAAGGCGTCCGCTCAATTCTTTCCGGCCGCCTCCATTCTCTTAGAATAACCATCGCCGGCGCGCCCGCAAGCCGCCGCATACGCGGCCCCGGACGGCCTTGAAAGATTTTCATGTTTCTTATGTTTGAAATTTTCGATTATTAGGTATTAAAATACCACGCTCATCGGAGCGGCGTGCCGCCGGGCGGCCGGGAACGGGCATTCGATGGAGATCGCGGGGGTCTGGTTCAAGCGAATCGCGGCGGCGGCGCTGGCGGCGGCGGTGGCCGGATGCGGCGCCGGCGGCAGCGGCAATTCGGCCGCACAAACGGCCGCGGCGGCCAGCCCCGATTACGCCGGCGGAGCGCGAGTCGTGACGAATCTAGACCAGCTTTCGAACGCTAATACGACGTCGAGTTTGCTCGCGAACCGCAATTTGCTGAAAGCGCCGGCGCCAACTGCCGCGACCAATCAACAGGCGGCGACCAACTCGACGCTGGCGCGGCTTTACCTGGCGAATCCAACCGCAAATATCTATACCGGCGACGTCAAGCCGCCGCCCGGCGATACGACCTTGCTTAACGCCAAAGCTCGTAAATATCCCGAGTTTGGCTACACGATGCTCCGACAGACGCTCAAAGCGGCGCAGGAAATCGAAGCGGCGAGGTTCGGTCAATACGCGCTGCCGAGCGATATTAAACCGGTGATTTTGCGGCTCACCCTGAATGCTCACGGCCGGCTGACCGATATCGCGATCGAGCAGCGCTCGGGCGTGGCCAAAGTCGATCAGGCAATGATCGACGCCTGCAAAAAGGGGATGTGGGCGATGAATCCACCCGCAGGCGCGAGGGACGCCGACGGCGACTACCACATTCGCTTCGAGGGATTGGTCCAGAATTACAGCTATGATTTGGGCGGAGATTACACCTATGCGACGCATCTCGGACTGTTGCTGCTCTAGGGACGCCGCGCGATGACCGCCAACGGAAAATCCCGCAGCAAGCTGTTTTCGCTGGCGGCGGCCCGGGGCCGGCGCGACCGGACGCCGGCGCGCTATCGGCCGCCGGCGGGACTTTCGGTTCCGATTGTCACGGTGCTTGACGGGGCCGGTCGCATCCTCGTTGAAGAACAGCGCGCCGTCGTGCGCTATGCGCTGCAGGGCGCGCAGATTATCTTCGCCGCCGGAACCACCGGCGAATGGAACCGGATGGACAATTCGCGCCGCCAATTGGTTGCGCGAATCGCGGTCGAGGAATGCCGAAGCGCCGCTGCGGCCGGCAAGACCGCCGAGGCGTGGGCCGGAATCACCGCGCCAACGCGCGCCGAGACCCTTGAGAACCTCGACCATGCGCTCGAAATCGCCGCGGATGCGGCGGTGGTCGCGCCGCTGTCGATCGCCGACGTGGACGATCCGGTGGAATTCGTCACGCACGACATCGGCAAGACGTTCGAGCGGCGCGGGCGCACGCTTCCGATTTATCTTTACGACAACGAAGACATCGCGGCGGCCGGCAAGTCGCCGCACCTGCATACGCGCGACGTGAAACGGATGAGTCAATTGCCCTATGTGCGCGGCGTCAAGGTGACCTCCGGCAAAGCGGTGCTGGGCAATTACACGCGCGCCGCCGCGCATTTCAAAAAGTCGGGCGATTTCGCGATCTATCCCGGCAACGCATATCTCATCTTCGACCTTTTCCGGCCGCGCGCCGGGCTGCGCGGCCGGCTGCGCTCCGGATGGAACCGTTATCTGACCAACGGCGCCCTGCCCCACGGCGTCGTCGCGGGCGCATCCAATTTGATGCCGCGCGAATGGCGGCGGGCCTGGGAAGTCTGCCTTGCCAGCGACTTCGCGCTGATGGATCGCTACGGCGCCATCATGGAGGAATTCCGCCAAGCCGTGGAGTCGCCGGACAAGGGCAAAAAACGCACGATTGCCTGCCTCAAGGCCGGCCTGAAGCATCTGGGCGTCATTTCCAGCGACGCGGTCGCGGATGGAACGCCAAAACTCGAAGCCGACGAACGCCGCGTCTTTATCCGGCGCTTCAACGAATTGCGCCGGCGCGCCTGTATAACGCTCGAGCCGGAATGGCTCAGCCATTGGGCGGCGCCGCGGCCGCCGACGCGCCGTGCGGCGCTGCAGGATGCGTGACCGGAAGCTCGACGCGGTCGGATGCGGCAGCATGGTGGTGGATTTTTTCCATCACACTCCGCGGATTATCGGCGCCGACGAAAAAATCCTGACTGACGCCGCCGGACTTCGGCCCGCCGCGCCCGCGGTCGGCGGCGTAACGCTGAATCATCTCGGATGGGCCCGCGTGCTCGGGCTTAATGTCGGCATCTTTGGCAAGATGGGCGACGATCGCAACGGCGAGTTGCTGCGCGCCGGGATGAACGCGCTCGGCATCCGCCACCACCTGACGCTCGACGGCAGCGCCAGTTCGAGCGCGACCATCTTTGTCGATCCTGAGGGAAATCGCGCGATTTACATGGTGCGCGGCGCCACCGCCGAACTTCGGCCCGCGGAAGTCCGCCGCCGCCACGCGGCCTTTTTCCGCACCGCCCATCTGGCGACCACTGAAATATCGCAATTGCCGCTGGCGACCGTGGTCGCAATCCTGGAATTCGCCCGTGCCCAGGCTATTCCCACTCTGCTCGACGTTGACGTGCCGCCGTCCGACGCGCTCGCGACGCTCGGCGCGCAAGCCGATCTGGAACGCG
Organism: bacterium; assembly: GCA_014896235.1. GTDB lineage: Bacteria > Desulfobacterota > Binatia > Binatales > Binataceae > JADMIL01. Next base: position 77,923 of record JADBKU010000002.1, on the reverse strand, counting down.
CCCTGAGTCTCGCCACCTATCTGAAACCGGCCAAAGCCGCGGCGCGGGAACTCGCCGCGGGTTCGCGCGAGCCGTTGCGGATGGCTGAGACGATACGCGCCCGCTACGGAAATCGCGCGGTCGTGATTACCGACGGCGAGCGGGGATGCGCGATTGCGGCCGCGGGCGCCGCGGTCCGGATTCCGGCGTTCCGTATCCGCCAGATCGACGCCACCGGCGCCGGCGACGCTTTTTTGGGTGGGATGCTGGCGGGGCTTCGGTGGGGCCTCGATTGGCCGGCGATCGGGCGCCTTGCGAACGCCACGGGCGCCGTTTGCGCGGCTCATCCGGGCGGCTTTCCGAGCGGGTTCGAACGGCGCGCGGAAATTCTGTCTTTGCTGGGCGAAAATATTCCTCAGGCGGCGCAAACGTCGAGCGATATCCCGGCCGCACATGCGGACGGTTCAGAGCCATTCGGCGAAGTTGCGAGCTTTTTCGACCTTTGTCTCGCGGAGATGGGCGAATTGCGCGACGCGATCGATTTGCGCGCGATCGGCCGCGCCGTCGAGGCGATCCGCGGCGCCGCCGCGGATGGCGGTCGCGTCCACGTGACCGGCGTCGGCAAGCCTGAACACGTCGCGCGCTACGCCGCAAGCATCCTATGCTCGGTCGGCACGATGGCGACATTTCTGCACGCCACTGAAACGCTGCATGGCAGCCTCGGCCAGGTCGATCCGCGCGATATCGTGATTGCGATCTCCAACAGCGGCGAAACCGCCGAATTGTGCGCGGCGGCGCGCGCAATCCGCGATCACGGCGCGCATCTGATCGCGATCACCGGCGGACGCGACTCGGCGCTCGCCCGCCTTGCGAACGTGGTGATTCACGCTCCGGTCGATCGCGAGGGCGGTCTGCTGGGACTCGCGCCGCGCATCAGCGTGCTCGCCCAGGTGATGGTCGTGGCGGCGCTGTCGGTGGCGCTCGAAGCCGCGCGCGGCCTCACGCTCGAAGAATACAGTCGGTGGCATCAGGCCGGACCGCTCGGCGACGCGGCGCGCCGTTTGGCGGCCCGGCGCGTCCAAGCCCGGCCTGAGGACGGCTCAAAGACGCCGCGCGGCCTCACCTTAATTGGCGGACGGCGGCGCCGTCCGCTCGGCGATCCGCGATAATTCCTAAAGTATTACTTTAATTTTAAGGCTGCAGCTGGCGCCGTGGCCACTTCCGATCGCTCAGCGGCCGACGAACTTCGGCGCGCGTTTTTCCTGAAACGCGCTGATACCCTCGCGATAATCCTCGGTGCGGCCCGCGGCGCCTTGCGCTTTGGCTTCAGCTTCAAGAACGCGGTCGAGTCCCAAGCCTTCTTCGCGAATCCGCGCGATAAGACGCTTCGATTCCATGAAGGCTGCCGTCGGCCCCTGCGCGGTCTGGAGCGCCAGTTTGCGCGCCTCGTCAAGCAGCGCTTCGCGCGGCAGCGCGCGATTGACCAATCCGATTTGCGCGGCTTCGGCGCCGGTGATCAGACGGCCACTGTAAATCAGTTCGAGCGTGCGATGGGCGCCGATGCGGGCGGTCATAAAAGCGTGTGCGCCCGAATCGAGAACCGCGCCAATCCGCGCGAACGGCGAACCGGTCTTGGCGTCTTCGGCGATGTAAACCACGTCGCAGGCCAATGCAATTCCCAGCCCGACGCCAAGGCACGGCCCATGAACGGCGGCGAAAGTCGGCGCCGGAAAATTCGCAATCTTGCGAATCACCGGGTTGAAGACGGTTTTGAGTATCGCTTCGGCGTCTTCCTTGCCGGGTTCCGCGCCGGCCAGGTCGCGCCCCGCCGAAAACGCGGGACCTTCGCCGCGGATCAACAACGCGCGCACGCGGGCATTTTCGGCCTCAGCCAGCCGCTGGTTCATCGCCGCAACCATCGCATCGTCGAAAGCGTTCATCTTCGCCGGCCGGTTCATCACGATTTCGCCGACGTTGTTGGCGATTACCAGTTCCACGCTCATAGCGAATCTCCCGTTTAGACTGACGCGGCCGAAGCGCCGCGGCCGCGGCGCTTCAGTTTGCGCGCGGCCGCGGTCGCCGCCGATGCGGCGATTATGTCAGAAACCCGGCGCGGCTGGGCACCCGGCCGGATCAGAACACCGGAATAATATCGGCGTCGGAGATGTCGCCGACGTCCACCCCTTCGATATCGAGTTCGGGGATCGCCGGAAATTCGATCCGCCAGCGCTCGAGCAGCTTGCGCACCTTGGCGATCGCGATGCGCCAGTTTTCGGCCTGTTCGTCCACGCGCAGTATGCCGAGGCCGGCGCGCCGCGCGATATCGAGCAGCACGCGATGGTTGTCCAGAAAGTAGTCCGGCAACTGCCAGAACATCGGCGGCGGTTCCCACAAAACCATCGAAAGGAAGACGAAGCCCGCGCGCAATTGCTTGGTCACAAAGGCGCGATACTCGTCGCTCAGTCCCGGCCATTCTTTTTCCAGCAGCGTGATGCAGATTTGCAGATGGCGCGATTCGTCGCGTCCGATGCTGCGGAAGACCTGCTCGAACACGGGATGGCGCGTCGCGCGGGCCATGCCGTGGAACAGCGTCGAGGACGCGACCTCGCCGAGCATGAACGAAGTGAACAACACCGCCAGCGGATACTTGCCGACCGCGTTGTTGAACCCGGTCCAGTAGCGGCCGCCGTTATGGTAGAGCCAATCGATATTGTTGAGCGCCGCGCGTTCCAGCTCGGTCTTCGGCGCGAAGCCTTGCGGACCGTTGGGAACCAGGCGCTGAATCGCGCGCTGGCAGCACTCCTCGTGATTCGTCTCGTCGCGCGTGATCGAGAAAAAGCACTTGCGGACGGGATCTTCCTGATGCGTTTCGAAGGCGTGAATCATCGCGCGGCCGAAGACCGCCGGGCCCGATGAATCGAAGTTGGAGAGCAGCGCCCACCAGTACATCATCGCGATCCGTTCGTCCGCAGTGTAGGCCGACGGGTCGAGCGTGTCCCACGGAATCGCGGAAGGGTTGAAGCCCTCACGTTTGGCGCGCTCGTAAATCTCGGCGAGCTTGGGAGTTTCGACCCGCCATTCGATCGGAAAAACGTTGGGCTGCGGCACCTCCGGCGCGGGCGTGAATCCCACTTCGGGAATGATCAACCGCTGCTTGAGTTCCTCGACCGAAGGATATTCGGCCGCAGTATTTTTACCGGAAATATCGATTGCCGACGCGCCCATCGTGAGAGCCTCCGAATCGCCGCAGATTTATCTACCGAATGGTAGATTTATAGAAATTTTCCTCTCCGCTGTCAAGTCCCGCAAAGTTCTTTTCTCAACCCAACTGGAGTTGCGCCTCGCTGGCGACGTTACAAATGACTCGCGGCGAAACCGGATTCTTCGCTGCGCGCTGAATGAGATGGAGCATTTTTCTCGTCATTCGGGGCGGAGGCCGCCGCAGCGAAGAATCCCGGATCGGCGAATGCCGGTCAGCGTAATTGTCGGGCGCCTTACTATCTTAATCCTTCGAAAGCGATTTTGATTGCGGCGTCGGCGATTTGCGCGGCGCCCATACCGCCTTCGGGACGATACCATTCCGTGATCGAATTGAGCATCCCGAACAGCAGGCGCGTGGCCAATGCCGCGTCGATATCGGCGCGAAGCTGGCCGCTCGCTTGCGCTTCGGCGACGATCGCCGCGATCAGCCGGTCGAAACTGCGGCGTTGTTCGAGCACCCAGCGTTCGGTCTCCGTATTGCCGCGCACGCGCAAGAGCAGCGCGACCTCGGGCAGACGGGCGACCGTGATTTCAACCGTCCGCCGCACGACATGGCGCAGCCGCTCGATCGCCCTACCCTCGCGCGCCTCCGGTTCTTCAAGCACCGCAAACAGCGCCGCCAGCGCGCGGCCAACGCCCAGCTTGAGCAGGGCCTCCTTGCCCTCAACGTGATAGTAAATGCTGGCCTTGGTGATGCCGGCCGCGGCCGCCACCTGGTCGAGCGACGCGCCGTCGTAGCCGTGGCGCAGGAAGACTCTCACGGCGATATCGACGAGCGCGTCGATGTTGTACGGTTTGCGTTCTCTGGCGGAAGGCCGGCCCACGGTCTTGATCATGTAACGTAGGCGGCGTCGATGCGCCACGCCATTGATATGTGAATCAAGGGAGATCGCCGATGAAATACGGAATCGCCATCCGCAACATGGGGCCCCAATCCAGCCGCGCGACGATGCGCGACTGCGCGGCGGCGGCCGAACGGCTCGGCTTCGACGCGCTCTTCGTTTCCGATCATTTGTGCATCCCGCCCGACGACGCCGAAGGCTCGGGCGGGCGCTATCTCGACGTGCTGGCCGCGCTCGCATGGTTCGCCGGCGCGACCGAACGGATTCGGCTGGGCGTCTCCGTGCTGGTGCTGCCGTATCGGCCCGCGGTGCTTACGGCCAAGCAGATCGCGACGATTCAGGAACTTTCGGGCGGACGAATGATATTGGGCGCGGGAGTCGGATGGATGCGGCGCGAGTTCGAGGCGTTGGGCGTGGAAAAGCGGATGCGCGGCCGGATCAGCAATGAGACGCTGCGCGTGATCCGTCATTTGTTCGCGCACGACGCGGAGGGCTACACGGGCGAGCTGGTGAAATTTCCGCCCTTCGTGTTCGCGCCGCGCCCGCCCTGTCCGCCGATCTGGATCGGCGGCAATGGCGCGCCCGCGCTCGAGCGCGCGATTGAATTCGGCGACGGATGGCATCCGATGCTGCCTGCGGACAAGCTGGCGCCAATGGCCGCCGAGCTGAAAGCGAAACTGGCCGCGCGCGGGCGCGGCGGCGATTTCGAAATCGTCGTGCGGCGCGGGATGCGGCTCGACGATCTAGCGGCGGCGCGCGCCGCGCTTGCGGCGGAACGGGCGGCCGGCGCCACATACTTCATTCTCGACCTCGGCCGCTATGCCGACGCGCGGGTTTTCGCCGAGCGTGCGGAGGCCTTCATGGCCAAGGTCGCGGAGTGACGGCGCGGCGCGATCAGATAACCCCGTCGCGCTTGAGCGACTCCAGTTCCGCCGCGCTTTTGCCGAGCAAATCGCCATAGACGCGCTGATTGTCGTAGCCGACCGCCACCGCGCCGCGCCATATGCGGCCCGGAGTCAGCGAAAATTTCGGCACGACGTTGATTCCCTTCACGCGGCCGACCTGCAGGTCGTCCCATTCGATATGCATCTCGCGCGCCCGATAATGCGGATCCTCCGCGATATCGCGGCTGTTCATGATTTTGGCGCACGGCACCTGCGCTTCGTTCAGGATGCGCACGACTTCGGCGGTCGGCCGTTCGGCGACCCATCCGCGCAGGATCGCGTCGAATTCGACGCCCTCGATCGAATCGAGATTGGTGCGCGCGCTTTGCCATTTCGGGTCCGCCGGGTCGAGTCCGATCGCGACCAGCAGCCGGTTGTAAACCTCCGTCAGCGCGCCCATCGCGATCCATCCGTCGGCGGTCTGGAAGCTGTCGAGCGGCTGAAAGCCCTGCCCTTTGTTGCCCGATCGTTCGCGCACCTGGCCTTTCTCGAAGTACTCGATCATCGTGCCGCCGAGCGTGCGATGGATGGCCTCGTACTGAGCGACGTCGATCGACTGGCCGACGCCGTGCGCGCGCGCGTAGGTCAAACCCGCCAGCGACGACCACAAGGTGAACATCGCGGTCATGTAATCGCCCGTCCACGGAGCGGCGCGCGAGGGAGGATTTTCCGGATAACCGGTCTGGTACATCGTGCCGCCGAACGCCTGCCCCACGATGTCGTAGGAGGTGCGCCGGATGTAGTCCGGCTCGCCATACTGACCGTAGCCGGAGACGTGCGTAATCACGATCTTCGGATTGACTTTGCGGACGGCGTCGTCGTCGAGACCCCATCGCGGATAAGTGCCCGGCTTCGAGCTTTCCATCCAGATGTCGGCGCGTGCGGCGATTTCCATGAAAAGATCGCGGCCGCGCGGCTGCGAGAAATCGAGCGTGACACAAAAGACGTTGCGCCGCTCCTGGATGAAATTGGTCGCAACCGCCGCGCCGCCGTCGCGCGCGGGCAGCGTGGCGCCAAGCGTGCGCCATCCGGCGTCGCCCTGTCCGGGCCGCTCGACCTGAATCACCTCCGCGCCCATCTCGGCTGCAAGCTCGGCGGCGAACGGTTGGGCGATAAGCGTGCCGGTCGAAACGATCCGCACGCCTTGCAGCGGACCGAAAGGTTCGTTAATCAGCGTTTTCTCCGCCATCGGGAATCTCGTTTCCGCGGCCCTCGCCGCCGCGCAAAATGATGCATCTTTTCGGACAGGAACGGCAACTGGCGAAATATCTTCGCGCGCTGGCGGGCGTTCAAAGCAGCGCCCGCCAGCGCTATCATATAAACGGTATCCTTGCGGCCGCGTCGGCGAAGCATCGCGGCGCCGTACGGACCGGCATGAGGGTTTGCTGCGGATGAATAGTTCCATCAATCGGCGCGAATTGATCTTCAAAGCGTTGGCGGGCCTGCTCGGCGGCGCAATCGGATGGATTCCCGTCGAGATCGTCAATCATGGCCATTCGCTGACCCAGGCCGAATCCGCTTGGCTGGTGTACGGCAATTTGATCGTGATGGCGATTCTGGCCGGGACGATTGGCGCGCTGATCTCGGCGTCCGACGATCAATCGTTCACGATCACGGACGCGATGAAGCGCCGCGCCCTGTGGAGCTTCGTCATCTGCTTTTTGCTTTCCCTGCCTGCGACCTATTTTTCGAACCGCGCGTTCAGCGCAATTCTGGCGGCGGGCGGATGGGCCGGCAATCATCAGGGATCGATCTTCTACCTGATCATGGCGAGGATCGTCGGATGGACGCTGATGGGGATGATGCTGGGAATCGGCGTCGGCCTTGCGACCGGTTCGATACGCAACGCGCTCAAGGGCGCGGCGGGCGGATGGGTCGGCGGTTTCGCCGGCGGAATCGTCTTTGATCCGATCGGGATGCTGAGTTCGAGCGGAATGCTGTCGCGGTTCATCGGTTTCAGCGCGGTCGGCTTCGCGATCGGCCTGTTTATCGGACTCGCCCACGAGTTGACCAAGGCCGCATGGCTCGTTGTGGAGGCCGGGCGCTTGAAGGGGCGGCAATTCCGCATCGACGGGCCGACCGTCACGATCGGCAGGGCCGAGGAAAACGCGATCGGACTGTTTGGCGATCCCGGCGTGCAGCCGCGCCACGCGACGCTTGAGCGCAAGGGCGACGTCTATGTAATCCGCAATCTTGCGGTGCAGGCGGGCACTCTGGTCAACGGCGGACGAATCGAAACGGCAACTTTGGCGGACGGCGATCAGATTAAAATCGGCAATTACGAATTACGATTCCACGAGCGCGTTCAGACGCGCGACGGACATTCGCTCTCCGCCGCGGCTCCGCGCCCGTCCATGGCGCCGCGGCCGACGCCGGCTGCGCCGCCGTCGTCTGTGGCGCCCGCGGCGCCGGTAAGCGCGGTTGAGGCTTATCTCGAAAGCGCCACCGGCGAACGAATTTGGCTGGCCGCGTCAGGCCGGTTGAGCATCGGCCGGGCGCTCGACAACGATTTGGTTATCAGCGACGCCTCGGTCTCGCGCCATCACGCAGCGATCGAAGCGAACGGCGCCGGCTATCGCGTGATCGATTTGGGCAGCCAGAACGGGTCCTTCGTCAATGGCCAGCGCATCTCCGAAGCTCCGCTAACAAATGGCGCGGCGATCCGCTTCGGCGACGCCGCCTACGTCTTCCATGGCTGACGCGATACTCGATCGGGCGCGATTCTGTTCGCAATGCGGGAAGCCGGTGACGGTCGCCGACGCGATCTATTGCAAGGACTGCGGCGCGCAGCTGGCCGGCACGGAATGGCTCAGCCGCAACATCACATGGCGGCCAATGGTCGCGCTGGCGCTGAGCGTCATTCCCGGCCTCGGCCACATTTACAAGCATCAGCAGCGCGCGGCGATAGCGTGGTTCGTCGCGGTCGCGACGACCTATTCGATGGCGGCGGCGCTGGGCTTCATGCTGCACGCGATCTGCGCGATGAACGCCGCGCTTTCAGGCGCCGTGCGCGAAGAAGCGTTCACGCGGCGGCGAAATCCGCGCGGACGGACGCCGCTGTCCGCGCCGGCGCGGCCCCGGCCATGAGCGGAACCCGCGAGCCGGGCGCATGATCGATCCCGGCACTATCGTCGGCGGGCGTTATCGCGTCGTCAAAGCGATCGGCGGCGGCGGCATGAAGCTGGTCTATCTGGCGGAGGACCTGCGTCTCGCCGATCGCCGCTGCGCGCTCGCGGAAATGGTGGACAGCTTCACCAGTCCCGACATGCAGCGGCAGGCGGTCGCGGCGTTCAATCGCGAGGCCGACATGCTCGCGCAACTCGCCAACGAGCATATTCCGCGCATCTTCGATCGCTTCAGCGACGCGAACCATCACTTTCTCGTGATGGAATATATCGACGGCGACACGCTGGACGACGAGCTACGCCGCGCGGGCGGAAAATTGCCCGCGGCGTGCGTGATCGAGATCGCGATCCAAATCCTCGAAACGCTCGAATACCTGCACAACCTCGACCCGCCGGTGATTTACCGCGATCTGAAGCCGTCGAACGTGATGCTTACGGCGGAGGGGCAGGCCAAGCTGATAGATTTCGGCATCGCGCGCCATTTCGCGCCGCTCAGCAACGCGACCATGATCGGCACGCAAGGCTATGCGCCGCCGGAGCAGTATCGCGGCAAGGTGGAAATCCGCTCCGATCTTTACGCGCTCGGCGCCACGATGCATCAGGCGCTTTCCGGCCGCGACCCGGCCGCGGAGGCGCCGTTCAGTTTTCCGCCCTTGCGCAAACTTTGCCCGGATCTTGACCCGTCGCTCGCGGCGCTGGTCGATCAGGCGCTCGCGTACGACGTCGTCAACCGGATGCGCGACGCGACCGAATTCAAAAACCGGCTGATCGCGATCAGGAATGGCGGCGCGGCCGCGGTGAACGGCGTATCCGTTGGCGCCGCGCGCGCGCAGTTGCCGCTGCCGCTCGCGGTTTCGCCGCAGGCGCCGCCGGGGCAGCCAAACGCTGCATCGGCGCCGCCCGGCGGCGCCGCGGCCGCAAATCCTCCCCGCATCGCGAACGCGGCTTCGCCGGCGGCAGCCGCAGCGCCGACGGTGGTCGGGCTGACGAAAGATTTTCCCTGTCCGAACTGCGCGCGGATGATCCCTGCGGATTCGCGTTTCTGTTCTTACTGCGCGACGGAGGTCGGCCCTTTCGATCGTTCGTTCGAACGCGGCGCCGCGGATGCGATCACGCTGCCGCTGCCGAATCGCCAGCCTGCCGCTGCGGCGCCGGGCGCTCACAGCCGCAGCCGCGCGCATCGCGACACGGCCGGAATCGGAGTCCGGCGCCGCCGGCCGGCGCGGCATCGGCTGATCTGGATCGTCGCGATATTTGCCTTCGCGTACGGCGTCGCGAAAATTTTTCAAGCTATGGCGCCGGCCAACACCAACGGCGGCGGCGATTACGGATATTACCCGCCGCCCGCGCCAGCTCCCCCGCCTGACGCGATGGCTCCCGACTTGAGCGCGCCGCGGCTCGCCGCGTTGCGTCAAGACCTCGATAACGCCGGCTATTCGCAGGTGCGGTTTCGCGTCGTGGGCGACAATCTGGAGCTTTACGGCGAGGTCAACAGCGAATTCGATCGGCTCGAGGTGGAAACGCTCGTAATCCGCTACACCGGACTGGTCTTTCCGATCGATCATCTTCAGGTGCGCGACGAATATGCCGCGCCCTGAACCGCGCGCTTTTCCCCGACCGGCGCGACGTGTGAAAATTGTCCACGATGCTGGTTGACCTGCATGTTCATACGCGGCTCTCATCCGATTCCAACGCGCTTGCCGAACAATATCTGGAGGCGAACGCTCGCGCCGTCGTGCGTCTCGGCGCGATCTGCCTGACCGAGCATCGGCTGTTTCCCACCGATGACGCGCTCGATTCCGAGTACGCCCGGCTGGCGGATCGATTCGGAGTGCGAATATTCAAGGGCGTCGAAGCGGACACAAAGCTCGGCCACCTCCTGATTTTCGGCGTCACCCGGCGCCTGCTGGAACGGTTCGATTTCGCGGACCGGCTGTTGCGCGCCGAACCGCTGATCGAAGCGGTGTACGGCGAGGGCGGCGTCGCCATCCCCGCGCATCCATTTCGCGATTCAGGCTACGGCGCCAGACTTGGCGACTTGATGGCCAGGGTCGGGGCCGCGCTTGTGGCGATCGAGGCGGTCAATGGCCAGAATACGCACGAACAGGATCGCGACGCTTTGGCCGCCGCCGAAAAGCTCGGCCTCGCCGCGGTGGCCGGCAGCGACGCGCACTTCCCGACGGCGCGATGGTTTCTGACCTGCGCGACCGAGTTGACGAAAGAAGTCCGCACCGTCGCTGATTTGTGCGAGGAGCTGCGCGCCGGCCGAGCGCGTCCGTTTCGGTTCGGCAATGGAGCGTCGCCCGCGGCTTGAGGCGCGCCGTCCCGACAAATGAACCGTTCCACAATTGGATTGATAATTTTTTTCGCCTGCCTGCCCGCCACGCTCGGCGGATGCATCCCGCTGGGCGAATTCGGCGGCGTCGATTCGGCGACCGCATCGCGCCTGGCGGCCGAAATCCCCGTCTATTCTTCCTCCGATCCGCGAACTAATGGATACAGGAATCTGGGCGCGGTGAGCGCATGGTCGTGCGACGATACCTTGCTTGGCGGAGGCGGCGACCGCGAACAGTTGGTTGCGAAGCTGCGCGAGGAGGCGGAAAAGGTCGACGCCGATGCGCTGATCGATCTATCGTGCGGCAAGAACGCCGGCGCGGTCGGCTGCCTGAAATCGCTCAAGTGCACGGCGACCGCGGCGCGGCTCCAGCGGCCCGCCGCGCGTTGAATCGCGATATCCGGGCGATGCGGCCGACGATATCGCAAAATCGGAGGCGCGTATGAATTTCGGAACCTTCATCACGAGTGTCAAACCGGAACGAATTTCGACCCATGTGCGGCGCGCCGAGGAGCTTGGATACGAATCGGCGTGGATTGGCGAACACTTGATCATGCCCGTCAAGTCGCAATCGAAATATCCATACTCGGCCGACGGAAGTTTTCCCGCGCCGCTCGACGTTCCCTTCAACGATCCGATGCTGACGCTGGCATACGCGGCGGCTCACACGAGCAAAATCCGGCTGGCGACGGGAATTTATGTCGTGCCGATGCGCAATGCGATATCGACGGCGAAGGCGGTCGCGACGCTGGACGTATTGAGTTCCGGGCGGGCGATTTTCGGAGTCGGCGTTGGATGGTGGGCGGAGGAGTTCGCGCTCGTCGGCGCGAGTTTCGGCGATCGCGCGCTGCGCACGCGCGAATATATCGAATTGATGAAAGAATTGTGGACCAGCGACGAGCCCGCCTATCACGGCAAGACCATCAGCCTCGAAGGCGCCAGGTTCAATCCCAAGCCCGTGCAGAAACCTCATCCGCCGATCGTCGTCGGCGGCACCACGGAAATCGCGCTCAAGCGCGCCGTTCGCTATGGCGACGGATGGTATGGGATCGCAAAAACCCACGACGACGCGCAAGCGCTGATCGGCCGTTTGCGCGCGCTTGAACGCGAGGCGGGCCGCTCCCGGCCGGTCGAAATCACGCTCAGCCTGCGCACCGGAAAGCCGCTCACGCTCGATGACATGCGCCGGCTGAAAGCGGCGGGCGTTGACCGCGCGCTGGTTGGTTCGCCGGTCAAAGCTCTGACGGAAGATGAACTCGCGCGTTTTCGCGAAGAAGTGATCGAACGAATCTGAACCTCGGGTTCGATCGCGAGTTTTCGCCAACCGGAGAGCGTCATTCGGCTTCGACCGCGGCATTGCGCGCAATCCCGGCCAGCTCGCGTTCGAATCGGCGCAGGTCGGCCGGACGACCCGCGGCGATTATGAGATCGCCGCTTTTGAGCGCGCGGTCAGGAGCGATCGGAGCGAACCCAGCCACGGGATCGCTCGCATCTTGAACCGCGAGGACGCTGACGCCGAAACGGGCGCGCGGATCGAGCTGGCGGATGGTTCTGCCGGCCGCCGATTCGGGTATCTTAAGCCGCGCCACGCGATATCCGGTCGCCCAAAAAATGCCGCGGTCGCCGCCTTCATGCGACGACAGCGACACCGTCACACGGTTGAACGCCTGCGCGATGCTTCGGCGCGCGACGAGACCCAAAAACAGGCTGCCGTGCGGATTTTCGACCACCGGCAATTCGTCCAAGGCCTCGTATTCCATCATCTGCGCGGCCTGATCGAGGTTAGATTCCGGCGTGACTACCGGCGGATTACGCCGACAGATATCGAAAGCGTTCACCAACGGCCCCAATTCGCCGCCGCCCGCCAGCAGCGCGAGCAAATCCCGCGTCACGACCAGGCCGACCAGCTCGTTCTTGCTGTTGACGACCGGCAGCGTCGCCTGAGAGGTTTCGCCGGCGGCGCGCAACACCTCGTGCAACGGCGCGTTAAGCGGCAAAACGTCGACTTCCCGGTTCATCACCGAGGATACGGGCAACTGCGTGAGCAGCAGGCGCTCGCGCCCGATCGCCAGCGTTTTGCCCTCGCGCGCCAGCGTGTACATATCGATCGATTCGCTTTCGATCGAGCGCGCCACGACCAACGCCGTGATGACCGCGATCATCGCCGGCAACGCGACCGAATAGTTAAGCTCGGTCATCTCGAACAGCAGAAACAGCGCGGTCAGGGGCGCATGGGTGACGCCGCCCAGGAACGCGCCGAGGCCGATCAACGAATATGAACCGCGCGGACCGAGTATCCGCGGCATGAAAAGGCTCATGAATTGCCGAAAGGCTCCGCCGCTCATCGCGCCAATAAAGAAGATCGGACCGAATACGCCGCCCGGCGCGCCGCAATCGAGCGAAACGGCGCTGGTAAAAAATTTCGCGACCGCCAGCGCCAACAGCATCTCCGCCGCGATTTTTCCTTGCATCGCCTGATCGATCGCCGGATAGCCGTCTGAAAGGTTTCGCGGCAGGAAAATCGCTATCACGCCGACCAGAAAAAGGCCGGCCATCAGCTTGACCCATTGCGGCTGCTTGATCGACCGCACACGGCGCCCGAGTCCGTGGAAAAACCGGATATACCCGGCGCTGACCACGCCGAGCACCGCGCCCAGCAAACCATAGCTGAGCAGTTCCCAGTAGCTCACCAGATGAAATTGCACCGGATGGAACACGGCGCCGGCCTCGCCCATCAGCGTGCGCGAAGTCACTACCGCAGTGAACGTCGCAACGATCATCAATACGAGGTTGGCGAGCTCCGTCTGCCCCATCAGGACGATTTCCTGCGCGAACATCAGGCCGCCCATCGGCGCATTGAACGTGGTGGCGATTCCGGCGCCCGCGCCAGCGGCGACCAGAACCTTGGCGCGTTCGACGCCGAGCCGACGCACTTGCGCGACGGCCGATCCGATCGCGCCGCCGATTTGCGCGATCGGTCCTTCGCGTCCGACCGACGCGCCCGCGCCAAGCGAGAGTCCGGCGCCCAGCGCTTTCAAGACGATCCAGCGGCGTTTGATGCGCGCGTTGCCGAGATTGACCATCTCGAGAAAATTCGGAAAGCCGTAGCCAAGCACGTCGCCGGGGAAAAAATAGTTAAGAATCAGCATCCCGACGCCGCCGCTCAGCAGGATCAGCGGAATCAGCATGATCGTCCACGCATGATAATGGATGCCGAGCGCGCGCCATTCCCAGCCGCGGAAAATCCAGGAAAAGAAATCGATCACGCGCCGAAACCCGAGATTGCCAAGCGCCGCAAGCACGCCAACCGCGACCGCCAGCAAAATCGTTTCCAGATATTCGAGCTGATCGACCCGCAACGAAACCGACTCCGGATGAACCAACGGCTGGGGCGGCGCCGCTGCTCCGGCTGCTGAAGGTTTGCTCGCCATCAGGATAGGCCCAGAAATCGATGGATCACCGCAAGAAATTCCGCCAGTTGATCGTGATGCACCCAGTGGCCGGCGTTTTTGATCGTCACCAGTTCGGCCGTCCGGAACGCATCAAGCCGCCCGTCGCGCTCCCAATCGCCCGCCCATGACGAATCGCCGCGCACCAGCAGCGTCGGACATTGGATTCGCGACCAGATTTCCATCGCGTCTTTCAAATTGAACAAATACGGCGACGTGGCGCGCGTATAGTTGTCGTACTTCCATGAAAACGTGCCGTTTTCGTTGCGTCTGACGCCGTAAATCGTGAGATGCCGCGCCATCTCGGCGCTCAGATGCGGGTTCGCTTCGCGCATCCGCTCCATCGCCTGCTCGATCGTCTGGTATTCGCGCGGTTTGCGCTGCGCCAACGCAAGCATGTCGGTCACCCAATGCTCCATGCGCTCGTGCGCGGGCGTCTCGCGGATCATCGCGCCCGGCGGTCCAAGCCCCTCGATCGCGACGATCGCTTTGACGGCCGCCGGAAACACGCCCGCGCGCTGGAGCACCACTCCGGCGCCCAGCGAATGGCCGATCAGAGTCACGGGGCCTTTCGGCTCGAGCGCGTTCATCAACTGGCCCAAATCGAGCACGTGATCGGTGATCGAATAGGCTCCGCCGATCGCCCAGTCCGAATCGCCGTGGCCACGCAGGTCGGGCGCGACGACATGAAAATGCCGTCGCAGATCGAGCGCGACGAAATCCCAGTTCCGCGAGTGGTCGCGTCCGCCGTGCACCAGAATCGCAAGGGGCAGATGATGATTGCCCCAATCGACGTAATGCAGTTTGAGCCGCTGCGAATAGAAAAAATGAGAAGTCGGACCGATTATGTCAGCCATGGCCGCTCCATTTGCGCCCGAAACGATGAGAAAAACTTACCCGACGAACGCCGCGAGTTGTAGGGCTATCATAACCTGTGGCGGGTAAACCGGTGATTTTTTCGGCCGCGACCGCGGCATCCACAACTTCGCTGCGACAGCGCGAGATTTACTCACCGCATGCCGGCATGCGTTTCGTCAAGCGCCGTCCGCAGATTTCGCACGATATAGTCCACCTCGGCGTTTCCGATCACGAAAGGCGGCGTAACCATCACGCCGTCGCCGCCAGCTTCTCCCGCCATGCCAACCGTCGGATAGACGAACAGTCCGTGCTTAAGCGCAGCGCCGATCACTTGCGACGTGACCTTTCGCGACGGCGGATAAGGCGTCCGCGCTTCGCGCTCGCGCACCAGCTCGACGCCCCAGAACAGGCCCGTGCCGCGGATGTCCCCGACCATCGGATGGCCCGAAAGATTTTCCTTGAGCTGGGCGCCGAGCCGGGCGCCGATTTCGGCCGCATGCTCGACCAGGCGTTCGCGCTCCATGATTTCGAGCACCTTGTCCGCGACGGCGCACGCCAACGGATGACAGCTATAGGTGTAAAACATGAAATCCGCGTGCAGCTTTTCGCATTCGGCGACCAGCTTTTCGTCCACGGCGATCATACCCATCGGCATATAGCCGCCGGTCAGACCTTTGCCGCCGACGAGAACGTCGGGCGCCAGGCTCCAATGCTCGACTGCGAAACGCCGCCCGGTGCGGCCGAAACCGGTCATCACTTCGTCCACGATCAGCAGAATTTCATGCTTCCGGCAGATTTCGGCGATGCGCGGCCAATATTCCTTGACGGGCGGAACGGCTCCGCCTGTCGCTCCCATCATTGGCTCCGCGATAAACGCCGCGATCGAATCGGCGCCGTGCCGTGCGATTTCAGCCTCCAGCGCCTCCGCGCAATCGAGACCGCATCCCGGATACGTTTTTCCCCATGGGCAGCGGTAGCAGAATGACGGCGGAATATGCGGCCAATCGAAAAGCACTTGCTCGTAGTCCTTGCGCCGGTTGCGGTTTCCTCCGACCGAAAGCGCCGCGAGGGTATTGCCGTGATACGACGTCCAGCGCGAAATGATCCTGGTGCGGCCCGTCCGTCCCTTCAGCTTCTGGTACATCAACGCGAACTTGATCGCGGCCTCGACCGCTTCCGAGCCGCCGCTGGTGAAGAAGAAACGGTTCAGGCCCGGCGGCGTCCATCGCGCCAGGCGCGCGCACAACCGCTCGCGGGCGGGAGTGTTCCAGATCGGAACGACATAATTGATTTTCGCGGCCTCCTCGGCCATCAGGCGCGCGATCTCCTCCCGTCCCTGGCCGACATTCACGACCACCGCGCCGGCCGCCGCGTCGAGAATCCGCCTCCCGTCGCTCGCATAGAGCCATGGGCCTTCCGCCCGCTCGATCATCAGCGGTTCGTATGGCCCTTCCATGAACATCGCGCTCTGCCGATCGTCCGCCATCATCACTCTCCATGGTTCGCGCGTCGCCGCGCTGCTATCGGCATACCACCGCGCTCCGACAACGGTTGTCGGATTTGCCGCCTACTTGATCGCGCCCTCGGCGCGCCAGCGCTCGATATCCGCGGCGCTGTAGCCAAGCCCGCCGAGAATTTCCTCCGTATGCTGCCCCAGCTTCGGCGCGAGCGACCGGATCGATCCGGGCGTCTCCGACAGCTTGATCGAGATGCCTACCTGCTTGACTTTTTCGCCGGACGGCGTTTCGACCTCCACGATCATGTTGCGGGCGCGAATCTGCGGCTCATCGGCAAGTTCGTCGAGCGTAAGCATCCGGCCCACGCAAATATCGGATCGGGAAAGATATTCGAACCATTCGTCGCGCGTGCGCGTCTTGAAGACGCGGGCGAAATGCTCGAGCATCTCGGTCCATTTCTGATGGTTGTGCTGGTCGGTGATGTATTGTTCGCAGCCAAGCGCACGGCACAGATTGGCGTAGAACCACGGCTCGACCGATCCGATCGTGATGTATTTGTTGTCTTTGGTTTCGTACAGATTGTAATACGGCGCTGCGCCGTCGGTGGACGTATAGCCGCGCTTCGGAATCTTGCCGTTGGTGAAATAGGTCGATAGCGCCTGCGCGATCAGCAGCATGACGCCGTCGAGCATCGCTATATCGACATATTGTCCGCGCCCGGTCTGGTTGCGTGCGACTAGCGCCGCGAGCACGCCGATCGCCGCGTGCATGCCGCCGCCGGCATAGTCGGCGAGCAGGTTCAGCGGAATGGTCGGCGGCTGATCCTTGCGGCCGATCAGCGAGAGCGCGCCCGCCGTCGCGATATAATTCAGGTCGTGGCCAACCTGGTCCTTGTACGGCCCAGTCTGGCCGAATCCGGTCACGGCGCAATAGATCAGTTTCGGATTGTCGGCTTTGAGCGTTTCGTAATCGACGCCCAGGCGCTTCGCCACGCCGGGCCGGAACTCTTCGACAATCACGTCGGCGTCGCGGGCAAGCCGCAGATAGATTTCCCTGCCGATCGGGCTTTTCAGATTGATGCCGATCGATTTCTTGTTGCGCGCGAGCGCGTTGGTCGGCACGGATCCGAAGCCCTCGACACGCCGCACCTTGCCGGTCGCGCCGCCCTGTTCGGCGCGCCGTCCGGTGGGCGCGCCCGGCTCTTCGACCTTGATAATGTCTGCGCCGAGGTCGCCGAGGATCATCGTGCAATGAGGTCCCGGCGCGAGCTTGGTCAGATCGATCAGTTTGATCCCGGTGAGCGGGGCGATTGCGGCCATGCTGGTTTCTCCCTTCGCGTGAAAAAACGGCATTCGGAGCCGGCGGGGGTCGCCGATGCCGAACTTCCGACCTGTTTACTAATTAGTCGGTCGCCGCGCCATTCGGCAATCCGGCCGCGGTTCAGACCGACGCGGCGCGCACGCGCGCCAGCAGGGCCGCGAGCCGCTTGAAGCCCGGCGCCATGTGCGCTCCGTACCAGTGCAGGTCGCGGCCGTCGATCAGAACCACACGGCGGCTCAGCGCCGGCGGCAACAGCGGTTTCAGTTCGTCGGCATCCTTCTGGCTGAATTCGTACGGCTCATTTGGCAGCAGCACGAAGTCGGGCCGCAGCTCGAGCGTCTCGTCGAGAGTCACGCGCGGATAACGCTCGCCCGCCGCCGCGAAAATATTGTTGAAGCCGAGCATCCGCAACACGTCGTGCGCGTAAGTGTCGGCGTTGAAGGCCATCCAGGGGTTTTTCCAGATGGGACAGAAAACCCTGAATCGCAAGCGGTTCCATACGCCCAGCCCGGTTTCGATTACGCTCACTTCGCGCACCACCTCGCGCGCGATCGCGTCGGCCTCGGCCGGCCGGCCCACGACCTGCCCGAGTTTGAGTATCGCTTCGACCGCCGCCGCCACCGTGCGCGAGTAAGTGGTGAAGACCGGTATTCCCGCGGCGCGCAGCTTTTCGATATCCTCGCGCCGGTTTTCCTCGGCGTTGGCGATCACAATCTCCGGCTTGAGATCGACGATAGCCTTGATGTCCGGATTCTTGGTCCCGCCGACTTTCGGCACGTCGGCGACGCGATCCGCCGGCTCCACGCAGAATCGCGTCAGACCGACGATTTCATTCCCGGCCCCGAAAGCGAACAGCGTCTCCGTCCAACTCGGCACGAGCGAGACGATTCGAGCGGGCCGCTCGGCCAATTCCAGCTTGAAACCAAGATCGTCAGTCGTCTGAAGAAAAGCCATCGAACCCGAGCCGCGCGAATCCCGTGAAGCCCACCCGCCCCTCTGCCGCTCCGCTGCGCCCGACGTTAATCAAGCTTCCGCAACCGCTCAAGCGTTCGCCACGATTAAGGCGGTCTGAAGAAAAAGTGGCGGGCGGCGCGTTATTGCGCCGCCCGCCATCATGCAACTCGCGCAGTGCGCGTTACGCCCCCAGCGTCGATTCCGCGATCAGGTCGGGCCGTCCGACCGGTTCGGCTTTGCCGTTGGAAAGCTGGCGCGAGCCCGGCTTTACCTGGAACGGGTCGGTAAGCCCCAGTTCTTTGCCGATTTCATGCATCGCCGGCAACACTTCCTTGCCGAGCAGCTCGACGCAGCGGCGGCGATCCTTTAGCGGCGCCGGGCCGTCGAGCCAGAACGAGAAGATTCCGGGACGCAGCACTTCGAGCACGTGGCGCAGCTTCGGGACAATCGTCTTCGGCGTGCCCGTGATCATTTGCGACTGTCGCAGCCATTCCGGATAAGTGCCGTAGAGCGCCTTTTTCAGCGCCTGCAGTTCGGCGTCGTTTTCCGGATCGTGGTCGAGCAGACCATGGCCCGGCAGGTTTGGATTCGCCGCCTGCGAGGCGAGCCGGCGCGTCGCCTCCTTCGAGTTGTAGCCCGGAGGGAACATCCATTCCGGCCGTGCGAAATGCGAGAAGCCGCCGCCGAACAGGAAGTTCTTGCCAAGTTCCTCGGCCTTTTCCTCAGTGTCGGCGCAGAAGACCGGCTGCAAATAGCCGAAGTTCTCCGGTCCCGCCTGATAGCCGAGATCGCCCGCGATCTTCGCGTACATGTTGAACATCTCAAGCGTGGGCTTGAGCAGCGTCGCTAGCGCCACGTAGGGGTAGCGATGGTGCGCGCACCATTTGACCGTTTCCGGGCTGATCAGGCCGGGAATCCAGATCGGCGGATGCGGCTTCTGCAACGGCAGCACCCACGGATTCACGAAACGATAGTGGAAATGCTTGCCCTCCCAGCGGAACGGACCGGGACGCGTCCACGCCGCCAGGATCAGGTCGTGGGCTTCGTCGAAATACTCGCGGTTGTAGGCGGGATTGGCGTTGTTGGCGAGTTGTTCGCTGCCCGCCCCACGCACCCATCCGGGCACCAGCCGCCCGCCCGAGATCATGTCGATCATCGCGAGCTCTTCGGCCAGCCGGAGCGGATTCGCAACCGTCGGAATCGGATTGCCGAGCAGCACTATTTTGGCGCGTTTGGTGGCGCGCGCGAGCACCGCCGCCTCGACGTCCATCACCGCGCCCATGCAGAACGGGGTGCCGTGATGCTCGTTCAGCATCAGGCCGTCGAAGCCCAGTTCGTCGCACATGATCTTCTCGTCGATATATTCGTTGAGAAGCTGCGCGCCCTTTTGTGCGTCGAAGAATTTGTTGGGCACGCCGAAGAAACTGCGGATCTTGAAGACCTCGTCTTCGGGCACCGCATGATACGCGCGCTCGGTGAAAAACATTACATGCATAACAAGACCTCCCCAAAAGTCTCGGCGGCGTCGAAAACCCGAGCTTCACGCCGCGGCGGTTTATTCATTAGACCTTAAGTCCAGCATTAGCAGATGCGCTTCTTACACGCGAAACAAAATCCGAGGCGCGCCGCCTTCGGTCAAATAGCCGCCAACGCCTCCGGCGAACCGACCCTTTCCGGCCGTCCGCTCGCGGCGAGCGGACGCGAACCGGGCGCGATCTGAAACGGATCCGCCAGCCCTAGCTCCTTGCCGATTTCGCGCACCGCGGGCAGCACTTCAGTTCCGAGCAACTTCAGGCAGGTCAACCGATCCTCGCGCGGCGACGGACCGTCGAGCCAGAACGAGAAGATCCCCGGCCTCAGCACTTCCAGCACTTTGCGCAGCTTCGGGATCACCGATTTCGGCGTGCCGGTGATTATCTGCAACGACTCCTTGGAGGACTCATAGTTGTCGTAAACCGCTTTTTTGATCGCCGCGATATCGTTCATCGAATGGAGATGCTGCGGCACAAGCGTTTTGCCGGGCAGATTCGGATTGGCGTAAAGGCTCGCGAGCCGGCGGGTCGCCTCTTTCGAGTTATATCCGGGAGGGAACATCCATTCCGGCCGCGCGAAGTTCGCGAAGCCGCCGCCGAACAGGAAGTTCTTGCCCAGCTCGTCCGCTTTTTCCTCGGTTTCATGAACGAAGATCGGCTGCAGATAGCCGAAGTTTTCCGGCCCGGCCTGATAGCCGTGCACCGCGGCTTCGGCGGTGTACAGGTCCCACATCTCCAGCGTCGGCTTGAGCATCGTTGCGAGCGCCACATACGGATACTTGTGCGCGGCGCACCATTTGACCGTTTCCGGACTGATCAGGCCGGGAATCCAGATCGGCGGATGCGGCTTCTGCAAGGGCAGCACCCACGGATTCACAAAACGGAAATGAAAATGTTTGCTCTCCCAGCGAAACGGACCGGGACGCGTCCACGCCGCCAGGATCAGGTCGTGCGCCTCGTCAAAATACTCGCGGTTGTAGGCGGGATTGGCGTTGTTGGCGAGCTGTTCGCTGCCGGCGCCGCGCACCCATCCGGGCACCAGCCGCCCGCCCGAGATCATGTCGATCATCGCGAGCTCTTCCGCCAGCCGGAGCGGATTCGCAACCGTCGGAATCGGATTGCCTAGCAGCACGATTCGGACCCGTTTGGTGGCGCGCGCGAGCACCGCCGCTTCGACGTCCATCACCGCGCCCATGCAGAAAGGGGTGCCGTGATGCTCGTTCAGCATCACGCCGTCGAAGCCGAGCTCGTCTGAATAGATCTTTTCGTCGAGATATTGGTTGAGAAGCTGCGAACCTTTTTGCGCGTCGAAAAAGGTGTTGGGCACGCCGAAGAAACTGCGCCGTTTCAGAACCTCCTCTTCGGGCAGGTAATGATACGCACGTTCGGTGAACCACATTATGTGCATGACTGAACCTCCGGAATTGAATCAGCCCAGAAAGCTTTCAATCGCCTTGATAAAATCCGCCGGCTTTTCGACTTCGGGCATGTGGCCGCAATTGTCGAACGTCACCAGCTTAGAGCCGGCGATTTTCTGATGGTACAGCTCGCCCGCGCTGAGCGGCACGACGGGGTCCTGTTTGCCCCACAAGATCAACGTCGGCAGCCCGGCAACGTTGGCCAGCAGTTCGGGCATGCTCTGTGTGTACATGTACGGCGCCCACGCGATGCGGGCGGTTTCGGCGCGCGCATCCTCCCACGCCTCGAACTGTTCGGGCGTCTGCTCGCCGCCAAAGAGCTTTGCGAATTCGGGATTGTTGCGGGAATCGATGACGCTGGCGTTGAGATAGCCGCGCGCGGTCCTCGTGAACATATCCATGATTTCGCCGGAGGGCGGCCTCAGTCCAGTGGCGCCGACCAGCACCATCTTGCTGAACTGGGCGCTGTTCGCGATCGCCATCTCGGCCGCCAGCCATCCGCCGAGCGAAAACCCGATCACGTCAACCGGCGCGAGCTTTTGTTCGCGAATGAACCGCGCATAGAAAGCGCCGAGGTCGCGCATGTTCATGATCCAGCTCGCCATCGGAGTTTTGCCGAAGCCCGGATGCAGCGGAATCCAGATCGTGCGCTTGCGGGCCAGCACGTCGAGCCATTGCAGCCATCCCGGAAAGCCCAACTCGCCGTGAAACACCAACAACGGTTTGCCCTGCCCGCCTTTAATTACGCGCAGTTCCGTCTCCCCGACGCGGAACGTCTCTTCTTTATGACTCGTCTCAGCCATCTGCTTTCGTCTCCACCCCGAAAATTGGTCGAATCGGCGCTTGAATCGAGCCGCCAAAACCCGCGCGCATGCAAGATTGTCGGCGGTCTCGATACTGACGCGGCCAGAATATAGCCCGAAACGCCGGACAAAAGAAAACGATTGCTTGGCTTAATTCAGATTCAGCCTTCGTGCGCGGGGAGGACGTCGGGATTTCAAAAAGATCTGAAGCTGATCGGACAACGGTTGTCGGAGGCGATGCTATGCTCGGCGACGGTTGGCCGATCGGTTGGGCCAACATTCGGAAGTTCCGCTCGGGAGACGGCGAAAATGACGGCGACCGCGATGGATTCAGTATTGCTGGGAAATCTTTTCAGCGCGCCCGCGATGCGCGCGGTGTTCGCCGACGAGGCACGCCTGCAGCGCTATCTCGATATCGAGGCGGCGCTCGCACGCGTCGAAGCGCGCCTTGGCCTGATTCCGATGGCCGCGGCCGAAGAGATCGCGCGGCAGGCGGTGGCGGCGAACTTCGACTTGGCGGCGCTGCGCGAAGGCGTCGCGATCGTCGGCGCGCCGATCGCACCGGTGGTCGAACAACTGGTTGCGCGATGCGCCGGCGACTTCGGCCAGTACTGCCATTGGGGCGCCACCACGCAGGATATCGCCGACACCGCGACGGTGCTGCAGATGCGTGACGGGCTCGCGCTGATTGCCGGCGATCTTGGCGCTATCGCCGCGTCGCTGGCGGACTTGGCGCGGCGCTATCGGGACACGCCGATGGCCGGCCGGACCAATCTTCAGCAGGCGGCGCCGATCAGTTTCGGCTTCAAGGTTGCGGGCTGGCTCGACGCGGTCGAGCGCCATCGCGCGCGGCTCGTCGAAATCCTCCCGCGGGCGCTGGTGGGCCAATTCGGCGGCGCGGTCGGAACCTTCGCCGCGCTCGGCGAGCGCGGTCCCGAAATCGCGACGGCGTTGATGACGGAACTTGGACTGAACGCGGCTGAAATCGCATGGCACAGCCATCGCGATCGCATCGCGGAGATCGGATGCTGGCTGGCGATGGTCGTGGGCACGCTCGCCAAGATCGCCACCGACGTCAAGTTGCTGATGCAAACCGAAGTCGCGGAAGTCTTCGAACCTTACGCTCCCGGACGCGGCTCGAGCAGCACGATGCCGCAAAAGCGCAATCCCGTCGCGTGCGATTTTGTCGTCGCCTGCGCGGCTCTGGCGCGCCATCAAGCTTGCGCCCTAATCGAAGCGATGGTCGCCGATCACGAACGTCCGAGCGGCGCGTGGCAAATCGAATGGGCGGCGCTTCCGGAGCTATTTCTGCTGGCGTCGGGAGCGCTCGCGCATACTCGCACGATGGCCGCGGGGCTGGTGGTCGATCCGGCGCGGATGCGCGCCAACCTGGAGGCGAACGGAGGGCTGATCATGGCGGAAGCGGCGATGATGAGCCTTGCGCCGTATCTGGGGCGCGAGAATGCGCATCGACTGGTAACGGCGCGTTGCCGTCAGGCGCTGGAAGAGCGTCGTACGCTTCTGGACGTATTGGCGGCGGACGTGGAAATCGCCCGTTATTTTGATCGCGCCGCGCTCGAACGGCTGCTTGATCCGGCCAATTATCTTGGCGCCGCGCCCGCGATCGTCGATCGCATTTTGGCTCGTTTTATGACCCCGTGATCGGCTTTCCTCGCGGTCAGTCCTGCGATATCTACAGGTATCCGCAGGCTCGACAACCGGCTATGCTTATTCTGTGGATAAGTCAGGCGGCGGACCAGGGCGCGCAATGGATTTGAACGCGGCGCGAGAGCGGATGGTGGTGGAGCAGCTCGAACGACGCGGCATCCGCGACGCGCGCGTGCTTGAGGCGATGCGCGCCGTTCAGCGCGACCGGTTTATCGCGCCTGAATTCGCGGAGCACGCCTACGACGACGGCCCGCTTCCGATCGGCTCGGCCCAAACGATTTCGCAACCATACATGGTCGCGCTGATTTGCGAAGTCGCGGCGCTTGCTGGCGGCGAGCGCGTGCTCGAAATTGGCGCCGGTTCCGGTTATCAAACTGCCGTGCTGGCGCGACTTTGCGCGCGGGTCTATTCCGTTGAAATAATCCCGGCGCTTCATCAGCGCGCCCGCGTCAATCTGGCGGCGCAACAGATCGACAACGTCGAACTTCGGCTCGGCGACGGTTCCTTGGGATGGCCCGAGCTGGCGCCATTCGACGCGATCGTCGTGACCGCGGCGATGCCGGGAATTCCGCGTCCACTGCTCGATCAATTGACGCTGGACGGCCGGCTGGTCGCGCCGATCGGCGAGGACGAACTGCAAACTCTTGTGCGCATCAGCCGAATCGGCGGCGCATGGCGCGAAGAATATTTCGGCGAATGCCGATTCGTGAAGATGACCGGCAAATACGGCTTCAGCGATTAGTTGTGGTTTGTGGCGCGCCCATGGGGGCGGTCGGAGGGGCGGTGGTGACGTGGCGCATCAACGCGGATCGAACGGCTCATTCCGGAGATTTCAACTAAAGATCGCGCTGGTGGCGGCGTGCGCGATTTCGGGCTGCGCCGCGCGGGCGCCAGCGCCGGCCACAGCGGCGTTCAACTCCCGGTACGGTTCATATGAAGCGCGCGGCTCGACGGTCCATATCGTTCGGCCGGGCGATACGCTTTACCGGATCGCTCAATCTTACGGCATCAGCGTCGAGCGGCTTGAACGCGCCAACCGGATTTCCGATCCCAGAAACCTTCGGGTTGGCCAAAGGCTGACGATACCGGCCGGCGACTACGCCGGGAGCTATGCATATGGCAGCGCTTTCGCGGGAGCGAATCCCTGGTCAGGCGTTCCGCGCGGACCGCGCGAATTCGCTTGGCCGGTCGCATCGGGGACGCTGTCGTCGCCGTTCGGGATGCGCCACGGAACGATGCACGAAGGCGTCGATATCGCGGCCCCCGAGGGCACTCCAGTCCGCGCGGCCGGTTCCGGCGCGGTGATCTATTCAGGACGATTGCGCGGCTACGGCAACGTCGTGATTCTTCAGCACAGCGGCGGCTACACCACGGTTTATGCGCACAACGAACGCAACTTCGTGCGCGACGGACAGTCGGTCGAACGTGGACAAGAAATCGCGGAAATCGGCGAGACCGGGCGCGCCACCGGCCCGAACCTGCATTTCGAGGTGCGCTATCACAACGCCGCCGAAAATCCGCTGGCGTTTCTGCCGGATCCCAATCAATCCGCGGGCATCAGCTTTGCCCGCGCGAGCGCCGATTAGTATGCTCAACGGGCGCGGTTCGGAACCGGCGCGACCGTTTGACGCATGAAAACCGAAGAAATCAAAAACCTGATCCGCGACATTCCCGACTTCCCCAAGCCCGGAATTTTATTCCGGGACATCACTCCTCTGATCGCCGACGCACGCGGCCTCGCGGCGGTGGTCGATCAGATTGCCGAGCCGTGGCTTGGCCGCGTCGATTTGGTGCTTGGCATCGAATCGCGCGGCTTCATTATCGGCGCGCCCGTCGCATATCGGCTGGGCGTGGGACTGACGATCGCACGCAAGCCCGGCAAATTGCCCTTTCGCACGATCGATGAGACGTACGAACTCGAATACGGCAGTGCGACCCTGCAGATGCACGAAGACGGACTCGCGGGGCATCGCCGCGTCCTGATTGTCGATGATCTGCTCGCGACGGGCGGCACCGCGATGGCCGCGCTGCGGCTGGTGCGTCGGCTGGGCAGCGAGGCGGTCGGCTGCGCATTTGTGATCGAGCTGAAATCCCTCGGCGGTCGCGCGCGGCTCGCGCCGGCGCCCTGCTCGGCGCTGGTCGAGTACGATTGACGTACGGACCATTCCGATCCGGTCCCTTGACGGCTTCTGGCGCTCGCGAATTCCGGGCTAAACGCGATGGAATGGGTCGACCATAACCGGGGCCTTGCGGTGGATCGCCGGCGCCTGCAAATCGTGCTCGGCGTGACCAGCGTATTTTTCGCGGTCGAACTGATTGGCGGATGGCGCGCCAACAGTCTCGCGCTGATGACCGATGCGGTGCATATCCTGACCGATATCGCCGCGCTTTGCCTGGCGCTGTTCACGCTGTGGATTTCCGGCCGGCCGGCCAGCGCCGCGAAAACCTACGGATATCTTCGCGCGGAAATTCTCGGCGCTCTGCTCAACGGGCTGTTCCTGTGGGCGATCGTGATTTTCGTCTGGATCGAGGCGGTCGAACGCATTCGCCATCCTCCCGCCGTCCACGCCGCGCTGATGATGGCGATCGCGTGCGTCGGAATCGCGATCAATGCGTTTTCCGCATGGATGACCGCGGGCGGCAACCGCGGGGACGGCAAATCCGGACTTGCGGTCCGGGCGGTGTTCATCCACGTGCTTTCCGACTTGCTGGGATCGGCGGGCGTGCTCGTAGCCGGCGCCATCGTCTATTCGACCGGTTCGAGGATCGCCGATCCCGCCGTCAGCATCCTGATTGGCGGATTGATAGTTTACGGATCATGGGGCCTGGTGCGCGACGGCGTCGATATTTTGATGGAATCGGTGCCCGCGCATATCGATCTCGAGGAGTTGCGCCGCGATCTCCTTGCTGTAAACGGCGCCGAGGAAGTGCACGATCTTCACGTATGGTGCATCACGCCGCACGAGCTGGCGCTCTCGGCCCACGCCGTGATCATGCGGGACGCCGACAACGATCGCGTGCTCTGCGACATGGCCGACGTGCTTGAACGGAAATTCAGCATCCGGCACATGACCGTGCAGCTTGAACGGGATAATCGGCGCGAGTCCGAGCCGGAACATTTCTGAACGGCGCGAATATCCGCTGACGCCCCCGGCAACTACGATGCCGCGCAATGCCGCAACCCGCGAATTCGAGCACACCGGCGACGTTGGAATCGAAGTTGTCGCTGCGACCCGCGAGGAATTGTTCGCCGAAGCGATCGCCGCGCTTGGCCGAATCATGTACGACGCCGATCGCGTCGAGGATCGCGAACGCCGAAAACTCACGGTATTCGCCGCGACCGACGCCGACCTGATGCATGACGCGCTCGCGCGCGCGCTGAACGTATTCCTGATCGATGCGTTCGTCTGGCGCGACGCCAACGTCATCGCGGCATCGGGCGGAATCGAGGCGGAGTTAATCGGCGAACTGTTCGACCGGTCGCGCCATCAGTTGCACGAGGAACTCAAGGCCGTTACCTATCATCGGTTGGCCGTCGAACGAACGCCGGCCGGGTGGCGGGCTGTGGTCATATTCGACGCCTGACATTTCATCGTTGCGATTTTATCCTCCGCGCCGCGGGACTAGGCTGGATCGCGACGGATCGCGACCCCCATGGAGCTCAAACAGATCGACGAATTTCTTTGGGAGATTCCGCGCACGGGCGGGATGCGCGTCCCGGGCCGGATTTACGCCAGCAAGCGGATCATCGACGATATCCGCGACGATCCATGTCTCGAACAAGTCGCCAACGTCGCCCATCTGCCGGGTATTGCGGGCTATTCGCTCGCGATGCCGGATATTCACTGGGGCTATGGTTTTCCGATCGGCGGCGTCGCCGCGACCGATGCTGAAGAAGGCGTGATATCGCCAGGCGGCGTCGGCTACGATATCAATTGCGGCGTTCGCCTGCTCCGCTCCAATCTGACCTATTCCGCGATCGCGAAACGCGCAGAGGCGCTGGCCGATGCGCTCTTCGCGGCGATTCCGGCGGGAGTCGGCTCAGAGGGCGCGATTCCGGCGCTCGACACGACGGAAATGCGCCGGTTGGCGCGCGACGGCGCCGATTGGGCGCTGCGGCAGGGTTACGCCACTCGCGCCGACCTCGATCATACGGAAGAAAACGGCCGTCTCGCGATGGCCGATCCGGACGCGATCAGCGCAGAGGCTTACGCACGCGGACGGCGGCAGCTCGGCACGCTGGGCTCGGGGAACCATTTCCTGGAGCTTGGCCGCGTCGATCAAATCTTTCTGCCTGCCGAGGCGGAACGGCTCGGACTCGGTCTCGACACGGTCACCGTGATCATCCATTCCGGCTCGCGCGGATTGGGCCATCAGACCTGCGACGACTATCTGCGCACGATCGGCAAGGCGATGGAGCGCTACGCTATCAAGCTGCCGGATCGCCAGCTCGCCTGCGCCCCGATTCTTTCGCCTGAAGGCCAGGCGTATCTGGGCGCGATGGCGGCGGCGGCCAATTTCGCCTGGTGCAACCGCCAGATGATGACCCATCTGACGCGCCGAGCATTCATGGAAACGCTCGGCATCAGCGAGCGCGCCCTGGGCATGACGCTCGTCTACGACGTTTGCCACAATATCGCGAAGTTTGAGGATCACATCGTCGCAGGCCGTCGCCGCCGCTTGTGCGTGCATCGCAAGGGCGCCACGCGCGCCTTCGCCGCCGGCCACCCTGCCCTGCCCGACGCGGTCCGTGCGATCGGACAGCCGGTGCTAATTCCCGGCGACATGGGCCGCTACTCATATGTGCTGATCGGCGCCGCGGGCGCGATGCGCGAAACGTTCGGTTCGACCTGTCATGGCGCAGGGCGCGTGATGAGCCGGGCGCGAGCGAAAAAGGAAGCGCGCGGCCGCGATTTGATCGCGGAACTGCGGGCCGCGGGCGTGACGATTCGCTATCAGGGACGCGCGACCCTCGCGGAAGAGATGCCGGCGGCATACAAGGACGTGGCTGACGTGGTCGCGGTGATGGAAGGCGCGGGCGTGAGCCGTCGGGTTGCGCGTCTCAAACCGTTCGCCGTCATCAAAGGTTGATCCAATTTTGCGCCGGGAGGGTTGATTATGCGCCCTGAGACGACTCTCTTTTACGACGTCGATACGCAGCGCGACTTCTTGTTGCCCGGTGGAAGCCTGCACGTCCCGGGATCGGAACGAATCATCCCGGCGCTGGCCGAAATGACCAGGCTGGCGCGGCGGTTCCACATCCGCATCTTCGCCACCACCGACAGCCATCGCCCCGGCGATCCGGAACTCGAGCGCAACGGCGGCGCCTATCCTGATCACTGCATGAGCGGAACGCCCGGCCAGTTGAAAATCGACGAGACCGCGCCGCTCGATCCACTCTTCGTTCCCGCACGCCAACTGCGCGCCGATGAAATCGCGGCGGCCGTGGCGCATCGCGGCGAACTGGTGATCGAAAAGCAGGTTTTCGACGCGTTCGCGGGCAATCCCAACACCCGCGCGATCCTGCGCGAACTGCTTCGCGACCGTCCCGATGTGGTCGTGTACGGCGTCTATACGGAGGTCTGCGTGAACGACGCGGTGCGCGGTTTGATGGCGCTCGAATGCCGCATACATCTGGTGACCGACGCGACCGCGGACATCGGCGCCGAGGGCCCGGCCTATCGCGACCGATGGGCCGCGGGGGGCGTCGATTTGACGACGGTCGCCAAGGTGACGCAGGAGTTATCGGGGGGCGCATCCGCGTGACGGCGAGCGCTGGCTGCGACGCTCAAGCGAGTCCGCGCAAATATTCCGTGGCGTCGAGAATCGTCGCGCGCCAACGTCCGCCGCCATGGCGCGTCAGCGCCTGAAGCGATCCCAGCTCAATCACGGGCGTCGCGCCCGCCAGTTCTTCTGTAACGATCCGGATAACCCCGCGATGCGCCACCAATAGCGCGCAATCGTCGCCCGACGGATTCGCCCGTCCAGCGATCGCGGCGAGCATCGCGTGAATTCCCTCCTTCACCCGCGCCATGAATGCCGCGCGGTTTTCGCCGCCCGGATAGGTGAAAGCCGGATCGAGTCGGTCGCGGTTCCAGCGCGCGAAATCCTCGGGAAAGCGCGCGGCGATTTCCTCCGCAGTCAGGCCCTCGAAGCGGCCGAAATCAACTTCAACGAATTGTTTAATTTCGATCGGGGCGGGATCTCCGGAAATAATCGCGGCGCTTTCGCGTGCGCGCCGCATCGGACTGCTCATCACCGGCGCGATTCGCGCCGCGCCGAAGTGCTGATCAATCCATCCGCGCGCCGCCTCCATCTGCCTACGGCCCAGCGGCGACAATTCGAGATCGGTGCGGCCGAAGTAACGAATCCGCGAATTTCCGACAGTCTCGCCGTGCCGGACCAGCAGCAGAGTCGTCACGCGCTGGAATCGGTTCAGGCGCCGCCGCTATCGCCGTCTTCGAGCGGATTGATCAGCAATCCGGTGGCGAGCTTGGGATGAAAGTACGTGGATTTCTCCGGCATGGTCGCGCCGGACGCGCAAACTTTTTCGACGTCCGCAACGGTCGGCGGCGCCATCAGAAACGCGCCGTCAGCCGCGCCTGAATCCACCGCAGCGAGCGCGCCCCGCGCGTCGATCGTGTATTCGAGATTTCCGCCCGCCCGAATCGCGTCCGGCTTGAGTCCGAAGATGCGATCGAAGACCAGCGCGTGAAGAATCGAAACGTCGAGTTCGCGCACCGCCGGCGGCGAATCCGGCAGCGCCGCGTTCAACGCCGCACGATCGCGTAAACGGATCAGCCGAAATCCGCCGTTCCTGAGCGCGACGCCGAGCGCGCCGCGCTCCGCTTTCGCCATAGCTGCGCGCAGCGTCTCGGCGTTGGCGACTTGCTCGATCGCGAAAATCGCCCGCGCGCGCTCGTCGAATGCGGCGGCCGCGGCAGAGTCAAGCCGGCGGGCCACGCGATGCGTCGGCAAAATCACCAGTCCCGGATCGTCGAAACGGACCAGCGCGATCATCACATAGTCGAAGGCGTGCGCCCCTGCGGCGTCCGGTTCGGCCGCGCGCCGGCGGCGCCGGTATTCGAGAGCGGTTTCATAGCGATGGTGCCCGTCGGCGATCAGAATCCGGGCGTCGGCGAGAGCGCGTTGAATAACACTGATCGCGCCCGCGTCATCGATTGCGCGGACCTCGTTGCGCACGCCAAGATCGTCGTTCGCGGAAATCTCCGGATCGCGCCGCGCGATCTCGCTGAGCACCTCGGCGAGCGCGGCGTCGCCGGCCGGGTACAGGCCGAAAATCGGGCTGAGATTCGCGCGCGTCGCCACGAGCAGACGCAGCCGATCTTCTTTAGCCTTCGGGAAGGTTCGTTCGTGCGGCAGGATCGTTCCCGCGCCGAACTCGTCGAGACGGATTCGCGCAAACACCGCCGTGCGCGTCAGGCGGCGGCCATCCAATTCGAAGGTTTGCGTGTAGTGGTAAAGCGCGGGCCGCGGCGCCAGCCTGAGGATTCCGCGCGCGCGCCAGTCGGCCATGGTCGCCGCCGCGTCCGCGTACCGATCCTCCGCGCGATTCAGCTCCAGCCGCACGACGTTGTACGGACTGCGCGCGTAGAGTTCGTCCTGACAGGCCTTGTCGATCAGGTCGTACGGCGGCGCGATTAACGTTTCGAGACGGCCGGCGCGGGAAACGTCGAAAGTCAGCGCGCGGAACGGCGCGATTCGCGGCGTAATCTTGACCATCGCTTAAACTTCATCCGCAAGCGCGGCGGCGATCGCGCCGCGCGAAATCGCGCCTTCGCGGAGAATTTCGTATCCATCGGCGCGGCAGGCGACCAGCGTGCTGGGCGCTCCGCCAGGCAGCCGGCCGCCATCAAGCATCACTTTAATTTTGCCGCCGAAGGCCTGCCGGATCGGATCGAGCGTGACGGCCGGCGGCGCGCCCGAAAGATTGGCGCTGGTCGCGGTAATCGGCGCGCCCAAAGCCCGCGCCAGCGCGGATGCGATCGGGTCGGGCGAAACGCGCACGCCGACGCCGCCGTCCGGCCCGATCAAAGCCTTGGGCAAATCGTGGCGCGCCGGCATCACCAGAGTGAGCGGTCCGGGCCAGAATTTCCGTGCGAGCCGCCGGGCGCTATGCGGAACCTCGCGCGCGATCGCAAACGCCATCTTGGCATCGGCGGCGATCAGCGCGATCGTTTTCGCCGCGTCGCGGCCTTTCAGCGCGAAAATCTTCTCCAGCGATCCGGGCAGGCGCGAATCGGCCGCCAGCGCGTAGAAAGTTTCGGTGGGACAGACCACCACTTCGCCAGCGCGGATCGCCGCGACCGCTGTCGCGATTCGCGCTTCCTCCGCATCGGGAATCATAAGGTTCGGGGAACGCCCTCCAGCGGCTTTCATTTCAGAGCCGCGAGCGCCCGTCGCCCGATATCGCGCCGGAAATGCATCCCCTCGAACCGCACCAGGCTGGCGGCTTCATACGCCGCCGCGACCGCCCGATCGAGGCCGTCGGCCAGCGCGGTGACCGCCAGCACGCGCCCGCCGTCCGTCACCAGCAACGCCTCGCGCACGGCGGTCGCGGCGTGAAAGACTTTGATGCGCACTTTATCCAGCGCCCATTTGACTTTCGCTGGCGACGGTTCGGCGCCTTCGAGCCGTTCAAGCCCGGTGATATGCATCCCTTTGCGATAATCTCCCGGATAACCTTCGGAGGCGAGGACGATCGTGACCGCTGATTGCGGCGCGAGCCGGAAGTTCGCCTCGTGCGCCTTGCCGTGCGCCACCGCGCGCAAGGTTTCCGCGAGGTCGCCTTCAAACCGCATCATCAGCGCTTCGCATTCCGGATCGCCGAAACGCACGTTGTATTCGAGAACGTTGATGCGATCGCCGTCAACCATCAGGCCGGCGAAAAGAACGCCGCGATACGGAGCGCCCTTCGCCGCCATCACGCGCAGCGTCGGACGAACGATTTCGTCCATCACCCGCGCGGCGAATTCGTCATTGTAGCGGGGCGCCGGGGAATACGCGCCCATCCCGCCCGTGTTCGGTCCGCGGTCGCCGTCCAAGAGCGCCTTATGGTCCTGCGCGAAACCGAGCGGAATCGCGTCATTGCCGTCGCACAGCGCGAAGAATGAAAGCTCCTCGCCCGCAAGCCGCTCCTCGACGATTATCGACTCGCCGGCCAGGCCGAAGCGCCGCTTGACCATCGCCTCGTCGATCGCCGCGAGCGCCTGTTCGGGGCTGTCGCATACGGTCACGCCCTTGCCGAAAGCGAGTCCATCCGCCTTGACGACGCACGGCCGGCCGAGCGCGCGCACGTGCCGCGCGGCCGTGTCCGCGTCATTGAACGCCGCATAATCCGCGGTCGGCACGCCCGCCTCGCGCATCACGGTCTTCGCGAAAATCTTGCTCGCTTCAAGCTGCGCGGCCGCACGCGATGGTCCGAAAAGCGTCAAACCCACGTTCGCGAATTCGTCGGCGATTCCGATCGCCAGCGGCGTTTCCGGTCCAACCACCGTCAAATCGATTCGTTCGGCGATCGCGAAGCGCCGCAGTTCCTCGATATCTTCGGGTTCGATCGGCACCGGCCGCGCAATTTGATTGATGCCGGGATTGCCGCCGGTGCAGTACAGGCCCCATACCGACGGGCTTTGACTCAACCGCCAGCAGAGGGCGTGCTCGCGGGCGCCGTGGCCAACGACCAGGACTTTCATCGCCAATTATTCTAACCGAATTTCGGGCGTCGCGCGCTTAGTGACGGAAATGGCGAACGCCCGTGAATACCATCGCCATCCCGAGCTTGTCGGCGGCGGCGATCACCTCGGCGTCGCGCACCGCACCGCCCGGCTGCGCGATCGCTGTCGCGCCCGCCTCCGCGGCCAGCGTCGGGCCGTCCGGGAACGGAAACAGCGCTTCGGACACCAGCACGGAGCCTTTCAGCGAAACGCCGAGCCGCGCGGCTTTTTCCCGCGCCGCGTATACCGGATCGATCCGCGAGGTCGCGCCGCCGCCGACCGCCAGCGTGCGATCTTCGGCGACGAAGGCGATCGCATTGGATTTGACGTGCTTGCAGACGCGTATCCCGAACGCGAGCGCGCGCAACTCGGCCTCCGTGGGCGTCCGTTTCGTGACCACTTTCGCCGCGCGCGGATCTTCGATCGCAAGATCGGGCGTCTGCACGAGCAGCCCGCCCACGACCTTTTTGATATCCAATTCGGAGCGATCGAGCGCCTGCGAATGGAACCGCATCACGCGGCGGTTCTTCTTCTTGCGCAGGAACTCCAGCACCTCCGCCGGATAATCGGGGGCGATCAGCACCTCCGTGAACAGTTCATCCACCGCGCGCGCGAATTCGAGATCCCATGGGCGGTTGCTGATTATGATTCCGCCGAACGGCGAGTCGGGATCGGTCGCAAAGGCCTTGTCCCATGCCGCCTTGAGGGTAGCGCCGACGCCGACGCCGCACGGCGTGTTGTGCTTCAGAATCGCGACCACCGCGTCGGCGTAATCATAAAACTCGGCGATCAGGTTGATGGCGGAGCTGATGTCGAAAACGTTGTTGAACGACAGCTCCTTGCCGTGAAGCTGCTCCGCGATCTTCGGGAAATCGCCGTAAAGCGCGCCCGTCTGATGTGGATTCTCGCCGTAACGCAACATCTGCGCGCGCGGCAGCGAAAGGCTGAAGGTGTCGCCCAGCGCGCCGGATTCGCCGCCCGCATAGCGGCCGAGGTAGTTCGAGATCGCGCAATCGTAGGCGGTGACGCGCGCGAACGCCTTGCGCGCCAGACGCCATCGCGTCTCCGCCGAGATATGGCCGTCGTTCGCGTCAAGCTCGCGGATGATTTCGGCGTAATCGGCGGGGTCCACCACAACCGTGACGTCGGCGTGATTCTTGGCCGCCGCGCGCACCAGCGTCGGTCCGCCGATATCGATATTTTCGATCGCTTCCTCCAGCGTGACGCCGGGCCGCGCGACCGTTTTTTCGAACGGATAAAAATTCACCACCACAAGGTCGATCGGCTCGATCGCATGGTAGCCCATCTGCCGCTGATGCGACGGTTCGTCGCGCCGCGCGAGGATGCCGCCGTGAATTTTCGGATGGAGCGTCTTGACGCGGCCGTCGAGGATTTCGGGAAATTCCGTGTAGTCCTCGACCGCGCGCACTTCGAATCCTTCGTCGCGCAGCGCGGCCCGCGTGCCGCCGGTCGAAAGAATTTCGATGCTATGGCGTTCCAGCGCTT
This sequence comes from bacterium, assembly GCA_014896235.1. Lineage (GTDB taxonomy): Bacteria > Desulfobacterota > Binatia > Binatales > Binataceae > JADMIL01. The sequence goes on along the minus strand of JADBKU010000002.1, from coordinate 42,738 downwards.
CGGCCAGCGCCTTCAAATCCTGCTTGTCCGAAACGCCGATTATCGCGCGGGTGATTTTCGTGTCTTTGCCGTTCATCGGGAATTATCCTCGGTAGACGCGCGGCACGCGCCGGCCCACCGTGCAGAGCATTTCGTACGAGATGGTCTGCGCCAGCCGCGCGACATCGTTCACGCTGATCATGCCTTCGCCGATTCCGCCCCACAGCACCGCCTCATCGCCCACCGCCGCGTTTGGGACGTCGGTTAAATCGATCATCGTCAGGTCCATGCAGACGGCGCCGACCACCGGCGCGCGGCGGCCGCGAACCATCACTTCGCCGCCCTGCTGCATTCCGCGCCGATAGCCGTCGGCGTAACCTACTGGCAATACGCCGATTACGCTTTCGCGCGGGGTGATGAAGGTATGGCCGTAGCTGACGCCGCTGCCCGCCGGCACGCGCTTCACCTGCATCACGCGCGTCTTGAAGGTCATCACCGGCCTGAGCGCCACGTGTTCGCGCACGGCGGGCACGGGCGGCAATCCGTACAGCGCAAGCCCCGGGCGCATCAGATGGAAATGCGCGTCCGGCCGCAATACGGTCGCCGCTGAATTCGCCACGTGATTGACCGGAAGCTCGAATCCCGCGGCGCGCAGCGCCTCAACTCCGGCGCGAAACGCCGCAAGCTGGCGATCGGTAATCGGGCTCGCTGGATCGCCCGCATTGGCGAGCAGCGTGCTCGCGCCCTCGAATCTGAGCGCGTCCGCATTGCGCATCCGCTCGATCGCCGCGCCAAGATCGTCCGGCGAGATGCCGAGCCGGGTAGCGCCGGTGTCGATTTCGAGGAACGTGTCAGTTGGAATTCGGCCACGCGCGCGCGCCGCCCGATTAAGCGGCTCGATCAGGGAAATATCGAAGATGGGGGCAGTCAGGTTGAGCGCGACGATTTCCTCCGCTTCTTCCGCGAAATAACCGGCCAGCAGATAGATTCTCCCGGTGACGCCGGCAGCGCGCAGTTCGCGTCCTTCCGCGACCGTCGCCACTCCAAAACTGGCGCATCCCTCGTCTTTCAGCGCACGGCTGACTTGGACCGCGCCGTGGCCGTAAGCATCAGCCTTTACCACCGCCATAATCGAGGCGCCGTTGGCGAACGCTCGAAGCGCGCGATAATTGTCGCGTAGCGCGCTCAGATCGATTTCCGCCACGGTCGGTCGCATGGCCGCGGTCATCTTTGCATTTGGCCGTGAAGCGGCGTCACTGGAAGAAAATCGGGCTGCCCATGGAAGCCTGCCTGAATCATCCGCCGCTCTGACGCCTTACGCAATCAAACGCACGCCAGTTAACTCCGTTTCTTCCACAGGGTTCTGAATTTTTTGACAGAATCGAAGCCGCGGTGATATAGATCGGATTGGCTGGGGGCGTGCGCAAGCACTGAGAGCTCGAGCGAGCACCCCTTGAACCTGATCCGGGTAATGCCGGCGGAGGGAAGCCAGGTCCTTCACACCGACGATGCGGAACGATCGATGTTCCGCAAATGGGCCGCTTCCCAGGCGTCAATCGGAAGCGGCCCTTCAATGTCCACCGTATTTCAAATCGAACTGAACGGCGAACCGCACCAAATCGAAGGAGACCCGCGGCTGGCGTCCCTGATCGAGCGTTTGAAGCTTAAGCGCGGCCGGATCGCGATCGAAATAAATCGGGCGATAGTGCCGCGCGCCGCATGGGACGCAACCGTCCTGAAGGCCGGCGACGTGGTCGAAATTGTCAATTTTGTCGGCGGCGGTTGAGGACGCGTATCGCGCCAATTCGCGCCGCCGCGGCGGAGCACTCAATGAAAGACGATTTTTTCGAGCTTGCGGGAAAACGCTACCAATCCCGGTTGATAGTCGGAACCGGCAAATACCGGGATTTCGCCGAAACGCGCGCCGCGGTTGAGGCCAGCGGCGCGGAGATCGTCACGGTCGCCGTGCGCCGCGTCAATATCACCGATCGCAACCGGGAAAACCTGCTGGATTACATCGATCCGAAGCGCTGGCAGATTCTGCCCAACACCGCCGGATGTTTTACGGCCGAAGAGGCGGTTCGCACCTGTCGTCTGGCGCGCGAAGCTGGCGTCGGCGATTTGGTCAAACTCGAAGTGATCGGCGATCAGCAGACCTTGTTCCCGGACGTCCCGGCGACGCTGGAAGCTGCGCGTATCCTGGTCAAGGAAGGCTTTAAGGTGCTTCCTTACATTACCGACGATCCAGTCGCGTGCCTGAAACTCGCCGAAATCGGATGCGCCGCGGTGATGCCGCTGGCGGCGCCGATCGGTTCCGGGATGGGCATAAGGAATCCGTATAATCTGCGCATCATCCTTGAACAGGCGAAGCTGCCGGTGATCGTCGATGCGGGAGTCGGCACCGCGTCAGACGCGGCGTTCGCGATGGAATTGGGCTGCGACGGGTTGCTCGTCAACTCCGCGATCGCTGGCGCGCGCGACCCGCTCGCGATGGCGCGGGCGATTCGGATGGGGGTCGAGGCGGGCCGCACCGCCTATCTGGCAGGCCGCATCGAGCGAAAGCTTTACGCGACCGCATCCAGCCCGCTTGACGGTTTAATCCGCTGACAGATGCGGCCGCGACCGGCTTTTCGACTCTACTTGATCACAGACCGGCGTCTGGCCGCGGCTAACGGCGGAATCCTCGACGTCGTCGGGCGTGCTTTGCGCGGCGCAGCTAAAGTCGCTCCACCCGGCGCCGTCGCGGTACAGTTGCGGGAAAAAAATCTCGACGCCCGCGCATTGGCGGAGTTGGGCGCGGCGATGCTACAAATCTGCGCCCAACATGGCGCGCCGCTCCTGATTAACGATAGGATCGACGTCGCGCTCGCGATCGGCGCCGACGGCGCGCATCTTCCGGCGGATTCATTCGACCCCGCCGACGCTCGCGCGCTGCTGGGAGAGTCGCGCCTGATCGGCGTTTCGACTCATTCGGCGGAAGAGGTGATCAATACTTCGTCTGCCGCCGATTTCGTGGTTTTCGGGCCGGTTTTCGATCCGATTTCCAAAGCGGCTTATACACAGGCGACGGGATCGTCCGGGCTTGCCGAAGCCGCCGCGCGGTCTTCCCTGCCTCTGTACGCCCTCGGCGGCGTAACGGCCGAGCGCATAGGCCAGATCAGCCAAGAGCTGAATTTCGCGTATCTGTCGAAATTGGCGGGCGTGGCCGTTATCGGCGCCGTGATCGGCGCGCAAGATCCGGGCACGGCCACGCAGAATCTCTTAATCGCGCTCGAATCCGCGAAATGAATCTGCGTCAAAACGCGAACGTCCGGTTAAATCTGAAGTAATACATTAAATTCGCCGCAAAACCGCGAACCATCGCCCGATGCACTCGTCGAGCGGCCGCTCGAAAGACAGATCGGCGTACGCCGCTATCATCGTGAAGCAGCCCGACGCGCGCGCCAGCAGGTCCATCGTCGGCGGCGTCGTGTAACGCACCGGAATCAAGTCGCGCGTGCGGACGGGATTGTTTGGAAAATGGATGGTGCATTCCAGCTCGTAAATCGAATGCATCGCATCGTGCCATGCGATCGGCCGATGGAATTCGCGCACATCGACTCGCAACGCGCCAATTTTAACCCGCCGCGCGCGCCAGAGGCGGCGGCGTTTCACGAGCGTAATCCCGTCGTGCCGATCGACATCGATAACGTAAATCGCGCCACGTTTGAGCGCGCGGCCGACCGAACGCAGATGAGCGATCAAATCCACGTTGTGCTTGATCGCGGGGAACGTTTCGGACATCAGGATCGCGGCGTCGAAGGGCCGTTCGGGCAGCGAAAAATGTATGATATTCCGGCGATAAAATCGCAGGTTTTCATGCTTAAGCTCGCGCCGTCCGGCCGCGATCATCGAAGGCGAGCGATCAATTCCGACAACCGTTGTCCCCTCGCGCGCGAGAATCTGCCCATGCGGCGAATTACCCGACGCGATATCCAGCATCCGCTTCACCGGAGCCCGGCGATGACGTTGCCAGATTTCCTTGATAAATCGCACCTCCGCCGGAATCTCGCCCGGCCGTTCCATGTGCACGCGCCGGAAAATGTCGGGATACTCGTAGATGCTCGGCTCCATGGCCGCGCAGTTTATTCCCCGCTAAATCGCTCGGCCAATCTGTCGCCGTGGAATCCCGTTGCGATCTTCCGCGATCCGGCCAGTTCGCTTGAGGATTTACTGCAAGCGCGTGATAATGCGCCCGATTCGACGGCGGTGCGCGCATCAGGCGTGAACTGCCGTCCATGGTTCGAGGTGACTGGAAATGAGCAAGCCGCTCGCGGGCATCAAGGTAATTGAAATCGCGCAGGAAATTCAGGGGCCGTTCGCCGCCCTCTTCCTATCCGACCTCGGCGCCGAAATCACCAAGGTCGAGAACCGCGAAACCGGCGATTTGAGCCGCTGGCTGCTGGCCGGGATGCTCGGCGGACCAAATGTCAAAAATGCGCAGATTTCGCATTATTTCATCGCGATGAACCGCGGCAAACGCAGCATCACGGTGGACCTGAAGAAACCGCAGGGCGTCGAAGTCATCCGCCGCCTCGCCAAGACACATGACGTAGTCCTGACCAACTACCGGCCCGGCGTGCTGGATCGGCTCGGACTCGGCTACGACGAAATTCGCAAGATAAATCCGCGCATCATTTACGCCCAGGCAAGTTCGTGGGGTCCGCGCGGACCGTGGGTGTCGCGACCAAGCCGCGACACGCTCGCGCAAGCCGCCAGCGGTCTGATGTCGAAAACGGGGATGCCGTCAGACCCGCCGTTGGCGGCCGGCGCGGCGATCGCCGATCAGGCCGGCGCGCTCACTCTGGCCGGCGGCGTGCTGGCCGCGCTCTTCGCCCGCGAGCGGACCGGCGAAGGCCAGCGCGTTGACGCCTCGATTTACGGTACGATGATCGCGGCGCAGGGCTTCGAACTTAATTACACGTCAATGACCGGCACGGAACCGCCCAAAGCCGGCCGCGGCCATCCCTTTCTGCACGGCGTATGGGGCGCCTACAGGACCAAGGACGGCTATATCTGCATCGCCGGCGTCGACGACAAGCGCTGGGCCGACTTTTGCCGCGTGATGGGAATCGAAGCGATGCAGAACGATCCGGAGTTCGAGAACGTCACACGCAATTTCCACGGCGACAAAATCGAAAAAGTGCTCGATGAAATCTTTCCGAAACGCACCACTCGCGAATGGCTCGAAGAACTGACCGCGGTCGATATTCTCGTCACCGAAGTCGCCAGCCATAAAGACGTGCTGGCGAGCGAGCAGGCGCGGATCAACGGCTACATCATGCAGTTGGACCATCCGGTGGCCGGCAAGATGACGGTCACGGGATGTCCGGTGTCGCTGAACGGCGAAATCACGACCGAAGCGGGACCGGTATCCGAGCACGGCCAGCACACTGAAGAAATCCTGCTTGAGGCCGGCTATACTTGGGAGGAGATCGCGGCGCTGCGCGAAGCTGAAGCGATTTAGGCGCTCACCCGGCTAGGCAGCGTGTTTTATCGCGGCCTGAGTTGCGGCGTATTTCAGTCGCCGGACGGCGCATGTTATATTGCCGCTCTCGCGGAATCACGCCCCGGTAGTGAAAAGGACATCACGGAGGTCTCCGGAACCTCAAGTCCGGGTTCGACTCCCGGCCGGGGCAGGTCGAAAAACGCAGCAAAATCAAGGATAATTTTCATAAACTCGGTTGGTAGATGGCGTTAAAAATGGCCTGACTTTGACCAGACTTTGCCCGGAGGGTTCGATCAGCCTCGAATCGGGACGACTTTTTCGGGTTGGCGCTTTTGAGCGTCGAGATAGGCGCGGAGTTTGGCGACGCCGCTGGTCAAAGTTGCGTCGTCGATGATGTTGTAGCGCCGGAGCATGTTCACGTCTTCCCAGCCGACCAGGCGCATCGTGGTCATCGGGTCGACGCCCGCGTTGATGAGGTTTCGCGCGGCGGTGCGGCGGAAGTCGTGCGGGATGCGGCCGGCTATGCCGGCGGCGCGGCAGGCTTTGTGCCACGCCTGCCGGTAATCGACGATCGGATTGCCGGCGTTATGGAACAACCAGGGGATGACGCGGCCGGTCTCGATTTCGAGTTGGCGGGTGAGCGCGCATTGATTCTCGATCGTTTCGCGGAGCTCGGGGATGACGTCGAGCGGGAAGCGGCGCGGTTCTTCGTTTTTCGCCTCGCCGGCTGCGAGTTCGAGCATGCCGTTGACGATATGGTGCTTTTGGCGGGTAAGCAGCTCGGAGGGTACGCGCCAGCCGGTGTAATAGGCGACGGTCATTACGGGCTTGAGGTAATCGGGCAGGTGTTCGCGGAGCTTTGAGAATTCCGCCCATTCGAAGAATCCGGTGCGCCGGTTACGTTCGGTCAGCAGCGAGATATGGGGCACGCTGGCGACCAGCGGCGGCGTATTCCGCGCGGCCAGTCTGAAAGCGCGGCGGAGGGCCGCCAGCTCGCGATTGATCGTGGCGTCGGCGCAGCCGATCCGCGGGCCCTGCGCAAACTTGCCGCCAGCGCGGCGCTTCAACGACCGTCCATCCGCCTGGGCGCGGCGCCAGCGGATGTAATCGTTGATCCATTGGGTGGTGATGGCTTCGGCCGGCACGTCGCCGCCGCGAAATTCGCGGAGATGGTTGAAAGCGTCCTCTTGGCGCGCCAGCGTGTCGTAGCCGTGATTCTGGTAATCCGTGATGACCAGGTTGGCGAGCGTATCGAGCGTGGTGCGATGGACGATCGGCGCGACCGGCTGTCCGAGGCCGGCTTTGCCGAGCCGCTGCTTGAGCAGCGCGCGGGCGGCTTGCTTCACCGCGGATTTCGACGATTCGCGGTATTTGACGCCTTTATGCGTGTAGGAGATCCACCAAATCGCCGATTCCTTGAGCGCGCCAGTGGCCTTGTCCCGGTACTTTGGGCGATAGACTGAACCTGCTCCGCCGCTGTTACTCATTGCCGTCCTCCCGCATGAGAAATTGCTCGATCTGGTCGAGCGAGGCCGCAAAATCGCGCTTGACGTTGCCCGCGCCGAAACGCACGCGGCCGGTTCGCACGTCGATAAGGTGGTATCCGCCATAAGTCAAATCGCGCGGATCGCGCGCGCGCGACTTGAGCAGCTTGTAGCCCTGCCGGAAGGCGATTCTCCGCAAACGGTTCTCGCGCACTTTTCCGCTCGCTTCGGACATACGCGCTCCTATGCTGGAAGATATGCTAGAAGCTATACCCGAAGCTATGCCGCAAGGTCAAGCGCGGCGCGCGGCGAGCCAGCGGTCAATGCCCTGCTTCGAACAGACCAAGGATTTGCGCGAAAGCCGCTTGACGAAAGGCAGGGTCGGCGCGTTGCGGTAAATCCAGCGGCGCTTGTGTTTGAGAATCAAAGCGGCCTCATCGACGGTCAGCCAGACGTCGCCGTCAGGGTCGAGGCGGGCTCCGGTTCGGATGGCCGGCGCGGCGGCGGTCATGCGCGCCGCAATCAGCGCGGTTGCGCTGGCGGCTTTGAGCGCGAGCGCGGCGAGCGTGCTCTGGTCCAGGCCGTCCAGGCGGGACGGGTCGCGAAGCAGTTCGTCGATGGTGGGAACAACGGCGATCACTCGGTCATAGCTCTACCCCTGACGATTTTCCGGACGGTTGCGGTCAGTGTTTGACGACCGGTTGCAGAATCAAGCTCCGCGACACTTCCGCGGCGCGATCGGCGAGCGCGCCGGCGAGCGCGGCGACGCGCTGCGAAAGCGCGAACAGCTCGCGCGGGTTGAGTTCGCGAAGCAGTTTGTGATTAGCCTCGAGGTCGTCGAGCGAAAAATCCATGGTCACTCCTTGAGCAGCGTCCGCGCGGATTTCGCCGGCCGCGTGCGGTGCATTTTGGCGATCCGTTCGGCGAGCGTCGGATCGGCTTCCATTTCGCGCTTGGTGCGCTCTTCGGCGTCTTCCAGCATTTTGTTGACCGAATCGATGCGCCGAAAGATTTCTTCGAGTTCGTTCGCGCGCTCTGCGCCGAGAACCTCGCGGATTCGCTTGGAAAAATAGGCCATAACTACCCTCTTAGGATGCGGGCCGGAGGGTTCGAGGCTGTCTTCTCTCGCCCTTCACGTCGGCCGATTCCGACGCCGCGGCAGTAACTGGACCACGCGGCCCGCGATACCGAACGGGAGCCGGCCGCGCGCCGCGGAGAATTCAACGCGCGGCACGTTGGCCTATCCAACGCCCCAACCACGAGCGGCCCCCAATGCCCGTTTCAAAAATCATCGCAGCAGCTTTTCCAACGGCGCGCCGGCGCGGTCGCGCTCCCGAAGCCGCTTCGCCACAGCGTCCGTAAAGCTCGGCGATTCGAGCGGCGTGTACGCGCTGAGCGGAGCGGCCGAACCGCCGCCGAAAACCGCCGAAAACTCGAGCGGCTGGCGATCGCGCTTGCTGATACGAGCGACCAAATCGGCAAGCTCCGTAATCCGGTCGCTCGACGTGTCGCGCTTCGCGAGCGGCGTCGCGAACGTGATGGAATCGCCGGTCAGCAACGCAGACGACGCGCCCGGCGCGCTTGCGCGGCCTTTGCCGAGGTCGAAAACGAGCTTCGAATCGACGCCGCCGCGACGGATGATTTCCGCGCGCGCCAGCGTGTCGGCGATCGCTTTGCGGACGTCCGCCGGCAGCGCGGCTTGCTGAACGGAACCGCTCTGGGCTTGTTCCGGCCCGCGTTGCGCGGCGGTCGGATTCAAAGAAGGGTCGCCGGCCGGATCGTTGGAGCGGTCCGTCGTCGCGCCATGCCGCCGCCGCATCGCCTGGAGCGCGGTTTTCGACGCGGCCTCGATGACCGCATCGGCGTCGAGCGCGCCGTCGTTCTGCGTCGTGATCAGGCTCGTAATCGCCGTAAGCAGCTCTTCGGCCAGCTCCGCGGCGATGTCGGCCGCGCTCATTTGGTCAATTGGCTTCGGCGTTTTACCCGGCTTCGCGCCGAGCGCCGGATCGGTTTTGCGCAAGTTGAATTGCATTTTGGGCTCCCTCGAAAATAGTATTTCTCCGGCGCTGTCGCCGACTGAGAATCCGCGCATTATACTTCCTCCCACTTGACATTCGCGCGCCGCTCCAATTCCGCGATTACCTTGTCGCGCTGCGCCTTCAGATGCGCGACCAGGCGGCGCGACGCGAAGGCGGCCGGACGGAAGTAGAGTTTGCCGCGATCGACGCGCAATGCGACCTGCTCCCGTTCCGCGAGCGCGATGAGCGCGGCGACATCCATCGGCCGTTCGGCGGCTTCGCGCTCGAATTCGTCGGCCCACTGCTTCGGCGCGGCCGGCGGCTCGGTCCAGCCCTGAATCTTGTAATGCGCAATCAAATGCTCATGGCCGGCGAAATCGTAGTAGCCGCGCGCGTCGCGCCGCATGATATGTCCGTCCGCGAGCATAAACGCGCCGGAAGGGTCTTTCGTGCCGAATCCGGCCGGCGGCTTGAGTAAAGTTTGCATATCTCAATTCTACCTCATCGCGAAGTTGACTGACTGTTTAGTTTCCGAACCGTCCGCCCATCCGGCCGAGATGGTCGACGACCGTTTGCGCGATGCGCGGACCGTGTTCGGACAACACCCGGTCCATGCCCTCCGCGTCCATCGCCGAGATGTCGCCGAACGAGATGTGAACGCTCGCGCCCGCAGCGGCGCCGCCGCCAAGCCCGCGGCCCCAATTCAACGATTCCTGGATGCCCTCCGAGATATGCGCCGGCAGCACCATCTCGCGCGCATGCAGGACCGCCGGAAAGGCCTTGCCGTAGCCGCGCGCGACCATGCCGCCGGCGGCCGACGGCACAATCCCGCCCTCCGCGCCGAACAGGAAGTGCGCCCCCGCCTCGACGTACGAAGCAATAGTCAGTGCGTCGGTCGCAAGAGTATTCAAGTCAGTAGTCAATGTGTTTAATACTACTTGCGCCATATGCTCGAGCATGGTCGCGGCGTGTTGCAGCATCGTGCCATTGAGCATCGCCATGACCACTTCAAGCTTCTGCACGCCGCCGGCGAGCAGCGTCAGCGGCGCGAGCATCGAATTCATGGTGGCGTTCAGCGGCGCGCTCGCCGCGCCTTGCGCGGTTGCGGCGGCCGGGACCGGAACGGGGCCCTGTCCGCCCGGAGCGGGCGAGCCCGGCGCCGACACCGATCCGAGGCCGAACAATCCTTCGCCCCAACTCAGCGCGGAATGAAATCCCGTTTCGACGGCTTGCATCGCGGCGCTATTCGCAATCCAGTCGGCCAGCATCTTCGCCAGCATGCCCTCGAATTGACTGAGCATTTTCTGGAAGATGCTTTCGCCGACCGATAGCCATCCCTTGCCCGCGCTGTTCAGCGATTCGAACGCGGTCTGAAACGCCGACTGAAGTTTATTCGCCGTCGCGGTCTGTTGTTTTTGCTCGGTCTCAGCGAGCTGGGTCTGAAGCTGGATTACCTGCTGCTCATATTGCAGCTCGGCCTTGGCCTTTTCCGCGAGCGCCTGCTGATGCTGCTTCGCGTCGTTCTGATAGAGCGCGGCGAGCTTGTCGTACATCGACTGCCGCGCCGCTTCCTCTTGCGCCGCGATCGCGAGATCGTCTTGCAGCTCCTGCTCGCGCGAGATTTTGTGCAGCGCCGCCGCCTGCGCGACCTGCGCCTTTTCGACCGCGAATTGCCCCTGCTGGATCGATTCCTGCTGCGAGACCTGCGCCGCATAAAGCTGCTCGGTCTGCTGCATCTCCTGCCGGCGCGCGGACAGCTCGGCGACCGCCGCGCGCTCGGCCTGTTTCGATTGCGCGCCGAACAGCTCGACCGCCTTTTCGTAAACCTTCTGGTCGGCCGCGACCTTCGCCGCCGCCGTGTCGCCGGCGACCGCGACCTCGACCGCCTGCTCCTCGGTGAAAGCCTCCAACTGCTGTTGCAGTAGCTGCTGGTGCTTGCGCGCCTGCTGCTCAAGCAAGTGCGACGACGTGAGCGGCGCCGCCGCGCCTCCGCCTCCGCCGGTATCGACGCCCGAAACTTCCTTCATCGACGAAGCGGTTTCAGTGATCTCCGCCCGCAACGCCTCGAGCTGCTTGCGCTCCGCCGCGAACATATCGGACGGCGCCGCCGCCGACACGCCCGCGCCGAAGGCCGTCTTGATCGTCGCCGCCAGGTCCGCGCCGGACGGCAAATGGCCGTGAATGCCGGCGTTGATGCTTTTTCCGATGACGCCGCCGACCGCCTCGCCCGCGTCCTCCAGCGCCTCGATCGGCGCGAACACCCCACGAATCGCGGCGGAAACCTCGGTCTTGAAGCTCTCCAGCTCCGATCCGATGCGCGCCAGTTCCTCGCCGAACTGAACCAGGTCTTGCGTCGCCGTCAGTATCGATTCGCTGAGATTGATGACCTCGTTCGCCGCCGCGACCGCAAAACGCTTCATGCCGTCGCCTTGCGCGAGCACGTTGACCCGCTCCGCGAGGTCGGTCAGCAACTGCGCCACGACCTGGAGCGCCGGCGCGAACGCCGCCGCCAGCCGCTCCTTGTCAACATTAATGACGAAGCCGAGGATGTTAAATTGCTCTTGCGCGTGTTCGAGCGCGGCGATGGTCTGATCGTTGAGAATCAGCCCCATTTGCTGCGCCTGCGCGGAGAATTCTTCGAATTTCGCGATCGCCGGCGCCAGTTGCGCCGCGCTCCGGCCGCCCAGCTCGGTCAGCAGCTCGCGCGAGCGCGCGGACGATTCGCCCATCCGGTTGATCGCGTCGCTGATTTTCAGCAGCGCGGTGTAGCTGTCCTGAAGATCCGCCGGCCGCAGGCCCGCGGATTGCAGCACGGCCGCGAGTCCGGTTTGCGACGAAGAGGTCTGAAGCTGGATATAGGCGCGCGTCAGGCGCTGCGTGAACATGACGAGCTGGTCGGTCGACGCGCCCGTCGCGGCCGCCGCGAATTGCAGCTCCTGGATGTGTTGCGTCGAAATGCCGGTTTCGAGCGACAGATTCCGCAGCGCCTCGCCGGCCTCGAGCGCCTCGCCGATGGTCTCTTTCGCCCAGCGCAGCCCCTCGATGACGCCGAGCACCTCGATGAAGTGCATCGCGCCCTCGCGCATCTTGTCGAAGGCTTCCGCAACGCCCTGACCGCCGGCCTCGGCGTTTTCCTGAATCTTGTCGAGCGACGCGCCCGCCTTTTGCGCCGCCGCGCCGAGCTTGCTCTCGAGCGCCGTCGAGGTATCGTTGATTGCCGTGACCAGGCGCGAGAGCGCGGATTCCATCTGCTCGGTCTGCGCGCCGATGATCGCTTCCAACGCGAATTGCTGGTCAGCCATTACGCTTTAGCCTCCTCGATGCGTTCGGTTTTCTCGCGCAGCGCCGCGCAAATGCGCGCTTTTTCGCGCTGCAACATCGCGCGGCGTCCATAGAGCGCCCGCCGCGAACCGCGCGGCGCGGCGGCGATAGCTGCGTCGACCTGCGCGATCTCCCGCTCGACGGCTTCAACCACTTCTTCGCCAATTATTCTCCCCACGCGCGCCAGCTCTTTCGGCGGCACGCCGCGGCCGCGATGGAGCTCGATCGCCAGCGCGCAAAGCGTCGCGGCGGCCGCGCGCTGCAAATCCGCGAGCGCGCCGCTCTCCGTGAAGTCCGCGAGCCAATCGCTCGCGCGAACCGCCCACGCCGCCGGGTCGGACGCGCCGTCGGCCGCAAGCCACGGCCCGGCGACGGCCTGCGCGACGTGCGCGGCTTCGCGCACGCGGCGATGTAGCGGCAGAACGCCCATCAACGGGCCTCCTTCCCGGCGCGCTCGCGCTGCAACGCGCGGTTCTCGGCGTCCAGAATCTCGACGCACTGTTTGAGCAGCAACGCCCGGCGCCGCTCGGTTTCGAGCTGTTCACGAAGGGGGATGCGTTTACGTGCGGTTTTCATGCGGGAAAATCCTCCTAGTGCAACCGAATGTAGTCCTCGAACCGGGTCATCGATCCGCGCCAGCGCAGCGGCACCGTCATTAGCGGCCCGCGCCGCGCCTTGGCGATTATGAGCAGCGCGTCCTCGGGTTCGGCCTCGCTCGGATGATGAATGAACAACACGATGTCGGCGTCCTGCTCGATCGCGCCCGAATCGCGCAAATCGCTCAGCCGCGGAGCGCCATTGTCGCGGCGCGCGATTTCGCGGTTGAGCTGCGCGCAGGCGATCACAGCGCAGTCGAGTTCGCCGGCGAGCAGCTTCAGGTCGCGCGTTATCGACGCGACCTCGCGCTCGCGACGCTCATGCCGGCCGTCCGCCTGCATCAGGCCGATGTAGTCGCAGACGACCAAATCGCAGCCGCCCCACTCGCGCGCCTGCTGCTTCACGATCGCGCGGAGCAGCGACGGCCGCAGCGGCGTCCGATATTCGATGCGCAGCCGAATCCGGCTCAGTTCGTTCGCCGCGAACATCAACCGCTCATGTTGCGCGGGCGTTAAACCCTCCACCGCGGCGCCGAAATCGATTTGCGCCTCGCAAAATACAAGCCGCCTGGCCAGCTCCGCCTCGCGCATTTCGAGCGAAAAAAACATCGCCCGGCCGCCCGCGCGCGCGATCCGCGTGGCGACGTTGAGCGCGAGCGCTGATTTGCCGCGCGAGGTCGGCGCCGCGAGGATGACCAGCTCCCCACGGCGAAAACCGCCGGACAAGCTGCGATCCAAATCGCGAAACCCGGTCGCGACCGACTCCGCCGTCTGGTCGTCGAGAGTCGCGAGCACGGCATGCACGAGGTCCGCGGTCGTCGGCCGCGGACGAATCTGCCGCTCGCGGAGCGCGGCCAGCGCCGCATCGGCGCGCGCGACCAGCTCATCCGAATCGCCTTCGCCGTCGAGCGCCGCGGCCGCGATCCTGGCCGCGTCGAGCGCGAGCGCGCGGCGCAACGCCAGCTCGCGCACGACCCGCGCGTGCGCCGCGCAATGCGCCGGAACGTCGAACGTCGCGGTTAGGAGTTCCACCAGCGATTTCTCGCCGCCCGCGATCTCCAGCTCCCCGGCGCGGCGCAGCGCATCGATCAGCGTCACGCCGTCGACCGGCTCGCCGGCCGCGTCAAGGCGGCAAATCGCCGCGAAAATCGCTCGATGGCGCTCCCGATAAAAATCCGCCGCGTCGCAAATCGCCAGCACTTCGGGCAAGAGCGCCGGGCGCTCAAGCAGGCCGGCGATCAGCGCCTGCTCGGCGAAATCGTCATGCGGCGGCTCGCGGCGAGAAATTTCGTCGCTCATGCGTGCCTCCCGAACAATTCCTCGAAGGTCGGCGGCAGATTGGCTTCGGACCGCTTGGCACCGGCATTGGCGGCGCGGCCGTTCAAGCGTTCCGCCGCCCGGTGAACCCAATTCCGCCAGGCGTAATTCCAGTCCGCTTTGCGCGCGTCCGTCTCCCGAGCCCATGTCGTGAACTTTCGGAATTCGCCGTCAGCATCGAGGTCGAATTCAATCGCGTACTGTCGAAGCTCGGGAGTCAGGGAAAAGCTCTCGGGCAACGCGACTTGAGGCTTTTTTCGCTTAGAGCGCGGCGCGTCAGCGCCGGTACGTATGTTCCCTTCACGATCTCTCGCATATCCAGAATTACCGCTAACGGAAGGATCCGGATCAGGATCAGGAGATGGATCTGGAGATGGAGATGGATCTGGAGATGGGGTATTACCCGATGTATCGGGGTGTACTACTCCCGTATTCTCAGCGTTATACCCGTCGATACTCGGAGTATTACCCGTTACGCCGGATTGTATGGACCGATACCTCGCCCAGCGAGCGGTCACGGCTCTTCGCGCGTGTTCGCTTCGCTCGGGATGTGTCGCCGCGTAGCCGTTGTGCTCGCGCCAATCATGGACGGCCAGACAGTCGCCGTCGCGGTCGATCAGCCGGAGCTCGACGAGCGCCGCGACAAATTGGCCGGGATCGCCCGGGTATTGCGCCGCGAGCGCTATATCTTCCGCGTCCATCCCGGTCAGGTGGCCATGCGGCTTGTCCGATGCGACATGCGCGAGTAGGCAAATCCACCCAAGGACGCCCTCCGCGCCCAGGCGCCGACGGAGCTTTTGGATTTTTGGATGGGCGGCAAAATTGACCGCGAGGCGGAAATCAGCGTTCATTTTCTGACCCGAACGCGCCGCGGGCGATGAACGCCTCGATCGTGGACGCCCGCCATAAGGGATGTCGATCCACCTTGACCGCCGGCGGAGGGAACTTAGCCGCCTTGATCCAGCGGCGGATGGTGATCCGATGGCAGCGCATCAGCGCCGCCACTTCGTTGAGGGTCAACAGCGATTCCATCGGATGCCTCCAAAAACGCGAAAGCCCGCCCAACCCCTTACGGGTCGGCGGGCTCGTTTTCACGGTCTCCGCTGGCGGCGCTATCGCCTACTTCCCAATATACACGGCGGCGCGTGCGGTAGCAAGTACCGCCCCACTGACTAGCGCACTTCCAGGTAATTATAGATACTTACAGAGAATTGACATATCGCGGAGCCGATTAGCGTATGACTATTCGCGCGGCCGGTCAAGCGATAACTAATCTTGTCATTGACTCGACATAGTTCTATATGTGTCGCATCACTGTTCGGGAGGATTCGCGATGTCAGGGCAGGCCAAGGTTAATTCGGAACGGTTGGACGCGGGCTATCGACGGCTTTTGTTGGAGTTGATCGACGACGCGGCGGAACAGGTCGGCGGGATGGAGCATGAGCTCCTGGATTGCGGCCTGGGCTCGCTCGCCAGCCAGGCGATCGAGCTTCGCGATCGGATTCGCGCCTTTCGCGCGACCGCCGCGCGGCGCTTGCGGGTCGGGATGACGACCCGTTGCAGCTATGAGGGCGCTCGATGACCGCCGATCGGCTGGAATACCCCGCCCGCGAAGACGACATGCAGCGCGAGCCGACGCATCCGGGCGAAATCCTGCGCGAAGACGTCCTGCCGGGCCTGCGCATGAGCGTTTCCGCCGCCGCCGCCGCGCTTGGCGTTTCGCGCCAGACGCTCTACCGCATCTTGAATTGCGAGGCCGCGGTCACGCCCGAAATGGCCGTCCGCATTGGCAAATTCTGCGGCAACGGGCCGAATCTCTGGCTGGCGCTCCAGAACGCTCACGACCTGTGGCGCGCGAAACGGAAGCTGGCGGGAATCGTCGAGAAGATCCCGACGGTCGGCGGCGGTTAGGCCGCGCGATTGCGCCGTTCGAGCCGCCGTTCGCGGACTTCGAGCGCGAGCAGCAACCTCACCGCCGCGTGCGCGAGATGGTCTTCATAGCCGTCGCGGGCCTCGAGGCGGCTTAGATGCCGCGCCGCGTGCCGCCAGTGGTTCGCCGGCGACTCTTCAAGCCACGCATTTTTCGCGTGCGTCCGTTCGCCGCGATCCAGAATTTTCTGGGCGACGTTCAGGGCGTGTTCGAGTTCCGAGAGTTTCATCCGAGTATTTCCCCTGCTTCGCTCTTGACGGTTCCGACTTCAGGATCGAGCGCCTTCACCAGCGCGGCCATCGCCTGGTCTTGCGTGCCGGCTTCCGCGACTACGCGCCGACCATCGGCCAGCGTGATTGCCGCGTGCCGATGCCTTCCTCTTCGGTCGCCGACGCAGTGGATCGAGACTCGATACAGTCGTTTTCCCACGATCAGCGCGCGCGGAATCCCGCGCGGCGCTTTTCCGCGATGGCGACCGTTCCAAAACCCGTCGTTTTGGGCCGATCTTTGCTCTATACGAGCGGCCGAAACGTCCAGGTCCATATCTTCTACCGCCTTTTTGATTCCGAGCGTTCTGGGACCGCCTACGGCCCAAATCCGGTTCACGCGCCGTACATCGCGCGCTGGTTGCACGCGGCGTGCATCACGTTCGAGCCCCCGAACGGGCCGACTTGCACGCTTGTCCACGGCTGGCCGTCTTCGATCGGCCGATGGCAATGCGCGCACGTCTTTTCCGCCATCCGCCGCGCCGCCGGCCGGGAGCCGCCCCACAGCGTCGAAAATTGACGCTGATAGCCATTCTCCCGATTCTCCGGCGCCCCCGCCGGCCGCGCCGCGGCCAGCTCTTTGAGATGCTCGAGCGCATCGACCGCGCCGCCACGGACCGCGCCGAGCGCCGCTTGAGCTAACGCGACGACGACGTCGATCTTGTGGCTCGCCTTTTCCTTGGCGATGCGCCATCCCCGCGACGTTTCGAGCGCCACCGCCCGGCTCACCGCCAGCCGCAAATCCGCGTCAGCGTAAACCGCCAGGTTGCGCCCCTTGATCAGCTCGTACAGATTGCTCGACGCTTCGGTCAGATTCGGCACGCTCTGGGCAAATTCGACCATCGGCAGACCGGACGCGGCGAGCCGCTGCGCCACGGCGACCAGCTGATAGGGATCGAACCTCACCTCGCGGACGTCGAAGCGCCCGCGCAGCTCGAGCAGGCTCTTTTCGATCGTCGACTCGAAGTCGAGCGGGTCCGTGACCGACGGCTGAAAGACCTTGTGCCAGACCAGCCGCACCACCCGCGCTTCGCGGTCATACGTCGCCGCCGCGATCGCCGTCGAATCCCGCTTCACGCTCGCGTCGACGCCGACCCAGACCGCCAGGCGCGAATCGCCAACGACCGGCCGCAAGCCCTCTTCGACGCAGGCGTCCCACCACGCCATGTCCACAAAACTCGATTCAGCGGATACAAACCGATTCTCGATTTGCCGGAGAAAAGCGTTCGGCCGGAGCTGCCCGCGCATCTGCTCGATCCATTCGGGCGTCTGCCACGGCGCAACCGGCTCGTGATGCCAGGCGGCCAGCAATCCCGGCGAACGATAGAGCGACGGCGCGATTTCCTCGCCCGTCATCGCCCGCTTGTACAGCGATTCCAGCAGCCTCGATTCCCCCTCAAAACCCGCATAGGTCACGGTCAGCCGCGTCGCGACTTTCCGCGTCGGCGGGGGGACGCATTCATCGAACAGCCGATTGGCGCGCTCGCTCGTATACGCCCACAGCTCATCGAAGACCGTGATGGTCGGATTCGCGCCGGCCGCGCCCGCATAATCCGACGCGATCGCGGTTATCGTCGCGCCAGTCGAGGTAAACTCGATTCGATTCGCGGTTACGCGCGCCGAATTCCGCAACAATGGCGACGCCGCGATGATTCGCATAATGGCTTGGAACACGCGGCCTTGCGCCTGGTCAAAGTCGTTCGCCGCGCAATAACCTTCGGCGTACGGACCGCCGAGCGCGACGACAACGTACAGCATCATCAGCGCCGCGGTCGCCGTCTTGCCGCTTTTCTTCGGCGCGCTGAATACCAGCTCGGGATACGGCAATCGGCCGTCAGGCGTCGGCGTCAGCGCTTCGCGGATAAACCGCTCTTGCGCCGGATAGAGCTCGAACGGCTTGCCGGTTTCGGGATCGCGAAGCACGTCGCGGATGAATGCGACCGGGTCGCTCCGCCAACGAGCGACGTGGAATTTTCGATTTAGAGCCATTCTGAGCCTCGATTGGCGCCAGCCGCCTGGGCAAGCTGGCGCGGCCGTCAAAACCGCGCGCACGCCCGGAATCCGTCGCGGCGCTATGCGGTTTCGGAGCTTTCGCCAACCGCAAAAGCCGCGGCGAGGTCGAAATCCGATCGGCGACCGGTCGCCTTGATCATCATGCGCGCCGCCGGCGTCATGCCGAGCGCAGCTTCGTGCCCGAGCTGCGCTTGTCGATACAGCCGCAAGTGGTTCAACAGGTGATCGCGAGGTTTCCCGTTTTCATCGACCGGGCCTTGATCGACCAGCGCATTGAACAGCGCCGCCCCGACGATCTCGAATTCCGCCCATTGGCGCATGGCGGGCAAATCCGCCGGCGTCAACCACGGCATTGCCAGTTTCATCCGCGCGATTGTGCGCCGGACGCGCCAGTTACGGCGCTGTAGAGCGGACGGCGCGCGAACATAGAGCCCGTGTTCGGCTTTTCGACTCACAGCTCCATGCTACCCCGTCGTTCGTGCAAAGTCTGGGCAAAGTCGCCAAAATTTACTAATGATTTCACGGCTTTTTCGATGCGCAGAGGATTGAGAATCCTCAGCGTAAACGCTTTGACTTTGCCTCTGACTTTGCCCGGACTATTCGCCGCGAAGCTCCCGCAAAGGCCACTGACTATTTCCGATCAGCCGAAAAACCCTTGAATAGTGGCGAATTGCGCAAAAATTTCGCAGATAGTGGCGAATGGAGTTGGTCTCCGGAACCTCAAGTCCGGGTTCGACTCCCGGCCGGGGCACCACGCTCGCGACAAGTAACTGAAATCGCGACGTTTTATTTGACCAGCATGATCGCGCTAGAAAATTTGTGGCAGATTTGTGGCAAATCGCGCGGCGATTCGATGTCATTTTTGGCTTTTCGGATTGCCAGCAGCACCTAAAAACTTTTCTCTCTCACGATCTTCGGCGTCAATCGCAGACTCTAAGTAGTATACAAGACTTTCCCCGTCGTCGTGCGCGATGAAAAGCCCGAAGGCAATCTCTCCGTGCGTGAAGTGAACCCATATTCTGTTCAGAATCGCAGCCATCGCCCCAAGCGTTTGTTCGACGTTATGACGGCTCACGCGGGGTAGCGGTTCGGCTCGATCCTCCAGCGCGAGCTTGAGGTCCATGTGCGCGAGGCGGCGATTCCGCCAGCCCCTAGCGAACAGCGCCGCCTTCTCTGCCTCTTCCACTAACGTCGCAACCTCCGCCGACAGCGCTAGTTCGTCGAGGGCCTTGGGAAGTCGCCGAAGGGAAAGATTGTCTTTTCCCGCCGACTTGGGAGGATCCGTCAGACGGGCGATGTGCATCAAAACATCTTCCCATAGGACATTCTGAATCATACGAAATAAGAACCCCGCAGTGCGGTTCAGCAATTCAACCCGTTCCGGTGATTCCGCGTAAAGAATCCTGTATTGGTTCCACTTCGCGTGTAGCCACACCACCTCGTTGTAGAGGGCGTCATACAGCGGGCCGAGTGTTGGACCCAGTGTCCGCAGATGTTCATTACGAACTTCTTTGGCCGTCTTACTTTCCGCCATTGCCACGCTCCGATTTGGCCTATTCATTGCGTTGGCGGGCCCAGCATCGCGATCGAAGACCCTCCAGGTCCTTAATCACCGACTGGCAGGGCGGGCAGGAAAATCTCGTGAACCCGCTTCCCGAGCTCGTGCGTCCACAGTTTGTCGGGTTCACCTGGTGAAGCAAGGCCGAGGCTCAAATGACATGCGTCGATCAATTCCCGCCATTCAACCGAGTCACGCGGACAAGGTGTGCCGTCGGGGAATTTTTCACCGGTGAAATACAGAAAGACGAGATGACAGCTCAATCTATTCTGAAGGAAACTTAGAACGAACAAGCGGTTCGCGTATTGATAGTAGCTGTTCGTCCATGCGAACCGGTGATGAACTTTAAGAACGGACTTCGTGCGCTGGAGGGCTGAAAAGATCTTCTTCAGGCTACGTTCTCCGGCCTCCGATGGCGCGGAGCACAATTCCGGCTGGTTCGCCTTAGCTTCGATGAGGATCAACTGCCTCGGATCGCGTTCAGCCCATGCGATTCCGTCCCAACTGATTCCAGTACCTGTCACCGGCCAAACGGTCTTAAACTCTGCCACCGTTTCGGCAAATTCGCTCGTCGAGAGAAAGGTAAGATTCTCGAACTCGTGCTGGTTCGGTTCGTTGGTTTCGTCAGGATAAACCCACGACAGGGCGCAATCGGGGGACCCTATTGCTTTCAAGATCGCTGCGTCAAGCTCGCGGCGTCTTTTACCATAAAAGTATTTCCACAGCCTGTACTCGCTGCCGTATTCCTTTTCCGGGCGTCGCACGAGGCCAACCATAGCGTCGCGAGCTTAACGACACAAATTGGGAAAAACCTATGGTAGCTATCCGGAGATCGAATCGATTCGCTGCTGGGCGGTCTGCGCGCTGGCGGTTATCATGGGCGGTATGCTTCTGGCGCATCGGAAAAGTGCATCGAGATCCAGGTGCTTGTCCGGCAAGTTGTGGCGCTTCTTCCAGCGGCCATAGACCTCGTCGATCTTCATAACGCCAACGTGGCCGAGCTGATCGGCAACCCACTGAAGCGGCTTGCCTGCGGAGAGCATCAGGAACGCGTACGTGTACCTCATGGTGTAAAACGGTCGGTATTCGAGGCCGGCATGTTCAACCGCTCGGCGCCAAGGGTCGTCACCTTGAGCCCATTCGTTTGGGGGCTTAGCTTTTCGGTTGGCGAATACGAACCGCGAGCGCACCCGGCTGATTCCTCGCACTCGGTGCTGGTCAGGTCGTCGCTGCGCAGACCTCCATCGAGTCCGGCCCGCTTGACCCACTTGCGGATCGAGTTGGCCGAGGCCGCCAACTCGCGGGCCAGCTCGACGATGGCGTCGGCGCACGAGTGAAGTCGATGATTTTAATTCCCGCGAGCGGCGGCGTTATCATTCAAGGATACTTTCCGAAATTACTTTTGTTGAGACAGCGAACTTTTCGGATTGAGGTTTTGGATATGGCCGCTCTCGGTTCCCGCCGCCGGATCGATCGCGCAATTGATTAGCGCGGGCTTGCCCGACTCCAGCGCCTCCGTGAGCGCCGTCTGGAAATCCGCCGGATGGGCGGCGTGATAGCCGGCGCCGCCGAAAGCTTCGATCAGTTTGTCGTAGCGCGCATTTCTCATCAGCACGGTCGGCGCGGGGTCCGATCCGCCGCCGCGGTTGACGTCGTCGCCGCGATAGATACCGCCGTTGTTGAAGACGGCGATGACTATCGGAAGCCGGTAGCGGCAGATGGTCTCGATTTCCATGCCGCTGAAACCGAACGCGCTGTCGCCTTCGATCGCGAGCACCGGTTTGCCGCTGACTGTGGCGGCGCCGATGGCGTATCCCATGCCGATGCCCATCACGCCCCACGTGCCGCTGTCGAGCCGTTTGCGCGGCGCATACATATCGACGATGTTGCGGCCAAAATCGAGAGTGTTGGCGCCTTCGTTCACCACGTAAACATCGGGCCGCTGGGCGATGACGTCGCGAACCACACGCAACGCGCCGTAGAAATTCATCGTGCTCGCGCTGGCCTCGAGATTCGCCCGCATCCGTTCGAGATTCTGACGTTTGCGCGCCGCGACCGCATCCAGCCATGCGGCGCGCGGCTGGATGCGCCCAGATCGGTTGGCCTCGAGCAGGCAGGACAGCGCTGAGCCGATATCGCCGACGATCGGCGCGGCGATCGGCCGATTGCTATCGATTTCCGTCGGCGCGATATCGATCTGGACAAATTTGGCCGCCGGCGACCACTGCGATCCTTTGCCGTGCGCGAGCAGCCAGTTCAGGCGCGCGCCGATTAGCATCACCACATCAGCCTGGCCGAGAACGAATGAGCGCGCGGCCGACGCCGATTGGGGATGGTTGTCCGGCAGCAAGCCCTTCGCCATCGACATCGGCAGGTATGGAATCCGCGTGGTTTCGATCCACGCACGCACGGATTCGTCGGCCTGAGCGTAGGCCGCGCCCTTGCCCAGAATAATGAGCGGACGTTCGGCTCCGGCCAGCGCGTCGATCGCGCGCTGGATCGATTCGGGCGAAGGAATATGGCGCGGCGCCGGATCGATCGCCTTCATCAGCGACTGCTCCGCGGCCGCGGTATCGAGCGTGGCGCTTAGGACGTCGGCGGGCAGGTCGAGATATACTCCGCCCGGCCGGCCCGAGAGCGCCGCGTGGATCGCGCGAACGACTCCGACGCCGATATCTTGAGGGCGATTTACACGATACGCCGCTTTCGCATACGGCTTGGCGGCGTTCATCTGATCGAGCTCCTCGTAATCACCTTGCTGAAGATCGACGATCGCACGGTCGCTGGAGCCGCTGATCTGAATCATCGGGAAGCCGTTGACCGTCGCGTTGGCGAGCGCGACCATCCCGTTCAGGAAGCCGGGCGCGGAGACGGTCAGGCAGATTCCCGGTTTCCTGGTCAAAAAACCGGCGATCGCGGCGGCGTATCCCGCCGATTGCTCGTGGCGAAAGCCCACGTAGCGCAGACCTTCGGCCTGCGCGAGGCGCGCCAAATCCGTTATCGGGATACCGGCGACGCCATAAATGGTTTCAAGCCCGTTGAGCTTGAGCGCGTCGATCACCAGATGGAATCCGTCGGTGACGCTTGACCCGGCCATGCGGCCCTCTCTCCCTAGTTTTTCGGCGTGAAGAGCGCGGCAACCTGCCTTCGATCGATTTTGCCGGTCGCATTGCGCGGCAGTTCAGAGACGATCTTGATTACTTTCGGCGTTTTGAAATCCGCGATTCGTTCGCGACAAAAATCGCGCAGGCGATCGGGTTCGGCCGCGCCCTTCAGCACGACCGCCGCCCACACTTCCTCTCCGTATTTGGCGTCCGGCACAGCAAACGCCGCCGCTTCGGCCACCGCGGAATTTTCCAGCAGCGCGGCTTCGACCTCGGTGGGCGAGATTTTCTCGCCGCCGCGATTGATAAGTTCCTTGATACGGCCGGTCAGCGAGAGATATCCGTCGTTATCGACAACTCCGACGTCGCCGGTGCGGAACCATCCGTCGAGAAACGCCTCCGCGTTCGCTTGAGGGTTGTTCCAGTACCCCTTCATCACCTTGGCGCCGCGCACGATTACTTCGCCGGATTGATTCGCCGGCAAGCGTTTCCCCGCGGCGTCGATAATCGCCAGTTCGACCCCGGTGCCGATTCCAACCGACCCCGCCTTGTGCGGCCGCGGCGGCAGAGGATTTGACGCCGCCTGATGAGCGGTCTCGGTCATGCCGTAGGCTTCGATTACCGGAGCGCCGAATCGGTTCTCGATGTTCTTTAGAACCGCGGGAGCGAGCGGTGCGGAACAGGAGCGGATGAATCGTGGGCCGCTTTTCGGCGCTCCGTCGGCATCCG
This sequence comes from bacterium, assembly GCA_014896235.1. Lineage (GTDB taxonomy): Bacteria > Desulfobacterota > Binatia > Binatales > Binataceae > JADMIL01. The sequence goes on along the minus strand of JADBKU010000002.1, from coordinate 18,935 downwards.
CCCGCGCCAGCAGCACGCTATGGATCGTCGGCACCGCCGTGTACCAGGTCGCGCGATAGTCCACGAACGCGCCCCAGAAGGTCGAAGCCGAGAAGCGCGGCGGTACGATCAGCGTTCCTCCTGACGAGAGCGTTGACAGGGCCGCGCCGATCAAACCGTGGCCATGAAACAGCGGCATCACCAGCAAGCACCGGTCGTTCGGCGTCAGGCCATAATGAGCCGCGATGATGCGCGCGGACGAAGCCAGATTCGCATGCGTCAGCGGAACTAATTTCGGCCGCCCGGTACTGCCGCTGGTATTGGAAAACAAGGCGATGTCGTCCGGTTCGGCAGGCGCGTGGTCGCGATGCGCCACGGGCGACGTTCCGGACAGCGCAACGACGCCTGAAGCGTCAACCGTGACTGGCCAAACGGGTATTCCGACCGTGGCCGCGACTTGCCTGACCACTGCATCGCCGGCCTGTGCGATGATCGCTCGCGCTCCGTTTTGTTCCAGAGCAGCGCGCAACTCGTTTTCTTTAAGGGCGGGATTCAGCGGCGCGGCAATCGCCCGTGCGTGCGTCACTGCAAGAAACAATTCGATAAATTCGATCCCGTTCGGCAGAAACATCGCGACGCAATCACCCGGCGCGACTCCACAGCCGGAGATCTGCCGCGCGATTTGCTCGATCCGTTCCGCCAGCTCGCGATACGAAACGGTGGCCGCAGGACTGAGCGAAATAATCGCCGGGTCGGGCGACCTCGAATCCTCAAAGAGTTCCGATAACGTCGATCGCGCCATGTTGATATTCAAAACGGCTTAAAGTTAACCGATACTCGTCTATAAATCCATGCGAAATAGCCACGCCCTACCCAGCGTGCGGCGGCGAGCGGATGGACGCCTAGTCTATCGGCCAGGGGTCAGCAGCCGCGATTTGGCGCCAGCTCCGAAAGCGTGAAAAGCTCGACCGGCCGCGCGCTTCGCGCAAAGAAAACGCGTCGAGCGCAATCAACCGCTCGGCGCCGGCGGAGAAGCGGCGCTCAACGCTCCCCGGCGTGCCACTTCTGCATGTGGTTGCGATGCGTGTCCAGGTAAAAGTTCGGGCCGAAGTGCTGGTCATAGAAGCCGGGGTCAAGATGATGCGCCTGCGTATAGACGCGCATGTAAAAAGTCGGAACTGTCGCGGGAAACCGTCCATAGGTGTCGTATAGATATTGCGCGGTTTCGCCCAACATCGCGACAAAATCAGGCGTATAGCGCTCGATTCTCGCCTTGACCGCGGCATTCTCCCGGAACGGTCCGGGGCGAGCGGGGTCGAAAGCGCCGCCGGGGCCGAATTTTCGTTCGCTGAACTTGACGGCCGCTTCCCTCATGTCGGCGCAATAGGGCGGACAGAGACCCTCGAACTGTCCGTCGATTCCAATCGGATTCGGCGCTGGCAGCGACCCACCGCGCGCAAAGCGGAATCCAAGGCCTTTTACGCCGTCAGACGCGAACGCGCCCATCAGGCTGGGCGGATTGATTCCCGTAAAGAGCCATCCGCCAAGTCCCATGGCCTGCAACATCAACGTCATATTGTGGCAAATCAGCGACAGTTCCATCGCTCCGGTCGCGAGACAGTACTGATCAAAATCGACCATCGAAAACCGTTTTGCCGGATCGATGAGCCCGCGTTCGATCCAGGGGCGGAGGTCCCCGCAAATCCTGTCGAATTTGGGATCGTAGGGCGTGAATCCCATCCCCATGTAGACGGCTAGAAGGTCGAACATTTGCTCGGACAAATCGATTACCGGCGCAAAGACCGTGGTTCCGGGTTTATTCGCGTTCCACAGATTGTGGGCGCTGATATGGGGAATCCGTACCGGCACCTCGGTCCGGCCATCGGCAAGCTTGACGCAATTCCGCCTGACGAAATCGATAAGCTGCGCCGGCTCGCCGTCGCCCAAACGATCGAACTCAGCCGGATCGAGATTGCGCAATCGGGTGAGGAAGGTTCCGCTGTCGTCGGTAAAAATCAGCTCCGTCGCGTAAATTCCCGCGCCGCTTGGATAAGTGCGGCCCAATAAACGCACAGGATAGTTACATCCGGTATCAGGAAGACCGGCCGCCGTATGCTCCATCCCGGTGTTCCATCCGTTGATTCCGGCGCCGCACAGCACCAGCAGCGCCCGCTCGAGATCGTTGAGCGGAACCGGCGCGAGTTTCGATTCGTAGGCGAGCGGTCCGTCCGGGATCGTCATGCCCATGCCAAAACGCCGCGCACGCCGGCCGAACAGCGCTTCCAGCAGTGGGAATTGAGCCACTTCTTCAACAAGTTTCCGGTCTGCGTCACGCCGGTCTTTCATATCCGTTTGAACTCCTTGGCTGGCCGCAGCGATGATCGCGGCGCGCGACTGTACGCGCCGCGATTGTGCTGTCGATCGCCGCGGCGGATGACTCTCGCGATTCGGCCGCGGTTGATTCTTTCGATGCGCTCCGAAGCGAGCCGGTCTCAGTCGGTTTCGATCGGCAGCGATTCATCTCGCGCCCATTCGCTCATTGATGCGTCATAAAGGCTGAGATTCTGGTAACCCAATTGATGCAGCACAAAAAGGTCCAGACTGGCCGCGATTCCACCGCCGCAATAGCAGATGACGTTCTTTGCAGGCTCGACGCCGGCCGCCCGGAACCTGGCGGCGGCTTCCTCCAGCGACGCCAAACCTTTCGTGTTGCGATCGACGAGTGTGGCCGCCGGCACATTGACGCTGCCCGGGATGCGTCCGGGTCGGCCGTAGCGGCTTGGGCCTTTGCCGCTGTGCAGGTCCGGCGAGAGCGCGTTGACGACGATCGTGTCAGGATCGTCGATCGCCGCGCGCACCCGTTCCTTGCCGACGAAAATTCCCTGCGGCGAACGCGGTTGAAAAACCGCCGGTGCGTAGCGGCATGGCTCGGATGACACCGGGCGACCCTCGGCTTTCCATTTTTCCCATCCGCCATCCAGAATCGCGGCGTTCACGAAACCGAACTCGCGCAGCATCCACCAGACCCGCGTTGACCACATCATTCCGCCCGCGCTGTACAAAACCACGCGAACGTCGCCGCTGACGCCATGGCGCGACATCGCCGCGGCGAAATCCTCGGCGCGCGGCAGCATGAAGCGCAGTTTCACGGCGTTATCGGACAGTTCGCCCTGCAGGTCGAGAAATCCGGCGCCGGGGATATGCGCGACGTCATAATCCGCCCGTCCGCTGACGATCTGGTACGGCGCGCCGGAGCCTGCTTCGGCCTGACGCAGATAAGTCGTGCAATCGAAGATGCGAAGGTTGGGATCATCCAAATGCTCCGCAAGCCATTCGGTTGTGACCAGCGAATGGGGGTCGTTAAAGGTTGTCTGCGCCATCTTATCTCTCCTGCAAATTATGCGTTTTTAGCTCACCACTGACGAATACGATCGCATTCAAGCAGCCGCGTCCCATCCAATGACCGTCAGAAAACGTAGCGCTTGCCGACCACGGACGGATCGAGCACGCCGTCGCCGCAGGCGTTCGCCAAAGCGACGATCGCGCGCCATCCGGTACAGTGTCCGGCGGCGATAGTATGGGGATTCAGCTCCAGCAAGGCCGCGATTGTTTCAGGAATAATCTTCTCGTTGGCGCCTGCGAGATGGAACCCTCCGACAACGGCATGGATCGGCGCGCCGCCCGCGATCTCGCGCGCATGCTTGAGAACGTTGACCACCCCGGCGTGCGAACATGCCGTGAAGACGACCAGCCCCTTGCCTTCGACATGGGCCATCAGAAAGCGCTCGTCGATAAGCAACGGGTCAGGCGCCCAGCTTCCATCGCAGGCTTTTTGAAAATGGCCGGGCAGTCCGCGCTCGAAAGGGGTAACCCGCGGGATCTCGCCGCTGAGAGCGAACATGCCGTCGCAGAGCATCTGTGGCTCCCGCGTCACGATCGTCTGCGCGCCGCGTGCAGTTAACGCATCGACCGACGGAACGTCCTTCATCGGCCTGAGCTCGCCGCCGGGAAGCCGGCGAGCGCGCGAGCGAAACATTCCCGGATGGGCATAGTAGGGTACTGGACGCAGACCGTTGCCCGCGCGGACCATCTCGACCGCCTTGAGCATCCCGCCCGCATGGTCCCAGTGCCCGTGCGACAGAACGATGCTTTCGACAATTCCGAGGTGTAAACTCAACCGGTTTGCGTTGCGCTCGAAGGCGTATTCTTCCGGTCCGCTATCGAAAAGCACGGTATGTTTCCGGTCGCCGCGCGTGGCCGTAATCAGCAGCGAAAGGCCATGGCAGGCGCAGCACAGGGCGTCGCCCGACAGCTCGCCCATCCCGTGCCGATCGAGGTAGGCGAATTCTGATTCCGCGTGCGCCGGGATGCTCGACAGGCTGTCGGTCGCATTGTCGACGAGAACTTGAATTTCGATTTTATCGACCAAAGCCGGAGCGATCGTGTTCTTCATGGCCCTTCCAACTCGCGGAATTACAATCAGCCGAACCGTAGAGCGGATGCAATCGTCACCGCAAGCGCGCCGGCAAAGCCGTTCGAGCGAGCGCTCGCGCGCGGCACGATTTCAAGAGGTATGCGGCGAGGGAACCGACACCGCGAGTTCGCGACGATTCGTTTGCGAAAGCGGCGCTGAAACCGTTAAATTTTTCGCATGCAAATCGGATATTTCACCGAGCGCCCGTACCGCTGGCTGCCCGAAGAAGAGTTGCTCCGGAACCAGGCGTTTTTCGCCGTCTCAAACAAATACTACGACCGCGAAAAAGCTTCCGAAGACTACAACTATTATCTCGACGAGTACTGCTACGCCGAGGATCTGGGCTTTGACGTGCTCGCCCTTAACGAGCATCACGGCAATCCGATCTGCATGGGATCGGTCATGAACGTCGAGGCCGCGATACTCGCCTATCGAACCAAGCGCGCACGTCTCGTGCTGATCGGAAATCCACTTCCAGTGATCAAGCATCCGCTGCGGATGGCCGAGGAACTGGCGGAAATCGACCTGATCTCGCGCGGGCGGCTGGTGACGGGATGGGTGCGCGGAGCGGGCAGCGAGCAGTTCTTCAACAATGCGAATCCGGCTTACAACCGCGAGATGTTCGAGGAGGCGCACGACTTTATCGTGGAGGCGTGGACGCGGCCGGGGCCGTGGCGCTACGAGGGCAAGCATTTCCATTACCGGCACGTGAATCCGTGGGCGCTGCCGTATCAGAAACCATATCCGCCGATGTGGATTCCGGGGGTGCTGAGTCCGGAGACGGTGCGATGGTGCGCGCGGCATCGCTACCCCTATATCGGGCTGGGCACGCTGCTGGGGCCGACCTGCGATCTTTGGGACTACTACGCGGACGAAGCGGCGAAGCACGGCTATCAGGCCGGGCCGGAGAATTTCGGCTATCTGATTCCGACGGTGGTGGCGGAGACGGAGGAGAAGGCGTCGGCGATCGCGGACAATTTCGTGTTCGGCGGCGGGCAGAACGCGTTTTCGGCGCCGCAATTCACGGTGCCGCCAGGCTACAACTCGAAGGCGGCGATCCGGATGCTGGCGAAGCAGAGCACCAGCGCGTGGCTCGGCGTGAGCGGCGAAAAGCTGATGCGGCATATGCAGGACGGCGAAGAGGAGTCGGTCGATTACGACGAGGTGCGGCGCAAGCTGCGCGCCGGCCTGGACAAGGTCAAACGCAACTACCAGGTGATCGCGGGCACGCCGAAATCGGTGGCGGACAAGGTCAAGACGATCCTGCGGGTGCTGCGTCCGGGAATTTTCATCATGTTCAGCGTCCAGGGGCCGGTGCCTAACGAAGATCGGCGGACGAGCATGCGGCTGTTCGCGCAGGAAGTGATGCCGGCGCTGAAGGAGTATGCGAAAGAGATCGATTTGCCGGATCCGTTCCAGCGCACGCCGGGATCGGTGAAGCTGGCCGCGGGAACGTCGCGGATCGCGGTCGCGGATCGCGCGCCGCTGGCGGAACTCGGATTGCGCTGAGCGTCGCGGGCGGGAGGTCGCGCAGATGGATTTCCGATACAGCGAAGAGGACGAAGCCTTCCGCCGCGAATTTCGCGCGTGGCTGGAAGCGAACGTGCCGCGCGACTGGCGTGAGGACGGCGAGCTTTCCGATCCGGATACGAAGGAAGAGTTCGAGCGCCGCCGCGCGTGGCATCGCAAGCTCTACGACGCCGGCTGGATGTGTATCCACTGGCCGAAGGAGTACGGCGGGCGCGGCGCGACGCTGATGCAGCAGTTCATCTACAATCAGGAGCTGGACCGGATTAAGGCTCCGCCGACGGTGAATTTCCAGGGCATCGCGCGCGTGGGGCCCACGCTGATGCAGTGGGGCACGCCGGAGCAGAAGCGCCGGTATATTCCGCGGATTCCGCCGGCCGAGGAAATCTGGTGCCAGGGATTGTCGGAGCCGAACCACGGATCGGATTTGGCGGCGGTGCAGACGCGGGCGGTCGATCATGGCGATCATTTCGTCGTCAACGGATCGAAAGTGTGGACCTCGAACGCGCATCACGCGGACTTTTCGACGCTGCTGTGCCGCACCGATCCGTCGGCGCCGAAGCATCGCGGGCTCAGCTATTTGCTGGTCGATTTGAAAAGTCCGGGCGTGACGATCCGGCCGTTGATCCAGATCACGGGCGAGCACGGCTTCAACCAGGTGTTCTTCGAGGACGTCGTGGTGCCGAAGGAAAATCTGGTCGGCAAGGTGAACGAGGGCTGGATGGTCGCGATTACGAACATGATGTTCGAGCGGACGATCCACGGCGGGCGCACCGACATGATGGTCGAGGTGCGGCAGCTCGCGGACACGGCGCGGCAGGTGACGCGCGGCGGCCGGCCGGCGATCGAGGACGACTACGTGCGCGACGCGATCGCGGCGTTCGCGTGCGAGGCGGAGGCGCTCAAATATACCAGCCTGCGGCAGCTCACCCGGCAATTGCGCGGACTGCCGCCCGGGCCGGAAGGCTCGATGATGAAGCTGTGCACGAGCGACCTCAACCTGCGCATCCAGAAGTTCGCGATGGAGTTGCTGGGGCCATACGCGCAGTTCGAGTATCGCGCGGCAGGCGCGATCGATCACGGCAAATGGTCGCATCGGATGCTGGCGGCGCGGCGCGGGACGATCGCGGCCGGAACTAACGAAATTCAGCACAACATTATCGGGGAGCGTGTGCTTGGCCTGCCGAAAGGCTGAAGCGCGGACGTGTCGACAATCATGGCGGGAAAACTTGACGGAAAAGTCGCGATCGTGACCGCGGGAGGCGCGGGAATCGGGGCCGCGACCGCGCGGCGATTCGCCGCCGAAGGCGCGGCGGTGGTGGTCGCCGATCTGAGCGGCACGCGCGCCGAACAGGTGCGCGGCGAAATCGCCGCGGCCGGCGGACGCGCCGCGGCGATCAAGATAGACGCGTCGGACCCGGCGGCCATCGAGGCGACGGTGCGGATGGCGATCGACAGCTTCGGCCGGCTCGACGTGATGTTCAACAATGCCGGGATGGCCGAAGTGTCGCTGATTCACGAAACCTCGCTCGAAAGCTGGAGCCGGGTGATCGCGGTCACGCTGACCAGCACCTTCCTTGGATTGAAATACGCGATTCCGATCATGCGCGCGCAGAAATCGGGCGTCGTGATCAATACGGCGTCGATCTCCGGCACGCGCGGCGATTACGGAATGGGTTCGTACAACGCGGCGAAGGCCGGCGTAATCAACCTGACCCGAACGGCGGCGCTCGAGAACGCGCGTTTCGGAATTCGCGTGAACTGCGTATGCCCCGGCGGCATCAACACGCGCGTCGCGCAGGTGCTGGGGAAAGATCGCGCGGACGAATTCCGGCGCACGATGGGTGCGGCGCATCCGATCGGCAGGATGGGCGAACCGGAGGAAATCGCGGCGACGGTGACGTTCCTCGCGTCTGACGAATCGTCGTTCATCACCGGCGCGAGCATCGTGGCGGACGGCGGAATCACGGCGTGGACGGGGATGCCGCGAATGCCCGGCGCAAAATGAATTCACAATAAATATTCAGGCCTTCTCAAATACAGGGCAAGTATAATTTCAGGAATTGAATATATGGACGCCAAAGCGGTATTTCACACGCCAATCTGCGATCGCATCGGCATTGCATACCCAGTGTTTCAAGCGGGAATGGGCTTCGTCGCGAAAGCCGAACTGGCGGCGGCCGTGTCGAACGCGGGCGGGCTCGGGTGCATCGGTTCGGGCGCCATGGGATCGCATGAATTGCGCGAACAGATTCGCAAGACGCGCGATCTTACCGACAAGCCTTTTGCGGTTGACATTCTGTTCGCCGAAATCAAGGCCGACAAAACCGACAAGGATGTCGTGCGTTACGCCGACAACGTTCAGCGCCTGATCGACGTCACGTTTGAAGAAAAGATACCCGTGATTGTCTCCGGCCTCGGCAACCCGGCGGGGATCATTCCGCAAGCGCGCAAGCAGGGCGTGATCGTGATGTCGCTGTGCGGCAACGTGCGCCAGGCGCGCAAGCTCGAAGCCTCGGGAATCGACGTGATTATCGCGCAAGGACACGAAGCCGGCGGCCATACCGGCCGCATCGGCACGCTCACGCTGGTCCCGCAAATCGCGGACGCCGTCAACGTGCCGGTCCTCGCCGCTGGCGGGATCGCCGACGGCCGCGGACTCCTCGCCGCGATCTCGCTGGGCGCGCAAGGCATCTGGATGGGTTCGCGCTTTATCGCCACCGGCGAGGCGACCGCGCACATCAACTACAAGAACCGCATCGTCGAGATCGACGAGGAAGGCACGACCATCACACGATGCCATTCCGGCAAGCCGTGCCGGTTGATTCGCAACAAGTTCACCGACTCCTGGGTCGGACGCGAAAGCGAGATCCTGCCCTTCCCCTTGCAGATGGCGAAAGTCGGTTTCAAGCTGGCGGAACAGGCCCGCTACGAGGGCAAAATCGATGACGGCGGACTCGCCTGTGGACAGAGCGCCGGACTGATCCGATCGATCAAACCGGCCGGCCAGATCGTGCGCGACGTGATGGCGGAGGCCGAAGCGGCGCTCGAACGCCGCATCGTTCATCCCGATTGGAAGCCGGCGCGCGTTTCGTCGGCGGCATAAACGGCGGCGAGCACCATCATGGAATACCGGCGGTTGGGAAATTCGGGCCTCAAGATTTCGCTGGCCGGACTCGGATGCAACAACTTCGGGATGCGCATCGACGCCGAACAGGCGCGCGCCGTCGTGCATCGCGCGCTTGACGAGGGCATCACCTTTTTCGACACGGCCGATATCTATGGAAATCGCGGCCAATCGGAAGAAATGCTCGGCAAGGCGCTGGGCGCGCGCCGTCGTGAAGTCGTGGTGGCGAGCAAATTCGGCATGACGATGGCCGACGGACCGTACGGCCACGGCGCCTCGCGCCGCCACATAATCGCCTCGTGCGAAGGAAGTCTCAAACGGCTGGACACTGACTATATCGATTTATACCAGGTGCATACTCCGGATCCCGAAACGCCGGAGGAAGAAACTCTTGCCGCGCTCGACGATCTCGTCCGCACCGGCAAGGTCCGGTATATCGGCTGCAGCAATTACTCGGGATGGCGGCTGGCGGATTCGTGCTGGATTTCACGCACGCGCGGTCAGGCCGCGTATATTTCCGCGCAGAATCATTACAATCTGCTCGAACGCTCGATCGAGGCCGAGCTGATTCCGGCTTGCGTTCATTTCGGCGTCGGCATCCTGCCCTATTTTCCGCTCGCCAGCGGCTTTTTGACCGGCAAATACCGGCCTAACGTGGCGCCGCCGCCCGATACGCGTTTCGCCACGATCAAGCGGCTCGCGGCCGGCGTGCTCAAGGACGACAATTTCGCGAAACTCGCCGCACTGGAAAAATTCGCGGAGGAACATCATCACTCGATGGTCGAACTGGCGGTGAGCTGGCTCGCCGCGCAACCGATGGTCGCGAGCGTGATTTGCGGCGCGACCCGGCCCGAGCAGGTAACCGAGAACGCCCGCGCCGGCGATTGGAAACTGACCGCGGCGCAGTTGGCCGCGATCGACAAAATCGTGAGATAGCGAATCGCGGCGCGCGGCCGGACCCAAGGGAGCGTCCTTTCGCACGCCGCAAGTTCGATCAGGCTTCGAAGCGGTAGCCGCCGTTACGCCGGACGATATGTCCCGCCGTTGGCCCCGCGAAATGCGTTCCCAGCACCAGCACGGGCTGGTCGCAATAGCGTTGGACGAACGCTTTGCGCGTCTCCGACGCCATCTGCGGATCGGTATCGAATTCGCAAATCCAGTCGGGATGCGCCACCTGAATCGGATGGTGGATCATGTCGCCGGTAATCACGCCGTTTTCGCCGCGCGATGAAATCCGCACGCTGGTGTGGCCGGGTGTGTGGCCGGGCGTGGCCTCCAGCCAGACCTCGCCGGTCAGGCGCGAGTTTGGATCGATAAGCTCGGCTTTCCCCGCATCGATCACCGGCCGCACCGAATCGTCGATCGGATTGCGGAAATCCGGGCTGCCGTCGAACTTCGACCAGTGGTCCCACTCCTTGTTCACCATCAGGTAACGCGCCTTCGGAAAGGTGGGCTTCCACGCCCCCGCGTCGAGAAACGTGTTCCAGCCGACGTGATCGACGTGCAGGTGCGTGCAGATCACCATATCGATCGAATCGCGGCTCACGCCCGCCTTCTCGATATCCTGCAGGAACGGCAGATGCATCTCATTCCATTCCTTGAATCCCGGCCGTTTCTTGTCGTTCCCGACGCAGGTGTCGACCAGAATCCGCTTGCCTTCGGACTCGACCAGCAACGCATGGATGCTCAGCCGGAAACGCCCGTCCTTGCAAAACGGCTCAAGCCATTCGCCTTCGCCCTTAACCACGTCGGCGGTCGCCTGCTTCAGCACCGCTGTGCCGGGCCAGACCGGTTCCTGTTCGCGCAGGCGCGTGATTTTCACATCGCCGAGTTTCCATTCGCTCATCACAAATTCCTCCGCACAATTGTTCGTGAAATTTACCCGGACGCTATCGCGAAGCGGCCCGCTTCGGCAAACGTCGCGCCCGGGCGGCGCAATTTTCGCTTGCGCCGCGCCCCGCGGTCCATGGCCGTTTCCGCCGGTCGGCGGAGCGCATCGCGGACTCGTAACCTTCGCCGAGATGTACTAGCCTTGGCGCGAAATCAAACGCTTGCTTCGGAGGGGATGTTTCCGCCGGAGTAAAAGGAGCGCATGCCAATGGCAATCAACACCGTGCTCGGCAAATGCAAGTCGAGCGATCTCGGCGTCACGCTGATTCATGAACATCTGGCGGCCGGCTTCCCGGGATGGGAACTTGACAATCGCAATTTCGATCGCAAGGGCGAACTGCGCAAAGCCGTCGATCGTCTCAAGGAAATTCAGGACCTTGGAATCAATAGCTTCGTCGATCCGTGCCCGATGGAACTGGGGCGCGATCCTGAATTCGCCGCCGAGGCCGCCGAAAAATCCGGCATGCGCATCATCATCGCGACCGGCCTCTACAACGACGCCTTCGGCATCCCGCAGCACTTCCGGATGCTCGGCGTCGACGACATCGCCGACGTTTATATTCAGGAAATCACGGAGGGGATCGGCAAATCCGGAGTGAAAGCCGGCATCATCAAGACCGCGACTGGCGGAATCCCCGGAATGTCGGTCGATACCGCCATCACCGCACAAGAGGAAAAGTGCCTGCGCGCGGCGGCCCGCGCCCACAAGAAGACCGGCGCGCCGATTCTTTGCCATAACAGCGAAACTTCGCCGTTCGGCCGCCAGACGCTCGATATTTTCGAATCCGAAGGCGTCGACTTCCAGCACGTGCTGATCGGCCACGCCTGCGGCGTCGGCGACATGCGTTACTACTTCGACATCCTGAATCGCGGCGCATGGCTCGGCTTCGACCGCTTCGGCATCGAGCCGATCGCGCCGGACAAGATGCGCCTCGCGTCGCTGATCGGCCTGCTCGCCGTCGGTTTCGACCGTATCATGTTGTCGCACGACGCGGTGGGATGCTGGCTGGGCCGGCCCTTCCCGGCGATCCAGAAGATGATGGAAGCGTCGCCCAACTCCCACTATGCGCACATCAGCCGGAACATCCTGCCGCAGATGCGCAAGGCGGGCGTCAGCGACGAGAAGATCCATACGCTGATGGTGGACAATCCGCGCGCCTACTTCGGCGACTGAGTATTAGATCGCGCTGCGGCGTCCGCAGTGGATCGCGGGCGCCGCGGCCAAATGACTATTTCCATTAATAGCAATCCGAGTTGCGGAGCGAACGCGCATGGAAAACGGCTCATCCCGCCCTGCCGGCATCCTCGCCGGCGTGAAGGTTCTCGATTTCACGCAATATCTGGCCGGTCCGACGGTCACCCGGCTGATGGCCGAGATGGGCGCCGATATCATCAAGATTGAACAGGCGCCGATGGGCGATCCGTCGCGCCTGCTGCCTGCTTTTCGCAACGGCCGCAGCGCCTATTTCGTGCAGCAAAACCGGGGCAAGAAAAGCCTCTGCCTCGATTTCTCCAAGCCCCAATCGATCGAGCTGATCAAATCGATCGCGCGCAAGGCCGATGTCGTGGTCGAGAATTTCGGGCCGGGCGTGATGGAAAAACGCGGGCTCGACTACGAATCGCTCCGCAAAACCAATCCGAGCCTCGTGATGGCGTCGATATCCGCGTTTGGCCGCACCGGCCCGCTCAAGCATCGCCTCGGTTACGACCTGATCGCGCAGGCCTTCGCCGGCATCATCCATATGACCGGCGAACCGGGGCGGCCTCCGGTCTTCGTCGGACTCGGAATCGCCGACGTGACCGCCGGCGTCCACGCCTTCTCCGCCATCGGCTACGCGCTGTTCCATCGCGAGCGGACGGGCGCCGGCCAATACATCGACATCTCGATGGTCGATTCGCTATACCACATGCACGAGGCGAATCTGCAGGTCTATTCGACCACGGGCGGCGAATGGGTGCCGGAGCGGATGGGTTCGCATCACAAGCTCGTATGCCCGTGCGGCGTGTTCAAGGGTCCGGAGGGTTACATAGTGATCCTTGCGCTGCAACGGCAGTTTGCCGGCGTGGCCAACGCGATCGGACGACCTGAACTCGTCAACGATCCGCGCTTCGCGACCGACGCCGATCGCGGACGTAACCAGAAAGAGCTGATCGAGATAATCGAATCGTGGATGGCGTCGATGCCCTCGGACGAGGCGGTGCTTGCCGAATTCGAAAAGCATCGCGTACCGTCGGCTCCCGTGATGTCGATCGTCGAAAGCGTCAAGCATCCGTATTTCCGCGCGCGCGAGATGGTGCGCGAAGTGGACGATCCGCTACTCGGCCAAGTGACGATTCCGGGTTTTCCGCTCAAATTTTCCGAATTTCCGAAGCTGCCCAACTTGACCGCTCCGACGCTGGGCCAACATGGTCCCGAGGTTTTGCGGGAGATGCTGGCGATGAACGATGCGGAGATCGCGACGCTCTTCTCCGCCGGCATCCTGCATCAGGAAAATAAATGAACCCGCTGTGAGGCGGGATGTGCGCGAACTACGATTTCGCGCCGCGAGGATTCATTTCCGTCTTGACCGGAGACTTATTCCGTCATGGCCGGGCTTGATCCGGCCATCCACGCCGACTCTCTCATTCAGAACTGAATCGGCCGCTGCCGAAGGGCGACAAATCGTTAGCTGGTACGGGGCCGCGGCCCGGCGTAGCAGCGCGCCCTCAGGCTTTGGCTTTGTAGCTGTGCGATTGGGCGGTCGTGACCTCGCCAATCTCGCCCGCGCCGAGACCAAGGGCATTTACCGAAATCTCGAAACGGTCCTGCATCTTGGCGTCGTCATCGACGAAGTCGCGCACGAGACAGCAGTATTCGAGCGAAATTCCGTTCGGGTCCTTGAAATATATCGACTTGGCCCAGTTGTGATCGACGATCTCGGTCACTTCCACGCCTTTCGAGGCCAACTCCTGGCGCTTGGCTTCGAGTCCCGCTTCGGAACCGGCCTCGAACGCGAAGTGATAGAAGGCCGCCGGAACGCCGAGGCCGCGGTTGATGCCCGCGTCATATTCCATCGGAACGCCCGGTACGCCGCGCGGCTCCATGAAAGCCAGAAGCTGATCACGGCCGGTATCGAAAAAGATATGGCGGATCTTGCCGCCTTCCTTGATTTTAATCGTGTCGGCTACGACGACTTTGAAACCGAGGACCCGTTCGTAAAAGTCGCGCGTTTTGTCCAAATCGAGCGTCGAAAGACCTACGTGTGAAAATCCCTTGTTCGCCATTGTCGGATCCTCCTCGTCTTCGCGCGATCCAGGCGCGCGGCGTCAGGATCGCTCATGCACTCGCCCGGCCGGGGTCTTCGCGCCATAGACCTCGATGCTGCTGCATAACGCGCCGTCGCGCCTATCGTCAAGCCGAATTGAAAACCTAATAGGCCGGATAATCCGGGAGCGACGAAACCGTACCGATAAAAAAATGGGCGGGGCATCATCAGATGCTCCGCCCATGCCATTCAGCTCTGTGAGCGCGTTCGGCCTATGCCGCCTGCGAGTGCGCCGGCATCGCCAACGGCGCGGGTTCGGGCAGGGGAGCCGCCTTCATCTTCTTGAGCTCAGGCAACACATGCTTCGCGAAGCAGCGCATGTTGCGTTCGGCTTCGTCGAACGGCATCCCGGCGTAGCTGAAATTCATCATCACGCCGTTGGCGCCGATAGTGTCGCGGATGAACTGGATTTTCTCCAACACCTGGTCGGGCGTGCCCCACGGCATCAGCTTGGCGAAATCGGCGGCCGCGCCTTCCATGCCGTGCTTGGAAATGTACTTGCCGACGTGGCTGTAGAATTCGTAGCTCTTGTGCGAGCCGAACTGCTGCGAGGTCATCTCGTAGTGGCGCATCGCGGTGTGGTAATACGCGGTAATCCACTTCATCGCCATCTCTTCGGCGCGATCCTTGTTCTCGTCAACGAAGCAGAACCCGCCCGAAAGCGGCGCCGGCGGCGGAGTCGTGCCGTTAACCTCGCGCCACACCTTGTGGTAAACCTCGAAGTCCTGCTTGACGACGTCCCACGGCTTCTGCGGAATCACCAGCAGGCCGACGCCCAGCTTCGCCATAATCGGCATCGACTCCGGCGAGACCGCCGCCGCGTAGGTGCGGCCCTTGAAGGAACGGGCCGGGAACGGGCGGATATCGCGGCGCGGCTGCTTGGTGAATTTGCCGCCTTCCATGTAGCCGTTTTCGAGCGCGCTAAGAATCAATTCCGCATACTCGACGAACAGATTACGCCCTTCGTTCTGGTCGAGCCGAAAACCCTCGTACTCGATCCGAGCCAAGCCGCGGCCGAGACCCAGGATGAAGCGGCCGTCAGCCAGATGGTCGAGCAGTGAAATCTGCTCAGCGACACGGATCGGATCATGCCACGGCAGCACCACGACCATCGAGCCAAGCTTCACGTGCTTGGTCCGGCCAGCCATATAGGACAGGAACTGAAGCACGTCCGGGCACATCGTGTAGTCGTCAAAATGATGCTCCACCGACCAGACCGAGTCGAAACCGAGCGGTTCCGCCAGTTCAGCCAGCCTGAGCTCGTTGCGATAGACTTCGGCGTCGGAAAGCTTGTTATGTGGATTCTGAAATGCCGCTCCGTATCCTACGTGCATAATCTTTCTCCTCCGCCGGGAATTTTGGCTTGAGCTAAAAATGAAACATCCCGGCCCGGACGGATATGACCGGCGGTGTCATCCCATCGGCGTCGGCACGAGCTCACCGATCTTTATAGCGCAGGGCCGCCGCGCTTTGCCAGCTAGGCGCAGGAGCGGACTCTTATCGATCGGGGCGCCGCAAGCCGGCCGCCGTCAGCTTTTCTTCCAGAACCGGAATCCGATCATGGCCCCAGAACGGCTCTTTCTCGAAGATGAAGATCGGCACCCCGAAAATGTTGTCGGCTGCCGCTTCTTCCTGCGCGCGGTCGTAAGCGCGGGCTCCTTCGCCCGCGAGATAATCACGATAGGCGGCCGGGGATAAGCCCAGCGACTCGATCAGCGCGGCAACCGCGTCGGGCTGGTCCGCCTCGAACTCGCGCCGAAAAAACAGCTCGAACGCTTTGCGGCTGTAATCGAGCAGTCGCCCCTCGCGATCCGCGAACAGCCCGCCGATCAGCGCCGGACGAGTGTCGTAAACCTTGAGCGGACCGCGGATCACCAACCCTCGCGGCTGCGCCCATCGGCGCGCGTCGAGGTAGGAATAGCGCGCTTTATACTCCGAATATATGCTCCGTTCGCCTTTGCCCTTGATTCGCAATTGGAAGGGAATCCAACGAATGCGCACATTATAACGCTGTTCCAATGCGAACGCGGGATCGAACGCAAGATAGGCGAACGGACTTTTGTAGTCCGAATACATCTTGATTTCCGTCGGTTCCATTTCAGACTCGCATGCTTTTGAAATTTGGAAGCCCAGCCCTCGCCTTAGCTCGATTTAGGATGCCAGTTGCACCAAATACGCGATCAAAGACATTCGCCACGAATTCACGACCCAAAAAACCCTTGTACATCCTTGGATTATCAGGCCGGAGCCAGACTGGCACAACCCTAGCATCATCACGCCACTGAGACCCAATGCGGCGTTTCAGTCTAACGCGTCAACGACAGACTTGATCGTCGCGGGTTAAAATCACAGATTTAAAGATTCGAGAGAGGATCATAATTTGGATACCAAGGCCCCCATCAGCAACGCCGGCGTGAAAACCAGCGTCCGCCCGTTGCGGATCGCGCAGATTGCCCCGCTCTACGAGCGAATCCCGCCCAAGCTCTACGGCGGCACCGAGCGCGTCGTCCATTACATTGTCGAAGAACTGGTTCGTCGCGGCCACGACGTCACGCTGTTTGCGGCCGGCGATGCGCAGACCACCGCCCGGTTGAAACCGGCCTATCCGCAGGCGCTCCGCTTGGCGGGCAAGCAGGCATTGGGATTTCCGCTGCAGCTTCCGATGCTCTCGGACGTTTACGAAAACGCCGATCAGTTCGACATCATCCATAACCATATCGATTTTTGGACGTTCCCTTTCGCCAACCTGTGCAAAACCACGCCGACGCTTTCGACGATGCACGGTCGGCTCGACATGGACGACTTCAAGCCGATTTACGCGCGCTATCCGAGCCTGCCGCTGGTCTCGATTAGCGACGATCAACGCAAACCGCTGCCGTTCATGAACTGGGTCGATACCGTCTATCACGGCCTGCCGCGCGACCTCTTGAACTACAGCCCGGGTCCGGGAAAATACCTCGCCTTCCTCGGCCGCATCTCGCCGGAAAAACGGCCCGATATCGCGATCGACGTCGCGCTCAAAGCGGGGATCCCGCTTAAGATAGCCGCGAAGGTTGACGCCTACGACCGTGAATACTTCGAGCAGGTGATTAAGCCCCGGCTCGGCCAGCCCGGCGTCGAGTATATCGGCGAAATCAACGAGTCGCAGAAAAACGAATTCCTCGGCAACGCGATCGCGCTGCTCTTCACGATCGATTGGCCCGAGCCGTTCGGCCTTTCGATGATCGAATCGCTCGCCTGCGGCACGCCGGTCATCGCGCGCCCCTGCGGCTCGGTGCCCGAAGTCCTGCGCCACGGCAAAACCGCCCTTATTGCGAGCGAATTCGACGATCTGGTCAAGGCGGTCAAAAATATCGGTTCCGCGTCTGGCGAGTTCGACAACGCTTCACTGCCAGTGATGGCTGCTAATTACGAACGTGTTTGACGCGATTGGCGGGCGCTATGCCGCGCGCGCCGGCGGGCATTCGAGCAAGCGCAGGCCCAGTGATATCACGCACGAAGCGCGGCCGCGCCGCAAAACGGCGCGGCCGCCAATTGTCCCCCGTGCGCGGCGCCCGCACGGTGCTCAGGGTCGGCTCGAACTTTTACGTTTTGGCTTCTTCGCTCGCTTCCCGGCGCACCACCCGTGTGCTCGCCGACGGCCGCAGCTTCGCGATTTTCGACGCGACCGGCGATATCGTCCAATCCCCGTTCGAAGCGCTCGGCTTTTTCCATCGCGACACCCGCTATCTCAGCCGCTTCGAGCTGCAGGTCGCCGGCCAATCGCCCTATTTTCTGAATTCCTTTCTCAGCGACGACAAGGCGCAGCTTCGCATCAACCTGACCAATCCCGATTTCTCCAATCGCGCCGGCATCATCGAGTTGCCGCGCAACTCGGTGCAAATCGAACGAAGCTGGGCGCTCGACCACTCCGCACTGGTTCATCGGTTGCTCATCCGGAATTTTACGCGCGAGCCGATAAAGCTCGATTGCGATTTCCTGTTCGACGTCGATTTCGCGGATCTGTTCGAGGTGCGCGGCGTCGCCCGCAAGCGTCACGGCCGGATGCGCCGGCCTGAAATCTCCGCCCGCACGATAATTTTCCGCTACCGCGGCCTCGATGGCGCCGACCGTCAAACCGAGCTGCGCTTCAGCCAAACGCCGCGCAAGCTGAACGCGCGCCGGGCCCATTTTCCGCTGCGCCTTGCGGCCGAAGGCGAATCTGAAATCGAAGTGCGGATCATCGGCCATTCCACGGCCGAGGCCTTTCCGTCCGAGCGCAATCATCCGGCGCCAGACGGCGTCCAGCCGCGCAGTGCCGCAATCGCGGCGCGTCGCGCCACGGCGCGCGGCAAGGCCGCCGGTTTTCACGGCACGCTTGACGCCCGCCGCGCCGAAATCGCGGCGCTGCAATCCGGATGGACCCGCCTCTCCGCCGGCAATGAATTAATCGACGACTTCTTGAGGCGTTCGCAGGCCGACCTGACTTCGATCGTCTCGCACGGCGCCGCCGGCACCTTCATCATGGCCGGCATTCCGTGGTTCGCGACGCTCTTCGGCCGCGACAGCATCGTCACCGCCCTCTCGGTGCTGCCGTTCAATCCCGGCCTCGCCGCCGGCACGTTGCGCACGCTCGCGCGCTTCCAGGGCGCCG
>JADBKU010000019.1 GCA_014896235.1 bacterium | reverse complement strand
CGAGGGGGGAGTTTCAAGTGATCAATCGGGGTGACTTTCGGGTGATCATTGACACCCGGCAGCGGAACGGCTGCGGGGTGGCGGAGGAAATGGCGAGGCGACTGAGCATGGCGACACGTCGAGAGCTTAAGGATGCGATCAGGCAGCGATATCAGGGGAGTAGCGATCGTCGCGAGCGAGGGCAGATCCTGTCCGAGTTCGTCCGAGTAACCGGATATCACCGCAAGCACGCGCTACGCGAATTGAACCGTTCATCGGCGCCGGTAAAACCTCGCCAGCGCGAGCGACTCTACGACGAGGCGGTGCATCAGGCGCTGGCGGTGTTGTGGGAGGCGGCCGATCGGATCTGCGGCAAGCGGCTGCGAGTTCTCATCCCGGTTCTGATCGAAGCAATGGAACGGCACGGCCATCTCCAGCTCGACCCGGCGGTGAGAAGCCGGCTGCTCGAGGTCAGCGCCGCAACCATCGACCGTCTGCTGCGCCCGCAGCGCGCAGCGACCGGACGTATGCGCCGGCGGCGTTGGGGCGCCGGTTCGGCAGTCAGGCAGAGCGTGCCGGTGCGGACTTTCGCTGACTGGGGCGATCCGCCGCCGGGATATTTCGAATGCGATCTGGTCGAGCACTGCGGCGGAGTCAAGGAGGGCGGCAACTTCGTCCATACCCTCACGCTGACCGACATTCACAGCGGCTGGACCGAATGCGCAGCTCTGGCGGTGCGCGAACAAAGTTTGGTGGTGGAAGGAATCAGTGCGGTCTCCCGGCGTCTGCCTTTTGCGTTGCGCGGGCTCGATACCGACAACGACAGCGCATTCATGAACGAGACCCTGCAGGGCTATTGCAACCAGCATCGGATTGAATGGACCCGCTCGCGCGCTTATCTCAAGAACGACCAAGCCTGGGTCGAGCAGAAGAACGGCGCGGTGGTGCGGCGTTTAGCCGGATACGGGCGACTGAGCGGGCTCGCTGCGGCCGCCGCGCTCCAGCACCTGTATGAGAGCGCCCGGCTCTACGTCAACTTCTTCCAGCCATCGTTCAAGCTGGCGAGTAAACAGCGCGACGGCGCGCTGGTGCGTAAACGCTATCATCGGCCACTCACCCCGTATCAGCGTCTGCTCGCCTCCGAGCGGATCGACGAAACCGTTAAGCAAGGCCTGCACGAGCGATTCGCGGCGCTCGATCCGGTCGCGCTGCTAACGACCATCCGCGCAGCGCAGCGAGAGTTGTCGTCTCTTTCCAATCGTGATGCCGGCGCCGTTGGCTCCCCGGACCAGCCGCAGTACCTAACTGCATTCGCGACGGCATGGCATAGCGATTACCGCGCGCCCAAAGGGCGAAGAAAAAACACGACCAAACACTGGTGGAGAAACCGCGCCGATCCGTTCGCCGACAGTTGGCCGCTGGTGGAAGGTTGGCTGACGGCGGAACCTAACCTCGCCGCCAGCGAACTGCTGATGCGGTTGCGCCATCGCTTGCCCGACCTCTACCCAACTGGCGCCCAGCTCCGGACCTTGCAGCGGCGCGTTAGAGCCTGGCGTGCGGAGCGAGCCCGCCGGCTGGTGTTCGCTGCGATCGCCACCACGGAAGGGGAGAAGACCGTGACTATTGGTTCATCAAGCTGAAATTAAAATTCCTGACTCCGAAAAATCAGAAAGGAGACAGGAATTGATGACCGCGATCCACAGCGGCACGAAGACAAAATGGATCCGCCCTCTCAATGACGGTGGCCCTTTCACGCGCAGCGGCGAGGAGGGGAAGCCCCTCCTCGCGCTCCACCCCAGGTGCAAGCGCGACTATTATCGAGGGGTAACATTCTTGGTTGAGGCAACACGACCGGCAAGAATAGTTGACGCCGAGCAGGCGCCGTGACAAGCGTCAGCGGTCCCGCTCAGGGATGGCGCGGCGGCCTTGAGCGCAGCCGCGCAACGGCGGGGCGGCGCGGCGTCTGTTAACAAACGGATTTGGTGGCTCTTCCAGCGTATGTTCGCATAATATACATTAGGCTTTTGAATGGGCTGGGAGGAGAGACTGGGCGAGTGCGAGGGCTTCCAATGGGATGCTGGCAACTCGGCCAAGATCTGGGAACGCCATGGAGTGACGCCAACTGAGTGCGAAGAGTTGTTTTTTAACCGGCCGCTGATCGTCGGTGAGGACGAAAGGCATTCGGAGCACGAAGACCGATTTTATGCGCTTGGCCAGACCGACGCTGGCCGGCAGCTTTTCGTGGCGTTCACTGTCCGGGCGCGGCGAATTCGCGTGATTTCAGCCCGCGACATGAGCCGAAAGGAGCGGAAGGTTTACAAAGAATCATGAAAAAGCCGATACCGCGATTCAAGAACGAGGAGGCTGAGCGCGAGTTCTGGGCCAAACACGACTCGGCCGATTTCATCGATTGGCGCCGGGCGAAGCGGGTAACGCTCCCGAACCTTCGGCCTTCATCGCAAACGATCTCGCTGCGCCTGCCGAAGCCGATGCTCGCCCGCCTTAAACTTCTCGCTAACAAGCGCGACGTGCCCTACCAGTCCCTGCTGAAGATGTTCGTGGCTGAACGGTTAAAGCGGGAGCTTGAGCTACCGAATGAGGAGCCTAAAGGTCGATGATGGCGCCTTTGATCAGGAAAGTTACCCTTCTGCGATATCATCGTGCCGGCGCAGATTCACGGAAGCATGGCCTGCTCCCCGATGCCCATCAGTTCATAAGTAGAGTCCTGGTTCATTTTCCCCCGCAGGGGGCGGAATCTGTCTCTCCGTTTTGAGCCGCGCGAACTCGAATGGCGTCAGCGCGCCGAGGCTCGAATGCGGGCGGCAATGGTTGTAATCGTCGCGCCAGGCTGCGATGGTCGCCCGCGCCTCGGCCAGGCTCAGGAATACATGCTCGTTAAGGCATTCATCGCGCAAGCGGCTGTTGAAGGATTCGACGAAGGCATTTTGCACGGGCTTGCCCGGCGCGATGTAGCGCCAGTCGAGTCGGCCGAGCGACCAGCGCAGCACCGCCGTGCTGGTCAGCTCGCAGCCGTTATCGCTGACGATCACTCCTGGTAGGCCACGCTCCAGCGCCAGGCGCTCCAGTTCGCGCACCACGCGCACGCCGCCGATGGAGGTATCGACCACGCAGGCCAGGCATTCGCGGCTGAAGTCGTCGACCACGCACAGGATGCGGAAGCGCCGGCCGTCGCCCAGCGCGTCCGAGACGAAGTCGAGCGACCAGCGTCGATTGATCGCGTCGGGCAGAGCGAGCGGAGCGCGCGTGCCGATCGCACGCTTGCGCCGTCCGCGCCGGCGCACCATGAGCCTTTCCTCGCGATAGATGCGATAGAGCTTCTTGCGATTCATCACATGACCTTCCCGCGCCAGCAGCCAGCCCAGCCGCCGATAGCCGAAACGGCGCCGCTCCGCCGCCAGCTCGCGCAGTCGTTCCCGTACGGTCGAATCATCGGGCCGTCGGGCCCTGTAGCTCAGGCTCGACCGATTGAGTCCCACCAGCCTGCAGGCGCGCACCCGGCTCAAGCGATACTGCTCGATGAGCTGTGCCGCGGCTGCCCGTCGCGCCGCAGGCGCTAAGCGTTTTTTCCGAGCAGGTCCTTGAGCGCAGCGTTGTCGAGCATGGCCTCGGCCAACAGCTTCTTCAGCCGCCGGTTCTCGTCCTCCAGCGACTTCAGCCGGCGCGCCTCCGACACCTCGAGCCCGCCGTACTTAGCCTTCCATTTGTAGAAGGTCGCGTCCGAGATCCCGTGGCGCCGACACACCTCCTGGGTCTTCGCTCCCGCTTCCTGCTCGCGCAGGATCCCAATGATTTGCTCCTCGTTGAACCGGCTGCCCTTCATCCGTCCGTCTCCTTTTCGTGACGGACTCTACCTCAAACCTGTCGGGCTGGCGGGGTGCAGGCCACTTGCGCAAAATCTGGAGCGACTTCATGCGCGGATTCACTTGGGCCGGTATCGGCCACTGCCGGTAAAGCGGGTCTATATACCGAAGTCCGACGGCGGACAGCGACCGCTCGGTCTACCTGCGCTGGAAGATAAAATCGTCCAAGGCGCGGTCGCCGAAGTCCTGAGTGCCATCTACGAGGTGGACTTCCTCGGCTTCTCCTATGGCTTTCGGCCGAAGCGAAGTCCGCATCTGGCGCTCCAATCGCTGAAAGCGCACTATCGATGGCGGACATCCCGGAAGCGCATCCCGACGCCGCGTATGATCTCCACGCGCACAAGTGGCTGATCGCGCTCGCGGTGATGCTCGGCACGACGCTCGAAGTGCTCGACACCTCGATCGTCAACGTCGCGCTGCCGCACATGCAGGGCGCATTTTCCGCCAGCGTCGACGAAATCGCGTGGGTGGTGACCAGTTACCTGGTCGCCAACGGAATCGTCATCCCGATGACCGCGTGGATTTCGTCGCGCTTCGGCCGCAAGCGTTATTTCCTGCTCTCGGTCTTCACTTTCGTGACGGCGTCGGCGCTGTGCGGCGCGGCCCAATCGTTAAGCCAGATGATTATTTTTCGCCTGCTGCAGGGCGCGGCCGGCGCCGCCATGATTCCGTCGTCGCAGGCGATACTGATGGAGACCTTTCCGCCCGAAGAGCAGCAGATGGCGATGGCGCTGTGGGGCGTGGGCCTGATGGTCGCGCCGATTCTCGGTCCCACGCTCGGCGGATGGATCACCGACAACTGGAACTGGCGCTGGAACTTCTATATCAACGTGCCGGTCGGCGTGGCCGCGTTCGCGATGGCGGCGGCGTTCGTTCACGATCCGCCGTATTTGCGCAACCACGAAAAGGCGCGGGGCGCGGTCGATTACGCCGGCATCCTGTTGCTGGTTCTGAGCCTCGGCGCGCTCCAGATCGTGCTCGATCGCGGCCAGCGGGCCGACTGGTTCGCGTCGCCGTGGGTGGTCTACGCTACGATCCTGTCGGCGCTCGCCCAGCGCGTTGAGGTCGCAGACCGCGAGGTCCGTATCATCGGCTCGAAAAGCAGCCTGCTTCAGACGCTGACCGCCGCGGCCGGCGTAAAGCCGGTTACGCCCGGCGTTAGCATTTCTGTTCGGAAGTGGCGGAGGGGGTGGGATTCGAACCCACGAGCGACGGTGAGCCGCTTCCGGTTTTCAAGACCGGCGCCTTCAACCGCTCGGCCACCCCTCCGCGTCATGAGTTCCATTGGTATTTGAACGATCTGAAGGGCGCAAGGATGAGCGGTTCGATCGCCGTTCCATCGCGCCTCGCGCACGAATGCGGAAGGCTTTGGCCGAATCCGTCAACCGGCGCAGCGCGCGGCGCTCAACCGACGTTGAATCCGAGCCGGCGCTGACCCTCTCGGGCGACTCGCTGCAGCCACAGCCGCAATTCGTCGAGGTACAGATAAATAACCGGAGTCGTGTACAAAGTGAGGACCTGGCTCACCGCCAGCCCTCCGACGATCGCGATTCCCAGCGGCCGCCGCAATTCCGATCCCATCCCCGTACCGAGCGCCAGCGGCAGGCCGCCCAGCAACGCGGCCATCGTGGTCATCATGATTGGCCGGAAGCGCAGCAGGCACGCCTGATAGATCGCCTCTTTGGGACCGACGCCGGCGCCGCGCTCGGCCTCGAGCGCGAAATCGATCATCATGATCGCGTTTTTCTTGACGATGCCGATCAGCAGGATGATGCCGATCAGCGCGATGATGCTCAGCTCGGTATGGAAGATCATGAGCGCGAGCAGCGCGCCCACTCCTGCCGACGGCAGCGTCGAAAGAATCGTTATCGGATGCACGTAGCTTTCGTAGAGAATGCCGAGCACGATGTACACGACGCCCAGCGCGGCCAGAATCAGCAGCGGTTCGTTCGTCAGCGAAGCCGTGAAGGCTTGCGCGGTTCCGGCGAAATCGCCGCGGATGCCGCTGGGCAGGTTGATTTTGCGCTCCGCGGCCTGAATCGCGCTGACGGCGTCGCCAAGCGCCACGCCACGTGTGAGGTTGAACGATATCGTCACCGCCGGAAATTGCCCCTGATGATTTACGTCGAGCGGCGTGACGGTTTTGGTCTGGCGCGCAATAGCGCTCAAGGGCGTCATCGCGCCATTGGATCCCTGAACGTAAATCTCCTTGAGCCAGTGCGGGGCCTGCCAGAACTCCGGCGCGACCTCCATCACGACGTAATACTGATTCAACTGCGTATACATCGTTGAGACCTCGCGCTGCCCAAATGCGTCGTAAAGCGTGTTGTCGATCGTCTGCGTCGATACGCCGAGCCGCTCGGCGGTATCCCGATCGATATCCAGCGCCGCGTCAAGGCCGCTATTCTGCTGGTCGCTGCTTACGTCGCGCAGTTCCGGCAATCGTCGCATCGCGGCGAGCAACCGCGGAGCCCATCTATTGAGCAGCGCCAGATCCTGGCTTTGCAGGGTGTATTGATATTCCGCGTTTTCCAGCCGCCCGCCGATGCGGAGATCCTGCACCGCTTGAAGATACAGGCGCGCGCCGGCGACGGACGCGGTGCGTCGGCGCAACCGGCTGATAACCTGCGCGGCGCTGATTTTGCGCGCCGCCAGCGGTTTAAGCGCGATAAACATGCGACCATTGTTGGTGGCGCCGCCGCCCCCGCCGGTGAATGCAATAACGTGCTCCACCGCCGGATCCGCGTTCACAAGCTCCGTATAGCGCGCAAGCTTCGCGCGCATCGACTGAAAGGAAGTCTCCTGATCGGCGATAATCATGCCCATCAGGCGGCCGGTGTCCTGCTCTGGGAAGAAGCCCTTGGGAATTACGGCGTAGAGATAGACGCTTAACGCGACCGTCGCCAACGTCGCCGCAAGCATCAGCCGCCGATGGCGCAAGGCCCACGCGAGGCTTCGGCGATACCCATCGGCCATCCGGTCGAACATCCGCTCCGCCAACTGATGGAAGGCTCCGGCGGGATGATCGTCGATCGGGCGCAATAGCTTCGCGCACATCATCGGCGTCGTCGTGAGTGAAATCACGAGCGAGACGGCGATGGCGACCGACAGCGTCACGGCGAACTCGCGGAACAGTCGTCCGACGATTCCGCCCATCAATAAAATCGGGATGAAAACGGCGATCAGCGAAACGCTGATCGAAATCACTGTGAAGCCGATCTCGGCCGCGCCGCGCCGCGCCGCTTCGAGCGGCGAGAGCCCTTGTTCCCGGTAACGCGAAATATTCTCGATCACCACAATCGCGTCGTCGACCACGAATCCGGTCGAGATCGTCAGCGCCATCAGCGACAAATTGTCGAGGCTGTAGCCGCACAGGTACATCACCGCGAAGGTCCCGATCAGCGAGATCGGCACGGCCACTCCGGGAATGATCGTCGCGCGCAGATTGCGCAGGAAGACGAAGACCACCAGCACCACCAGCGCCATCGAGACCAGCAGCGTCAGTTCGACGTCGCGCACCGAGGCGCGAATCGTGGTGCTGCGATCGAGAACGACGGAAAGATTGATCGCGGGCGACAGGAAAGCGTGCAGTTGCGGCAGCGCCGCCCGGATATTGTCCACCGCGTCGATGATGTTGGCGCCGGGCTGGCGGAAGATGATCAGCATCACCGCGGGACGGCCGTCCACGATGCCCGAGGTGCGAACGTCCTGCACGGAATCCGTAACCCGGCCGACATCGGCCAGCGTCACGGCGGCGCCGTCGTGATAGCCGACGACCAGCCGCTGGTATTGCGCGGCTTTGAACAGTTGATCGGTCGCGTCGAGGACCACCGACCGGTCGCGGGATTCAAGCTCGCCCTTCGGCCGGTTGACGTTGGCCGCCGCGAGCGTCATGCGCACTTGCTCGAGGCTAATGCCGTAGCTGTTGAGCTGGGTGGGATTCAGATCGACGCGCACCGCGGGCAGCGCGCCGCCGCCGACCAAGACCTCTCCAACGCCGCTGATTTGCGAAATCTTCTGCGCCAGAATCGAAGACGCCGCGTCGTACATCCGGCCGCGGCTGATGGTATTCGATGTCAGCGCGATGATCAGAATCGGCGCGTCGGCCGGATTGACTTCCTTGTAGGTCGGATTCGCGGGCAGATTCGCGGGCAGGTTGCTCCGCGCGGCGTTGATCGCCGCCTGTACATCGCGCGCGGCGCCGTTGATATCGCGGCTCAGATCGAACTGCATGACGATCGCGGTCGTGCCGAGATAACTGGTCGAGGTCAATTCGGTCAGGCCCGCGATGCGGCCGAATTGGCGCTCGAGCGGCGTCGCGACCGACGAGGCCATGGTTTCGGGACTCGCGCCGGGCAACGTCGCCTGAACCATGATCGTCGGAAATTCCACCTCCGGCAGCGGCGCGACCGGCAACATCCGGAAGCCCACGACGCCCGCCAGGGCGATCGCGATCGTCAGCAGCGTAGTGCCAACCGAATTACGGATGAAAAGTTCGGAAACGTTCATGCTGCGCGCATCGATGCCGCGCCCGGAGCGTCCGTGCGATCGGCACGCTTGAAACGTTCCGCCAATCGCTCGAACGCGAGGAATACGACCGGCGTCGTATAAAGCGTCAACAACTGGCTCAAAAGCAAGCCGCCGACGATCGCCACCCCCAGCGGCCGGCGCAACTCGGCGCCCACGCCCGTGCCCATCGCGAGCGGCAGTCCGCCCAGCAGCGCCGCCATGGTCGTCATCATGATCGGCCTAAACCGCAACAGGCAGGCTTGATAAATCGCCTCGAGCGCCGTCTTGCCCCCGTCGCGCTGCGCCTCGAGCGCGAAATCGATCATCATGATCGCGTTTTTCTTGACGATGCCGATCAGCAGGATGATGCCGATCAGCGCGATCACGTTCAGATCCAAACCACAGATCATCAAGGCGAGAATCGCGCCGACTCCCGCGGACGGCAGCGTCGAAAGAATCGTCAGCGGATGGATATAACTTTCGTACAACACGCCAAGCACGATGTAGACCGTCACGAGCGCGGCCAGAATCAGCAGCGGTTCGTTCACCAGCGCGGCGCGAAAAGCCGCCGCCGTGCCCTGAAAACTGGCGGCGATGCTGGCCGGCATCCCGATTTCCCTGGTCGCACGTTGAATCGCGTCAACCGCGTCTCCCAGCGAATAACCGGGCGCAACGTCAAACGAGATCGTCACCGATGGAAACTGACCTTCGTGATTGATGACCAGCGGCGCCGTCGTCTCCACGATTTTCGTGAACGCCGCGAGCGGCGTGACTCCGCCGGACGATGTCGGCAGGTAGATGTCGCTCAGGTCGGCGGGGACGTTCTCGAATCGCGGCTCCGCCTGCAGCACCACGTGATACTGGTTGAGCTGGGTGAAAATCGTCGAAATCTGCCGCTGCCCAAAGGCGTCGTACAGAGTGTCGTCGATCATCTGCGGCGTCACGCCAAGCCGCGACGCGGTCGCCCGATCGATCTCCAGGCGTGCTTCAAGACCGCCGTTCTGCGCATCGGTCGCGACGTTGGCGAGCTGCGGCATCGTCGCCAGCTTGTCCACCAGCCGCTTCGTCCAGATTTTGAGTTCGCCGGGATTCGGATCTTCAAGACTGTACTGATATTCGGTGCGGCTCACGCGGTCGGCGACGGTCAGGTCCTGCACGGGCTGAAGATAAAGCTTGATTCCCGGCACGCGGGCCAGCTCGGGTTGAAGGCGGTCGATCACCGTCTCGACGCTGACGCGCCGCCGCGCCAACGGCTTCAGATTGATCAGCATCCGGCCGCTGTTAAGCGTCGTATTGGTTCCATCGACGCCGACGAAGGACGACAGGCTTTCGACCGCCGGGTCTTTCAGGACTACTTGCGCGAGTTCCTGCTGCCGCCGCACCATCGCATCGAATGAAATCGTAGGCGACGCCTGCGAGACGCCCTGGATCACGCCTGTGTCCTCGACCGGGAAAAATCCTTTTGGCGCGATAATGTACAGAATAATCGTCAGCACCAGCGTCCCAGCGGCGACGATCAAGGTAAGTCCCTGATGCGCCAGCACCCATTTCAGCGTTCGCTCATAGAGCGAGAGCGTGGACTCGAAAGCGCGTTCAGATGCGCGGTACCACCGGCCTTCGTCCGCGCTGCTGATGCGCCGCAGCAGCCGCGCGCACATCATCGGAGTGAGCGTCAGCGAAACGACCGCCGAAACCAGAATCGTCACCGCGAGCGTCACCGCGAATTCGCGGAACAGCCGGCCGACGATGTCGCCCATGAAGAGCAGCGGAATCAACACGGCGATCAGCGAAACCGTCAACGATACGATCGTGAAGCCGATTTGCCGCGAGCCTCGCAGCGCCGCCTCCAGCGGCGCCATTCCGTCTTCGATGAAGCGCGTGATGTTCTCGATCATCACGATTGCGTCGTCAACCACGAAGCCGGTGGAAATCGTCAACGCCATCAATGACAAGTTGTCGAGGCTGTAGCCCAGCAGATACATCACGCCGAACGTGCCGATCAGCGAGAGCGGCACGGCGATGCTGGGAATGATGGTCGCTTCGAGCTTCCGCAGGAAGAGGAAAATGACCATCACGACCAGCGCGACGGTGAGCATCAGCTCGAATTGCACGTCGGCGACGGAGGCGCGGATCGTCGTGGTGCGGTCGGTCAGTATTGCGAGGTGGACCGACGGCGGCAGCGTGCTTTGCAGGCGCGGCAGCAGCGCCTTGACCCGGTCGGCTACCGCGATGATATTCGCGCCGGGCTGGCGCTCGACGCTCAGAATCACCGCCGGAGCGCCGTTCATCCATTCGGCTTGCTGAATGTTCTCGGGCGCATCGACGACGTTCGCCACGCTCGACAGATTTACCGGCGCGCCGTTGCGATAGGCGACGATCAGCGGCCGGTAATCGGCGGCCGTGAGCAGTTGGTCGTTGGCCCCGATCGTATAGGCCTGCAGCGGGCCGTCGAAATTCCCTTTCGCTTCATCGACGTTCGCCGCGGCGATCGCGGCTCGCACCTGTTCGAGGCTGATCCCGTACGCACTGAGCGCGGTGGGGTTGGCTTCGATCCGCACGGCCGGCTTTTGTCCGCCGCCGATACTCACCATGCCGACGCCGGAAACCTGCGAGATTTTTTCCGCCAGCCGCGTATCGGCCAGGTCTTCGACCTGATCGAGCGGCAGGTCTTTCGATGTGAGCGCCAGCGTCAGAATCGGCGCGTCAGCCGGATTGATTTTGCTGTAGATCGGCGGATTTGGAAGGTCGGCGGGCAGATAGCTCGCGGCCGCGTTAATCGCCGCCTGCACTTCCTGCTCGGCCACGTCTATATTCAGTGAAAGCGTGAACTGAAGCGTGATTATCGAACTGCCGAACGAGCTGTTCGACGTCATCTGCGTCAGTCCGGGCACCTGTCCGAACTGGCGCTCCAACGGCGCCGTCACCGACGACGCCATCACCGGCGGGCTCGCGCCCGGATAGAACGTCACGACCTCGATAGTCGGGTAATCGACCTCGGGCAACGCCGATACCGGCAATTCCTTGTATGCGATAAGCCCGGTCAGCAGGATCGCCGCCATCAGCAGCGACGTCGCAACCGGCCGCAGAATAAAGATGCGCGACGGATTCACTGCGCGATGCTATCCTGCGCCGCGCTCCGCAAGACTCGCGGCCGCACCTTGACGCCTTCGCGCAGCTTGTCCACCCCCTCGACGACGACCGAATCCCCCGGCTTGAGACCGCTTGCGATCGCGCTGACTTCGCCTTCCGACGCGGCGACTTTGACCGGCTGGGTCGCAACCGTGTTGTCCGGCCTGACCAGATATACAAATGATCCCTGGGGGCTCTTCTGCAACGCCGCGACCGGCGCCAGAACAGCGTTCGTCAGCGTGCCGACCAGCAGCTTGACGTTGACGAATTGATTCGGGAAAAGCAGGTTGTCCGGATTCGCGAATACGGCCTTGAGCTTGACCGTGCCGGTGCTCTGGTCGATTTCGTTGTTGGTGGTGAGCAGCGTTCCTGTCGCCAGCTTGTCGGTGAAGGAACGATCCCAGGCCTCGACGGTCAATGGGCCGCCACGCCGCATCGCACGCTCGATTTGCGGCAGATTGTCCTCGGGCAAGCTGAACAGCACCGCGATCGGCTGAAGCTGCGTAATCACGGCCAGCCCCTGAGTATCCGTGGGATAGACCATGTTGCCCGGATCGACCAGCCGCAAGCCGATCCGGCCCGTGATTGGCGCCGTTATTTCGCAATAATCGAGATTGAGCCGGGCGCTCGCGACCGCGCCTTCGTCCGCCATGACCGCGCCGCGATCTTCGATCATCGACGCACGCTGGTTATCCAAATCCTGTCGCGCGATAACGCTGTCCGCGTAAAGCTTCTCGTAGCGCGCCAGCGTGATTTGCGCGTCCGCCAGCGCCGCCCGATCCTTTTCGAGCTGACCCTCCGCCTGCTCCAACTGCACCCGGTAGGGACGCGGATCGATCTCCGCCAGCAACTGCCCGGCTTTGACGTTTTGGCCTTCCTTGAACGCGACCTTGACCAATTCGCCCTCGACGCGGGTTTTGAGCGTCACCGTGTAAAATGCGTTCACTGAACCAAGGCCGCTTAAATAAATGTTCAGGCTGCCCAGCGTGGTTTTCGCCACGCTTACCGGCACACCCCGATCAGCTTGAGCCGACGCGGTCGCGGCCGTCGGCGCGGGCGTTGCAAATATCCGCGTCGCCGCCCAATAGCCGCTTATCGTCAATACGATTAACCCGGACCACCATTTCCACTGGTTTTTTGAGGTGCGACGCCTCACGCCTGGCGTCGATAGGTCGAACGCCGCCGTGGCGGATTGCGCGCTCAGCGGCGACTCCGGATTAACGTTATGCTCGCCTATGCCCATCATCAGTCCCAACCGCCAAACCCGCGTTGACACCGCATCTCTAGTCGCTGTCAGATCGTACAGCTTTCTTGACGATGCTATAGCGCTATTTGCCTGAAAATCGTCGAAGATTCGGTTCGTCCGGCCCTCGCGTCAGACCGACATCGAAACGCGACCTGTCCAGCATGACGCGCGGCAATCGTCCAGCCAAGTGGTCGATTTGCAGCCCGCACAGACTCGAATCGCACGAATTTTCGCTATCGTTCAGGAGCGTTATAACTCCTCATATAAGGCAGAGAGCTGACACATTGAGCGAAATTCCACGACCAACTTATAATCCATCAACCCCTTCATTATTTAATAGACGAAACTACGGCGCCCTTGGTTAGCATGGCCTTCGTCGCCGCGATTTCGGCGGCGGGCGGCTCGACGCTGATCGCGAATGGCGCGATGAGCCCCGCGCCGATCGTGAAAACAGATTTTGCGAATTATGTGGAATCGCTTCCGGCGTTCGCGGTCATCGCCCTGATGGCGTGCACCTACAATATCGGCATCGGCATCGCCGCCGGTTTCATACTCGATGCGTTATGCAAACCGCGGTGGATAAAACCGGCGAAATCCCGTCCGGACTATGCTCTTGGCCGGACTGTCGGCCTTGTTCTTTCTCTTCCACCCGCATCATTGGGGCGCGTTATTGCGAAGCGGCTTTCTCGCGCATCGTGACGAATTCTTCCGCCGCCGTGGGATGGATCCCGATCGTCGCGTCGAATTGCCGCTTGGTCGCCCCGCACTGCAGCGCCACCGCCAGCCCCTGGATTATCTCGCCCGCGTCCGCGCCGATCATGTGGCAGCCCAGCACGCGCTCGCTTTTCGGCTCAACGACCAGCTTCATCAGCGTGCGCTCGTCGCGCCCGCTCAGGGTATGTTTCAGCGGCCGAAATGACGACTTGTAGATGTCCACCGCGCCGAACCGCGCCCGCGCTTCCATTTCGGTCAATCCCACGGTCGCGATCGGCGGATGGCTGAACACGGCGGATGGCACATTCTCGTAATCGACCGCCATCGCGCGCTTTCCGAACATCGTCTCCGCCGCGGCGCGCCCTTCGGCGATCGCGACCGGCGTCAGATTGCGCCGATTCGTCACGTCGCCGACGGCGAAGATATTCTCGACCGAAGTGCGCGAATGCCGATCGACCACGATCGCGCCCGCACCGTCCATCTTTACCCCCGCCGCTTCAAGGCCGAGTCCGTGCGTGTTCGGCCGGCGGCCCGTCGCCAGCAGGACTAGCGCCGCATCGATCGTTTCGCCGTTGGTAAGCGTCGCGCGCACACCCGCGCCGCGCTTTTCAATTCGTTCGAGCAGCGTGTTGAAGCGCAGCGCGACGCCCCGCTTCCGCATCTCGTCGGCCAGCGCTGCGCGCAGATCGTCGTCGAAGCCGCGCAGGAACAGGTCGCCGCGATGAACCAGCGTAACTTCGGCGCCAAGTCCGCGGAAAATTCCCGCGAATTCCACGCCGATATAACCGCCGCCGACGACGATCACCCGCTCCGGCATCGCGTGCAGATGGAACGCCTCGTTCGAGCTGATCGCCAACTCCGCGCCGGGGATGCGCGGCGCGGCCGGCCATCCGCCGACGGCCACCAGTATATATCTGGCGGTGATCCGCTCGGAGCCGATCGCCACTGTGTGCGCGTCAAGCAGCGTCGCGCGGCCATCGATTATCGTCACGCCGGCGGTGGTCAAAAGCCGTTCGTAAACTCCGTTGAGCCGCGCGATCTCCTTGTCCTTGTTCGCGATTAGCGCGCCCCAATCGAAGCGGCTCGCGCCGATCGTCCAGCCAAACCCGGCGGCGTCGGCGAATGCGTCGCTGAACTCGGATGCGTACACCAGGAGTTTTTTCGGGATACAACCCACATTGACGCAGGTCCCGCCGAGATAGCGCTCCTCGGCCACGGCGACGCGCGCGCCAAGCTGCGCCGCGACCCGGCTCGCCCGCACGCCGCCCGATCCGGCGCCAATCACGAATAGATCGTAGTCGTATTTCTGCACCATCGCGTCGCGGCCCGATGAATCTCCGGTCGAGTCTGCGCAGGCGCGGCCGTTTCCAGCCGCGCCGCGCATTTTCCTATTGTTCGGCGGTCTTCGCCGGATGGGCCGTCGCGGCCGTGGACGCGGTTTTTTCCGCGCCCTCCGCGCGCGCCAATTCCTCGTCGATCACCGCCGCCATGCTCGCCTGCGACTCGACACCGACCATCTGGCGGCCGTTGATAAAGAAGGTGGGCGTGCCGGTCACGCCGAGCCGCTCGCCTTCGGCCTGATCGGCGCGAATGCCCGCAACGACTTTTTTCTCGTCGAAACAGGCGTCGAATTTTTTGGCGTCAAGCCCCAGCTTGGCGGCTGTCTGTTTCAGCGACGCGGGATCGAGCTTGCCCTGATCCGCGAACATCGCGTCGTGAAACTGCCAGAATTTGTCCTGCTGCGCCGCGCAGCGCCCCGCCACCGCGGCGTCGAGCGCATGCGGATGCATCCCGAGCGGAAAGTCCATGTATACGAACTTGATCCGGTCGCCGTATTTGGCGCGAATCTGTTTGAGCGTAGGTTCCGCCGCCCGGCAAAACGGACACTGGAAATCGGAAAACTCGACGACCGTTACCGGCGCGTCCTTGCCGCCCGTCCACGGATGGCCGGCGCTGGCGACCTGCTCGCGCGGCGCTTCGAGCATCACTTTGACGTGGTTGTCGGCGCGCAGCTTGTCCATCAGCGCGTCGCGCCGTTGCGAGTCGTAATGCCGCTGCAACGCCGAAATCAGCGGAGCTTGTATCTGTTCGTACGGCTTGTGCCCCGTCTGCGCGTCGAGCGCCGCCTTGTGCGCGTTGTAATATTTGCGCGCGTCCGCCTCCGTCACCGTCGATCCTTTGGGATGAAGCTCATGGTCGAGATAGGCGGCGGGCGTCATGTGCGCCTTTTTCGCCGCGCGATCGATCAAATACTGGTCCACCATCGAATCGAGCGCGCGTTTGCGCAGTTCGTAGCGCTGGTTCGGGCTGATCTCGTCGATCACGTGGGCGTCAACTTCGCTCTGGGTAATCGGATGGCCATCGACCGTCGCAAGCACCGGATCGGCGCCATGGCTCGAATTTGCCGCGGCCGCCGGCGCCGCCATCAATGCGCATGCCAGGCTCACCGCGCACGCCGCGAGCCATGCTCGCGAAAGCGATCGGAGTCTTGCGCAGGCGTCAAGCGATCGATTCGATTCCATGCATCAACCTCTTCTCGATACGGCGGCGTCATTCGCCGTCCGTTATCGATTGATAATAGCATCGGTCCGACTCTGTGTCGTGACGAATGCGCCACGCTTGTCCGACTTTCGCCGCGCCGCCCCGCCCTTTCATTTTCCGCGCCCCCCTCGCTACAATTCGCGTATGTCCGCGCTTCGGAACAAGACGGTCTTGCTTGGCGTCGGCGGCGGAATCGCCGCGTACAAAGCGTGCGAGCTGGTGCGCCTGCTGACCGCCCGCGAGGCTCGCGTGCGCGTGATGATGACTCCGAACGCGGCGCATTTCGTCACTCCGCTCACGCTGCAAACGCTCAGTCTGA
Organism: bacterium; assembly: GCA_014896235.1. Taxonomy (GTDB): domain Bacteria; phylum Desulfobacterota; class Binatia; order Binatales; family Binataceae; genus JADMIL01. Next base: position 48,241 of record JADBKU010000019.1, on the reverse strand, counting down.
ATCCGGTTTCAATCGACACTTTCGATCTCACGCACGAATCCGAAATCGGCCATATACGGCTCGCCGACTCCGCCGACGCGATCGTCATCGCGCCTGCGACCGCCGACCTCATCGCCAAGGCCGCCGCCGGCATCGCGGACACGCTCGTCACGACCGTCCTGCTCGCGGCAAGATGCCCGATCGCGTTCGCGCCCGCGATGAACGTGCACATGTACGAGCATCCGACCGTCGCCGAAAATCTGGACAAGCTGCGCGCGCGGCGCGACGATAATCGAACCGGCCGAGGGCGCGCTCGCCTGCGGCTACGAGGGCCGCGGTCGGCTCGCGGAGCCGACCGCGATCGTCGAGGAACTCGAACGGATGCTCTCGCGCAAGGACCTCGCCGCCGAGCGCATTCTGATCACTGCCGGCCCGACCCAGGAAGCGATCGATCCAGTGCGCTTCGTGTCGAACCGCTCGACCGGCAAGATGGGCTTCGCGATCGCGCGGGCGGCGTGGCGGCGCGGCGCGGCGGTGCGTCTGGTCGCCGGTCCCTCGGCGCTGGCGACGCCGCGCGGCGTCGAACGGATCGATACCGTGAGCGCGGCGGAGATGTTGAGCGCGACCTCGCGCAATTTCCCCTGGTGTTCTTCGTTGATCATGGCGGCCGCCGTCGCGGATTTCCGCCCGCGCGAGCCTGCGGCGCAGAAACTCAAGAAAAACTCGCGCGGCCTCGCGCTCGATCTGGCACCGATCGCCGACGAATTGCCGCGCCTCGCGGCGCGCAAAGCCGGCAGAATCCTGATCGGCTTCGCCGCCGAAACCGAGGACCTCGAAGTCAATGCGCTCGACAAGCTCCGGCGCAAGCGGCTCGACATGATCGTCGGCAACGACGTGTCGCGATCCGACGCCGGCTTCGCGGTCGATACCAATATCGTTACGATTCTCGACGCCGACGGACACATCGAAACCACGCCGAAACTCAGCAAGGATGAAGTCGCCGACGTGATTCTCGACCGGCTCGTGGCCCGGCGCGCCGGCAAAACCCGCTCCACCGCGTTGCGCGTCTCCCGCTGAACGGAAATATTCCGGCGCTTCCGCGGCGCGCTGCACGGTTTCGCCCGTTCGCTCGAGGCGCATGTGGCGCTCCGTTCGCACAAGAAATCAACGCCTGGTCCGGCCGAACGGGTTGCGCTCCAGATGCGACAACAGGTCGGCGAGCATCGCCGCAGCCAACGAATCGGCGGAGTTTTCCGCCTGGCCTCCCATTCGCGTCAGCTTCTGAAGGTTGCGCCGCGAATCCGCCGCCGCGGCGATCGCCGCCGCGCCCATCGGATCGTAACGGCAGCAGCGCGCGGCGCCATGCTCGGCCAGCACTTCATCGATCGCGCCCGCCGATGCGTCAAGAAACAGGCGGGCCTCGCGCGGCGGCACGCCCGCGTCGGCGCCAACCGCGCGGAGCGCGCGATGCCATTCGCGAATCCGCCTCAAACCGCCGTCGAAAACCATCCGATGCGCCTCAAAGCCGACCAGCGGCGAATCGACCGCCCGTTTCAGCATGCGGTCGAGCGGCCGAAAATCGAGGTCGAGCAGCCGCAGCAGCAGTTCTCGATAATCCGCCGCATGCAGGCTATCGAAGCGCGCTTCTTCAAGAATATGGCTGCCGATACCGTGCCGGAAATAACCGACGAATCGGGCCGGCAGATAATAATTGTGCGCGACCACGTCGGCCGCCAGATGCGCCAGGTAGCCGAACGCGAAGGCGCGCTCACGATCGTTGCGCGCCGCGTCGAGCAGGCCGGTTCCGGTCGTCCAGTTGTGCGAATGGCGGCGCAGCCGGCTCTGCAAACGGCGCCCCTGGACGATATCTGGCGCCAATCCGCCGTACAGGAACGCCTCCGGCAAATTCGCCAGCGCCGCATAGACCGGCGCTCCGTCGGATATCGAAGCCAACGTTTGCACGCCAAGAACAACGTGCGTGACCGGACCCCATGCCAACGCCGGCGACGGGTCGAGCGCGATCATCGCCAGTGCAACCGTAACTATCGCCGCAATAATCATCCAACCGCCGCGCCGCTCGCGCCCTCTCTCGCCAATCGGCTATCCTCAAGCCGATCCTATGAGCGCGCGCACGAACCCGCCAGATCGCGAGCTGATCCTCGCTTCGCTTCGCGATTATGTCGAACAGCTTCGCGAGGAAGGACTCGAAGGTCTGCCCGCCGCGGAACCATCCGTCGCGCCGCGCGAAAGCCCGCGCGTCCACGTGGTCATCGAGACGCCGCAGGCTGCCCCCGCGGCGCCATCCAGGGCCGCCGTCAATGATCGTCAGGCGCAGCCGCCCCGCATCGCCAGCGCGCCAGATGCTGCTCCGCGCTCGGCGCCGGATGAGTTGTTCTACCGCTATCCGGGACTCGAAAAAACCGCTGACCTCGCCGCGCTGCGCGAGTTTATCGGCGATTGCACGCGATGCAAGCTTGCGCCAATGCGCACCAATCTGGTTTTTGGCGCGGGCAATCCGTCCGCCGAGCTGATGTTCGTCGGCGAGGCGCCCGGCGCGGACGAAGACGCGCGCGGCGAACCGTTCGTAGGCCGGGCCGGCCAACTCCTGACCGACATCATCGAGCGCGGGATGGGCATGGCGCGGTCTGAGGTTTACATCTGCAATGTGATCAAATGCCGGCCGCCGGAAAACCGCAATCCCGAGCCTGACGAAGTCGCCGCCTGCGAACCGTTCCTGTTCCGGCAAATCGATCTGGTCCGGCCGCGCGTGATCGTCGGCCTTGGCACGTTCGCGGTACAGGCGTTGTTGAAGGTAAAGACGCCGATCAGCAAGCTTCGCGGCAATTGGCAGGAGTTCAGGCGTATCCGGATGATGCCGACGTTCCATCCGGCCTACCTGCTGCGCAATCCTGCCGACAAGCGCCTGGTCTGGGCGGATATCCAGGAAGTGATGCGCGAACTGGGGCGTCCGTTGCCTTCCCGCGGCGCCCGCCGCTAGACCGGGCGTCACTCCGTGTTCGAACTGTTCGGCGTCACGGCCGCGGCCGTGTGCGACGATTTGGACTGCTTCGACGTGTTTTGCTGGCTCGAAGTCGTCTGCGACCCGCCGCCGTGCTCATACTTGTAGCCCTGATAGGCGAGGCTCGGAATCGCCAGCCAGATACATCCAGCGCACGACGTCGCCATCCCGACCGCCACCGCCGCCATCAGCAGCCATCTGCCGCCGTCTCGCGCCCATATCCGTACCCTAACCGCCATCCTGCGTACCGCCATCCCCTCCCCACTTGAGTTCCAGCCGTGTCCGTCCGCTCAATCGCCGCTTCGGCCGCGAATGCCAAGCCGCTGCTCGATCGCGCGCAAACGCCGCGCGATTTCCGGCAGCCGCGGCTCGACCGCGACCATCCGGCGGAACACCTTCATATCGATCGCCGGCGCGCCTCCCACCAGCGCGTCGTCGGGCAGGTCGTTATGCACGCCCGCCTGCGCGATTACCCGCGCCCGGTCGCCGACCCGGACATGATCGGCCGAACCCGACTGGCCGCCGAACTGGCACCACTTGCCGATTCGCACCGAGCCGGCCAGTCCCGCTTGGGCCGCCATCCGCGAGTACTCGCCAAGTTCGCAGTTGTGGCCAATCTGGATCAGGTTATCGAGCTTCACGCCGCGACGCACGATCGTCGCGCCCATCGTCGCGCGATCGATCGTGGTGTTCGCGCCAATCTCAACGTCGTCCTCGATGATCACGCTCCCGACCTGCGGCACCTTCACCAGGTCGCCGTTATGCTCGACGAAGCCGAATCCGTCCGCGCCGATCACCGCGCCGTTCAGAATCGTCACACGGTCGCCGATCGTCACGCCCTCGCGAATCGCAACGCCGCTATGCGCGACGAAGTCGGCGCCGATTCGCACGCCGGGATAGATCGTCACGTGCGGATGGAGCACGGCGTTGCGGCCGATTGTCGCGCCCGCGCCGATCACGCAATAGGCGCCGATCGAAGCGTCCGCGCCGATTTTCGCGTCAGGGGCGATCACGGCCGTCCGGTCGATTCCGGGCGCCGGCCGGTAGGGCGGAAAGAACAAGCCGAGCACGCGCGCGAAGTCAAACGCCGGATTGCCGCTCACGATCGCCGCGCCCGGCGCCGCCGCGCGCAGTTCCGGCGGAACGATCGCGCAGGCCGCCGCGCTCGCCTTGAGCGCCGCCGCGTATTTCGGTCCGACCGCGAAGGTTATCGTGCCCGGTCCCGCCGCCTCGATCGGCGCCGGCATCGTGATTTCGATTTCGCCGTCGCCGTCGAGTTCCAGTCCCAGCCGCGCCGCAATCTCACCCAGCTTCATCCGTCGATGCTCCCGGACGGCGCCGCATCCGCGTTCCGTCCAATCTAAAGTAGCGCTTTAGTTTTTGCCGGCGACTCCGGCAAACGCGCCCGCCGCCATCAGCGCGCCCGCGACTTCCTCGACCGTGACGCCGCGCAGGCAATCGTAATGGCCATAGCGGCAGGTGCGGGCGAGGCACGGACTGCATCGCACGCGATGATACACGAAGCCGGCGCGCGGACCGCGCGGTCCGGTACGATCGGGATTGGTCGAACCGAAGATGCCGATCGCGGGGATGCCGAGCGCGGCCGACAGATGCATCGCGCCGGAATCGTTGCCGATGAATCCGTCGCACAGCGAAAGCAGCGCGATCAGTTCGCCGATTCCTGTCTCGCCCGCGGCGACTATCGCTCCGGGGCGGCTGGCTATCGCGATCTTTTCGCACAGTCCGCGCTCGCCGGGCGCGCCCACCATCACGCATTCCGCGCCGAAGCGCTGCGGCGTTTCGATGAGTCCGGTGAAGCGCACCTCCGGCCATTCCTTCGCGGGACCATAGGCCGCCGCCGGCGCGAGCGCGATCAGCGGCGCCTCGGGCGTTACACGACGTTCCGCCAGCCACGCGCGCATTTTTTCTTCATGCGCGCGCGCGACTTCGAGCCGTGGAACCTCCGGCTCCGGCGGCGGCGCGATTCCGAGCGTCGCGCGGACCATCCCGAGCCACCAGGCGCTCTGATGGCCGCTCATCGCGGCGGCGTCGGGCCGCGCGCCATGGGTCAGCATCCGGCCGCGCCCGTCGGCAATAAATCCAGCCCGCCGCGGCACGCCCGCGAGGGTGGCCCACAGCGCCGACTCGAAACTGTTGGGAAACAGCACCGCCAAATCGAATTTGCCGGCGCGGATTTTCCCGATCGCGCGCAGCCGGTCGCGCACGCCCGGCCATCCCCGGCGGATCGTGTACGGGATCACCTCGTCCACCCAGGCCATTCCGTCGAAAAAACCGGCCAGTTCCCGCTTGACCATCACCGCCAGCTTCGCCAGCGGAAAGCCGGCGCGAATCGCGCGCAAGGCAGGCAGGCTGATCACGAGATCGCCCAGCCAGTTGACCTCTTTGACCAATATACGCCCGGCCGCGCCGTGGATTCCGGCCGGGATGCGAGCGCCCTGCGCCGCGGAGGCATTTTCAACCATCACTTGAAGTTTGGCGTGCGCCTCGCCGCGCGAACGCCGCGTGGCGCTATTCGCCGCGCCATTCCGATCCAGTAAATTGAATCAATCTGGCAGGCGCAAGGCGCCCGGCAAAACCATGGCGCTTCGCATCGATGGCTGAAACGCAGGCACAATCGTCCGCTCCGGCACGCGCGAGCGGCGGAATCCTTGGCGCGGGAAGCGGCGGATGGTACGCGCTGCTCGCGGCGGCCTTTCTCATCTGCTCGTTCAATCCGGTCGCGGCGATCGCGCTCGCGATGGGATCGATCACGCCGCACGCAGTCTATACCACCGCGCGCGGAGGGATGTTGACGGGAGCGTCGTTCCTGCTCGGCGCGATCGGCCTTGCGATTGCGGAATGGATCGCATGGCGGGAACGGAATCGGCGCGCGCTCGAAATTTCGAGCATCCTAACTTGCGGCGCGAGCCTGATCGCGTTCAGCGTCGGGATGGCGGTGCTGGGCCGGATGATGTTTCCGATCGGGATTCTGTTCGTGGCGATCGGCGGCTTTGGTCTTTGGACCACGCGGGTGATTCCGGATATCGCCGAACTGCCGGGCGCGCCGGCGTCGCCGACGCCGCCAACGAAAGCGGCCGAACGGCCCGCCGATCCGCCGCCGAATGCGGGGGCGGGAGGCGTCCGCCGCAAACGCAAGCGCCGCCGCAAGAAACGCGGGAGCGCATCCACGTCCGGCCGATCCAAGCATTGAACGCGCGCCGCAACGAACCCGCAAGTCATGCCCAGGCTTGACATAAATAAAAAGGACGGCGGCGGGGATGCTTCAGTCGGCGGAGCGGCGCCGCAGATGGTCGCGCACCTCGGCCAGGCGCGCCTCCATCGCGCGCATCCGCTCGTCGAGTTTCGCCTGCCGGCGCTGGATGAAAATCACGTAGAGGAAAATCACGCCGAAGATTATCGCGTAGGCCGCGCCGAGATAGCCAAGATTCTCCATCACAGGTCTCCCGCCGCCGCATCGATCAGATTAAGTTCGCGCTCGAGCGCGGCGAGCCGCGAGCGCGTGCGCAGGCTCGCGAACCGGATCAGCAGCAGCAATGCAAAGAGTGCGGTGAAGGCGGCGAGCGCGACCAGCAGCGTCGCGACCATCCGCGGATCGGTCAGCCCGTGCTGTCCCTGTTTGGTGATCAGCACCGCCGGATGGATCGTGCGCCAGAGCCGGACCGAAACGACGATCACCGGAACGTCGGCCGCCGCGACGATTCCGATCACTGCGGCGAAGCGCGCCACCTGCGGCGAATCGCCGGCCATCGCGCGCAGCATCAGGTAGCCGCCGTACAGCAGCCACAGGATCAGCGTCGTGGTGAGGCGCGAATCCCACGTCCACCAGACGCCCCAGATCGGGCGCGCCCAGATTGAGCCGGTGACCAGGACCAGCGTGCAGAAGACCATTCCGATTTCAGCGCAGGTGTAACCAAGGTCGTCCCAGATCTGCCCGCCCAGCCAGAGATAGAAGATTCCCGAGATCGCGACGATTCCGAACGCGGCGAAGGCGACCCACGCGCAGGGCACGTGGAAATAGAAGATTCGCTGCACGATGCCCTGCTCCGCTTCGGTCGGCACAAAGACGAAGGTCATGTAGATCGCGGCGAACATCAGCAGGCCGGTCAGGGCGGCGAGCGTGCGCGTGAACGTGTTGGCCATCGGCGGCGATCAATCCTCACCCAGCAGATGTTCGAACAGGATAAAGCCGGCGGCGACGAAGAGCACGTCGAACGCGATCATTATGCGCAGCCACTGGCCCATCGCGCTCCACTGCGCGCCGCCCAGCGCGGCGGCGCTGGCTTTGACCCCGGCGATCAGCGCCGGCACATACATCGGCACCGCGAGCAGCGGCATCAGCAGGTCGCCCGCATGCACGCGGCCGGAAATCGCCGCCAGCAGCGTGGCGAGCGCGGCGAAACCGATCAGGCCGAGCGCGAGCGCCGGCAGCATCCGGACCAGCCGCAAATCGAAATCCAGATTGAAAAACAGCACCAGCATCAGGACCACCGCCGCCTCGGCGACGACCATGAAGATCGAGGCGGCCGCGAGTTTGGCGAGAAAGATGGCGCCGCGATCGAGCGGGCTCAGGTAGAGCGCGCGCAGGCATCCGTTGTCGCGCTCCGCGAGCACGGTGCGGGCCGCGCCCGCCATCCCGGCGAAGATCATCGCGACCCAGAGCGCGCCCGCCGCGATCGGCGCGTCGGCGGCGCCGCCGGCCGGATTCAGCGCGAAGACCATCACGATCAGGATCAGGATCGACAGCGCCACCAGCGCGAGCGTGCTTTCGCCGCCGCGCAGTTCGAGCGTGAGGTCTTTGCGCAATACGGCGACGAAACCGGCCATCGGCGGATCAGCGCGCCCCGACGCCGGGATGCGCAGGCGGATATTCTGCGCGTTCGGCGGAGGCCGCGTTGGCGGGCGCGTCGAGCAGCCGGCCGCGCACGAGTTCGCGCGCCGTGCAGCGACCCGCATCGAGATCGAACGCGCGATGGGCCGTGAGCGCGACGGCGCAGCCGCGGGCGAGCGCTTCGCGAATCAAGGTTGCGGCGAGTTCGGCGCCGTCGGGATCGAGCGCCGCGAACGGCTCGTCCATAAGCAGCGCGTCCGGGCGATGAATCAGCGCGCGCGCCAGCGCGAGCCGCTGCTCCATGCCGCGCGAAAATGCGCGCACCCGCTCGGCGGCGAAGCGCGCCAGGCCGACGCGTTCGAGCCAACGCCCGATCGCGGCGGCGGAATCGGCGACGCGATAGAGCGCGCAATAGAACTCAAGATTCTCGCGCGCGGTCAGATTCGGATAGAGGAAACTCTGATGCGTCAGCATGCCCAGGCGCCGGCGGTCCGCGGCTTCGAGTTTTCGGCTGGGCGTTCCGAAAAGCCGGACCTCGCCGTCATTTGGAGCGCCGAGTCCCGCGAGCAGCCGGAGCAGCGTGGATTTTCCGGCGCCGTTGCGCCCGATAATCATCAGCGCGCGGCCCGGAGCGATCGCCAGATCGATTCCGCGCAGGACGGGAGCCGCGCCGAAGCTCTTGAACAGCCCGCGCGCCTCGATCGCCGGCGCGTCCATCATGCTTCCGTCGCGCGCCCGGCGGCGGGAGTCACGGCGGCTCCGCAGGCGGAACAGGCGCGGGCGTCCCGGTCGAGACGGCCGCCGCATTGCGGACAAAAGCGCACGCCGTCCTTGTGCGGGATGCTCGAGTCAAACTCGGGCGTGACAGCGGCAGTCCCGTTCCCGGCGAACGACCCCGGTTGGGCGGCGCCGCCGGGGTTGGGCGAAACAGGCGCGGCGCCGTTGGTTGCGGCTGGCGCGGCAAGCCGCTCCAGCGCGGCCATCGCCGCCAGCGCGCGCTCTTCGAGCGTGCGTTTCAACGCGGCGTAATCGCCCTCGTCGAGCTTGCCCATCTCGTGATCGAATTCCAATTCGCGCAGGCCCTGTACGGCGAGGGCGCGCTGATGCTCCAGCCGTTCGCGTTCGGACGCGGCGGCGCGGCGGCGGGGGCGCACGCCTTCAATCAATGGCGCGGCGACGAAGAGCGCGGCCGCGGCGACGATCAAAATCGCGGCGAGATAGATCGCGGTGTTGAGCGCCACAGGTCAAAAACCCTCGCGCAAGTCGCGTTCGAGCCGCCGCCGCAGCTCGTCATCGCCGCCGCTCGCGGTGTTTGGCTCAGGCGCAGGCGCCGGAATGTCCGGATGGGCGCGCCAGCGGCCGAGCGCGACGGCGACGAAGATTCCGCCGCCGAGGAGCGCCGCGAACGGCATCACCCAGGCGAGCAGATTGAAGCCGGTGGTGGTTGGAGCGGAAAGAATTTTTTCGCCGTACTTGTGACGGAAGAACGCGATTACCTGCGGGCCGGTCATCCCGCGATGGAGCATCGCCTCGATCTGATCGCGCGCCGGCACGGAAAATTCGCAATTCGGATGGTTGCAGTTCGCAACCGTCAGGCCGCATCCGCACTGGCAGGTCAAACCTTCCTCGACCTCCTGCGCGGTGACGGTGGATGCGGCGCGGACGGCGATCGGAACCGCCAGCGCGAGCGCAAGCGCGACCAGCAGAGCGGCGCGCGCCAGCGGCCGGCCGGAATTCAGCCGTGACACGATCAGGCGCGCCTCCGGAGCGGTTCGTCAACCGCCGGAGTTTCGGCGGCAGCGCGAAGCGACGCAGCGATCGCGGCGCGTTCGCGCACGTTCGGCCACATCGCTATCACCGTGCCGAACGCCATCACGACGCCGCCCGCCCAGAGCCAAAAGACCAGCGGCGTAAGGAAAACCTGAAAGGTGACGAGGCCGGTCTGATCGTCCATGCCCGCGAGCACGACGTAGAGGTCGGCTGCGGGAGTGGAACGAATTGCGACGGCGGTCGCGGGCTGCTGGTTGCGTTTGAAGAAAAGCTTGGCTGGCAACATCATCGCGATCGGCTTGCCGTCGCGGCGGACCTCGATACGCGCGCGCGAGGTTTCGACATGCGGCGTCTCGGTGGTTTCGATTCCGAGATACTGGAGGCTGTAAGGACCGACCTGGAAGAATTCGCCCTCGTGCACGCTCTTTTTGATCTCGGTGCGGAAGAACGACGAAGCGACGATGCCGACGAAAGCCATCACCACCCCAATGTGAATGATGTAGCCGCCGTAACGGCGATTGTTCTTCGCGACCAGATTGACCAGCGCGGCCGGAGCGGATTCGTGCACCAGATGGCGCCGCGCGCCGACGCCGCGGCGGAATTCGACGACGATCGTGCCGAGCACGAACGCGCCCAGCGAAAGCGCGGCCAGCACGTACCATTGGCGCAACCCGGCGACGAACGCGCAGGCGCCGGTGACGAGGCCGAAAATCGCCGGCGAGGCGAAGGTTTTGGCGAGGCTGTCGAGCGACGAGCGGCGCCAGGCGATCAGCGGTCCGAAACCCATCAGGAAGATCAGGCCGAGCGCCAGCGGCGCGTTCACCGTGTCGAAAAACGGCGGGCCGACGGTAATCTTGACGCCGCGCACGGCCTCCGAGAGCACCGGAAACAGCGTGCCCCAGAACACCGCAAACGCGATTCCGACCAGAATCAGGTTGTTGAAAAGGAACGCGGCCTCGCGCGAGAGATACGACTCGAATTCGGCGGGCGACCGCAATTTCGGCAGCCGCCAGATCAAGAGCGCGGCGTAGACCGCCACAACCACGATCAGGAAGGTGAGGAAGTAAGGGCCAAGGCCCGATTGCGTGAAGGAATGGACCGAGGAAATCACGCCGCTGCGCGTGATAAAGGTGCCGAACAGCGTCAGTCCGAAAGCCATCCCGATCAGCGCAAGGTTCCATACTTTGAGCATGTCCTTGCGCTCCTGGATCATCACCGAATGCAGATAGGCGGTCATCACCAGCCACGGCATGAAGGCGGCGTTTTCGACCGGGTCCCACGCCCAGTACCCGCCCCATCCGAGGACTTCATAGGCCCATCGCGCGCCGAAGAGATTGCCGAGCGTCAGAAAGAACCACGAGAAAATCGCCCAGCGGCGGGTCGAGCGGATCCAAGCGTCGTCGAGGCGGCCGGTGATCAGCGCGCCGGAGGCGAAGGCGAACGGCACGCTCGCGCTGACGTAGCCGGTATAGAGGGACGGCGGATGGATCGCCATCCAGTAATTTTGCAGCAGCGGATTGAGGTCCTGGCCGTCGCGCGCGACCGCAGCCAGCATGTCGAACGGGCGCGTGACGAAATTCAGCATCCCGAGGAAAAAGATCGCGACCGCGGCGAGCGTCGCGAGCGCGTAAGGCGCGATTTCGGGATTGCGCCGGCGGTTCTGAAAAGCGGCGATCGCCGTGAAGAGCGAGAGCAGCCACGTCCAGAGCAACAGCGAGCCTTGCTGGCCGCCCCATAGCGCGGTGATTTTGTAAAAAGTCGGCAGCGAATAGCTGGTGTAGGAAGCGACGTATTCAAGCGAAAAATCGCTGCGCAGCAGTGAAATCACGAGCGCGGCGACGGCGACCGTGACCATCGCGCAATACGCCCAAATCGCATGGCGGGCGCTGGCGAGCAGCGTCGGAATCGACCGGCGCGCGCCAACCACATTGGCGATAATGGAATAGACGGCGAGAATCAGCGCGAGAGCGAGGGCGAGTTGACCAATCAGCGGCATCGCAAACCCACCGTGACTATTGCGCAGCCGCGCCGGGCTGCTTGGGCGCGTACTTCGACGGACAACTGGTCAGCACCTGCCGCGCCTCGATCACGCCGTCGCGGTCGAGGCGTCCTTCGACGATAACGTCGCGGCCGGGGGCGAACATGTCGGGCTTGGGCTGACCGCGGCAAATCACGTGAAAGACGGCGCCGCCCGCGGTAATCGCGACCGGGCGCACGCCGGAGGGCGCGGCGTCCTGCGCGGGCGGCTGGGTGATTCCGAAAGCGAGCGTAAGGGTCGCCGGATTCCACGCGATCGTACCGGGCACGACGCGTCCGGCAACCCGCAGCATCTGGCCGTCGAGCGCGGCCTGTTGCGCCTTCACTTCGCTGACGGTCAGATAATATTCGGCGGTGTTGCGCACCGCGGTCACGATTAGATATGCGATCGCCGCGACCATCAGGCCGGCGCCAATCGCAAAACGGAGCTTTTTCGGCATAGCGGCTTTACCGGGCGTCCGGCGCGGCCCGAGACGGGCGGCAGCGGATCATTCCATTCTTGCCAGCCTGAGCACGGTTCAGCAAGGGACGCCTTCGGCTGCGCCATGGCGCTGGCCGGCGTACATCAGCGATGGAAAATCGCGCGGACCATCGGCGTCAGGTCCTTTTCGTAAATATAGCCGTCGTCGTCGCCGTCTTTGATGGCGGTCTGTTGCACGATTCGACGCATACTGGCTCCGCTCCCGCCCTCACGCGCGAGCACGAAGGTGATATTGCTGTCCATGGCGCTGGCGCTGCCATGCCATGAGTAATGCGGCACGACCGCAAAATAATAACGCTGCTCGATCGGCACAGCGCTGCCGGTCCGGGCCAGCAGCACGATATCGCCGGCGCGGTCGCCATATTTGCCGAAACCCAGCCATTTCATGCGGCGATCCAGTTCGATCAGGTCGGGCCGCGGATGGCGGCGGAGATATTCCGGAATCGGCACAAGGCGGCGGCCGTCGAAGATTTCAAACGGCGGCGCGACGTGTCCGGGCACAGCGGGTGGCCGCGAGAAAATAAGATCGATCGTGCCGACGAGACGGGGATATCGGCTGCCCGGGCGATTGGCCCGGTAAAGCGCGCGCAAAACCGGCATCAGGTCTTCCTTCACTCGTGGCGGCCGGCTCCAGTCGCATTGCTCGCCGCGATTCGGACAAGTCGAGCGGTCGGCCAGATAGATATAGGCCATAAAACCCTGGTAGCCGAGAACCGCTTGAAAATCCTCCTGCTGTGCGGAGACATCAACCTGGGGCGGCCGCACGCGGAAGCCCACATCATTCACGACTCCAAACGGCGAATCGGGGCCGGCGCCAAGCGCATGGCGATCGTCGGAGATGGTTGGAATATGACCGTGGTCGGCGATAAAGACGATGTAAGTTCCGTCAAGCGCATTTTTCTTCCGATATTCGTCGAGCACCTGGCCAACCAGCGGGTCGGTGACGCGTTCGATATATCGGGTTTGCGCTGCCAGCGGATGCGGTGAGCCGTGGGTGTAGGCGTCGATGCCAGGAAAATAGACTACCTGCAAATTGGGCACGCCGTAGCGCTCGATCGCGGCGATTAATTTCGGAATAGAGTTACGATCGACTGATGCGGCGACGGTTCGTTCGGGCTGTTTGTCTTCGACCTTCGCCCTCAAGAAATCGCTGAAGACGTCGAAAATCGTGAGCGGACCGACCGTCGTATAAATGTTGGCGCCGCGATAAACAAACATCAGCGAGACGTAGCTGTCCACGCCGAGCAGCTCGTAGAGCGTCGGTACGCGCAACTGCCGTCCGACCAAGTCATCCGCGATGGCGCGATTAAGATCCGTCAGGTCGCGAGTCGAAATCGGCACCGGCGCGTGGAAAGCCATCTGCCGCCGCTCGAACCACTCGTCGCCGGTAACGCCATCCCATGCGGGTGGATCGCCCGTGAAGACCGCCGACCAATCGGCGACCGTGCTTGACGGCAGCATACTGAGCGCGTTCGGGGCTGCGTAAGCATGCTCGAACAGGCCGCCCGCGCCTTCCCGTCCCAGTACTCCGGCGATATTCGGCGCATCGCCGGACCGGACCGCCCCCATGAACTGATTATAGCCGGCGCCGTCGAGCGCGAAGATGATCATCCGGGTTGGGGACGCTGGAGCGACCTCAGGCTTACGCAAAGGCTCGACGCCTTTGGTCGTCCAGATTTGCTTGATCGTTGCGCATGATGCGGCCGAGAGAATCGCGGCTATCAGACCCGCCGCCGCGATCGTTTGGAGTCTAAGTCGATTCAACAATCAATTATCCGCCCTCTCAGCCCCCGCTCATCCCAACGATTCAAGATACGTCGCCGAATGATCTTCGATACGCTTTGGCATCACACCCACATCGCAGTCGCGCAAATCCGGCAAGCCAACCGCCGTTATTCTCCGTCGTCCGCGGGCGCGTCGTGGCGCGGACCAAACGCCACGCCGCGCTTGCTCGAACGGATAAACGCGACCATCTCGGCGACCTCGGGAAATTTCGGCGGTCCAGCCGCATCCAACTCCGCGAGCGCTGCCTTGAGGTTGTGGCGCTGGCCAAACAGCGCCGCGAAAGCGCGCCGCAAGGCCTGAATCGCGCTGGCGCTCACGCCTGCGCGTCGCAATCCGACCACATTGATTCCGCGCAGCGTGTGCGTCAGGTCCATCAGGCAAAACGGCGGAACATCGCGGCTGGTGCGGCTCAGCCCGCGCATCATCGCGAGCCGTCCGATCCGCACGTACTGATGAACGACGCAATTGCCCGAGACCAGCGCTCGATCGCCCACCTCGACCCATCCGGCCAGCAGCGCACCGCCCGCGATGATCGCGGAATTGCCAATACGGCAATCGTGCGCGGCGTGCGCATTCTGCATGAAAAAGTTGCCGTCGCCGACGATCGTGATCTCGCCGTGTTCGCTGCCGCGATGGATCGTCACGCCCTCGCGAAAAACATTGCGATCGCCGATCCGGACCCGCCGCGGACCGCCCGTGTAGCCAAGATCCTGCGGCTCGTCACCGATGACCACGTTGGGATGGAGTACGTTCCCGGCGCCGATTTCAGTGTCGCCCAATACCGTCACGTGGCCGATCAATCGCGTGCGCGGCCCAATCCGAATCCTGCCGTCGAGCAGGCAAAAAGGTCCGATCTCGACGCCGGGCGCGAGTTCCACGTCAGGACCGACGACCGCGCTCGGATGGACTTTCGGCGCCGGCGAGTCACCGCTCATCGTGAGCGCTCGGAGAAGGCTGAAGATTTATCAATGGATGATTTTCTTTGGCGCCGGACAATCATCGGGATGTTCGACGTCTTCGGTTTCGCGTCCGGCGACGCGATAGTTCTCGCCCGCCCACGCGCCCAAATCGCGAGTGCGGCAGCGTTCCGAACAAAACGGACGGAAGCGGTTCGCCGGAGAGGCGTCGGTCTCTTTTCGGCAGATCGGACAGCGCATCGCGAACCCTCCGATCAGAATTGACAAATGCCAGCATCCGGCGCAATGGCCGCGGAGGAGGCAGCCTGCACCGAAACGCGAATCGGCGTCAATAAATTTCGCCGTCGCAGCGATCGCTGCCGCCGCTCGCGATAAAGCGGTCGGAATGCGGTTCGTAAGTCATCAGTTCATTGTAACAAAACGCCTGACCGGCGGGACCGCGATAGTTGATCATCACGTGAACGACCATGCGCGACTTGCCGCTAAGCACCGCCTTGAAAACCTCCAGAGGAATGAACCGATAGAGCAGATGCGGAACGTTCGGCGAAACGATCCCGATATTGTTCGTGGACAGAGAACCCTCCTGATGCGGCAGGAGGCGGCCGTCAATCAGCACCTGAACGCGCGCGACGCCGTCGGACGCCTGTACATGACCGAAATTCCGGCAATCCACGATCACGTGCGCGTCGTTGTCCTTTTGACCGGTCAGAGCGGACCGTTCAGCACTATCCCAGGTCATACCTGGGCGTTCGAGCCTGACGTCCAGAACGCCAATGTACGGACGTTCGGCAACGTTAAAAAGCAAATTAGTGACTTTGGCCGTTCTCCACGTTGCAAAGGCGCTGAATGCGGTCGCGGCCACCATCAGGGCCGTCATGAAGTCATTAAATCGCAGTACGCGCGCGAAACGGCTGACCAGCGTTTGCTCGCCGCGGCTCAGGCCTGGCCCGTTCGCGAAGTCCATTTCAAGCGTCCGGCGATCATCCTCGGCTCGATTTTCCGGGCTTTGCCGCCGATTCGAGGAAGTTGGCTCCTCCCGCATTGTCGGTTCGCGATCCATCGATGGTAATTCGATACGCGATCTGGCTCCCCTCGCTAGAAGTTAAAGATTCAACGCTGTTCCGTAAAGCCGCCCCACAGTCACGCATTTTTTCGCAATACTGCGTAATTAATAGATATAGCATCCAATATCGCGTCGACGTGCGCAGCGGCGATTGACGGATAGCGATTTCATTGATATCGAATCGGCAATCACCATTGGATTGCAGCGGAACAAGCGTCGCGAGCGCTTGAGTTTAAGATTCGGATCGCGGGAGGCGCGGCGACCAACCTTCTGGGGGAGAAAACCGTGAAGACCAATCGAACGGCCGCCAAGCCGTCAATCGCAATCGCAATAATCGCCCTGGCGATAGCCGTCTTCGCCGGCAACGGCCAGGCTGGGACGACGCCCTCATGTACCGTTGCGTATTTTCAATCGGTCGCACCCGCCAACGTCACTATTACTTCGGCAAGCATGACCACGACCGCGCCGATCTTTTGCGACATCCGCGGCACGATCACCACCACGACCGACAACGAAAATAATTCGGTGCTGTTCGCGCTGGGCCTGCCTGAGTCGTGGAACGGCAATTTCGTATTTATCGGCAACGGCGGTTTCGCGGGAAGCTTACAAGGCGTGCTTGGCGGCGAATACGCGGCGGCAATCAGCAACCACTTCGCCGCGGCCGCGACCGACACCGGCCACGAATCGCCATATGGGCCGGCGCTTGGCTCATTGGACGGCAGTTTCGGCCTGATCAACGGACAGGCCGGCGATCCGAATCTTCCGGCGATCGAGGATTTCGCCTATCGCGCCGTGCATCTGAGCGCGGTCACGGCGGAAACTCTTACGACCTCGTATTACCAATCGTCAATGTTCTCGTATTTCGACGGCTGTTCGACGGGCGGACGCCAAGCGCTGGTCGAAGCGCAAAAGTTCCCGATGGACTTCAACGGCATCATCGCCGGCGACCCGGCGATCGGCAATCCGATCGCCGGCTTCAACTGGAACGACCAGGCATTGCTGCAAAGCCCTGACGGCTACCTCGACCCGACCACGATCGCGACTTTGGACGCGGCGGTCACTCAGCAATGCGACGGGTCGGACGGGTTGATTGACGGGATGATCGAAGATCCGCGGCTCTGCCATTTCGATCCGAAAAGCATCGAGTGCAAAAATGGCGCGACCACCAATTGCCTGACCGCGGCGCAGGTCAAGACCGTCAAGGCGATTCTGCACGGCGCGCAAGGCGTGGGCGGCCAGCTTTATCCCGGCTACACACCGAGCAATCCCGGCGGCGCCGATGGTTGGACGGCATGGATTACCGGCACAACCACGCCGACGTTCGACAGCGCCAATCCATGGGGAACCGTACCGACTTCATTCTTAACCGCTCCCTACCAGTTTTCGTTCCAAGACCAGTTCATGAAGTATTTCGCCTTCCAGGATCCGAATTACGACTCGCTCAGCTTCGACTTCCACAAGATTGGCGACATCCGGACGCTGGACAAAATCGTCCGCGAATACGGCTCGGACGGCGAGAATCCGGACCTGAGGCCATTCTTCAAAGCCGGCGGAAAACTCCTGATGTACCACGGATGGGCCGATCCGGCGTTGACGCCGTTCGTCAGCGTCGATTATTACGAGGCGGCGCGCAAAGCCCTGCATGGCGATTTCAATAAACTGCGCAAGCATGCGCGGCTGTTCATGGTGCCGGGGATGCATCACTGCACCGGAGGGCCGGGGCCGTACGAATTCGATCCGCTGACGCCGTTGATCGAGTGGGTTGAAGGCGACCAGGCCCCTAAATCCATCATTGGCGAGAATCCCGGCACCGGGCGCACTTTCCCGCTCTGCGCTTATCCGCAAATCGCGGTGTACACCGGTTCGGGCAGCGTCGACGACGCCTCCAACTGGGTCTGCCGCGATCACCTCAAATCGAGCAACAACAACGGCAGATAGTTCAACGTACACGACCGCGCGACGCCGCGCCGGACGACAGCCCGGCGCGGCGTTTTCAATCGGCCGAGACGCGCAAGACCGCCGCGCCTTTCAATTCATCGTGCTTGAGCATCCTCAGCGCGCGATTCGCATCCGCGAGTTCGAGCGGAATCGTGTGGCTGACGATCGGGATTTGCGCCGCGAGATCGAGAAACTCCTGACCGTCCGCGCGGGTGTTGGCGGTGACGCTGCGCAGCTCCTTTTCGTAAAACAGATGGCGCTCGTAGTCGAGCGGCGGAATCGGCGTCAGGTGGATTCCGGCTACGGCCAGCACGCCGCTGCGATCTAGAGCTTCGAGCGCCGGCAGGACCAGACCGCCGGCGGGCGCGAACAGGATCGCGGCGTCGAGCGGCGCGGGCGGCGGCTCTTCGGCCGCGCCAATCCAGTCGGCGCCGAGTTCGCGCGCCAAATCGCGATGCACTCCGCCGCGGCTCATCACGAATACGCGGCATCGCCAATGTTTGAGGACCTGCAGCGCGAGATGGGCCGAGCCGCCGAATCCGTAGAGGCCAACGGTCGCGCCCGGCGCGACGGCGGCCCGCTTGATCGCGCGATAGCCGATTATTCCGGCGCACAGCAACGGAGCGGCCGCGTCGTCGGCGAGCGCGGCCGGAATCGCATAGGCGAAATCCTCGCGCACGACCGTGAATTCGGCGTAGCCGCCGTCGGCGTCCCATCCGGTGAAGCGAGCGTTCGGGCAGAGATTCTCGCGCTCACGCCGGCAGTAGGCGCAAGCGCCGCAAGTTTCGCGCAGCCACGCGATACCGACGCGCGCGCCGGGCGGGAATCGGCGGCATCCGGGGCCGGACTTCTCCACCGTTCCAACTATTTCATGGCCGGGAACGATCTGCGGATGCTTCGGCGCAAGATCGCCCTCGGCGACATGCAGATCGGTGCGGCATACGCCGCAGCGCCGGACCCGGACCAAAATTTCGCCGGCGCCGGGAACGGGAATTTCAAGCTCGGCGGCGGCGAGCGGCGCGGACTCGATCGCCGCCGGCGCCCTCACAACCATCGCGCGCATGACAGCCTATTTTCGACCCCGCGCGACCGGAAATGAAACCGGATCGGCCGCGGTCACAATTCAAAATCGGCGGCTTCGAGGATGCGCGCCGTGCGATAGAGGAACCGGTTGCCGAGCACGCCGTCGATCACGCGATGGTCGTACGAGAGCGCGAGATACATCATCGTGCGAATCGCGATCGCGTCCGCGCCCTCGACTTCGATCACGACCGGCCGCTTCTTCACCTCGCCCATCCGGAGAATCCCGACCTGCGGCTGGTTGATGATCGCGAAGCCGTAGAGATTGCCCTCGCGGCCCGGATTGGAAAGCGTGAAACTGCCGCCGGCAAGATCGTCGGCGGCGATGGTTTTTTCCTGCACTTTGCGCCGCAGCCGTTCGATTTCGCGCGCCAGCCCGGTCACCGACATTTCCTCGGCGCGCCTGATTACCGGAACCAGCAGGCCTTCTTCCGCGTCCATCGCGATGCCCAAATTGATCTCTTTGCGGATCACCAGCGAGTCGCCTACGACCGACGCGTTCATCCGGGGAAATTCCTTGAGCGCCCGGATTGTCGCCATCGCCGCGAACGGCAAAAGCGTGAGCGCGAAACCCTCGCGCGCGGCGAATTCGGCCTTGCGGGCGTCGCGCAGCGCGGCAACGCGGGTCAGATCGACTTCGGCCACGGTCGGCACATGGGGCGAATGGGTTTTCGAAAAAACCATGTGCTCAGCGATCAGTTTGCGGCGGCGGGTGAACGGCTCGACGACGTCGCCCTCGCGCGGCTGGTAAACGGGCGGCTTGAAAACCGCGCTCGCCGCAGGTGCGATCGGCGGCGGCGCGACAGAGGGCGGCGCGGCGGAGGGCGGCGTGAGCGGACGGGACGAGGCGACCGCCGTCGCGGCGCCGTTCCCTGCCGGAGCCGCCCCGCGCTGATTCGCGGGCCGGAGCGATTCGAGGTAGCGTTCCACGTCGCGCTTGGTGACGCGACCGCCGATTCCGGTTCCGGGCACACCTGCGAGATCGATGCGATGCTCTTCGGCCATCCGGATTACCACCGGCGAATAGCGGCGCGGCGCGCCCGCCGTTTCCGCTTCGGCCGGGGTCGCCGCGGGCTTGGCGACAGCGTCCGCCCGGGGCGCGGCCGATGATTTGGCCGCAGGCTGCGGCTCGGGCGTCGGAGCTGGTTTGGGCGGGGGCGGCGCGGCGGCGGCCGGCCGAGCGGCGGCGCCGGGTTCGCCGATTACCGCGAGCAGGGCGCCGATCGGCAGCGTTTGGCCCTCGGGCGCGACGATGCGCGTGATTACGCCCGCGGCGGGCGAGGGAATTTCGGTATCGACCTTGTCGGTTGAAATCTCGCAGAGCGGCTGGTCTTCGGTTACGGCGTCGCCCTCGCGCACGAGCCATTTGGTGATGACGCCTTCGACGACGCTTTCCCCCATCTGGGGCATGATCACATCGATTTCCATAATCAGTACGCGGCGAGGCCGCGGATCGCTTCGACAATCTTGTTGACGTTGGGAAGAATGAATTCCTCAAGCGGCGGACTGAAAGCGGTGTGCGTATCCAGCGCGGCGAGGCGCCGGATTGGGCCGTCGAGCGAATCGAAGGCGTGCTCGGCGATTATCGCGGCCACTTCGCCGCCGATCCCGCCGGTCAGCCGATCTTCGTGAACGATCAACACCTTTCCGGTTTTGCGCGCGGTCGCGAGGATCGCCTCGCGATCGAGCGGCAGCAGCGTCCGCAGGTCGAGCACTTCGATCGACAGCCCGTCTTCGCGCGAGACGATGCTGGCGGCGTCGAGGCACTGATGGAGCGTGCCGCCGTAGGTGATAATCGACAGGTCGCGCCCAGTCTGGCGCAGTTCGGCGACGCCGATCGGAACGGTGAATTCGCCGTCGGGCAGGTCCTCCTTGACGCTGCGATAGAGCCGCTTGTGTTCGAAATAGACGACCGGATTGTCATCGCGGATCGCGCTTTTCAAAAGGCCCTTGGCGTCGTATGGGGTGGCGGGCGCGACCACCTTCAAGCCGGGCACGCGCGTGAACCAGGCTTCGGGATTTTGCGAATGAAAGAGCGCGCCGTGCACGCCCGCGCCCGAGGGCGCGCGAATCACGAGCGGGCAGGCGGCGCGGCCGCCGTGCCGGTAGCGCAGCGTCGCGGCGGTGTTAACGATCTGATCGAAGGCGCACGAGATGAAGTCGCCGAATTGCATCTCGACCACCGGCCGCATTCCGAGGATCGCCGCGCCGACGCCGGCGCCCACGATCAGCGCTTCGGAAATCGGCGTGTCGATTACGCGGTCCTCGCCGTAGGCGGCAAGCAATCCGTCGGTCACTTTGAAAGCGCCGCCAAGTTCAGCCACGTCTTCGCCCATCACGATGACGTTTTCATCGCGGCGCATCTCTTCGTGCAGAGCCTGGTTGATCGCGGCGAGGTAGGTCGCTTCCATCTGACGCCTCTCGCGCTTCAGGCGCGGCCGTCGCCGGCGGGATTCAATGGCGCGGGCGCGTACAAATCCTCGAGCGCTTCGCCGGGAGCGGGCAGCGGGCTTTGTTCCGCGAACTCGACGGCTTGCTGCACCACGGCGCGCACGCGCTCGTCGATCTCCTCGCGGATACGCTTCATGTCATGCCCCTTCTTTTCGAGATAAAATTCGTAGCGGGGAATCGGATCGCGGCTTTGCCACTCGAGCAGTTCTTCCTTGTCGCGATAGAGCGCGGCGTCGTGCTCGCTGTGGCCGCGGTAACGGTAGGTCTTGCACTCGATCAATTCCGGCCCTCCGCCCGCGCGCACGCGCCGCACCACTTTTTCGGCGAGCTGGACGACCGCCAGCAAATCGTTGCCGGAAACCACGTGGCCCTTGAATCCGTATGCGGGCGCGCGATCGGCTACGTTCTCGATCGCCATCTGCTTGTCCAGCGGCGTCGAATAGGCGTAGCGGTTGTTCTCGCACACGAAGACCACCGGCAATTTGCGCACGCCGGCGAAGTTCATCGCTTCGTGCACGTCGCCGCGTGACGACGCACCCTCCCCGAAGAAGGCGACGGCGACTCTCGGTTCCTTTTTGATCTGGAATTTCAGCGCGGCGCCAGCGGCCACCGGCAGCGACGACCCCAGCATCGAGGTCGAGCCGAAGACGCAATGTTCAAGGTCGCCGCCGTGCAGAAACGAATCTTTCCCGCGCGACAGTCCGGTCTCCTTGCCCATCAGTTGCGCCATCAGCCGCCCTGGATCGACGCCGCGCACCAGAAAGACCCCGAGGTCGCGATGGAGCGGCGCGACGAAATCGCCCGGCTGCAGCGGCGCGCAGACGCCGGTCACAACCGCCTCCTGGCCCGCGCCGGAATAGACGCCGCCGAGGATTTTGTTCTGCCGATGGAGCCGCGACACCCGCTCCTCGAACGCGCGAATCAGCTTCATCCAGTAATAAAGCTGGAGTTCATATTCGACGCGCTGGGCGGTCTCGGCTGAGGCGGCCGTGGTTTCAGCGTGTGCCATCGCAGCGATTCTCCGTGGCAAGGAAGTCGTTGGCGTAAATTAATCCTACACTTGAAGGCGGCGCACGCCCAAGCGATTTGCCCGGAACTGCCGCCGCGAGCGCGAGTTTTCGTCGCCGGGGCGACTGATTTGCCGGATTTCCCCGCATCCGGAATTTTCCGCCGTGCCGGACCGGACTCCGCGCGTCTGTCCGAGGGGTCAGGTTGCCTCTGTCATTTCGATGGCTTATAAGGGGCGCTGGATTAGCATGGCGGAGTTGGAATCATACGCGGCGCGCGAGAACCGAATCGATGCGATTCTGGCGCGGGCGCTCGCCGGCGATCGGCTGGGCGAAGCGGAAGCGATCGCGCTGATCGAATGCGGCGACGCCGAGCTGCCGCGCGTGATGGCCGCCGCGGCGGAACTGCGCGATCGCGCCAAAGGCCGTGACGTAACCTATTCGCCGAAAGTCTTCCTGCCGATTACGAATCTGTGCCGCGATCGCTGCAGCTACTGCACGTTCCGCAAGGATCCGGGCGACCCGGGCGCGTGGACGATGACGCTCGCGGAAGTCGCGGAATGGTCGCGGCGGGGCCGCGAGGAGGGATGTATCGAAGCGCTGATGTGCCTCGGCGACAAGCCAGAGTTGGCGTTTCGCGAATATCGCCAGACGCTCGCGGCGCTGGGCGCTCGGAGCACGATCGAGCATGTCGCGCGCGCCTGCGCGACCGCGCTCGAAGCAGGTCTGCTGCCGCACACCAACGCTGGAATCATGACGCCGGACGAGATGACGATGCTCCGGCCGCTCAACGCCAGCATGGGTTTGATGCTGGAAAGCATCTCGCCGCGGCTGCGCGCGCGCGGCGGAGTGCATCAGTGGGCGCCGGACAAGGATCCCGCGGTGCGGCTCAGGATGATCTACGAAGCGGGCGAATTGCGCATCCCTTTCACCACCGGAATCCTGATCGGCATCGGCGACACGCCCGCGGAGCGCGCGCAAAGCCTGCTCGCGATTCGCGCGAGCCATGAGCGGCACGGCCATATTCAGGAAGTGATCATCCAGAATTTCCGCGCCAAGCCGGGCCTTCCGCTCGAAGACGCGCCCGAGCCGGGCGCGATGGAGATGGCGCGGGCGATCGCGACGGCGCGGCTGGTGCTGGGCGGCGCGATGAACGTGCAGGCGCCGCCGAATCTTTCGCCGCATGAAATCGAATTGTTCCTCGCGGCCGGAATCAACGATTGGGGCGGAATCTCCCCGCTCAGCCGCGATTATGTGAACCCCGAAGCTCCATGGCCGCATCTCGAGCGGCTCAAGGAACGATGTGCGCGAGCCGGCTTTCACCTAAAACGGCGGCTTGCGATTTACCCCGAATTCATCAATGACGAGTGGGTCGATCCGGCGATTCGCCCGGCGATCGACCGGCTCAGCGATTGGATTTCCGCGGAGGTCTAAGCGTGAACCTCGACGAGATGCGCGCGTTCGCCGACGAAATCGAAGCGACGCCGCTGAATGTATTGATGAATCGGGCGTCAAGCCCGATGCGCGCGGCGCTGCTCAAAGCGCTCGATTACGGAGAACTGACTCCTGAAGAGGGCCTGATGGTTTACACCGCCGACGGCGACGATTTGCGCGCCGTCGTCAAGGCCGCCGATCTCGCCCGCGCCGAAGACGTCGGCGAAGAAGTCACCTACGTAGTCAATCGGAATATCAACTTCACCAACATCTGCTTCGTCGGATGCCAGTTTTGCGGCTTCAAGCGGCAGAAATGGGAATCCGACGCGTACGACCATTCGGACGAAACGATTCTCGCCAAGGTCGGCGACGCGATCGCCCGCGGCGCGACCGAAATCTGCATGCAGGGCGGAATCAATCCCGACATGCCGGCGTTCAAATATCGCGACCTGCTGGTCGCGATTAAGACGCGCTTCCCGGAGATTCACGTCCACGCATTCTCGCCGATGGAAATCATGTACGGCGCCCGGCGGACGCGGATGGAATACCAGGAATATATCGCGATGCTGCGCGAGGCCGGCCTGGGCTCGATTCCCGGTACGGCGGCCGAAATCCTCGACGACAGCGTCCGCGAAATCCTGAGCCACAAGAAAGTCGATGTCGCCGCGTGGGTCGATATCATCACCACCGCCCACAGTCTCGGCGTGCCGACCACGTCGACGATCATGTACGGACATCTCGAAAGCCCGCGCCAGGTCGTCAATCATCTGGATTTGATTCGTTCGATCCAGAAGCGCACCGGCGGTTTTACGGAATTCGTGCCGCTGCGCTTCATCCACGAAAATACCGTGCTCTACCGCAGGGGCCTGGTTCGTCCGACCGAACTGGGTTTCCCGGATTTTCGGATGTACGCCTTTTCGCGGCTCTATCTGCGCGGGCTGATCGACAACATCCAGACTTCGTGGGTCAAGCTCGGCGTCGATTTCGCCGCAGTGACGCTCAAGGCCGGATGCAACGATTTTTCCGGCACGCTGATGGAAGAAAGCATCACCGCGCAGGCCGGCGGGACGGCGGGCGAGTTCGTTCCGGTCGATCTGATCGAGGAAAAGGCGCGCGCGGCCGGCCGCGTCGCGGTCGAGCGTTCGACCCTGTATAAAAAACTGTACGGCAGAAAGGCTCCCAATGGCGCGCGGCCGATCGCATCCATCCAGCTCTCCGCTGATCACCACGCTGGCGGGGGGAGTGGGTGCGGCTAAATTCCTGCGCGGACTCGCCCGGAAGTTCGATCAAAGCCGCCTCGCCGTCGTCGTCAACACCGGCGACGACGAGCGCTTTTATGGCCTGCACGTCTCGCCGGATGTGGACACGGTGATCTATACGCTGGCGGGGGTTGTGAATCCCGCCACCGGATGGGGCCTTGTGGGCGAGACCTTCAACGCGCTGGATGCGCTCGGCCGTCTTTACGGCAAGCCGTGGTTCAATCTCGGCGATCGCGATCTCGCGACTCATCTTTACCGCACCGAGCGGCTCGCCCAAGGCGCCACGCTCACGCAAATCACGGCGGAACTGGCGCAGCGCTTCAAGGTTAAAGCGGCGATTCTGCCGATGAGCGACGAGCCGGTGCGGACCTTCGTCAAACTCAAAGGCAAAGCGCCGCTGCCGTTCCAGGAATATTTCGTCCGCGGGCGCGCGCGCGGAGCGGTCGAGAAAATTGAATTGCGCGGCGCGCAGGAAGCGCGCGTCACGCCGGCCGCGCTCGCCGCTATCCAGCGGGCGCGCGCGATCGTGATCGCCCCCTCCAATCCGTTCGTCTCGATCGGGCCGATTCTGGCGCTCGCCGGCGTCCGCGAGGCGCTGGCCGCGGTCCGCGAGCGCGTGGCCGCGATTAGCCCAATCGTCGGCGGCAAGACGATCAAGGGGCCGGCGGACAAAATGATGCGAGGGCTGGGCCACGAAGTCTCGCCGCTCGGCGTGGCTCGCCTCTATCGCGAAATCGCGGGGCTCTTCGTGGTTGACGTGGTTGACCACCGCTATCTCGAACCGATCCGCGCGCTCGGGATGCGCGCGATCGCGACCGATACGATCATGTCCGATCCGGACCGCGCCGCGGCGCTCGCGGCCGTGGTGAGCCGCGCGCTTAGCGTGTAATCTTGTCTTCCCATGGCCTCGCTTACGCTGACCGCGATTGAAGGCATCCCGATGATCATGCCCGGCGACAATCTTGCCGAGCTGATCGTGAACGCCGCGGAACGGATGAATTTGCGCTTCGAGCGCGGCGATATCCTGGTTGTATGCCAGAAAATAGTTTCCAAAGCGGAGGGCCGGCTGGTCGATCTGGCGGAAATCGAGCCGTCGCCGCTGGCGGTAAGTTTCGCGGCCCGCTGGGACAAGGACCCGCGCGCCGTCGAACTGGCGCTTCGCCAAACCAGCCGGATCGTCAGAATGGACAACGGCGTGCTGATCGTTGAAACCGGCCCCGGATGGGTCTGCGCAAACGCGGGAATCGACGAATCGAACAGCCTTGAGGACGATCGCGCGATCCTGCTGCCCGAGGACGCCGACGCTTCCGCCACGCGGATTCGAACCGCGATCAGGGAACTCCGCGGCGTGGATCTGGCAGTGCTGATCACCGACACGTTCGGCCGGCCCTGGCGCGACGGACTGACGGAAGTGTGTATCGGCGTGGCCGGCATGGACCCTATGCTCGATCTGCGCGGCACCCGCGATTTAGGCGGACGCGAGCTGCATCACACCGTAATCGCCGCCGCCGACGAATTGGCCGCCGCAGCCGGTCTGCTGATGCCAAAAGCTGGAGCGATTCCCGCAGTACTGATACGCGGTTACAGTTATCGGCCGGCCGCGGGCAGCGCGCGCGCGCTGATTCGGCCAGCAGCTTCGGATCTCTTCCGGTAGGCGGCGCTGGTGAAGCCCTCCAGACCATCAGGCGTTGCGCGCGCACTCGCCGCCGCTCCGGCGAATCCGGCTGACCTCGTGCGCAGCGAATTGCTCGCAGTCGAAAACAAACTGACCCGGCTGCTTGATTCCAATGAAGCGCTGATCGGCGAAATTTGCCACTACCTGGTCGACGGTTCGGGCAAGCGCCTGCGCCCGCTGTTCATCATGCTGGCGTTCCGGAGTTGCGGCGGCCCCGACGAAAAAGTCGAGGACGCGATCGACGCCGCGATCGCGCTCGAACTGATTCATTCGGCTACCCTCCTGCACGACGACATCATCGACGGCGGCGTGCTGCGCCGCGGCAAGCCGTCGGCCTTCGCTCGCTATGGTTTCGCGCCGTCGCTGGTCGCGGGCGATTTTCTCTTTTGCCGCGCGTTCGAGTTGTGCGGACGGTTCGAAGAGCGGCTGGTGCGGGTCGCCGCTCAGGCTTGTATCCAGTTGACGGAGGGCGAGGTGATGGAGGGGCGGATGCGCCAGAACGCGACCGCCATGCTCGATGACTACCTCGGCGTGATCGAACGGAAAACAGCGTCGCTGTTCGCCGCTGGCGGCCGGGTTGCTGCCGACCTGGCAGGCGCCGACGCGGCAACAATAGCCGCGATGGACAAGCTCGGAAGAACTTTCGGCCTCGCCTTCCAGATGGTCGACGATTTGCTCGACGTGATTGGGCCGGAGGAAAAAATCGGCAAGCCGGTCGGCTCGGATTTGCGCGCGGGCGTGCTCTCGCTGCCGGTCGTGCTGGCCTGCGGCGACCGCGGCGCGGCCTCGGGAGATTTCCGGCCGGGCGCGGCGCTGGAGGGCGCGGCGTTCGACCGGGCGCTCGCGATAATGCGCGATCCGGCGCTCATCGATCGCGGCCGCGCGCTGGCCATGGCCCAAATCGACGCGGCGCACAAGCTGCTGCGGAGCCTGAAGCCATCGCCTTATCGCGACGCGCTGGCCTCGTTGATCGACGAACAGATCGAACGCGATTTCTAGCCGCCGGGTTCTCCGTCCGGCCGCGCCGCGCTTTCGATTTTCCCTGCGGATAGCTAGCCTGAAGCTGCGCCGGAGGCGCGGGACGATGGCGAGCGCGAATTCTCAAGATTATCGAATCACGACCGTCGAACAATTGCGCGAACGGATGGGATATCCGAATCGTGTGACGCCGCTCAAATTGCTCAAGGAGATCGACGACACGGCGGCCGATTTCATCCGCCGCGCGCCATTTATCGCGCTTGGCACCGCCGATGCTGACGGAAATCTGGATGTCTCGCCGAAGGGCGATGCGCCGGGATTCGTGGAAGTCGTGGATCGCTCGACGCTGCTCATCCCGGATCGGCAGGGCAATAAACTGCTGTTCGGCCTTGAGAATATCCTCGCCAATCCGCGGATCGGAATCCTGTTCATCGCGCCGCCCACAAACGAGACGTTGCGGGTCAATGGATCGGCGGAACTGACCTGCGATCCGTCGATTCTGGAGTCGTTGGCGGCGCGTGGGAAACCGGCCCAAATCGCGGTGCGCGTGCACGTGCGCGAATGCTTCTTCCACTGCGCGAAGGCGTTTATTCGTTCGGAGTTGTGGAATTACGAAAAATGGCCGGCCGCGCAAAAGATCTCCTTCGGCAAGTATCTGGCCGGCAAAATGGGCGGCAGCGAGGACGACGCGCGCCGGATCGACGCGGCGGTCGAGCAGGATTACAAGACCAATCTCTGACCGTCGCCGCGGCGCGTATTCACGCCCGGGCGCGGCGGCGTTTCGCCGGCGGCTTTATCCGGTTGTCCGGCAGCACGGGGGTGCGCCGGGTAAGCCGGCCCTGCTTTTCTCCGGCGCATTCACGCCGACGCCATTCGCGGATGCCGCGCCGCAGGAACGCCGCGTCGATACCCAGCGCCGCGCATACGCTTTCGCACGAAAAGATTCCGTCCGCGCGCGCATCCAGCAGCCACATCTCGGCCTCCCGATACAACCGGTAGCGCGGCCCTCCGCGCAAATGCGCATTGCTCTGAAACGTGCGCACGGCGTCTTCCAGCACCGCGTACATGAGCCGCCGGACGGCGGGATTGGCGGAAGTTTCCCGTCGCTCGCCGAAGAACTGGGCGGGCGTAATCACGTCCGGTTGAAAAATCGAGTCGAGCAAGGTGTGACGCCATTCCATCACGTAAGCTCCGCACCGCGCGAAGAACGCGCGCGCCGTTTCGCTGCGTATGATCGTTTTGCCCGCAAGTCGTGATTTGATTATAAGAAAAAAAATTGTTCATTAAATTCCAAGATCACAGTCCGATTGACTGCCGGGAAAGTCAGCCGAGCTTTTTTGCGCGTAGGGAAAACGATCGACGAGGCCAACAGGCGCGGCGCCGAGCAGGCCGCTCGAATTCAGCGCTGCCGCTGAAAGGATGGATCTAAATTAAGCGCTGCCAGCGTTGGCGCCGCGCCAGCCGCGATCGTGCGACCGGCCCGCGCCGCGAATCGCCGCCGTCGATTCCGGGCGACGATCGGCCGCGATGCATACGTTTTTATTTGGATGACACGGGCACGGCCGCACGCCGACGGACGATCTCGAAGAGCGCGACAGCGGCGGCCACCGAAACGTTCAGCGAATCTATTCGCCCGCGCATCGGAATTCGCGCGACGAAATCGGCCCGCTTACGCACAAGCTCGCGCACGCCAGCGCCTTCCGAACCGACCACGAACACAAGCCGCCGCGCCGCGTCCAGCGCGTAGATATCGGTAGCGCCGTTCGGCGCCAGGGCGACAATCCAATATCCGGCGCGTTTGAGCAATTCCAGGGCTTGCGCGACGTTCCCGCAACGCGCGATCGGCAGATGCGTCCACGCGCCCGCCGACGCTTTGATGGCGGCGGGCGTCACCCCTACCGTGCGATCGCGAGCCACGATCACGCCGCCCGCGCCAGCGCATTCCGCCGACCGGATAATCGCGCCCAGATTGCGCGGATCGGTCACTCCGTCAACGATAACCAAGGGATCGCGGCCGGCGGCGAGCAGATCTTCGAGCGCAGCATATTGATATTCCCGAATCAGCGCGACGACCCCCTGATGCCGCGCTTCCGAGCCCGCCATCCGCGCGAGCGCTTCGGCGTCGGCGGGGACGATCGCGGCGCCGGCCTCGCGAACCGCGTCGATCTCGGCGGCGAAGCGCATTTCACCGCCCTTTTTGACGTAAAGCGTGCGTACGGCGCCCGGCGCCGCCGCAATCAACTCGCGCACCGGTTCCGCGCCAAAAATCAGGTCGTTCCGCGTCCGCTCGCGACGCGCGAAGGGGTTCGAGCTTCGCTGGCGATGGGCTGCCGGAACCGCCGCCTGATGCGGCGGCGCGGCAACTTCGCCGCCGGTGTGCCGGATCCCCCCGTTTATCGCGCGGGAAGCGTGCGTGTGGCGAAACTCGTTTCGCTTTTTCATATCCGCGAACTCATCAGGAGCGTGGCGCGGCGTTTCAGGGAGCCGATCGCCGGTCGGTCTCTTGCGCATCGTCTGGGAATTGTAGCGGCCCATGCGCGGGAGGGCATCAGGTGCGAACGGCGCGCGGCCGAGCCACGGAAAATCTTTTTCCTACCCGCGCCGTTGAGATTTTCTTTGCGAAACCCGGCGCTTAAACTGAAACGGCTGGGAGGGACCTCCGTCTAACCATTCGGATGATCCGGACGAAAATTATCGACCGCTACATCATGGCCGAAGTCGCCGTCCCGTTCCTGTTTGGCGTCTTGTTGCTTACTTTCGCCCTGGTCACCGGAAGACTGCTCAAACTGATCGAAATGGTGGTTAACCGCGGCGTGACGCTCGCGGACGTCGCCAGCCTGCTCGGCTTCATCATGCCGGCTTTTCTCGAACTGACCTTTCCGATGGCCGTTTTGATCGGAGTGCTGATGGGGTTCGGGCGGATGTCGGGCGATCGCGAAATTATCGCGGCGCGCGCATGCGGTATCAGCCTGTATCGAATCTCGGCGCCGGTCTTTGGATTCGCCATCGTGGTTTGGGCGCTGTCGAGCTGGCTCGCGTTTTCAGTCCGGCCTTGGGCCAATGAACATTTGCGCGAGCGGCTGTTCACCCTGACGCAAACACGCTCGACCGCCGGCCTGAAGGACAAAGTGTTCAATCGCAATCTGCCCGGATTGGTGATCTACGTCGATCATATTTCGCCGCGCGACGGCATGCTGCACGGCGTGTTGATTTCCGACGCGCGCAATCCGCCGGCCCAGAACACGGTGATAGCGCGCACCGGGAAAATCGTTCCCGACCGCGCCAATCATTCGATCATGGTCAGGCTTTACGACGGTTCGATGTTCGGATTGGAAGCGCATGGATCGTCAAGCCATCTGACGCGATTCAAAATTTACGATCTGAACGTGCGGCCCGACGCCGATTTGGAAACCCAGGAACGCGACGCCGGCGAATTAAGCTACGGCGAACTCGAAGCTCGAATCGCGGCGGCGCGCGCGGCCGGCAAACCCGATTATCTCGCCGAAACCGAGATGGCCAGCAAATTCACGCTGCCCGTTACGACGATTCTTTTCGCCGCAATCGGCATCCCGCTGGGACTGAAACCGGCCCGCGGTGGGCAGGGCGAACGATTCGGCGTGGCGATTGCGCTTTTCTTCGTCTATTACTCGCTGATGCGCGCCGGCGAAGGCCTTGCGCAACGCGGCCGCTTGAACGCCTTCGCCGCCATGAGCATCCCGGACATCGTCTTTCTGGCGCTCGCGCTGGTCCTGTTCCTGCGCAGCGCGGCCGACCGTGGCGATCAGGGTCGCGGACCCACCGATATGCTTTGGCAGTGGTTCGAGCGCATCGGGCATGCGCGGGAGGCGGCATGAACGGCCGGCCGCGCCTTTCGCCGACGATGGATCGCTTTCTCGCGATCCAGTTCTTTGGGCCTTTTCTGGTTTGTCTGGGCGCGTTCACAATCGCCTACCTGCTCGGCGACGTCTTCGATCGCTTCAAGGATCTGGTCCGTTACGGCGGCTTTGGAATGATCGGACTCGAGTATTTCGCGCTCAAAGTGCCGATGATCGTCTCGCAATTGTTGCCGGTCGCCTGTCTGGCCGGCGTATTGCTCGGCTTCGCCCTGCTCAACCGTTCCGGCGAGGTGCTGGCCTGCCAGCAGCTTGGCATCAGCCGGCTCGAAATGGGCATACCGGTGCTGGTGGTCGCGGTCGGAATATCGATTTTTAACTTCGCGATCAGCGAGGGCGTCGTGCCACAATCGATGCGCAAGGCGCGTTATCTCTACGAAGTGACGCTCAAAAAACGTCAAATTCGCGGCGTATTTTTCGCCCAACGAACTTGGGTGCGAACCCGCGACGGTTTTCTTTCAGCCAATTCCTATGACCATCGCACCAAGACCATGCGCAACGTCACGCTCTACACGACCGGCGCCGACTTTTCGCTTCGCACAATTCTTCGCGCCCATCAGGCGCACTGGAACGGTTCCTCATGGACGGCCGACGACGCCACTCTGCTCACGCTGGACAGCCGCGGCCACGTCTCGAGCGAAGTACGAAATTATCGTTTTGCTCCGTCGGTCAAGCCCGCCGACCTCGGCATCGTGATGCTCGATCCCGATGAATTCAGCCTGCGCGAACTCGATCGCTATATCGCCGATCTGCGCAGCAAGGGTCTCGATCCGGGCGGCTATATCGTCAATCGCGATCTTAAATTTGCGATGCCGCTGTCGTGTTTGATCATGGTCGCGCTCGGAATGGCGCTCAGCCTCGACCCTTTGCCGCGCAGCTCTACCCTTGGCCGCAGCTTTGGCCTCGCAATCGGCATCGGATTTGTTTACTGGTTTGCTCTGGGTCTGACCTCGTCGCTCGGCGAATCGGGCTCGATTCCGGCGTGGATCGCGGCATGGACGCCGAACGCTATATTTACCATTCTTGCGTTATCGATCTTCCTGTTCGGCGAGGAGCGCTGACGATGCGAGCGCCGGCGCTTGAGTGGACCCGTCCGGCGCGACATGCTCAAGGTAGCGCTGAGAGACGGCCTTGCCGCCGCTCAAAGGGAGTTCCGCGATGCCGGAGTTGTCGATTGCGCCGCTTTACGACGATCGCGTCTCGGAGTTTCTCAAACTCGCCCGCGTTGGTCATCTCGCGACCGCAGACGGCGATGCCAACCCGCACAACGTTCCGCTCTGTTTCTGGTTCGACGGCGCGGGCCATTTCTATTTCGTGATCGATCAGAAACCCAAGCGCCGCGCGGGCCTTGAAATGAAGCGGATGCGCAACATCGCCGCTAACGCAAGGGTCGCCCTGATCATCGATCATTACGAAGAGGACTGGTCTTATTTGGCCTACGTCCTCGTACATGGCTCGGCGCGGATGGTCGAAGACGCCAACGAATACATGCTCGCGCTGCGCAATCTTCGCGACAAGTATCCGCAGTATCGCGCGATGGCGCTAAGTTTTGCGAACAATCCGATGGTCCGCATCGACGCCGAACGCGTTCACGTATGGGGCGAACGATTCGCGCCGCCGCCCGCCAAACCGGCCTGACCGAACGGCCCGCGCCAGGATCTTCATCGATGACTCGCGCCGCGCAGATCGCCGAAGCTCTTCGCGAATCCGGACTGGACGGATGGCTGTTCTACGACTTCCGGCTCAGCGATCCGCTCGCCTATCGCATCCTCGGCCTTCCGGACCGCGGCATCACAACCCGACGCTGGTTCTACTTTATCCCGGCCGAAGGCGAGCCGTGCGCGATCGTTTCAGCGGTCGAGGCGCACCGCCTCGACGCGCTGCCCGTCGCCCGCCGCATCGTCTATCGATCCATCGACGAAATGACGGCTGCGTTGGGGTCGGTCCTCGGCGCCGCCCGCGCGATCGCGATGAACTATTCGCCGGAGTGCGCGATTCCCTATGTTTCACGCGTCGATGCGGGAACTTTGGAGCTGGTGCGCGCGACGGGAGTTGACGTGGTCACGGCGGCCGACCTGATTCAGCGCTTCGAGGCCACGCTCACGCCGGCGCAACTCGCCGGCCATCGCCGCGCCGCCGCCGCATTGCGGCTAATCGTCAACGAGACCTTCGCGGAAATCGCAAGGCGCGTGCGCGGCCAGATTCCATGCACCGAATTCACGATTCAAAAATTCGTGCTCGGGCGCATCGCGGCCCATCGCCTGCGCACCGACGAAGCGCCGATCGTCGCGGCCAACGCCAACGCGGCGAATCCTCATTACAGCCCCGCCGAGGAACGCGACACCCCGATTCGCCGCGGCGATTTGGTTCTGCTCGATCTTTTCGCCAAGGAACTCGGCGAAGATGCGATTTACGGCGATCTCACATGGATGGGTGCGGTCGGCGAGCGTCCGGCCGACGAGCACGCGCGCGTTTTCCGCGTTGTCGCCGACGCCCGCGACGCGGCCGTCGCGCTGATCCGGCAGCGGGTGGCAGCGGGCGATCCGATTAGCGGCGCCGAAGCCGACCGCGCCGCCCGCGCCGTAATCGAAGCCGCCGGCTTTGGCGACGCCTTCCTGCATCGGACGGGCCACTCGATCGGCCGCGAGGTCCACGGAACCGGCGCCAATCTCGATTCGCTCGAAACTCGCGATCATCGCCGCCTGATCGATCGCACCTGTTTCTCGGTCGAACCCGGCGTCTATCTTGCTGGCCGCTTCGGCGTCCGCAGCGAACTCGACATGACGATCGAGGACGGGCGCGCCGAAATCAGCGCCGCGCCTCCGCAACGCGAAATCGTGCCGATTCTGGCCCGCTACGCCTGATCCGCGCCGCCGGTTATTCAGTTCACGCGAGCAGCACCGCGACGATTCCGGTCAGAAAGACGCCGTCGAACGTGCCGGCGCCGCCGATCGACGCCACCGGCGCGCCCAGGTCTCCAAGCTTGTTCAGATTGACGAGGTCGGCCCCGACCAGCGTGCCGATTACGCCGCTTACGTACGCGACGGCGTCAACGTGCGCGGCGACGTGGAAAATGCCAGCGAACGCGATCGCGACCAGCGCGGCCACGATTGGCGGTATCAGCATCGGCGTCGCGATTCCCAGGCCCGGCACCGGCCGCGCGAAACGGTTCACCACCATCGCCACGATCGCCGCGCCTAAGATCGCCGGCAGAATCGCCTCGGGTTGCCGTCCCAGCACGTAAATCGAGATCAGCACCGGCACGATCGCGCCGCCCACGTTCACCGCGATCGTCGTGCCTCCGCCGGCGTAACGCATCGGCACGCGATAACGCACGCCGAAACTGTTCACAATTTCGACCTGATGGACCGAGCCGGATTCGATTTTTGTAATCGGTATGTTGATGTAGCTGCCGATCAGGCTCACCAGCAGCGCGAGCAGGGCGAGTTCAGGCGGCAATCCGACCATCTGGAAGGCGTAATGAATCACGCCAATCTCCAGCAAAACGAAAACGAACGCCAACAGGACAAAAAACAGGATGGCGTACAACGCCAGGAACGGCCCGAAGAACATCGCGCGCAGCATATCACGCGGGCGCCGCACGATGTAGCGGCCTCTTCCTGTTGAACGGCGCGATTCCCCGGTTATGATTGCGCCATCATGATCGCGGGTGCCCGATGAACTCGAACGAACGCGACGAACTCCTCCAGTTGCTGGCGCGCGAATCCTATTTCGAACGCGAACTGACGCTCGCCTCCGGCCGCGCCTCGAACTACTACATCGATTGCAAGCGCACGCTCTATCTGCCGCGCGGCGCCCATCTCGCGGGCGAACTGATGCTCGAGCTGGTGCGCGCGGAGCGCATCGAACAAATCGGCGGGATGGCCGCCGGAGCGCTGCCCGTGACCGACGCGATCGTCGCCGCCGCGTGGCGCCATGGCTACGACCTCACCGGCTTCTTTGTGCGCAAAGAGATGAAGGCGCACGGCCTGCAACAGCAAATCGAGGGCGCCTTCCGCAAAGATCGCGCGACCGGCGTGATCGACGATACCATCACCACCGGCGGCTCCAGCCTGCAGGCGGTCGCGGCGATGCGCGCGGCCGGCGCCGCCGTCACGCATGCTTTCGCGCTCGTCGAACGCGGCGAAGGCGCCGCACAGGCCTTCGCCGCCGCCGGCCTTGCCTATCGCTACCTTTACACCGCCGAAGAGGTGCGCGCCGCCGCGCGCCCCGGCCGTTCCGGATCGGCATGACCGCGACGGCGATCAGCGGGCGCACGAGGCTCAGCGCGGTTTACGGCGATCCGGTCGAACATTCGCTGTCGCCCGCGATGCATAACGCCGCCTACGCCGCGCTCGGCCTCGATCGCGCATACGCCGCGTTTCACGTCACGCCCGAGCGCTTGCGCGACGCGATTCGCGCGATTCCGGCGCTCGGAATTCTGGGCGTGAACCTGACCGTGCCGCACAAGGTACGCGCGCTCCGGATGATGGCCTATTTGAGCGACGAGGCCCGCCTGCTCGCGGCCGTCAATTGCGTTATCAATCGCGCGGGCGAGCTGCACGGCGACAACACCGACGCGCGCGGCCTCGAAGCCGACCTGCGCGAAAACCGCGTCGAGCTGAACGGCCGCACGGCGATAATCGTCGGCGCGGGCGGCGCGGCGCCATCGGCCATCCTCGCCTGCATCCGGATGGGCGCCGGTCGGGTCGTGATCTGCAATCGCACGGTGGAGCGGGCAAATCGTCTGGCGCAGCGTTTCGCGCGCCACGTCGCCCGCCGCGGCGGCGGTCGTCCGCGCGAAACGATCGAGGCGCGCGGCCTCTCCGCGCTAACCGATGCCGCGACCGTCCGCGCGGCGGCGCTGATCGTCAACGCCACCCCGATGGGCCTCAAGACCGGCGGCTTCGCGCCGCTCGCGTACGAGGCGACGGCCGCCGATTGCATGTTTTACGACATGGTCTACGCCCGCGAACCGACGCCGTTTCTTGCGCCCGCGCTGGCCCTCGGCCGCCGCGCGCTCGACGGCGCGGGGATGCTGGCGAATCAGGGCGAACTCGCCTTCGAATTGTTCAACGGAGTAAAACCGCCGGCGGGCCTGATGCGCCGCACGCTGATGAAACGGCTCGGCCGCGCTTGAACCTCGGCGGGCTGATTATTCGGCGACGATCCGAGCTTCAAGCCTCAGATTCGAAATTCCGAGCGGCTCAAGCCCGATTTCGAATCGATCGCCAACACGCACGCCGGGCGGCACTTCGAGCACCAGCCTCGCCTTCGTCTCCACCATCCCATAGCCGTGGCATTCCGGGCATCTCAACCATCCCGATTCGTAACCGCCGCAACGCTGGCAGCGCGCATAAACCGGCAACTCCAGCGGCGCCCGGCAACCCCATCGCCGCTCTTCGGGGTCAAGCACGATTTCAACGGCAAGCCGCCGCCATGGACCGGCGCTCTTTTGATGAAAACCGAAGAAGTTTTGCGCGATATGGTCTAATATTTCGCCAAGCGAAGGCGCGACGCTCAGAAAATCGCCGGGAAAGTTGATTGCGCGCGCCCGCAGCGGTTCCGGCGCTCTCGTCCCTCCGGCGGGCGCGCGCATCCATTTGTTCAGCGCAACCGAATGCTCCGGCGCGGCCGCGACGGCGCGCCTTTCGCGCGCGACGATCAATCCTTGATATGCGTCATGCGCTTCCCGGAACCGTTCCGCGTTCGGCGGCTCTCCGACATCCGGATGGGATGCAAAGGCGATCCGCCGATACGCGCGCCGGATAGTCTCATCGTCAGCGCCCGGCTCGACGCCCAGAATTGCATGCCATTCCTTCGTGGCCATCGCGCGTCCTCCGCCCGGCCCCGAAATCGGCGTCAGCCCGCGCTCACCTCAATTCGCCGCGGACGGGCATGTTCGCGTTTGGGCAGTTCGACAGTGAGCACGCCGTTGCGCATCCGAGCCTTGATCTTCTCCTCGTCGATGTCCTCGTTGAGCTCGAACTGACGGAAATAATTGCCGACGTTGTATTCGGTATAAAGCGGCGAGAGCTTGTCATACGCGGCGAGCGAAACCTTGCCGACGATCGTGAGCACGCCGTCATTGAGCGAGACCGTGGCGTCTTTATCCGATACGCCCGGCATGTCGGCCCACAGCGTCAGCTCGTTCTCGTTCTCCACAATATCGACCTGGGGCACGAAATAGCGGCCCGGCCGCGTCTTTTCCGCGCCTTGAACTTCCTGCTTTTCGCGCGTGGCGATTTCCTGCTCAGGCATCATGGCGACTCCCTCCTTCACGTGTTCTTCGCGCCTTATCACGCGGATTCGACCGCAATCTGCCGCGGCTTCGCCTCCGGCGACTTCGGAATCTTCACGGTCAGCACGCCCGACTCGAACCGCGCCGCGGCCTTTTCGAGATCCAACCCCTCGGGCAACTGGATGGAACGCGAGAACTCGCCGAATTCACGTTCCCGCCTATGGAACGCGCCGGGCGCCTTCGCCTCCTCGCGCACGCGGTTTCCGCGCAGCGTAAGCGTATTCCGTTGAGCGACGAGGTTGACGTTCGCCGGCTCCACTCCCGGCAATTCGGCCACAATCGCCAATCCGTCGCCGCTGTCGAAGACGTTGATCGGCGGATAGGCGCCATAACCCGAAAGACCCAAATTGAATGCGGGATTGCGCAACACCCGGCTCAGCTCTTCCTGCAACGCCAGCATGCTGCCGACCGGATCGAACTCTTCCCAACGAATCAGCGCCATCGCTAGCCTCCTGTTCGAAAGATTTTCGAGCGGCCGCTCTGAGCGGAAATTAATCACGCTCGCCGCGGCGTCAAGGCCGGCAAATACGAAAAACGCCTGTGCGCGTGCGATATATTTATTTCAACAAAAATGAAAACGGCGCGCCGCATCGGCGCGCCGTCAATCCGGCGTGAATTCTTCGCCCGGCGCCGCGCGGTCAGCCGAACATCTCTTTCAGCTTGTCGACGAACCCCTTGGCCATCGGATGGTTCACGTCTTCGCCCGAAGCCTTGGCGAACTCTTCGAGCAATTCGCGCTGGCGGCTGCTCAGGCGGCGGGGCGTTTCCACAACGATGCGCACCAGATGATCGCCGCGACCGTAGCCATGCAAATCGACGAAGCCCTTCCCCTTGAGGCGGAACACCTTGCCCGATTGAGTTCCGGCGGGAATTTTCAGCTTGATTTTACCGTCGAGCGTCGGCACTTCGATTTCCGCGCCAAGCGCCGCCTGCGGGAAGCTGATCGGCGCTTCGATCACCACGTCGTTGTCCTGACGGACGAACAGCGGATGCTCCTTCACATGGACAACCACGTAAAGGTCGCCGCTCGGGCCCCCGCCGAAGCCCGCTTCGCCTTCGTTGCGCAGCTTCAGGCGCGAGCCATTGTCCACGCCCGGCGGAATCCGCACTGACAGTGAAACCGCCTTGCGCACCCGCCCCTGCCCC
This sequence comes from bacterium, assembly GCA_014896235.1. Taxonomy (GTDB): domain Bacteria; phylum Desulfobacterota; class Binatia; order Binatales; family Binataceae; genus JADMIL01. Next base: position 9,179 of record JADBKU010000019.1, on the reverse strand, counting down.
TGGCATTTCGTGCAGGGGTCGGCGATTATCGTCCCTTCGCCGCGGCATTGTCCGCAGGTCGTCGCGATCGAGAAAAAGCCCTGTTGCGTGCGCACTTGGCCGGCGCCGCGGCAGTTCGGACAGGTCTTGACGCCCTCGCCCCCGCCGCGCGCCCGCGTGCCGTTGCAGGCGTCGCATACCGTGAGCCGTTGGAATTTGATGACCTTTTCGGCGCCGCGCGCGGCCTCCTCGAATTCAATCTCAAGGTCGTAGCGAAGATCGTCGCCGCGGCGGCTGCGCGAGCGCGAACGGCCCCGGCCGGCGCCAAAGAAATCGCCGAAAATATCCGAAAAGACTTCCTCGAAGCCCTGCGTGAAATCGAAGCCCCCGAATCCGCCGGGTCCTTGCTGGCCTTGAAAGGCCGAATGGCCGAAGCGGTCGTATTGCGCGCGCTTTTCGGGATCGGAAAGGACTTGATACGCTTCGTTGATTTCCTTGAAGCGCTCTTCAGACTGTTTGTCGCCCGGATTGCGATCCGGATGGTACTGGACGGCCAGCCTCCGGTAGGCTTTTTTGATTTCGTCCTCGGCGGCGCCCCGCCCAAGCCCCAAGACCTCGTAATAGTCGCGCTTCTTCGCGGCCGCCATGGCGCAACTATCCTAATAAACTTCGGCGCGGGAAGTAAGACTTCTCGCGCCGAAGCCGGTTTTTGATCCGCATCGGGCTCGGCCCATGCGGCTCATTTCACTTCCTTGAAGTCCGCGTCAACCACGTCTTCCTTCTTTTCACTGCCGGCATTGCCGCCGCCGGCCGCGCCATGACCGTCCGCCGCACCGTCGGCGGTTCCCGCCTGCGCGCCTTGCTGCCGGCTCTTGCTGTACATCGCCTCGGCCAGCTTATGCGTTGCGCTCTGCAGCGTTTCCGCCGCTCGATTCAACTCGCCAGCGTCCTTGGAATCGAGCTTGCCCTTGGCCGCCGCGATCGCCTCTTCCACCGTCTTGCGCGACGCTTCGTCCAATTGCGCGCCATGCTCCGCCAGCGTCTTCTCGGTCGTGTAAATCAGGCTGTCCAGCTTGTTGTGCGCCTCCGCCACCTCACGCCGCTGCTTGTCTTCGGCGGCGTGCTGCTCGGCCTCCCGCACCATCCGCTTAATCTCCTCCTCGTTCAATCCTGACGAGGCGGTGATCCGGATCGACTGCTCCTTATTGGTGCCGAGATCCTTCGCATGAACGTTCACGATGCCGTTGGCGTCGATATCGAAGGTCACTTCGATTTGCGGCAATCCGCGCGGCGCCGGCGGAATTCCGATCAGGTCGAACTGGCCCAGCAGCTTGTTGTCCGCCGCCATTTCGCGTTCGCCCTGAAAGACCCGGATCGTCACCGCCGTCTGATTGTCTTGCGCAGTCGAGAAGACCTGGCTCTTGCGCGTCGGAATCGTCGTGTTCTTCTCGATCAGCTTGGTGAACACGCCGCCCAGGGTCTCGATGCCCAGCGAAAGCGGGGTGACGTCGAGCAGCAGCACGTCCTTGACTTCGCCCTTGAGCACGCCGGCCTGAATCGCGGCGCCGATCGCGACCACTTCGTCCGGATTTACGCCCTTATGGCCTTCGCGGCCGAAGAGCTTCTTGACCCGCTCCTGCACCGCAGGCATCCGCGTCATGCCGCCTACCAGCACCACCTCATTGATGTCGCTGGCGCGCAAGCCCGCGTCTTTAAGCGCCGTCAGACAGGGCGCGTCGAGCCGCTCGAGCAGGTCGGCGCAGAGCGCTTCCAGCTTGGCCCGCGTCAGCTTCATGTTGAGATGCTTGGGTCCGGACTGATCCGCCGTGATAAACGGCAGGTTGATGTCCGTCTCCATCACGGTCGAAAGTTCGCACTTGGCTTTTTCCGCCGCTTCCTTCAAGCGCTGCAGCGCCATCCGATCCTTGCGCAGATCGATTCCCTGGTCCTTGCGGAACTCGTCGGCCAGATAGTCGATAACCCGCTGATCGAAGTCTTCGCCGCCCAGGAAGGTGTCGCCGTTGGTCGCCTTGACCTCGAAAACTCCCTCGCCCAATTCGAGGATCGAAATATCGAAAGTGCCGCCGCCAAGGTCGAAGACGGCGATCTTCTCGTCCTTCTTTTTGTCCAAGCCGTACGCCAGCGACGCGGCCGTCGGCTCGTTGATGATCCGCAGCACGTTCAGGCCGGCGATCCGCCCGGCGTCTTTGGTCGCCTGGCGCTGGCTGTCGTTGAAATACGCCGGGACTGTAATGACCGCTTCGGTCACCTTTTCGCCGAGATAGTCCTCGGCCGTCTGCTTCATCTTCTGCAGGATAAAGGCCGAGATCTCCGGCGGACTGTAGCGCTTGTCGCGGATTTCAACCCACGCCGCGCCGTCGTCGTTCTTGACAACCTTGTAAGGCAGAACCTTGATCGCGCGCTGCACCTCCGGATCGTCGTAGCGACGGCCCATCAGGCGCTTGATTGCGAAAATCGTGTTGCTGGGGTTGGTAATCGCCTGCCGTTTGGCAATTTGCCCCACGAGGCGTTCGTTAGAATCGGTAAAGGCGACGACCGACGGCGTGGTGCGCGCGCCCTCGGAATTGGCGATCACCACCGGATCGCCGCCCTCCATGATCGCGACGCAGCTATTGGTCGTTCCCAGGTCGATTCCGATTACTTTAGCCATTTTTTAAAGATCCTCGATCAAATCGATAATCACGTTTTGGCGCATTTCAATGGGCCGCGCCGCCATTATTTTCGTCGTTTTGCGACGAGCCGCCCTCCGGCCGCCGCGCGACCGTCACTCGCGCCGGCCGCAGCATGCGGTCGCCGATCTGATATCCGCGATGGTGCTCGCTGATAACCGTGTTTGGCGGATGCGCCTCGGTCGGCGCGTGATCGACCGCTTCGTGCAGCTGCGGATCGAAGGGCTGGCCGACGGCGTTGATCTGGGTCACGCCATGCCCCTTCAAAAAATCCAGCATCGCGCGCAGCACCATCTCGACGCCGGCAACGATCGATTGGCTGTCGCCGGATGTGCGCGCCGCTTCAACCGCGCGTTCAAGGTTATCCGCGATCGGCAACAGGTCGCGCAGGAAATTCTCGCGTTGAATACGTATAGAATCCTCGCTCTGCTGGCGGATTCGTTTGCGCGCGTTTTCAGAATCTGCGAGCACCCGCAAATATTTGTCTTTCAGTTCGGAGATTTCTTTTTCTTTATCGGCCAAGGCCGCGGTAAGGCGTTCGACTTCGCCGGCGACATCCTTAGCCGCCTCGGCGGTTCCGTCCTCATGCCGTTCCTGCTCCGCAGATTTCGAATGTTTATGCATTGGCGAAGAATCCATCCGCAAAGAAACTAAGCATCATCTGTCGCGCCGCCAAGAGGCCATAGTGGCAATTTCGCCAAATCGACGCCCGGACGCGCGCTTCGGCGACGAAACCGCCGCTGCCGTCGCAAGCGCTCCGACTCGGTCGCCTAGCGGCGTCGCCGGGCGTGCTCCGGCGGCAACGAGGTGCAATCGAAACTGTTGCCTTCGTTCGTATAATGGCAGGTTCCCGGCGGAACTTTGAGCTTGATTAGCGTGTAAATGCTGCTGGGAGTTGAATATGCACAGCTAAGCGTGCAGGTGCCATTGGAGCAGCTATAAGAAGCTTCGGCAAAATGCAGTACAGCTTCGCTATAAGGAACATCTTCCCACGGATAGGGCGGCGCGACCGCCTTGACGCGCAGCACCTGCGGACAGTTCAGCCGTATCGCGTGCGCCGTTCCAGGACCGGCCAAGGCTAGAACCAAAGCGGCGACGGTCGCAAAAACGATCGTTTTCATGCGGGTTTTTTCCTCCCCGCCGATGATATACGCGAGTTGCGCACCGCCCGCTATACAACCGCGATCGCGCCTGATGGCGCGCAAGGGCGCCACTTGGCGCCATTTACCGTACATATGCGAAATTATCGTGCGCTGTCCGCGCCGGAGGGAAAATTGCGAAGCGCGCCTAATCTTCAAGCACGCGGGACAGCCGCCGCGCCGTGTATTCGACCAACGGAATCACCCGCTCATAGTCCATCCTGACCGGGCCAACGACCGCGACGCTCCCGAGCGGCATCACGCCGCTGGCATAGGGCGCCGCGACCACGCTGAGGGCCGCCAACCGGCCATCGATATTCTCCGACCCGATCGACACCATCGTGCGCCGCTCCCCCGTCAGCGTGCGTTCGAGCAAATCCAGCAGCGCGGTTTTGTCTTCAAGCGCCCGCAGCAACTCCCGCATCCGCGACGCATTCGCGAACTCCGGCTGTTCCACGGCCTTGCTGCTGCCTTCGATATAAACTTCGGCGGGATTCCATGATTGCGCGATCGCGCCGCCTAATATCAATGCCGCGCGGACAAAACCATCGTATCTCACCCGTTCTTCGTGCAGACGCTCTTCGATCCAATGGCGGGCCTGTTCGAGCGTGCGGCCGCTCAGTGATTCATTCAGGTACGCGGCCATCCGATCGAGTTCGTCCTGCGTATGGTCGGCATCGGCGTCGATCAGCCGATGATGCACTCCGCCGGCCGCGGCGATAAAAATCGCCAGCACCGTCCGCTCGCGCATCCGGATAAACGTCACGCGCTCGAGCCGAGCCGCCTCAAGGCGCGGGGCCGTCACCAGCGCCGCCTGTCCGGTCATCAGGGCCAGCAAGCGCGAGGTGTCGCGGATTATCGCGTTCACGTCGCCTGAGGTGACGGAATAGTGCAGCTCGATCTGAGTGCGGTCCTCATGCGTGATCGGCGGCGGCGGAATCAGTTGATCGACGTAGTAGCGAAAGGCTTTTTCGGTTGGGACCCGGCCGGCCGACGTGTGCGGCTGGTGCAGAAAGCCGGAATCCTCCAGCTCTCCCATCAGGTTCCGTACCATCGCAGCCCGAACGCCCAAGGGATGCCGCGCGGCCAACTGATGCGATCCGACCGGCTCCGCGGTCGCGATAAACTCCTGCAACATCGCCATCAGCAGCGCGTGCTGCCGCCGCGTAAGCTCGCTATTTCCTTCGCCGACAGCCATCGTTCGCAACGAGTCGTCGTCGCGGCGAATCTCTTCAAATTCGTGGATCCGCCACCCTCTTACATTATTGTTACGACGGCACGGTCGGGTTCAAGCGCTCAATTCAGATATCACAATGGCAAGCAAAGGCTTTCCCCAGCCTATCGCTTGCGCATCACGAACTGCGAACGGCGCTTGAAGATCGGCCGCACCGCGCCGGCCGCGACAAATTCGTCCACCGCGCGCGTCACGCCGTCATTCCAGAAGCCCGCGTAGTGATAGTCGTCGCAGACGATGTAGCCGCCCGGCCTGACCTTAGGGAAATAGCCTTCGAGGTCAGCCTTCACGTACTCGTAGGAGTGATTGCCGTCGATATAGACCCAATCGAGGCTTGCGTCCGCAAAGGTCGCGGCAACCACGCGCGAATCGCCGCGATGGATGATCGCTTGTCCGCTTGCGATTTCGCGCGCGAGGCGCTGGCGCACGAAATCGTAACGCTCGGGCGCTTTCAGGGCGCGCGCCGCGCCTGCCGCGGACGCGCGTCCAGCGCCGGCGAACTGTCCATATTCGCCGCCTTCGGCCGCCCACGGATCGATCAAATGCAGCGCATGCGGACGATTAATCTTCAGGATTTTGACGGAAAAATCGCCCAAATCGACGCCGATCTCGGCGACGACGCCGCCGTGCGGCATCCGCGCCAGAATAAACTCGCGCACCTGCTCGCGTTCGGGACGCCGTACGGCGAAGCGGAGCCGCCACAAAATCGGATGCATCGCCCGAGAAATCTGCCCGGCGCGGGCGCGTTGCGCAAGCGCCGCGGCCGCTTGCTGTCACGATTTCGACCGGATTGATAAGCTCGAAGAACGATGGCGACGGCGCGGCGTAAAGCGGCGAAGAAGCCCCGGCAGGTTTATATTCCAGCCGTTCCGGAAAGCGCGTCGTGGCTCGAAAGCGACCGCTACGACCGCCGCGCATGGCACGAGCTTGGCGCCGGCGCCGATTCGATTCGCGCGCTTGCGGAATCCGGCGAACGCCTCGCGCCGCACTTCGGAGCGCTCCTGCAGGACTTCTTCCTCGGACTGTTCAAATACAACCTGGTCTGGCTCAAACCCGACGCGGTGCGCCGCAGCGCGATCCTGAATCGCACGATTCTGGAGCATCTACTGCCCTCGCCCGCCTTCGCGATGCTCAAGGAACGCACGCTGCTTGAGGAAGACAAGGCCGTCCTCGGCGCAATCGTGCTCGGCGAACAGGCGCTGGAGATGCTGCGCTCTGAAAAATTGATGAATCGGGCGGAAATGCTCGATCTCTGGGACCTTGAGCATCAGGAGCGGGACCTCGAACAGCAGGCCGCGACGCTCAAGAACGCGGCCGACCTTAAACCGGAACCCGCGCCTGCTGACGCCGCGCCCGAGCAGGCCAAAGACGCCGCCGCAATCGAAAAGAAAATCGCGGAACTGCGCGAAGCCGCCGCGCGCGCCGCCAAAGTCTCGGAGGCGCGGATGAATCAAAAGGCGCGGATGCTCGAGGAGCGGATGCGCCACAGCGATCGCACCGAACTCAAGCGGATGGAGCTGAACGCCGCGCGGCTGGCCGAGGAGATCGACCGGGTCGCGCAGGACAGCCACGATTTCAGCCGCGAATTCGGGCAGGGCGGCCGGATGTCGGCGAGCGAACGGCTGGAGCTGGGCAAACGGCTCGCGCGCAACCGTCGGTTGGGCGAACTGGCCCGGCTGGTCGGACGGCTTAAGCAGGAGGCGCGCGCCCTGCGACGCCGCACGCTCGATCGCGGCGTGGCCGAAACCTACGACGTCGAGCGTGGCGGCGACATCGGCCGGCTCGTGCCGTCGGAAATGGTCGCGCTGAAACATCCCATGCTCGTCCGCGATTTCCGCCGCCGGATGCTCGAAGGCGAATTGCTGCAATACCGGCTACGCGACGACGAACAGAAAGGAAAAGGCCCGATGGTCGTCTGTATCGACGTAAGCTCGTCGATGCAGGGCGAAAAGGAACTGTGGGCGAAGGCGGTCAGCCTGACTCTGATGGATATCGCACGCCGGCAACGCCGCCTCTTCCGCGCCGTGCTCTTCGCGTCGAGCGCGGAGACGCTCAAGGTGCTGGACCTGAATCGCGAGCGCCGTTATCAGCCCGAACTGCCGAAGGTGCTGGAAATGGCGGAATATTTTCCCGGCGGCGGCACCGATTTTCAGGCCCCGCTCGACGCCGCCGTCGCGTTGATCGAGGAGCGCAAACTCAAGCGCGCCGACATTGTGATCATCACCGACGGCGAATGTTCCGTGGCCCCGGAATGGCTCGCGGAGTTGCGGCGGCGCAAGGACGATCTTCAGTTCTCGATTTATTCGGTGCTGGTCGATTTGGGGTCGAGCGAAACCTCGACCCTCGCGCAATTCAGCGATCGGGTGACTTCGGTCACGCGGCTGAGCGATCCGAAAACCCGCGAGATCTTCCTGCGCGTCTGAGCGGCGTTTCGGCGCGAAATCGCCGATTCGGGCCGGAAACCCAGCCTGAACGGGCTTTGCCGCCGCGCGCCGCGTCGTTATCATCCATGGCTATTCGCCAGATGGCACAATCCGACGATAGATCTGCGGCCCGCGCGCCGCGCCGCGTATTGATTATTCTGCTCGGCGCGATCGGCGATGTCGTCCGCGCGCTGCCGCTGCTCGGACGGATTCGCCGCGGATGGCCCGAAGCGCACATCGCGTGGGCGGTCGAACCGAAATCGCGGCCGATTCTGGAGCGTCATCCGTGGCTCGACGAGTTGATCGTTTACGAGCGGCGGCGCGCGCCATGGTCCTTCGCGCCATTTCTCAGAATGATTCGGCGCGGGCGTTTCGACCTCGCGATCGACCTGCAGCGCCATCTAAAGAGCGGCCTGATTTCGCTCGTCTCGGGGGCGCCTGACCGAATCGGTTTCGCCGCGGCGAACGCCAAGGAGTGGAACCATCGGTTTTCAACCCGTCAGATTTCGCCGCAGCCGCGGATGCGCCTTAAGCTCGCGCAGTATCAGGCCTTCGGCGACGCGCTCGGCCTGTCCGAGACGCCGATCGAATTCGGGCTGCAGCTCGGCGCCGACGAAGCCGCGCGCGCGCTGGCGCAGCTGGAGGGCCTGCCGCGGCCGCTGCTGGGCGTGATCTTAGGATCGTCATGGCCCAGCCGGATCTATTTTCCCGAAGCGGTCGCGGCGACAATCCGCGAATTGACAACGGCGAACGGGGCCGCGCCGCTCACGCCGATTCTAATCGGCGGACCGGAAGATGCGGCGCTGGGCGCGGCGGTGATGCGCGAACTGGGCGCGGCGGGCGCGCGCGATCTGACCGGCCGCACGGGATTGCGCGACTTGATCGCGATCTTCGGCGAATGCGCCGCCGCGTTCGGGCCGGACTGCGGGCCGATGCATATCGCGGCCGCCGTGGGATGCCCGATCGTGTCGCTGTGGGGCTCGACCGCGCCGGAACGATCCGCGCCGTGGGGCAATGCGCATCTGGCGATGCGCGGCGAAATTCCTTGCCATCCGTGCTACCTGCGGGAATGTCCGATCGGAAGGGAATGCATGCGCCGAATCGCGCCGGCCGACGTCGCCGCGATGGTTCGGCGGGCGTTGCAGGGGCGCCGCCCGCGCGGAGCAGCCGGGCTGGCGACAACCAGCAACCATGGAGCGGCGGCTGGCGCGCCTGCTGCTGGCGCAAATCAGGAGCGCTCCTGATGACGCTCAAGGCGGAACGAAAGATCGAGCGGGACGGCTGGCGCCTGATCGCGTCCGACGGCGGATTGACCGAAGCCATGCGCGAGGCGGTGCTCGAAAAAGCGCTTGCCGCCGCGCGCGGCGAACTCGGGGCGCCGCGCCGGCGTTCGCGCCATGCGTCAACCTGGCAGATTCGGATCGGCGGTCCGGTCGCGCTCGAAATCTTCGTCAAGATTATCGAACCGGGCGGCGCGTCCGGCCGAATCAAACGATTGTTGCGCGGACCGCGCGCGGAGCATGTGGCGCGGATGGTCGGGATGCTTGCGGATTCGGGCTTCGCCGCGCCGCCGATTATCCTGCGCGGCGCGGAACGCGGATCCGGACGCGAGATGATTGTGGCGCCGCGCGCCGAGGGCGACGGTCCGCTGCGCACGCTGGCGGCGCTCGCCTCAAGACCGGGCGGGCTCGCGCGCAAGCGGGCGGCGCTGCGC
>JADBKU010000018.1 GCA_014896235.1 bacterium | reverse complement strand
CGGCGCAGCTCGCCGGCCTCGTCGCGGTCGAGCGCCACGTGAAGCGCGCCGCAGCGACGGAAGCCGGTGGCCACTCCCCCGGCCGCCTCGACCGCGGCCGCGAAGTCGCGCCAGCGCGCGCCCGAGGCGAGCGCCAGCTCCAGCAGCGTCCCGGCGAAACACGAACCCGGCTCGATTAGCGCGAAGATCGATCGCGAGGTCACTTCGAGCCGCGCCAGCGTCCGCTTCAGATAAAGGATAATTTCGTTGACCAGCCAGTCGTCGCGATTTTCAAGCAAAGCGCGGTCGTATGCAGCGACCATTCGGGCGTCGCCGACGGTGCGGAAGATCCACGTGCCGACCGACTCCTCGTTGAACCGGAGATGGCAAATCGCGTCGTCGAGCTCGCGGGCGATCGCGAGCGGCCAGAAGCGGCATCCTTGGGCATGGATGGCGGCGCGGTCGGCGGGCGCGGGCGCGCTCGGACCGTGAACGGTGATCGTCGCGGCGCCGCGGGCGCGGTCGATTTCGACCGTCAAATTGGCGTAACGGACACGATCTGGCTCGATTTGGCGGTCAAGTGGCGCCAAGTGACAGCCGCGTGCATCGCGTGGACGCGCCGATTTTTCGGCATACTCAAGCGCGCGTTGGCGTGCGATATCCAACAATTTTGTGCGTGGGACAAGCTCATCGACGAGCCGCCATTCGACCGCCCGGCGGCCGCGGATGCCTTCCTGCGTCGTGCTGAAAAAATCGGCCAGATCGCGTCGCACTCTACGCTTGTCTATAAGACGTGTAAGCCCGCCTGTTCCCGGTAATACGGCCAGCAGTGGAATCTCCGGCAGCGATACTTCGGTCGAACCGTCGTCGGCCATGATCAGATGTTCGGTCGCAAGCGCCATCTCGTAGCCGCCGCCAGCGCAAGAGCCATTGATAGCCGTAAGCCAAGTCTGACCGGAATAGCGCGACGCATCCTCAATCGCAATTCGGGTTTCGTTGGTGAAGCGGCAGAAGTTCACTTTGAACGGATGGCTGGCGGCGGCGAGCGCGCGGATGTTCGCGCCGGCGCAAAACACGCGCTCTCGCGCCGAGGTCAGGATCACTGCGGCGACCTCAGGATGCTCGAAGCGAAGACGCTGCATGGCGTCGTATAGCTCGATATCGACGCCTAAATCATATGAATTGAGCTTGAGTTCGTAGCCAGGAAAGAGGCCGCCATCCTCGGCGACATCGAGCGCCAGCGTCGCCACCGGACCGTCATAGGAGAGCCGCCAATGCCGATACCTTTCGGGATGGGTTTGGAAATCGATCACGCGGCCCTCCGCAGGAAGTCTGAAACCGTCATCGAAGATGCATTATAATGCATGTTATCGAGGCGGTATGTCAAACGCGCGACCCAAACGGCGTCGCTTTTCGCCGCGCTTCCATTATGTTCTTTAATGATTTCAAGTGTTTACGAGGCGTTCACAGATGAGTGACCGCGTTATCGATCTGGCCATGGCCGGCGCTTGATGGCCCGTGACGCCCCGCACAGGCCCGTGGCACCATTTCATGTACAAGCGCCGTCCCGTTCCGCCGCCTGCACGATCCGGCTGAGATCTTCGAGCGACTCGGCTGGCGTCCGTCCGGTTGTGTCGAGCCGGGCGTCGGCCTTGCTATACATCGGCGCCCGCTGTTCGATAATTCGCCGCAGGTTGGCCATCGCCTCCGCGTCTCCGGCTCCGCCGCGCACGCGCTCCTCGCCGGCTTGCCGTACGACCCGCTCCCAATGATCTTCCGGTGACGCGACCAACCAGATCGTCAGGCATCCGTCGCGCAGGGTCTCGAAAGCGGCAGGTTCGGCGCCGAGTCCGCCGCCGGCCGCGATGACGATTTGCGCGCGCTCGCGAATCAGCCGTTCGATCGCGCGCCGCTCGTACCGCCGATATCCCGCCTGGCCGAAGCGCGCGAAGATTTGTTCGACCGGCGCGCCGGCCTCACGTTCGATTTCGCGGCTCAACTCGACGAAGCCCCATCCCAGCCGCTCGGCGAGCATCGGGCCTAGCGTGCTCTTGCCCGCGCCGCGCACGCCGATCAGCGCGACTCGGCGGAGCCGGTCGCGGCCCGGGCCGAAACGTTCCGCCAAGATCGCGTCGGCCTCGGCCATCTCGGCGGGCGAGAGGCGGCGCAGCCGTTCGGCAAGCAGGGCATACTCGACGGGCGGTTCGTTTTCGGCGACGAGGTTTTCCAGCGGCACGCCGAGCGCGGCGGCGATTCGCCGGAGCAGGGCGATCGAAAGGTTGCCGCGTCCGCCTTCAAGCTCGGCGAGGTAGCGTTCGGAGACGTCGGAGTCGTGGGCGAGCATCTTGCGGGTCATCCCGTGGCGGGCGCGAGCGTTGCGCACGCGCTCGCCGAGGCGGCGCAGGTAGCCGCCCGCGTCGAGTTCCGCAGCCGGAGCGAGATGCTCCGCGTCGCATGGTGGAATTTTCGCCGATCGCCGCGCCGCCATCGTGATTCCTGACCGGGAGGATATGGGAAAATGCTCAATTGTCGCCAGCAGGTATCGCGGCCTCGGCCTGTTTGAAGCCGCGGAGACGTTTCGCAATTTCAAATGCGCGGAGCATTTTTTGACGTGGAATCCTTCCGGACGGATCGCCGCGTGAGGCATGGCCGCGAATGGCGGCTCATCATCGATCAGTCATGGCCGAGCTTGATCCGGCCAGCCATCGGCGGGCGTGAGGCGGATCCGTGCGGGCTTTCGATCGTTTGGGACGCCGCTGGGATATAATGCGGGCGCGATGGAGCGGGCAAAGCGGGAAAATCCAGCGACGAGCGGCGGAGCGGCGGCGGAAGCGCACAACGCGGCCGCGCATTTCATCGATCGCCATCCGCGCGAAGGGCGCGGCGGCAAAATCGCGATAATCGACGACGCCGGCGCCTATTCCTACGACGAGCTTGCCGAGCGCGTGAATCGCGCCGGCAACGCGCTGAAGGATCTTGAAATCGGGCCGGGCGAGCGGGTGATGCTGGCGATGCTCGACGGGATCGATTGGGCGGCGGCGTTCTGGGGCGCGATCAAAATCGGCGCGATTCCCGTGCCGGTGAACACGATGCTCGCGACGGCGGATTACGCTTATCTGTTGCGTGACAGCGCGGCGCGGGCGTTGATCGCATCGGCGGCGCTGATGCCGCGAATCGAATCCGCGCTCGGCGGCCAGGCGCGTCCGCCAATCGTGATCGTGAGCGGCGGCGCGCGGATTGCGGGCGCGTACAAATTTGACGAATTGACAAGCACCGCCGACGCGCGGCTTGTGGCCGCGCCGCGCCGTCCCGACGATATCGCATTCTGGCTTTATTCGTCGGGATCGACCGGCCGGCCGAAAGCGGTGATGCATCGCGGTCGCGCGATGCTGCCGACCGCCGTGCTTTATGCGGAGCGGGTGCTCGGCATCGGCGGCGGCGACGTTTGCTTTTCTGCGTCGAAGATGTTTTTCGCCTATGGGCTTGGCAATGCGATGACGTTTCCGTTGCACGCGGGAGCGACCGTGGTGCTGATGGCGGAACGGCCGACGCCCGACGCGGTGATGCGAGTTTTGCGCACACATAATCCGACGGTTTTTTACGGCGTGCCCACGCTCTACGCGGGAATCCTCGCGAACCCCGCCAATTCGCGCGCGAGCGGTTCGGCGCGCCTGCGGATCTGCACTTCGGCGGGCGAAGCGCTGCCGGCGGCAGTCGCCGAGCGCTGGCGCGAGCGGTTCGGGATCGAGATTCTGGACGGAATCGGCTCGACCGAAGCGTTGCACATTTTTATCACCAATCGTATCGGCGACGTGCGGCGCGGTAGCACGGGCAAGCCGGTCGCGGGCTACGAAATCGAGTTGCGCGACGAAACGGGCGGCGCGATTTCCGGCGCCGGGACCGGCGATTTGTGGGTGCGGGGAGAATCGATCGGCGCGGGATACTGGAACAAGCCCGAAGCGACCGCGCTGACGTTCGCCGGCGGATGGCTGCGGACGGGCGACAAGTATCGGCGCGACGAAGACGGCTACTATCATTTCGCCGGCCGCGCCGACGATATGCTGAAAGTCGGCGGCGTCTGGGTTTCGCCATTCGAGGTCGAAAACGCCCTGACCGCCCATCCGGAGGTGTTTGAAGCGGCGGTAATCGGCGGCGAGGACGCGGACCGGCTGATCAAGCCGAAGGCGTTCGTGGTGCTGAAAGATCGCTCGCGGGCGTCCGCCGCCATGGCGGATGAACTGAAGGAATTCGTCAAGGGGCGGCTGGCGCCGTACAAATATCCGCGCTGGATCGAGTTCCGGGACGAGTTGCCGCGCACCGCGACGGGCAAGCTCAAACGTTACGAGCTGGCGCGCGAAGCGGAAGCCGCGGGGGAGAAGCGGCGATGAAAGTGATTTTCGAGAAGCGGGGCCACGTCGCGTACGTGACGATAAATCGGCCGGAACGGCTGAATGCGTGCGATTTCGAGACCTACGGGATGCTGTCGCGAATCTGGCGCGAATTCAGCGCGGACGACAATCTGCGGGTCGCAATCATGACCGGCGCGGGCGAACGCGCGTTCTGCGCGGGCAGCGATATCAAGGACAACTACGTCGCGCGGCCGGGCGAGGAGCCGCCGGATTCGCCGTTCATGCTGATGCATCAGATCGACAAGCCGATAATCGCGGCGATCAACGGGCACGCCAACGGCGGCGGGCTGGAACAGGCGTTGGGATGCGATATCCGGGTGGCGGCGGCGCATGCGCAGTTTGGCCTTGGCGAGGTGCGGCTCGGATGGCTGCCGGGAGGCGGCGGAACGCAGCGGCTGCCGCGGCTGATTCCGCTCGGCCGGGCACTGGAGATGCTGTACACGGGAAACCGGATCGGCGCGGACGAGGCGCTCAGGCTGGGACTGGTCGATTACGTCGTACCGATGGAGCGGCTGATGGCGAAGTGCGAGGAGATCGCCGCGGAAATCTGCAAGAGCGCGCCGCTCGCGGTGCGGCGGATCAAGCGGGTCGCGATGGGCGGCCTCGACCTTCCGTTGGAGGAGGGCCTCAAGCTCGAACGCGAAAATTATTTGTGGCTGCAGACCACCGACGACGCGCGCGAGGGCGCGCGGGCGTTCGCGGAGAAGCGCCCGCCGAATTGGAAGGGGCGCTGAGGGCGCGCGTCAATGCGCGGCGTGTTTGGCCGCGGCGCGCAGTTGCGCGAGCGAGACGGCGTTGACCGTTTCGATTTGACTGAGCGCGGCGACGATTTGGCCGCTCATCTTGCCGGTAGTGTCGATGCCGACGCGGAAGACGGACGAGTCCTCGTAAATTTCGCCCGGCAATTGATCGGAAAAGATGGTGAAGGCGATCGAGATGGCGGACATCCGATCGATCAACTGGTCGTTGATGCCGCGCCACATGTCGATCGACGACACATGCACGGCCATCCCCAGCCCGCTCGTGGCGGCCGCCAGATGGAACGATTTGGTCGCGCCGATCTTGTCCTTGAGCGCGGCGCAAAACTTCTGGCCGACCACGTCGGGGCAGTGGCAATCGACCACCACGTTGAGTGGCGGCGGAGCCGCATCGGCGGCGCGCGCGGAACGGGCAGCGATCAAGAGAATCGCCGCCACAACCATCGCAAGGAATTTGTTACCGTTCAAAACTCAAGCAGGTTAACCAACCGGACGCGGGCGAGGCAAGGCGCCGCGGCGCGGCCGGGTAGTGTTGCGCGGCATTCCTATGCCTGCCGGCGGACATGGGACCGGCTGATGGAGAACTGCAGATGGCGATTCCCGCTGGAATTGGCAAACAGATAGCTGTCGCGCTTTACGTGGCGGCGATGGTAGCCATCACAGTCGGCGTGGATTTCGGGTTCTTCAGAAACCGATTCTGGGAACGCTTCGCGGTGAATATTGGCATTGTTCTGGTGTTCGCGGCTTGCTACTTCAGATTCCTTCTGCGGCTATGACCAAGGCGCTCAATAACCACGCCTCAAGGCTCCCCCAGGGACGGAACCGCCCCGCGACGTGCCGCGGACGCGGCGCGGCTCTGTCCGCGATTTCAGATGAAGCATCACCCGAGGCTAAAGACGGCTTCGCTTTTGGCGGAAGTTCGCGCATGATGGCGTAACGGCCGCAGAAGCGCATCGCGGCGACGATTATGAAGCGGTTCAGGCGACGAAATGGCTGGATTGGCGCGCCGTTCGCGGCGATGGCCGCGATCGCGCTGGCGGCGGGGTGCGCGTCGAAGCAGCCGGCGCAGCCAGTGCAAGTGGTCGCGCAGGGAGCCGGGGGACACGCGTCGGCGCGCGGTGACCATCACATTTATGTCACCAGCGGGCGGCTGCCGGAGACCTGCTATCACGATCTGGGCGAGGTCGGGTTCAAGGAACCCTACTTCCAATCAGTGATCGACCCCGACGACTCCAAAACCTACGCGCGGCTGCGAGACCTTGCACAGCAGAAATTTGGCGACGACGTCGATGCGGTGGTCGACGTCGTGAAACATCAGAATGAAGTCGGCACCGAAGTTGCGGTTTCTGGCGAGGCGGTGCGGATGCAGAAAGGCGAGACCGCGGAGTGCGCGGTGCGCGCCGCGCCGGCGGCGCTCGACTCGATGGGCGCGGTGGCGGCCGGCGGCATGACGGGCACCCTGGTCGGCGGCCTGCTGAGCGGGCAGAACAGCGCGACGGGCGCGATGATGGGCGGGTACTTTGGCGCCTCCACGGAGGCCGGAATCCTTGCGGTGAAGCATCAGCAGCAACGGCAGGCGTTCCAGGAGGACTTGACGAAACAGATCGCCAACCAGGCCGCCGAAATCGCGAGTCTCAAGAGCGAGTTGAGCGAGCTGATCCAGCATCAGTGCGACCGCGAGGAGCTGACCGCCGAACAATGCGACGAGCAGCGCGCGCAGATGCTCAATCAAATCGCGCCCGCGCCAGGCGCCAATCCAAATGGGCCTGCGGTGACGAAAACCGCGGCGTCCGCGAACGGCGCGGCGGGGGCTGGCGCCACGAGCGCGAAAGCGGCGGCGCCGGACGCGGGCGCTCCGGCGACCGATTTCGAAATTCAGAACCAGATTCAGGAGCAGCAGGAGACGATCGACCGGTTGAATACGGCGATCAGCGACATGCTCCATCAGCAGCAGAGCGCGCCGTAAGCGGCGATGCGGGCGGGACGGTCGCGCGACTGGAGCGGCGGATGTCTTCCGAAATCGAATTTGACCATGTGGCGATGCCGGTTGGCGATATCGAGCGGGCGGTGGAGTTTTATCAGCGCGTGCTCGGCGCGCGGGCGCTTGGGCTCGAGCAATGGCGCGCGGGAAAGTCGCCGGTGGTGAGCGTCAGTTTCGGCCGTCAGAAGTTCAACCTTCATCCGCCGGACAATCGGATCACGCTGAAGGCGGCGCATCCGATGGTCGGCGGCGGCGATTACTGTTTCGTCTGGCCCGGCGCGATCGCTTCTGCGGTCGAGCATCTGCGCGGCCACGGAATCGAGATTATCGAGGGTCCGGTGATGCGAATTGGCGGGCGCGGCAAGGGCATGAGCGTCTATTTCCGCGACCCCGACGGTAATCTGCTGGAACTGATCAGTTACGCTGAGCCGCCCCAATCCGCCAAATCAAACTGAACGCGGCGCTTGCCAAGCCGCGGCGGTTGGCGTTCTAATCGCGCCGACCGGCGAATGAGCCATGGGGAGGCCGCGATGAACGGAATATCGCATGTGGCGTTGGGCGTGCGCGACATGGAACGGTCGCTGCGCTTTTACCGCGATCTGCTCGGCTGCGAGGTGCGCTACGACGCGATGCAGCCGATCGGCGGGATGCCGAGCCTGTACGCGAATCCGGAAAAGGGGCGGCGCCGCGCGGTCCATCTGCACTATGGCTCGGGCGCGGGCGGCGGCTTCCTGGTGCTGAGCGAAATGCCGGGCGGCACGCCGGGCCACGCGATCAAGCTGGACGAAGTCGGGATTTCCCATTTTTCGTGGTGGGTGGACGATCTGCGGGCGCTGCACGACAAGCTCAAGGCGGCGGGCGTCAAGATTCTCGTGCCGCCGACCGAAGCCGATTCGGGCGGGTACGGTGAAAAGCCGGGGCGCAAATATCTTACCTGCCTGTTCGAGGATCCGGACGGAATCATCCTGCAGCTCGATCAGCGGGTCGGTTAAGCATGGGCGCGATGCTGGACGGATGCAGGGTTCTCGACCTCACGACCGAGCGCGGGTTTCTGTGCGGCCAGATTTTGGGCGATCTTGGCGCCGATGTAATCAAAATCGAGCCGCCGGCCGGAGATCGGGCGCGCGCGATGGCGCCTTATTTCCGGGGTGAGGCGGGGCCGGACAAGTCGGTGCTGTGGTGGTCGTTCAATCGCAACAAGCGCGGAATCACGCTCAATATCGAAACTGGAGAAGGGCGCGAACTGCTGCTCCGGCTGGCGGCCGGCGCGGATTTCCTGATCGAATCTTTCAATCCCGGGCATCTCTCGCGATACGGAGTTGGCCATGCGGATTTGATGCGGGTTAATCCCGCGCTGGTGCATGTGTCGATCACGCCGTTCGGCCAGTCCGGCCCGAAGGCGGCGTACGAAGACAGCGACCTGATCATAATGGCGGCGGGCGGCGTGTTGATACTTTACGGCGACGAGGATCGTCCGCCGATCCGGATGAGCGTGCCGCAAGCGTACCTGCACGCCAGCGTCGATGCGGCGGGTGCGGCGCTGATCGCCTATTACGAGCGGCTCAAGTCGAATTTCGGGCAGCATGTCGACGTCGCGGCGCAGGAGAGCGTGACGCTGGCGGCGCAATCGACGCCGCTGACGGCGCTGGTCGGCGGCAGCGAGACGCGCCGAATGGCGGGCGGCGCGAAGATGGGCGCGATCCGGATTCCGCTGGTGTGGGCGGCGAAGGACGGCCAGGTCTCGTGCGTGATGCTTTTCGGGCCGGCGCTGGGGCCGTTCACGCGCAAGCTGATGGATTATATCCACGCCGAAGGCGGATGCGACGACGCGACGCGCGACAAGGATTGGATCGAATACGGCGCCCAGTTGCTGTCCGGCGCCGAGCCGATGTCGGCCTATGAACGGATCACGGGACAGGTGGCCGCGTTTTTCCGGTCTCGAACCAAGTCCGAATTATTCGAGGCGGCGCGCAAGCATAATCTGTTGATCGCGCCGGTGGCCACGATCGGCGACGTGCTGGAGAATCCGCAATTCATCGATCGGGATTATTGGCGCGAAGTCGAGCATCCCGAACTAGGCGTCGCGCTGCGTTATCCGGGGCCGTTCGCGCGATTCGGCGCGACGCCGATCGCGTACCGCCGCCGGCCGCCGAAAATCGGCGAGCACAACCGCGAAATCTATCTTGACGAAATGGCGCTCGGCGAAGCGCGAGTCGCGGAGCTGGCGCGAAGGGGGATCATCTGATGGCGCGCGGACTGCCGCTTGCGGATGTCAAGATTCTCGACTTCATGTGGGTGCTGGCCGGGCCCGGTATCACGCGCGCGATGGCGGATTACGGCGCGACGGTGGTGCGAATCGAATCGCCGAACCGGATCGATCCGACGCGCACGGTGGGTCCGTTCAAGGACGACAATCCGAGCATCGAGCACTCCGCGCTCAATTCCAACAATAATGCGGGCAAACTGACGATTTCGCTCGATCTGACGAAACCCGCCGCGCGCGGCGTCGTGCTCGATCTGGTGCGATGGGCCGACGTCGTATGCGAAGCGTTTTCGCCCAAGGCGATGCGCGGATGGGGTTTCGATTACGAATCGTTGCGAGCAATCAAGCCCGATCTGATCATGTTGAGCACGTGCCTGATGGGTCAGACTGGGCCGCTCGCGCGATTCGCCGGATTCGGGAATCTGGCGGCGGCGATGTGCGGTTTTTATAAGCTGGTCGGATGGCCCGACCGGCCGCCCTCGGGGCCATTCAGCGCCTACACTGATTATATCGCGCCGCGCTTCGGATTGGTCGCGCTGATGGCCGCGCTGATCCATCGGCGGCGCACCGGCGAAGGTCAGTATATCGATCAGGCGCAGGCGGAGTCGGCCTTGCATTTTCTTACCGCTCCGATTCTGGACTTCGTAGCCAGTGGAACGAATTACGAGCCGGTGGAAAATTTCGATCCGAACTATGCTCCGCACGGCGTCTATCCGGCGGCGGGCGAAGATCGATGGATCGCCATAGCATGCTGCAGCGACGATCAATGGCGCGCTCTATGTTCTACGATCGGACGGGCGGAACTCGCGGCCGACGCCCGCTTCGCCGACGCGGCGGCGCGAAGGAAAAACCGGGAAGCGATCGACGCGGAAATCGCGGCGTGGACGCGCGCGCAGGAAGCGATCGACGCGGAGCGCGCGCTGCAGGCGGCCGGAATCGCGGCGCATGTCGTGCAGGATTCGACGGACATGAGCGAAGATCCGCAGTTAAGGCATCGCGGGCATTTTCTCCGCGTGCCGCATCCGACGATCGGCGAAACATGGGTGGAAAATTCGCGCTATCGATTAGCGGAGACGCCGGCCAGAGTCGCACGGCCGGGGCCGGCGCTGGGACAGCATAACGAATACGTCCTGCGGGACATTCTGGGATACAGCGACGATCAGATAGCCGACTTGGCGGCGAGTGAAGCGCTCGGCTGAAAGCCGTCGCCGGATGCGCGACGGCCCGGCGGCGGCTAGCGGAGGCGCTGCGTTTCTGCGCGCGCGGTCTGGTATTCCCGCGCGGTCATTTCGATTAGTTCCGCGGCTGTCCGGATTTGATCCACGCCGCTCACGCTATGCCCGGCGCTCCATACGTCCTGCCATCGGCGCTGGCCTGCCGTGGCGCCGGGCCCGAAAATTTCAGCCGCCGCTTCGTTCGAGATGCGCTCCGGCAGATTTTTCGGATCCAAGCCCGCTTCGACAATCGATCGCGTGAGCATATTCGTATCGAGGCCGGTAAACGCCCGCGTCAGCGTTACCTCGTCCATCGACGATTGTACGAGCATCTTTTTGTATTCGGGCTGCGCGAGACTTTCGTGAGTGGCGATAAATTTCGTGCCCATGTACGCGAGGTCGCAACCCATCACGCGCGCCGCCCATAATGCGTGGCCGTCCGCGATGCCGCCGGCGAGCACGATCGGACCGTCGTAAAGGCCGCGAACGGCGCGCACGAACGCCAACGGATTCATCCAGCCGGTTTGTCCTCCAGCTCCGGCGGTCAGCAGCACCAGGCCGTCGACGCCCGCGGCGATCGCCTTTTCGGCGTGCGCGAGCGTCGCGACGTCGGCAAAAACCAGGCATCCAATGTCGTGCAGCGGAGGGATTGCGGAAACCGGCGAACCGACGCTGGTGATCGCGATTTCGACGCGATGCCGCACGAGGCAAGCGAGTTCTTCGCGCAATTGCGGACGCTTGATAATCAAATTTGGGCAGAACGGAGCGGGCGGGCGTTCCGGATTCCAGGCCGAAGGCGCGTCGAGCGCGGCGCGGATTTGCCGCAACCACAATTCAAGGCCTTCGACCGAGCGCGCGTTCGCGACCGGAAATGCGCCGATTACGCCGGCGCGGCAGGCGGCGATGGCGAGTTCCGGTCCCGACACGCGCAACATCGGCGCGGCGATAAGCGGCAGGCGCAGCCGGTCGTTAATTTTAGCGGATAGAGGCATCTGGGCCTTTAAGCTTTCACAGTTGGAATAATCCGGGCGCGCGATTCATGCCGCGGGGATGGCGACGGATTCCTGCTCGCATGAATTGGCGACATCGGAGACGGTCGCGCGTTGCATGTCGCGCGTCCAGCGCAAATCGTCGAATTCCGTGCCGCGATGCATCGTGCAGCGATCGTCCCACATCACGAGGTCGCCGACCCGCCAGCGATGAGTATAAACGAAGCGGCGCTGAGTGGCGTGTTCGATAAGCTGGTCGATCAAGGCGCGGCCATCCGCGTCCGGAAGGCCGAAAATCCGGCCCGCATGCGAAGCGACGTAGAGCGTCTTGCGATTGGTTTCGGGAAGCGTGCGAACTATCAGTTGCGGCACGGGCGGCAATCCCGCGCGTTCCGCGTCGGTGAAATTCGTGAATCCCGTGCGCAGGCGGGAATTGGCGAGAGAATGCTCGGCGATCAATCCTTCGAGCCGCGCTTTGACTTCGTCCGGCAGCGCATCATAGGCGGCGCGCAGATCGGCGAATTCGGTATGGCCGCCGATGGGCGGAATCTTGCGCGCGTAAAGGAGCGACGCGCGGGCCGGCAGATACTTAAACGAGCTGTCGGTGTGCCAGAGCCGATTGCCCAACTGAATCATCCGCGTCCGGCTGTCTTTCCCCCAAATTTCGTTGCGCGAGTTCAGGTTCGAAACGTCAGCCAGATCCGCGCGCAGGCGCAGCCGAGCCTTTCCGTTGAGTGCGGCGACGCTGGTTTCCAGCGGTCCGAAATGGGCGGCGAAATCGAGGTGCTGCTGTTCGGTCAGGGTTTGCGCGGGAAAGATCAGGACGGCATAGGTCCAGAACGCCTGCTTGATCGCGGCGAGCTCCGCCGGCGCGAGCGGCGCGGCGAGATCGACGTCGCCGATCTCGGCGGCGAATGATTCGGTGATTGGAAAGATCGAAATCCCCATCGTTGGTCCCGGCGCATCCGCGCTCTTGATTTCATATCTCAGAAGGCGCGAGAAGTGGTCAAGCGCGGTTCCAGCGCGCCGGGAGGACGGGCGATGAACCAAATCAACACGGAGCGCGAGCAACGCCTGATTGAACTTGCGGCGGAGCTGGCGGCCGACTTCGCCCAGCGTGCGGCCCAGCATGACGAAGAACGTTCGTTTCCTCATGAGAATTACGCCCGGCTGCGCGAAACCGGCTACACGACGCTCATAATCCCCGAAAAGTTCGGCGGAATGGGCGCGACCCTGCTCGAACGAATCAAGGCCCAGGAACGGCTGGCGCAAGGATGCGGGGCCACGGCGCTCGCAATCAACATGCATCTGAACGTCGTTGATTTTCTGGTCGATATCGAGCGCAAATTCCACGCTCCGAACGTGGCCGCGAAGCTGAAGCGGATCGTCGATGAGCGGTTGATCTGCGGCGGCTCGGGATCCGAACCGGACAACGCGGTCATCGCGCTCAGGCCCCGCACGACCGCGCGGCGCGCGGAGGGCGGATGGATCGTGAACGGGCGCAAGATCTTCGGCACGCAGAGTATCGCCCTGGATCTTTATTTCACCGAAGCGACATGGGAGGACGCGCCGGAGGGGCCGACGATACTGAGTTTTTTTATTCCGCCGCGCGAGACGCCCGGACTCACGTTCAAAGACGATTGGAACACGATGGGCATGCGCGCGACGGAATCGCGCAGCGCGGAACTGAAAGACGCATTCGTGCCCGAAGACGCGGTGGTGCTGACGCGGCCGGTGTCACGCAGCGGAAAAATCACGCGCGTATTCGCCAAGGCGCCGTTCACGATCGGCGCTCCGTATATCGGAATCGCGGTCGCCGCGCGCGATTTCGTGGTCGATTTCATGCGCGATCGACCGCGCTTTCCGCTCCCTCATCCGATGAGCCATCTGCCGAGCGTGTACAACAAAGTCGGCGAGATGGACTTGTTGATTGAGACGGCGCGGGCGGTGATGTGGAAGGCGGCGGCTGAAGTCCGCGCTGACGACTCGCGAAGCTGGGCGCGCAAGGCGGTCGCGGCGCGGATGGTCGCGGTCGAAAATTCGGTGCGCGTGGTCGATCTTGCGTTGCGGGCGGTCGGCGGCGCGTCGTATTTCAAACGGTTGCCGCTGGAGCGTTATTACCGCGACGTGCGCGCCGGCCTGTACCATCCTTTCGACTCCGACGAGAGCCTTGAATTTCTTGGCAAGAGCGCTTTCGGCCTGCCCCAGATGGACGTCGAATAAATGGCGCGATTAAGCCGGGCGCGCGTAGTGACAAGACCCCTTCGCACTGGGTAGATTCCCGGCTGGACTGTAACGCGCGGCTGAACCGGCCGGTTCGTCCGGATAAGGCGAACGGACGTTAACGCTCCGCGCGATCGCGCCGGACCGCGGCACCGGAGGCGATCCGCGGCCCATATCAGAATCTGGAGGAACTGAAATGAGTTGGGATTTTGAAACCGAACCGGAATTTCAAAAACAATTGGATTGGATAGCGGAATTCGTGCGCTCCGAAGTGGAGCCGCTGGATTACGTTCTTGAATCGCCTTACGACGTCCGCAGCGAGAAGCGCAACAAACTCGTCAGGCCGCTGCAGGCGGAAGTGAAAAAGCGCAAGCTGTGGGCCTGCCATCTGGAGCCCGAGTTGGGCGGACAGGGCTATGGCCAGGTCAAACTTGCGCTGATGAATGAAATCCTCGGACGGTCGCGCTTCGCGCCCACGGTGTTCGGGTGCCAGGCGCCGGATTCGGGCAATGCTGAAATTCTCGCGAAATACGGCACGCCCGAACAAAAAAAGCGCTATCTCCAGCCGCTTCTGGATAACGAAATTGTATCCTGCTTTTCGATGACCGAGCCGCAGGGCGGCGCCGATCCGAAAGTCTTCGCCACTCGCGCCGAACTGAAGGGCGACGACTGGGTCATCAACGGCGAGAAGTGGTTTTCCTCCAACGCGCGCTGGGCGTCGTTCATGATCACGATGGCGGTGACCGATCCGGACGCGCCGCCGTATCGCAAGCTGTCGGCGTTTATCGTTCCGGCCGACGCCCCCGGCGTGAACATCGTGCGCAACGTTGGCGTTGGCGACGAGCCCGAGGGCGCGCACGCCTATATGCGGTACCAGGACGTGCGCATCCCGAAAGATCATCTGCTGGGCCAGCGCGGCGACGGTTTCGTGGTGGCGCAGACGCGCCTGGGCGGCGGCCGCATCCATCACGCCATGCGTACGATCGGACAGGTGAAAAAAGCCTTCGACCTGATGTGCGAGCGGGCGCTCTCACGCACCACGCAGGGGTCGGTTCTCGCCGACAAGCAAATGGTGCAGGAGAAAATCGCGGATTCGTGGATCGATATCGAGCAGTTTCGGCTGCTGGTGCTGCGCACGGCGTGGAAAATCGATCGCTACAAGGATTATCTGAAGGTGCGCAAGGATATCGCCGCGGTGAAGGCGCAGATGCCGAAGGTTTTCCACGACGTCGTCACCCGCGCGCTGCAAATTCACGGCTCGCTCGGCGTCACGCCGGAGATGCCTTTCGTGGAACAGGTGCTCGAAAGCTTTGTGATGGGCCTGGCGGACGGCCCGACCGAGGTCCACAAGATCACCGTGGCCCGGCAGGTGCTCCGCGATTACAAGCCGACGACCGGATTGTTTCCGACCGGACATATCCCGGCGTTGCGCGAGGCTGCAATCCGCAAGTTCGCCGGCCGCATCGAGCTCGAGGTCTGAACGCCGTGAACCTGGACGTCACTCGATACGATTTTCGCGGCAAGGTCGTGGCGATTACCGGCGGCAGCCGCGGGCTTGGGCACGCGATGGCGCTTGGCTTCGCCCGCGCCGGCGCCAATATCGCGGTGGCCAGCCGCAAACTTGACGCGTGCGAGCGCACCATCGAAGAGCTGCGCGCGATCGGCGTGGACGGATCGGCGCATGCTATGCATGCCGGCAAATGGGAGGATTGCAATCGCTTCGCGGAGGAAGTTTACGCGCGCTGGGGACGGGCCGATGTCCTGATCAACAACGCGGGACTCTCGCCGGTCGCGCCCTCGTCGCTCGAGACGACCGAGGATCTTTTCGACAAGGTGATCGGCGTGAACTTGAAAGGCCCATTTCGGCTGTCGGCGTTGTTCGGCAGCCGGATGGCGGCCGGCGACGGCGGCGCGATTATCAATATTTCTTCGGTCGCCGCGGTTCAGCCCGCGCCCGACACCGCTCCATACGCCGCGGCCAAATCCGGCTTGAACGTGCTGACGGTTGCGTTCGCCAAGGAGTACGGGCCGAAGGTCCGCGTGAATTGCATCATGGCTGGCCCGTTCCATACGGATATCAGCAAATCATGGTCGCGCACCGAGTACTTCACGAAGCGCGCGAAGGAGGAATTCGCGCTCGGACGCGCCGGCGAACCCGAGGAAATCGTGGGCGCCGCGCTTTATTTCGCGAGTCCCGCGGCGAGCTTCACCACCGGAGCGGTCCTGACGATCGACGGCGGCGCGAGCTATCCGCGCGCCGCGCATTCGGAATAGCCGCGGGAATCGATCCGAACTATGGTTGACCACGACGGGGGATCGCCATGGCGATCCCCCGTTTTTAACTGGAAATTCGGGCCGTCGTTAAGCTTTTTGCAGGGCTTTGATATCGGCGAGTAAAACCTGCTCGTGTCCCTGCGGATTGACTTTTTCGTAAACCTTCCGCACGACGCCTTTGGGGTCGATCACGAAACTGGTGCGGTCCCAGTATTTGGCGCCGCGAAACTCGCTCTGTCCGATTCCGCATGCGCCGAGCAGTTCGGCCTTGGCGTCGGCGAGCAGGTCGATCGTGAACGAGAATTTGTTGCAGAAGTTTTTATGGGATTCGACTCCGTCCTGGCTGACGCCGAGAACGGTTATTCCGGCGGCGTCAAAGTTGGATTTGGCGGCGGTGAAAGATTTACCCTGAACGGTGCACCCCGGCGTGTCGTCCTTGGGGTAGAAATAAACTACCAGCCATTTGCCGGCGAAGTCCGTCAGCTTGATCGTTTTGCCGTCCTGATTCGGCAGCGAGAAATTCGGGAAAGGTTGACCTGCTTGCAGCATTTTCGACTCCGTTGCCCTTAAATGGACTGCGCATGAAGCGCGCTTTCGTCAGCCGGTCTTAACCGAGACAGTCGCGCAGTAAATTCAATCCGGATGCCGCGAACTTGCGCATGTTGCCCGGACGATCGGCGCTGCCTGTTTCAATGGTCAGCGAGCGTTCGATCGCGCCGGCGACGGCGAGCGCGCTGTGGCCGGGCGCATCGCCGTAGCGGTTGCCGCTGGGCCCTGTCGCGCCGCTTTCGGCGACGCACCAATTCGCGCCGAACTGTTCGCGCACGCGTCTGGAGATCAATTGAACGTACGGCTCGGTCGACGCCCGCATTCCGGAAAACGCGGAATCCGGCAGGTCCACGAGTATCCGGCGCGCCTTAAGCGTATAAATCACCAACCCGCCAAGGAAGTACTCGCTCGCCCCCGGTATCGCGAGCAGCGCGGACGAAATCAGTCCGCCGGTTGACGATTCGGCGATTACGACGGTTTGCTTGCGCTGCTTCAGGATCGTCGCGATTTGCTCGGCGAGCGGTATGAGTTCCTGCATAACTGGCGTCTTCCGTTGGTCAGATTGGCGGTCCGCCAATGAATCTAATTGAGCGTGCCGATGGCGGCAAATTCACCGGCGTTTCAGATTGATTCCGAGTCGCCCTACCTCTGCCGATGGTCGCGGAGCAAGCCGGGTTCCTTCGGATGAGGATACGGGTGCATCGTCGGTTTCGGCTCGCGATAAAATTTGCGGGCGCGGGCGAGCGCTTCGCGATAAATTTCGGCGAGCCGATCTTCGGCCTCGTAATCGAAGTCGTCGTGCAAGCGCTGCTCCAGGTCGCCTCCGCGTTCCGGTTGATGTTCAAGAAACCATCGGACGGTGCGCCTGATCGCCTGCTCAGGGTGGACAGGATCGCGATATCCGAGACGTTCCTTGATTTTGCGCAGGTCCATCAGCTTGTGATGCGGCGAAGCTTCGACCGCGAGTCCGCGCGCCGGATACGCGACCTCGTTGGGCAGGCTGATGATTTCGAACGAATGATTCATCTCGTCCGCGATGATTTCCACGATCTGCCTGATTGTATATTGAACCTCGTCGCCGCAGTTGAAAATCTGGCCGGCCGCGTCGTCCGGCCGATCGACCGCGAGCAACACCGCGTGGGCGAGATTGCCGGCATAGCCGTGGGTCATCAGGCCCAGACCGCCGTCGCTCAGAATCATGAAAGGGCGCCGATCGAGCGCGCGCCGAATTATGCACCATTCGCGCGGCAGCAATTGATACGGACCGTACACATAAGGATAACGATAGACGGATCCGTCAGGGTGGGACGCGAGCACGGCCTGTTCGGCGCTGGCGATTAGATGCGCGAAACGATGCTCGCTCTCCGACGCCACGGTAGCGGCGGTTTCTGGGACCGGAATGGGCAATCCGGCCGGGAAATTCGCATGTGCGTCGAAATACCCTCGATAGGATGGGACCCCGCCAATCGCGATGAACTGGCCGGCTCTGCCCCGCAACGCTTCGGCGACGTGCCGAATTCTGCCGTACGTGGCGATCGCGACGTCGAAAACGCGGCCTTCGAGCGCCGCGTCCAGCGTTTCGCGAAAATGCGGATCCGCGTGAATATGCTCGACTTCGCGGGGGATTTCCGGAATCTCGTGGGCGCCGCGATGGAGAATCGTTACGGCGTAACCGCGTTCGATCAAACCCAGCGTCAGGAACGGACCGGTCGGGCCCGTGCCGCCGATAATCAATGCTTTTTTCATGCGCTTTCGACGCGAACGAAGTTCGCGTCGCGCAGTATTGATCGACCGCAAACGAAAATACAGGCCGAGCTACCGATCGTCTCCGGATGAAGCTGTCTCCGGAGCGCCCGGCGGTTCGGAATCGAGCTTGCGATAGAGCGTCTTGCGGTCGATTTGCAGAATGGAAGCGGCTTCGGTCTTGTTGCCCATGACCTGTGCCAGAACGAGGCGCACGTACTCGCGTTCGACTTCGGCCAGGCTCAAGCGGCGCGCGGCCGCTTCGGCGAGCAGGCTGGAAGCGAAATTAAGCGCTCCAGATACCCGCGGCGGCACGTCGGCCACGGTAATCTGGTTGTCGCGGGAGAGAATGACCGCGCTATGTATCACGTTTTGCAACTCCCGAACGTTGCCCGGCCATCCGTACCGCATTAGGCAATTATTCGCGTCGGCCGCGATCGCGGGGGGCTCGCGTCCGCATTCGGCGGCCGCCCGCGCTAGGAAATGCTGAACCAGCAACGGCAAATCCTCGGGACGCTCGCGCAAAGGCGGAATCTCCACAGTGATCATTGAAAGGCGGTAATATAAATCGGCGCGAAATTTACCCTCAGCCAGCGCGCGTTCCAGATTCATATTGGTGGCGGCTACGATTCGCACGTTCACCGGGCTTTCGATCGTGGAGCCGAGCGGGCGGACGCGTTTATCCTCGAGCGCGCGCAGTAATTTAGCTTGCAATGTGATTGGCATCTCGCCGATTTCATCGAGAAAGAGAGTTCCGCCTTCCGCTGCCTGAAACAGGCCGGTCTTGGCGCTTCGAGCGTCGGTGAAAGCCCCTTTTATGTAGCCGAACATCTCGCTTTCGATCAGATTTTCCGGGATCGCCGCGCAATTCACCGGCACGAAGGGCGCGTCCCGCCGCGCGCCGCCGAAGTGCAACGCACGGGCGAGCAATTCCTTTCCGGTGCCGCTCTCGCCCGTCAGCAGGACGCTCGCCGTCGTGTCCGCGACGTGGCGGATCTTTTCGACCGCCGCGACCATCCGCGGATTGGACGCTATAATGTTCGGCAGACCGTAACTTCGGGCCAGTTCTCCACGCAATCGTGAGAGTTCGCGTCGAAGCTGCCGGTTTTCGAGCGCGCGCGCGACCACCAGCAACAGTTCATCGTTGCCGAAAGGCTTGGTGAGGTAGTCCGCGGCGCCCAGCTTCATCGAATCGACCGCATTCTCGATCGATCCGAATGCGGTGATAATAATTGCAGGCGTCGCAGGGTTCCTGCGCTTGAATTCGGCGAGCAGTTGATGGCCGTTCATCCCGCCCATTCGCAAATCCGAGATGAGCAGATCAGGCTCGTCTTGAGCGAGCATATCGAGCGCTTCCGCGCCGGAATTGGCGCTCGACGCACGATAGCCCGCGTCACGCAGAATCTCGCACAGCGTATTTGCCATTTCCGCGTCGTCTTCGACGACAAGAATCTCCGCCTGGGCCATTTACTTAACCGCTACGCTTCGTTGCTTTGCCGTGATTGGCTGGTACCGTGGTCGGCGATCGGAATCGAGACAAAGAAACGGCTCCCGTCGGGCGCCGACTCGAAGGTTACGTCGCCTCCGTGATCGCGCATGATCGATTGGCTCACCGCGAGTCCCATCCCCGCTCCTTGCCCAGGTTCCTTGGTGGTGAAGAATGGATCGAACAATTGGTCGGCATGGTGCGACGAAATCCCCTTGCCGGTGTCGGCGAAGGTAATTTTAAGGCAGGCGCCAGCATTCACGATTTCGCGCCGGGCTGAAATTCTCAACGTGCCGCCCTGCGGCGTCATCGCATCGAGCGCGTTCATTGCCAAATTGACGAACACCTGCTGAAGCTGTCCGGCGTCGCAGATCACGTTCAGCGGCTGATGGCCCATCTCGGTCAATACGTCTATTTTCCTCCTCGCCGCCTCAGTTTCTATGAGCGTGAGCGCATGATTCAGGATTTGGCGAACATCGCACAGCGAACGAACGGATTCGCGGCTCCGACCATAATCAAGCAGCATCCGTACGATTTTAGTCACGCGGTCGATTTGGGTGACGATCACGTCGAGACCACGCGCGGCCTTTTCTTCGGACCGGTAGGCGTTCAAAAGCAGTTCGGCGCGGCCGCGAATCACGCCCATCGGCGTGCCGATCTCGTGCGCCAATCCCGACGCCAGCGTGCCGATCGTCGCCAAGCGCTGAGCATGCTGCAATTTGCGTTCGAGCGCGAGCTCGCGGCGATGTCTCTCAAGCAGGTCGCGGCGCGCGGTTTCCAGTTGCTGATCAAGTCTGCGGAATTCCTCGGTCAACAACGTGACTTCATCTCCAGAGCGCGCCTGATCGCGCAATTCGTCGCCCGAAAAACCGATTACCTTGGATGAAAGTTCGTCCAACGGGGCTGAGACGTAGCGTCGAACCGCAAGCGGAATAATCGCGATGATCACGCCAACTACGAGCAGCGCGGCGATTATCGAGCCTGTCGTGCGGTCGCGGAGATCCTCCGTGATGTCCGTCCAATCTTGCGCCACAACAAGATAGCCGATGGGTTTCTGCGCTCTGTCCGTCAGCGGTACGACTTGGCAAAACCAATTCACGCCTGAATCGGCCAGGCTGAATTCGGCGCCGAATGGATACTTGCGAGCGACGCGAGACGCTTCGTTTACAACTCCGGGCGGAAATCCCGGCGCGATTCGGAGAGGCTCTCGACCCGGCGTCAGCAGCGCGGTTTCCGTGCCGACCCGGCTCAGGCGCAGCATCACATCGTTAATCTCGTTCCATTCTCTGGCGGCCAGGTCATTGGTGATAGCGGGTGCAAGACTGCGCGCGGTGGCGCGTAGATCGCGCCGCATATCATTGTCGTATATGGACGTTGAATGATGCACGGTCCAGTAAAGATATCCGGCCAGCACCGGCGTTAACGCCGCCAACAAGACGAGCGTTAGCCGCGTTCCGACTCTCATGAAGAATAGTCTAGCTGTTTTCGGCCGCGCTTCCCGCCGGTTAGCGAATCGTTCAATAACCGCCGCGTTTGCCATGGATCGCTTGAAGAATTCATGGCAGCAATTTTCTTGCCATTGATAAAACGCCAAAAATTGGGCCTGCGCTGCGCCATCTGGGGATATTCGCCACAGTGGGGCGCGCGAGAAGGGCAAATACGCCTCGTTCGTCGATGCGGGGTGGCGTTTAAATGCGATTTAGATGGATTTTATGCTGGCACGAAAAGTGTTTATCGACTTCGGTCATGTTGTCTGGTGCGGAAATAAGCGCCGCGCCGAATTGGCCAAAAACGCCGGCATCTCTTTAGATGGTTATGACGCGACCGAGGTTCGGCTGGTTCCGAGCGAAAAACTGGCTATTTCTCGCATCCGTTATAGTTGGATTAGGCGCATGCGCGCGTATCGTGTCTGCGGCTTCGTCGGAAGCGCGGCGTGTCTCGCTGGAAGATGCGATCGCCTTCGCGATTGCCGCCAATCCCGATTATGCCGCGGCGTCGCGCGAGTTGCTGTTCGTTCATGGCGAACTGGTGCGCGCCAATTACATTAGTCAATATAATCCTGAGGCGTCTGCCGGCGGCGACTATCGCCACAGTTCGGAGCAGTGGGATTCCGAGGATTGGCGCGTCGATCTGTCGCAGCAACTGGAGGTTTTCGGCCAGCCGGCCCTGCGCCGACAAAGCGCCCATTACGCCGTCAATCGCGCCGCCGCCGACTTCGCGAATCAGAAGCGACTGTTGATCGCGGCGGTCAAACTGACCTATTACGCGGCCGTACGCGAACGGCTCGCGACGAATCTGTTCAAAGAGTTGGCGGCGCTCGATGGTAGGCTCAACGACGCCGCTCAGGCGCGGCTCAAGGCCGGCGAGATCGGTCAGATTGATGCGAATCTGGCCCGCGTCCGCTACGGTCAAAGCAGGCGCGCCTTGCTCGAGGCTTTCGATCGCTATCAGATCGAACGCCTGAGCCTGGGCCGGCTGCTCGGCGGCGCCGCGGGTGCGAAACCTGAGCCGGCCGGCGACCTGCAAGTCGAACCGCTGCCGGTCGATCTTGAGAAGCTGGTCGCTATGGCCCGGGACAATCGACCTGACTACCGCGCCGCTAAACTCGAAATCGCGCGCCTCGAAACCGAAGCAAAACTCAATCGGCGTCTCGCGCTGCCGAATCCAACCGTAGGCGCCTTCATGGGCCGCGAAGTCGTCTCGGAGCGCTTTTACGGAGTGACGATCGGCGTTCCGCTGCCGCTCTTCAATCGCCGCCAGGCCGAGGCGACGCAGATTGACGCGCGGCTTTTGCAAGCGCGCGATCGGTTGCGGGCGCTCGATCTCGACATCGCGCGGGAAGTTGCCGCCGGATGGGATAGATACCGGACCGCGTTGGAAGTGGTCGAGATAAACCGCAGAAGCATTGTCGCTCCTGCGCGCGAAAGTTTTGAACTGCTTGACGCCGCGTTTGTCGCGGGCAAGCTCGATTTGCTCAGTCTTTCGGTCGCGGAAAGGCAGGCGTTTGAAGCGCGTATTGGCGATGTCAACGCGCAATTCAATCTTGCAGCGGCGGAAGTCGCGCTGGATCTGGCGGTCGGCGGCATTCGATGAAGACGGCGGCGTTCGCGACGTTCGGTTGGCTCGTCTTTGCAAGCGCTCTGGCGGCGGCTGCGCCGCGCGAAAATCTGACGGTCAAGCTCGCGCCTGATTCGGCCGCGGAACATGAGATCGTTGCTGCGACGGTCGCGGCCAAGCCGGTCGCCGCCAACATCGCCGCGACGGCGACGGTCGAGCCCGACGCGAACGCCGTTACTATCGTCGCGACCCAAATTCCCGCACGAGTAGTCAAACTTGTCGTCCAGCCCGGCCAGCAGGTCGCCGCCGGACAGCCGCTGGCGATTCTGAGCAGCATGGAATTCGGACAAGCCAAGGCCGAATATTTGAAATCCCGCGCCCTCGCTGACATAGCGAATCAGAATTTAAAACGCGAAGAAGATCTTTACGCGCGTAAAATCGCGTCGCTCAAAGACCTTCTGGAGGCGCGCGCGGCGCAGGCCACCGCGGCGGCGAATTACAAAACCGCGCGCGAGAACTTGCGGATACTCGTTCCCGGCGTCGAACCAGAAGCTCTGAACTGGTCTGAAAAAGGCGGCGCTCTATCAGATTTCGCGCTCGTCTCTCCGATTTCGGGAACGCTGGTCAAACGCAATTTGACTCTCGGCGCCATGGTCGATCGAAATGACGAACCGCTGGTCGTAATCAATTTGGACCGTGTCTGGATGACCGCGAATGTTTTCGAACACGACCTCGCCCGACTTCACCAAGGCGCCAGCGCGACGGTCGAGGTAGACGCGTATCCAAAGCGCACATTTGCCGGCTCGGTGACTTACATCAGCGACGAAGTAGACCGTGCGAACCGCACCGTCCAGGCGCGCATCGAAGTGCCCAATCCGGGGCATTTGCTGAAACCCGGGATGTTCGGCCACGCCGAGATTTCGGCAGGCGGAACGTCGGAAGGCGTGGTGGTGCCGGAGTCCGCGGTCTTCGACCTCGGTGGGCGCAAGGTGGTCTTCATCCCGGAAGGCGGCGGCGTTTACCGCGTTCGCGACGTGACGCTCGGCGCCGCCGGCGGCGGACAAGTCGCGATTCTTTCCGGGGTTTCTCCCGGCGAGCAGGTTGTCAGCCACGGCGGGCTCGCGCTTAAAACGCTCTTCATGCGCACCGCGGGCGAATAAATCATGTCGCAGCGACTGTTCGAAGCGGCCCTGAAAAATCGACTCATGACGATCCTCCTGGTCGTCGTCTTCGTCGCCATCGGCTTGCGCGCGATGACGCTTTTGCCGATCGACGCCTCGCCCGACGTCACCCCCAATGTCGTTCAGATCGTCGCCGAAGCGCCAGGCCTCGGCGCGGTCGAAGTCGAAAAGCTGATCACTTTCCCGATCGAAGTCTCGATGCGCGGGCTGGCCGGCATTGCCGAAATCCGCTCGATTTTGCGTTTCGGACTGTCTTCGGTTTCGGTCTACTTCGACGAGGGACTCGATATCTATTTCGCGCGCCGTCTGGTGATGGAACGCCTGCCGTCCGCCGCCGCGATGCTGCCGCCGGGCTATGGTCCGCCCGAAATGACGCCGGTTTCGACCACCCTCGGCGAAATCTTCCAGTTCGAAGTGGTCGATCCTCATCGCTCCCTGATGGATCTGCGCTCGATCCTCGACTGGCAAATCGCGCCCCGCCTCAAAGAGGTCCCGGGCGTCGTCGAAGTGAATTCCTACGGCGGCGAACTGAAGACCTATGAAGTCCAGTTGCGGCCAGATTCGCTAGTCGCCTACGGCCTTAGTCTCGAAGACGTTTTCCGCGCGCTCAAACGCAACAACATGAGCGCCGGGGGCGGCTACATCGTGCGCAACGGCGAGCAGGAGGTGATTCGCGGCTCCGCGCTGATCGGCAGCCTTGCAGACGTCGGCGACGTGGTCGTCGGCAGCCATCGCGGCGTGCCCATCTATATCCGCAATCTCGGCCGTGTCGCTTTCGCCCCGATGCTGCGGCAGGGCGCCGTCACTCATGACGGCAAGGGCGAAACCGTCGCCGGCGTCGTGATGCTGCTGATCGGGCAGAACTCGCGCATCGTCGTCGACGGCGTCAAAGCCAAGCTCGCTCAAATCGAACCGACGCTGCCGCCGGGCGTGAAAATCGTTCCTTACTACGACCGCTCGGAATTGATCGCCCGCACCATCGACACGGTCGCGCACAACCTGATCGAGGGCGCAATTCTCGTCACCCTGCTGTTGTTCCTGTTCCTCGGCGATTTGCGCGCCAGCCTGATCGTCGCGTCCGTGATTCCGCTTGCGATGCTCGCCGCCTTCATCGGCATGAACCGGATGGGCGTATCGGGCAACCTGATGAGCCTCGGCGCGATCGATTTCGGACTCATCGTCGACGGCTCGGTCGTGATGGTCGAAAACGTTTTCCATCGCATGGCGCGCGAGCGCGACCCGGCGCGTTCGATGGCCCATATCGTGTTCGAAGCCGGCCGCGAGGTCCTGCGCCCGATCGTTTTCGCGATCGGCATAATTATCGTCGTTTACCTGCCGATCCTGAGTTTTCAGAACGTTGAAGGGAAGATGTTCCGCCCGATGGCGCTGACGGTGATCTTCGCGCTCGTCGGCTCGCTCATCTTCGCGCTCACTTATGTGCCGGTGATGACCTCGATCTTTTTGCGGCGCACGTCCGTTGGCGAACCGTGGACCGCCCGTCAGGCCGAGCGCATCCACGATCGCGTGGCGCGATGGATCGGCGCGCGGCCCCGAATCGCGGTCGCCGCCGCGGCGGCCGTGCTGATCGCGAGCTTCGCGATCGCGCCGTTTCTCGGCGCCGAATTCATTCCGACTCTTGACGAGGGCGCGCTTAACCTCGACGTGATGCAGGTTCCGAGCATCTCGCTTGAAGACGCCGTGCGCGCTTCGACCGCGGCCGAAAAAGCGATGCTCGAACTTCCCGAGGTCGCGCACGTCGTCAGCCGAATTGGCCGGCCCGAAATCGCCACCGACACGATCGGCCCTGACGAAAGCGACGTTTATGTCTTTCTCAAGCCCCGCCGCGAATGGCGCGTGCGCAACCGCGAGGAGCTGATCGGCGAAATCTCGCGCCAACTCGCGCGCCGCGTCCCCGAAATGAGCTTCGGCTTTTCGCAGCCGATAGAATCGCGCGTCAACGACATGATCGCCGGCGTCAAGGGCGACGTCGCAATCCGCATCTACGGCGACGATCTCGACAAGATGATGGCGCTCGGCCGCAAAATCCGGACCGTTATCGCCGCGCTGCCCGGAGCCGCCGACTTGAAGATGATTCCTCGCTACGGCTTGCCCTCGATCAACATCAGGATCGATCGCGCCGCCATCGCCCGCTACGGCATCAACGCCGGCGACGTGCTCGACGCGGTCGAGACGATCGGCGGCCACGTGGTCGGGCAGGTGATGGAAGGACAGGCGCGCTTCCCCTTGCAGGTGCGTTTCGACGAAGCCGCGCGCTCCAGCCTCGAGCGCCTTCGCGACATCAAGATCGCCGCGCCCAACGGCGCTCTGATTCCAATCGCCCAGTTGGTTGAATTCGATCAGAACGAAGGTCCGGTTTCGATCTGGCGCACCAACCTCACGCGCCAGGTCACGGTCGCGGCCAACGTCCGCGGCGTCGATCTGGCGACGTTCGTTTCACGCGCGCGCTCCGCGATCGCAAGCCAAGTCCAGATGCCGAAGGGATGGCGGCTCGAATGGGGCGGCCAGTATGAAAATTTGTCGCGCGCGTCGGCTCGCCTGATGGTGCTCGCGCCGGCCTCCCTGCTGCTCATCCTTGTTCTGCTCTACAACACGTTCTCCTCGATGCGGCTGGCGTTGCTGATCTTCAGCAACGTTCTGATCGGCGCCGCGGGTGGAATTCTTGCGCTCTTCGCCCGCGACCTCACTTTTTCGATCACCGCCGGCGTCGGCTTCATCACGCTCTTCGGCGTCTCCGTGCTCAACGGCGTTGTGCTGGTGTCGGAAATCAACCGCTTGCGCGAAGCCGGTCATCCGCTCGCCTTTGCGCTCGAAACCGGCGTCAGGGATCGCCTGCGGCCGATCCTGATGGCCTCGCTGGTGGCGCTCTTCGGCTTTATCCCGATGGCGATATCGCACGGCGCGGGCGCGGAAGTGCAGCGCCCGCTCGCCACCGTCGTGATCGGCGGACTGATTACGGCGACCCCTTTTACGCTGTACGTGATGCCCATCCTTTACGAATGGTTCGCGGGCGGATCGGGCAACGGCGCCGCCGCGGCGGACGCCGAGAACGCGGCGCCTGCCGAGGGGTTGCGCGCGATCGATTGAACCTGCGCGCGGGAGGTTGCGCGCGAGCCGTGGCATGTGCGAAATCGGTCGGTGGTATCGCTTTGCGATCACGCCGTTCAAGCGCGGCGTGAGTCATTTTGGAGCGCGTCCTCGATGAGCACGACACAAAAAGTCCGTTTCGGTCTTTGGTACGATTTCCGCAATCCCGCTCAATGGCGGCAGCCCTATGATCGGCTCTACCGCGAAATTCTCGACCAGATCGTTTGGGCCGAGGATCACGGCTTCGACGACGTCTGGCTCTCCGAGCATCACTTTATCGACGACGGCTATTTGCCCGCGATGCTGCCGGCCGCGGCCGCCATCGCCGCGCGCACCAAACGTATACGGATTCCGCTCGGCGTGCTCCTGATGCCGTTCCACAATCCGGTGCGGCTCGCCGAAGATATCGCGGTGGTCGATGTCATCTCCGGCGGACGTTTCGAGTTGGGGGTCGGCGTCGGTTACAAGGTCGAGGAATTTCACGGCTTCAATGTGCCGTTCAACGAGCGCGGCGGCCGCACCAACGAAGCGCTCGAAATTATTGGCCGGCTGCTGCAAGGCGAGACGCTGTCGTTCAAGGGAAAATTCTTCGAGGTCAACAAGGTCAGGCTGACCCCGGAGCCGATTCAGCGTCCACGCCCGCCGATTTGGGTCGGCGGCTTTACGCCGCCCGCGTTGCGCCGCGCGGTCCGCTACGCCGACGGATTCACCGCGCCCGACGCTTCGCGCCGCGTTTATGAGGCGTACGTTGAAGAATTGCGCAAGGCTGGAAAAGCGGTCGATAACGTTCGCTTCGGCGGGGGCCATCGATGGCTTATCTGCTCGAACGATCCGGAAAAGACCTTCAACGAAGCCGCCGACCATATCATTTACCAGTCGAATCTATACACCGAGTGGGCGGCCAAGGCGGGGCAGAACCGCAACCCGGTCTATATCCGCGACCGCGCGCATCTGCGCGAGACCGGCGGACTGAAAGTCGCCGACCCCGCCGAGTGCATCCGCATGATTCGCGAATATATCGGCAAGGTTCCCGTCACGCATTACTATTCGTGGACGCTGCCGCCGGGATTGCCGCCGCGCTGGGCGCAGGAGCATCTGGAACTCTTCGCCGCGAAGGTGATTCCCGCTTTCCGCTAGATCGTTTAGATCGTTGAGCGCCGCCTGCGTTATGGCGTCGCTCAGGTAAACGAATTTCCTGTCTTACGTCATGCCCGGGCTTGACCCGGGCATCCATGTCGCCGCAATCGATCGATTTTTTTTGAAATGTAGCTCGCGCCGAAGCTTCCAATGGCGCGGCGGGAGCCGACCAAGCCGTTCCCCGTCGCCGATGCGGCTCATGAGTTTATGGCCGGCTTCAGCGCGATGACTGTGACGAGCATAGCCCAGCATAAAACTAAATGCATGTTTCATCACCACGACTGCTAATAGACGCTTTTGCTAGCACTATGATGCAATTTGTGCAGGCGCCGCCAACCTGCCTTGGCGCCTCCGATCTGAATTCATTCGCAAACTTAAGCCTTTCTTTCTGATCCGGAGGTGGCGCCGATGTTGCGCATGGTGGCGAGCGGAGCGATCGAAACAAACGCTCGCAATCCGGTGAGCGTCACCAACTGCTCTACAAAAAGGGGAGAAACAGATGAGCGAAACGAAACTCGAATCCGCCGTATCGATGCCCGCCAGCTTCAGATTCGGCGAGGTCTCCGCACTCACCAAGTTCAAGGTGATTCCGTCGGCGGCGCCGAGCCTGGGCCCGTTGGCCGCTTTCGCCGGCACGTTCGTCGGAAACGGCTTCAATACCATCTTCCGGCCCCAGAACCCGGCCACGCCGACGCCGCTGCCCGTCCCGCAACCTGGCAGCGATAACATTCTGGAACTCAACCTTACGTCCGAGACCTTGTCGTTTTCGGCGAGCCTCGGCAGCGTGCCGAACCGCGGGATGGTGCAGCGCGACGTCTTCCTGAACGGCGTGCCCTACCTGCAGTCGATTTCGGATATCACGATTCCGACCCAGCCTACCGGCATCCATCTGGAGCCGGGACTCTGGGTGATCGTGCCCTCCACCAGCGATCCGGCCGAGGGCACGACGCTGGTGCGGATGGCGTCGATCCCTCACGGCACGACGATCGTCGCGCAGGGAACGTCATCGACAATTAGCGGTAAGCCGACGATCCCGTCGGTCGATATCACGCCGTTTACGACGGCGCCGCCAAACACCAAAATTCCGTTCGCGAGCCAGACGGCGGCCAACAGCGGCACGCCGCGGATTCCGCAGGACCTCGGCCCGTTTATCGCGGCCGGGACGATTACGCAGGCGATGCTGACCGATCCCAACACGGTCTTGCGCAATCACATCGCCTCGCAGGCGATCACTTCAACCACCACGATTTCGATTTCGACCAATCCCGCCTCGCCGCTGTTCGGCGGCGGCGCCGAGAATATCGCCTTTCTGCTCGGGAACCCCGGCGCTCTGACGAATCCGGCGCCGGCGGGACCAAATGCGCAGACGTTGAAGATGAATGCGACGTTCTGGATCGAGACAGTCGAGCACACGATCGTTGTGCCGATCTTCAAGGTCGGCCAGCCGCCGATGACGATCCACGCCGAGGGCGGCGGCGCCGGCCAGCCTTTGCCGAAGTTCCTAGTGCATCCGCCGATCGAAATTACGACGCCGCGCGTGATCAAGGTTTTTTCGACGCAGATTCAATATTCCCAGGTGGTGTTTCTGAACTTCAACACGCTGACGTGGCCGCACGTCTCAGTGGCGACCTTGGTTCCGAGCGGTCCGATTCCGGTGCCTCCATCGGTTTGGAGTTAAGCCGCAAAGCCTGAAGAGCGGCCGATCCAAAGGGTCGGCCGCTCCGTCAAGATCGTTGCGCGCTTTCCATACTGCCCTATCGCATTCGAAACGACGACGCCGAACGATCCGGCGCGCCGATGCGACAGTGGGCGGGCGCCAGCGCGTCGGCTAAGCTTTTGCGCATGTCAATTTTCGGAGCGCGCGGCAATCGGCTGCTCGTCCGGCAAAGACGGCGCTCGTTGCCGAGCCGGGGCGATGGCTATTTCGCCGACTTCTACCATCACCTGCTGGATTCGTCATGGCCGGCCTTGTTGCTGCAGATCGCGACCGCGTTCGCCCTCCTCAATGCAATCTTTGGGTTCGGCTACTGGCTCGACGCCGGTATCGAAAACGCGCGCCCCGGCAGCTTTTCCGACGCCTATTTCTTCAGCGTCGAAACGATGGCGACGATTGGCTACGGCCGGATGGCGCCGATCACGCTGGCGGCGCATCTGCTGATGAGCGTCGAGGCGTTGACCGGACTGATCGGGCTCGCGATGGTCACCGGACTGATTTTCGCCAAATTCTCACGGCCCACTGCGCGCGTCCGTTTCAGTCGCAACGCGGTTATCTCGCTGCGCGACGGCGTGCCGAGCCTGATGTTCAGGATGGCCAATGTACGCGCCAATTTGATCGTCGAAGCGCAGATTCACGTGGTCTTCGCCCGCCAGGAACGCACAGCAGAAGGCGAGGAGGTGCGGCGTTTCCGCGACCTCGAACTCTCGCGCACCCGCAACGCGATCTTTGCGTATTCGTGGACCGCCGTGCATCCGATCGTTCCCGGCAGCCCGTTTTACGGAACCACTCGCGAAGAACTGATCGCGTCCGATGCCGACCTCACGATTTCGCTAATCGGAATCGACGAAACCTTCTCGCAGACGGTCTATGCCCGCCATTCCTACAACGCCGAGGACATTATCTGGGGCGCCCGGCTGGCCGATATCACGACGCATACGCCGGATGGCCAGTTCGCCCTCGATATGTCGCAGTTCGATGCGACCTTACCCGCTGAGGCTGGAATGACGGCTACGGTCGGAGCGTGATCGCGGCGAGCGCTTGCGCGACGGCGTTCGGCGCGTAAATTATTCCGCGATGGCGCGACCGAATCCCGGCCCGTTCGAACCGATCGTTTATGTCATCCAGACGCCCGCGTTTTTCCGCGTGGTTGGGCTGGGCGGCTTCGTCCTGTTCACGATCGCGTCGGTGCGGCGGGCGGCGTCAGATGGCGCCGCGGGCGTGATTTTGGGGCTGATTTTGCTGGCGGCGCTATGGGCCGAGGCGAGCGTCAATGTATGCCGCCGATGCCGCTTTTATGATACGTGGCATTGTCTTGGACAAGCAAAGCTGGTCGCGCGATTCTTCGCTCCCGTGCCGTCCGGACTGGACGCCGGCCGCGTGACGCTCCATTTCGCGATGCTCGGCCTTTATCTCGCCTGGATGTTCTTTTGGATGTGGCATTCGGTCTTCGCGGGCATCCTCGTTACCATCTGGATACCCCTGTTCCTGCTCAGCGCGACGCCGCCCGGCGGCTTTTCATGGCGCGCCACCGGGCGCCCATCGAAGGCCGCTTGACGCCATCTGGCGCCCCGCGACGTACCGTCGCCGCCACGCGATAATTCGCCTTCGCGAGTCGCAAATTCTGACGACGCGCTTGCGCCGCACGGCGTATCGGCGCGACGATCTTGCCGGACGCCGCATCGCTGTGGCGCCATAGCGTGGCATAGCGAGGATTAACCATGGAAATCGGCTGGATCGGAACCGGAATCATGGGCGCTCCGATGGC
Source organism: bacterium (assembly GCA_014896235.1). GTDB lineage: Bacteria > Desulfobacterota > Binatia > Binatales > Binataceae > JADMIL01. The sequence goes on along the minus strand of JADBKU010000018.1, from coordinate 83,629 downwards.
GCGCCGGCTGCTTCGGGCGGGCCATCGCGTGCGCGTCTTCAATCGAACGCCGGACAAGGCGCGCGCGCTCGCCGCCGACGGCGCGACCGTCGTCGCCGACGCGCCCGGGGCGGCCCGCGGCGCCGCGGCGGTGTTCCTGATGGTCCCTGACACGCCCGACGTCGAAAGCGTGATCGCGCGGATCGAACCGGTGCTGGAGCGTGGCCAGCTTGTGATCGACATGAGCACGATCGCGCCCGAGGCAGAACGGAAAATCGCCGCGCGGCTCGCGATGGCCGGCGTCGGCTACCTTGACGCGCCTGTTTCCGGCGGCGAGCAGGGCGCGATCGACGGCACGCTCACGATCATGGCCGGCGGCGACGCCGCCGCGTTCGAGCGGGCGCGTCCGCTGCTCGAGCCGCTCGGCCGCCGGATCACGCATATGGGGCCGCCGGGCGCCGGCCAGACCACCAAGCTCGCCAACCAGATCGCCGTCGCGCTTGCGCTCGAAGCCGCAGCCGAGGCGCTGCTCTTCGCGCGCGAGAGCGGACTCGACCCGGCGCGCGTGCTGGAGGCGATCGGCGCGGGCGCGGCCGGCTCATGGCAGCTCGCGAACCTCGGCCCGAAGATTATCGCGCGGGATTATCGCCCCGGATTTTTCATCAAGCTGATCCGCAAGGATCTGCGGCTGGTCGATGAAGCCGCACGTCAGAACCGGCTCGCGCTGCCGGGGCTGAAGCTGATGGCCTCGATGTTCAACACGGCCAGCGCCCTTGGCCACGACCTCGACGGGACGCAAGCGGTCGCCGCCGCCCTCGACAGGATGGCCGTGCTGAAGTAGTACGGGTGAAACGACCGTTTCCGGAGGAATCCCACGATGGCTGCTGAGCATCGCGACCTTATCGCCGAGCGCCGCCACGGCGTGCTCTTTCTGACCATGAACCGGCCCGACAAGCTTAATGCCCTGAGCGATCAGATGATCGCCGGGCTGCTGGAGGAGCTGGGCCGCGCCGCGTACGACAAGGAGGTCGGGGCGGTCGTGCTGACCGGCGCCGGGCGCGGCTTCTGCGCGGGCGGCGACATCGGCAGGATGCGCGAGCGGAACGAAGCGGCGGGCCACGATAGCGGCGCCGGCGGCGAGGCCGGAATCAATACGCGGATCGCGCAGTTGCGCCGCTCGGAAGAAGTGAGCGCGCTGTTGCACGAGATGCCGAAAGTCACGATCGGCGCGATCAACGGTCCGGCGGCCGGCGCGGGACTGAGTATCGCGCTCGCCTGCGATATCCGGATCGCGGCGGACACGGCGCGCTTCGGCACGGCGTTCGCGCGGGTGGGCTTTTCGGGCGATTTCGGCGGGACCTATTTCCTGACCCAACTGGTCGGTCCGGCCAAGGCGCGCGAGCTGTATTTTACGGCGGAAGTGATCGGCGCCGACGAGGCGCTCAGGCTCGGGATGGTGAACCGGGTCGTGCCGGCGGCGTCGCTGGGCGAGGAAGTCGAGGCGTTCGCACGGCGAATCGCGGCGGGGCCGACGGTCGCCTATTCATACATGAAGGCGCACCTTAATCTGGCGTTGAAGTCGGACCTGCGGACGATCCTCGACCGGGAATCCTATGGGCAATCGCTGACCGGACTGACCGAGGATCACAAGGAGGCGGTCAAGGCGTTTCTGGAGAAGCGCGAGCCGAAGTTCAAGGGCCGCTAGCGAGTCGGGTTGCAAATTGTCTTTTGGCCGCTCCGGACTCGCTTTGCGGCGCTCGGAGCGGCCTTCTCATGCGCAGCGCGGCCTAGCGCCCGCGGCTTTTCGTGCGGCGCCTGCGGCTTCCATATCCGTCCGCACATCCCTTTTGTCATTCCGAGGCGCAGCCGAAGAATCCCGAGCGTCAACGCGCCAGCGGCGCGAGATTCTTCGCTCCCGCAACCTCCGCTCAGAATGACTGCTGTGCCTGTGGATATTAGTTAACGATGCGAAAGAATTGGGACCGACCACGATTGCTGTTTCGAGTAGAATAATGCCAGAAGAACTTTTTACGCGCCTACTTCGGTTTGTGTGAATAGCGCGAGAAATTGGTTGAATTGACCTGATTAGATTGGAGATGAAATATCTTAAAATTACATCCTTCTGTATATACTTGCTCGAAACGATAAGGAAATTTGCGCTGATATTGAGGATAGAATTATAATCCGTCTTGATTTTCGCATTGAATTGTTTCGTAAAGTCGGCGCGTCATTTGGATTTAATTAAGGCTTAATGAATAATGACGATTAGTTGGAATTTTATCGGAATTGGTTTGCTTGTCGTCGCGGTTGGCTATCGATTTCGGCGCCAAATCCAGGAATATAAAGACGTCGTATCAGCTTTAGCTACTGTAGTGATGGTATCTTTGACGTGGATGTTAACACAAGTCTCTTATCAACAGAGTTTAATTTTACAAAAACAGTTGAATATTGCGCGATCGCCGTTAATAAGCGCTGGTAATAAGGAAGGAAATTTTGGAAATCTCATAAGCTCCCACGATCCGAAAGGAAAGGGAGGAATCGTTTTATATTTTCATAATTCAGGACAAGGACCAGCATTAGATTTTAACGTTCAGCTCTTCAATCGTAACGGGCCTACGCTCGAAAACCATATGGCACGTCTCGCGGACGACGCGGGAATTCCCGTAACGCAGGGAAGAGGAATCGTGATTCCTCCGGATTCCGATCACAGAGAGATTTACGACGATTGGATTCCTAACCAGGAGATTAAAGCCGCAAGGACAGGCGACAAACCAATTCTCATCAGTGGATTTTTCGAGTATTGTGACGAACTTGGGAACTATTCATGCGAACGTTTTTTCGGCAAATACGAAGGCGATCCGATTGACGCATTCGTCCTTCTCGATGTGTTTCGGTGCACATATGCATATCCACAAATCAAACCGTTTTTACCGAGACGATTGCATTTTATAACGCCATGCGAGCAACCGAGCGAGCGAAAGAAAGAGGAAGACTTAGAGCGTGAGAATTTCGTCCGTTCTTCGCCGAATCCAATAGCAGCCTGGACGCCGCGGCCAGAGTCCAAACCATCTTCGACTAAATAGGATTCGTTTAATGCGGAAGTGGTCTCCAATGTTATTCAACTGCATGCCTATTAGGGGACTTTCCGGCGCGGCAAAAGGAGCATTTGTGAACGATGCGTACCGCTCTGAGTGATGTGCTTGGGATCGAGCATCCGGTCATCTCCGCTGGCATGGGGGTAGTCGCGATGGCGCGGCTGGCCGCCGCCGTCTCGGACGCCGGCGGGATGGGCACGATCGGGTTGGCCGCGATGGATCCGGGCGCGGCGCGCGCCGAAATCCGCACGGCGGGCGATCTCACCTCGCGCCCGTTCGGCGTGAATTTGCTGATACCGTTTCTCGAACCTGGCTTGATCGAAGCGGTAATCGAGGAGCGGCCCGCCGCCGCAACCTTTTTCTGGGGCGAGCCTGACGACTTCCGCGACGCGATCCGGCGGCTCAAGGACGCCGGAACCAGGGTGCTGTGGCAGTGCGGCAGCGCCGAGGAGGCGCGCGCCGCCGCCAAGGCTGGAGTGGACGCGATAATCGCGCAGGGCCTTGACGCGGGCGGCCACGTGCGCGGAATTGTGACCACGTTGGCGCTGATTCCTGAAGTGCGCGACGCGATCGGCGACCTGCCGATGGCGGCGGCGGGCGGAATCGCGGACGGGCGCGGGTTGGCCGCCGTGCTTGCGCTAGGCGCGGACGGCGCCGCGATCGGCACGCGCTTCGCCGCCTCGGTCGAGTCGGCGGCGCATCCGCTTTACAAGGAACGGCTGGTGCGCGGACACGCGAGCGAGACGATTCATACGACGCTCTACGATATCGGCTGGCCCGACGCGGCCCATCGCGTGCTGAGAACTCCTGTCGTCGAAGAGTGGGAGCGGGCGGGGCGTCCGGCCAGCGGCTCGCGGCCGGGCGAAGGCGCGCCGGCGGGGCGGATCCGGCGGCGCGACGGCAGCGCGGCGCCGCTGACGCGCTACTCGGTCATTCCGCCGGCGGAATATATCGAAGGCGACGTCGAGGGGCTGGCGTATTACGCGGGCGAGTCGGTGAGCCTCGTGCGGGAGATTTTGCCGGCGGGCGAAATCGTGCGGCGGATTGTCGCGGAGGCGGAAGAAGTGATCGCGAAGCGGCTGGCGTCGCTGGTGCGATAGGGCGCCGAGCAGATCGAGAAAGAATCGCAGGCGACGGACGGACCCTCGGGTCAAGCCCGAGGGTGACAGAAATAAAGAGTTGCCCGAGGGTGATGAAAATAAAGGGTTCTCCGAGGGTGAGCGAAATAAAGTGGACGCGGGGATGAAAGAAATAGACAGGGCGTAAGGGTGACGGAAATAAATGGTTGTCCGAGAGCGCAAGAAATAATGGGTTGCCTGAGGGTGAGTGAAATAGAGAGGGCGGGAGGGTGAGCGAGAATAGCGTTCTGGGGTGACTGAAATAGAACGTTCAAGGGCGGGTGTGGGGGTTGGAGCGCGGCGCGGTCGGAGCAACCGGCGCCCCTGGCAGTCATGGCCGGGCTTGACCCGGCCATCTATCGCGGCGGACATGCGACGGCGGCTGACCGGGCGGTCGGCTTTCGCCCGCAGGCCGCATCTGGAATAATTCCCTCAGTGGCGAAAAAGCTCACGCAGGAAGAAGTTCTGGCCGCGCTCCGCCAGGTGAATTATCCCGGTTACGCGACCGATATCGTGGCGCTCGGAATCGTCGAGGAAGTCGCCCCGGCGGCGGACGGCGGCTGGACGATCACGCTGCGGAATCCGAGCGATCGCGAGGAGATATTGCGCGACCTCGGCGCCCGGATCCATCAGGCGCTCGCCCACGACCTCGGCGCGGGCAAGGTCGAATTCAGAGTGCGGCGGCTGGAACCGGAGTTGGGCGAAAAAACCGGCCGCAAGCGGCTGGACGGAATCCGGCATATCGTCGCGGTGGCGAGCGGCAAGGGCGGCGTCGGCAAATCAACAGTCGCGGCGAACCTGGCGGTGGCGCTGGCGCGGCTGAACTACAAGACCGGCCTGCTCGACGCGGATATTTATGGACCGTCGGCGCCGATGATGTTCGGCACGGGCGAGGAACGGCCGCGGTCGGCAGGCGGCAAGCATTTCTATCCGGTCGAGCGGCACGGCGTGAAGCTGGTTTCGATCGGCTTTTTTATCGACGACAATTCGCCGGTGATCTGGCGCGGGCCGATGGTGATGGGCGCGGTGCGGCAGTTTTTGCAGGATACGCTCTGGGGCACGCTGGATTTCCTGATCGTGGATCTGCCGCCGGGAACGGGCGACGCGCAACTGACGCTGGCGCAGGAAGTGGCCCTCGACGGCGCGGTGATCGTGACGACGCCGCAGGACGTCGCGGTCGCGGACGCGCTGCGGGCCGCGCGGATGTTCCGCCAGGTGCATTGTCCGCTGATCGGCGTGGTCGAGAACATGAGCGGCTACGTCTGTCCCGATTGCGGCGAACTGGACGAAATTTTCGGTTCGGGCGGAGGCGACAAGCTGGCGGCGGCGGAGGGCAGCGAAGTTATCGCCCGGGCGCCGATTTTCGAGGAGTTGCGTGCGGCGGGCGACCATGGCGCGCCGCTCACGATCGCCAAACCGGAGCATCCGGCGAGCGCGATTTTCCTCGAATTGGCGCGGCGGGTGGCGGCGGCGATGCCGGCGGACTGAAGCGGGATTTGCGTTTAATCGATGGCGACGTTGATAACCGAAGAATGCATCAACTGCGGCGCGTGCGCGCGGCGTTGTCCCAATAATGCGATTTATGAAGGCGGAACGCCGTGGGAGCTCGACGGAAAATCGGGCGCGGCGCTGGCGCCGGATATTTACTATATTGTTCCCGAGAAATGCACCGAGTGCGTCGGTTTCTTCGATCACGAGGAATGCGCGGCGGCGTGCCCGGTCGATTGCTGCATCCCGGATCCGAACCTTCCCGAGGAAGAGAGCGTGCTGATCGCGCGCGCCCGCCGGATGCATCCGGATACGGATTTTCCCGAAGATTACCCCTCGCGCTTCCGCAAAGGCTGAAAGTTCAACGCGGCGCGGCGCAAGCCGGCGTCAGAACGGATAGTTGAGGCCGGCGAAAATCGCGCTGCCCTCGCCGCCGTAGCCGATATCGAGATAGCCGACGACGAAAGGCTCGGCGATCGCCCGGAAGCCCATCCCGGCCACGGAATGGAGATCCTCGAACGGAACGGTGGACATCCCGTTCCATACGCGGCCGGTATCGAAGAAGGGGGCGAGTTCGAGGATGCCGTGATTGCCAAGGATAGTGGCTTCGAGGACGCGGGTGCGCAGCTCGAAATTGGCGTCGGCGATATTGTTGTCGGTGAACCGGCCGACGCCGTAACCGCGCAGGGTTTGCTGATCGTAGAGCAGACTTTCCTCGCCGCCGAGCCGGGGCATCGCCCAGAACGGAGTCTCCTGACCGGCGGGGGTGTATTGCAGATAGACATGGCCGGCGAAGGTGAAACGCTTGCCGATCGGGATGTATTCATGCAGGTCGCCGCCAAAGCGATCGTATGACGAGGAGCTGAGAAAGGCGCGATCGGCGACGCCGTTGAAAAGCACGGCGAGCGTACCCTTGCGGGGGATATCGACGGAATCGCGCGTGTCGTAGGTGACGCGCGCCTCATTGTAGAATTCGCTGCCGCCGTTGATGCCCTTGACTTTGGGAAAAAGCTCGAAGATGGAAGGGAGCGTTTTGAAAGCGCCTTCCTTGATGCGCATGTAGCGCGGACGGCTGAAGAATCCGAGTTGCAGATGGCGCGTCAGATTCCATCCGAAGAGCACCTGCAAAAAGACCTGTTCGTCGGTGTAGTTGGTCTGGTCGCGCTCCGGGGACTGGTTGCCGAGGCCGAAGAAGCGGTCGGTCGGATCCTGTTCATAGAAGAACCGGACATTGAGCGACCACCATTTCTGGAGCGTGCGGCCGGTCTGGTAGCTCAAATCGACGTCGCGGGCGATGTGCTGCGAAGCTCCGGTCTGCACGTACCACTGCGTGTCCTCGGAGGGATAGCCGAAGAGGCGGAAATTGCCGCCGGGACCGAGGACGGTGTTGTTGTTGATGTCGGGCGCGAGGATGTAGTCGATGTTGTCGTGCTTGTCTTTGAACAGAAACGCGAAGAGCATCCCGTAGGTCACGCCGGAGTTTGGGTCGGTCGCGACTTCGGGCACCGGAAACAGCGTGAACGGCCAGTTGTGCGGATTGAGCGCGTCGGGCCAGGTCTGCAAATCCAGCAGATTGAACGATGCCGAATTCGCCGCCGATGCGTGGGCGGCGGAAGTTTGCGGCGCCGGGTTGGCCGAGGCGCTCGCGGGAGCGGGCGACGGCGCCGGTTGAGCGACGGCGGGGTCCGCGGAGGCGATCGCGGCGCCGGCAAGCAGCGCCAGTCCCAAAACGCCAGCCGCCAATCTGGCGAGCCATCGGCGTGAGCTGGCGGAGCGGCTCGAGGGCGTGGCGATTCGTGGCATCTTGTGCACGCGGCGTAATCCAAAGGGGCGCGCGTCGCGCATCCTTACGAAGCAGAGAGAGTTACAGGGATTCGAGACCTGATCAACGCTTCGGAGAAAAAATCCGAATCGGCGATTTGGCGTCTTTTGTCATTAAAGAGCCTACAAGCGGTTGATTTGGCGCTCGGGGCGCGGGCGCGATCGCGGCGGAGCGTCGCGACGCTTTTCGGCGATGGCGAAAATGTGCAAGGATTCAGCCGGAAGCGAATGGCGAAGCCCGCGGCGATCGACGATGTCGGGTGCGGCGCGAAGGTCTGACTCGCCGCGGCCGAAGCCGGCGCGGGGTTTGTCTATACGCCAAGGAGGAACTGCTGATGGCAAAAGTGGGCGGCGGCGAATTGGTCGCGCGCATTATCCAGGAAAATCGCGCGCGTTATTGTTTCGCGATCAACGGCGGGCATCTGTTCCCGATTCTCGCGGAGTTGCGCAATCACGACATCAAACTGATTCACATGCGCCATGAGCAGGCGACGGCATACGCGGCGGACGGTTTCGCGCGGATGACGGGCGAGGCGGGCGTGTGCATGGTGACGGCGGGTTGCGGACTGACCAACGCGGTTACGGGGTTGTGCCTTGCGGCGATGACCAACAGCGCGGTGGTGTGCATCTCCGGACAGCATCCGAACACGGAAGACCATCAGGGGTCGTTCCAGGAAGCGTATGGGTCTGACGTTGTGCGGAGCTTTGCCAAATACACCAAGCGGGTCACGGATTTCAGCACGATCGAGTTCGACATGCGGCTGGCGTTTCGCGAGGCGCTGACGCCGCCGCAGGGCGTATCGCTGATCGAGATACCGCAGAACATCCTCTACCACAAGGACGAAGAGAGCCGGCAGCGGGCGGGCGGCCAGCGTTTCACGCCGGACGATATCCGGTCGGCGGGCGATCCGGCGAAGATCGATCGGGCGCTGGAACTGTTGCACGCGGCGGAGCGTCCGTTGATCGCGGGCGGCGACGGGTTGTTCTGGTCGCAGGCGGCGCCGGAGCTGAAAGAGTTCGCGGAGCTGACCTCGATCCCGGTTTACGCGCGGCGGGCTGGCCAGGGGTCGGTTTCGGAAGAACATCCGCTGGCGATTCGCGGCGCGTTCAAGAAGCCGTTCACCGGCCGGGCCGATGTCGTGTTGACGCTGGGCTTCCGTTTCTGGAGCGGCGAGCATTTCGGACGTCCGCCGACATGGAACGACAAGGCCAAATATATTCAGTGCGATCCGACGCCGTCGCGTATCGGATGGCAGGTGCCGGCCGAGATTCCGCTGGTCGGCGATCCCAAGCTGGTGCTGCGCCAGATGATCAATCGGATCAAGGAGCTCAAGCTCGATTTCTCGAAAAACCGGTCGTCGAGCTGGCTCAAGGAACTGGCCGAGGTGCGCGCGAATTTCGAGCGACAGGTGATCGAGAACGAAAAGAAGGTCCACGGGAACAAACCGATCCATCCGGCGCGGCTGACGAAAGACCTGGTATCGGTGCTCGACAAAAATTGCACCGTCGTTATCGACAGTTTCACGCTGTCGGGATGGATGAGTCAGGGCTTCACGGCGCGCTTCCCCGGCCAGATTATCGACGCCGGCCCGCTGGCGCCGGTTGGTCACGGATTCGGCATGGGGATTGGCGTGCAACTCGCGCGGCCGGGCAAGCAAGTCGCGCTGATCATGGGCGACGGCGGATTGGGCATCGGCGGCTTCGACATGGAAACCGCGGCTCGCTACAACCTGCCGATAGTATGCGTGTTGTACAACAACAGTTCGTGGGGACCGAGCTTTGAATCGATGCCGATGCTGAAGGATCGCACCGATCCGTTCAACATGCTGCAGGATATCCGGTATGACAAAGCGTTCGCCGAGATGGGCTGCCACGGCGAGTTCGTGACCGAGCCGGATCAGATCGTTCCGGCGCTCGAACGCGCATTCAATTCCGGGAAACCGGCGATGGTCAACATTATCGGCGACAAGACCGTAGGCCATCCGACGCTTGGCGGCAACTTGCTCGGATCGACCGGTTCGAACTGAGACTACTGATGAGCGGCGGAACGCGAAACTGAGAATCGCGTCCAACGAATATGGTTCGAAGCGGGCGGACGGCGTGAAAAGGCCGTCCGCCCGTTAGCTTTCATGGCGGGACTATCACGCTTTCGACGCTCGCTATTCAGCCGCGGCGCGCGCTTGATCCGATCCAGATCCAATGCGCCGGAATTGGCGCGGCGCCTGGCTTTCGCCGCCGCCATCGCCGCTTGCGCCGCTCTTGCGAGTTGTCGCCACACGACCGTCGGACCACTGCCGCCGTGTCCGCCGGGGGCGACGATGATGGGCGCGCCGCCGCCGCGCGGCGAAGAACAGTGGTGTCAAAAGATTGTCAATGGCAAGCCGGTCAAAGACGGCGTGTTCGTCGCTTACGGCGAGGGCGGCGGCCGGATGATCGAAGGCGAGTATCGCGACGGCGTCCAAGTGGGCGAATGGACGTTGTGGTACGAGAATGGACAACGCGCGTCAATTGACCATTATGTGAACGGCGTGCGCGACGGACTGCATACGAGTTGGTACGCCAACGGGGTCAAGTCGATCGAAGGGAACTATCGCAACGGCCGCCGTGACGGGACTTGGACGCGATGGGACCCGCTTGGAATCACCAGCAAGCAGGAAGTCTATCGCGACGGGCGGCGAGTGCGCTGACGCGAATGGTCAGTCGGTTTCGGCGGAAGCGATAGCCGACAAATCAAGTTCGGCGATCGCGATCGGCGGCACGATATAAGTCTCGGGAGATCCCCAGACCATCGCCGATCGCGATCGCCGGCCGATTGCGATTGGTTTGGAAAATATATCCGCGATATTTGCGTTGATTCGAAAATGATTGGGCGCGAGCGGCGCGGCCAGCCGTCCGCCGCGAATAACATATGAATCGCCGCTGATCGTGCAGGTGAAATCGCCCGCGCGCTGTCCGTTGATGGGATAGGTATACCAGACGCGGCCGACGTAGATTCCATCGCCGACAGCGCGTATGAGTTCAGCGTCGCTCACGCCGCCGCTGGCGGTCATAACCAGATTAGTCGCGGCTGCTCCGGGATGGCCGTCGAAGCGGCGCGCCGAGCTTTCGCCCATCCGGTATGCGCTGTGCGGCGGAAACGCTAATTCCGCAGGCGCGCTCGCGCCGAGTTTCTCCGCGCGGCGCTCGTCGGCAAGCAAACGATGCGCGTCGTAGGTGTTGGCGAGCAGACCGCACAACCTGCCATAGCGGACCAGTTCCGTCCTTTTCGCCGGCAGTCCTTCGCAGGTGATTCTCCGGCGGATCGAACCGGCGGGCGCGCGAGGATCGTCGGCGAGGCTGAAGCGCTCGTCCATCACGAGCTCCCCGAAACGGCCTTGATAGGCCGAATTCGCCGCCTGAAAAGCGCCCGCGGTGAGCGACGGCACGACCATGTAATTGAGAATTTCAGCGATCGGCTGCGGCCCCATCACGACCCGGAAGGTTCCGTGACGAGGTCGTTCTCCGTGGCGCAACGCAAGCGCGCGACTCATCGCTTCACGTCCGAGGCACTCGCCGGCGCGATTCAATTCTTCGCGCGTCACGCCCATCGCGGTCGCGGAGCCTTTGGCCTCGAGCGCTTCGACCAGCGCCGTGATCGACGAGGCGAATCGCGCGCTCTCGTCGCCGCGGATGTCGTCGAAATTTGAACCGCCGATCGCGATTCGATCGCGAATCAGAGAGAGGTCGCCGCCGATCACGAGTCCCGGCCGCGGCATCGCGAGCTTCATCCGGGCGCGGAACGCCGCGAGCGCGCCGCCAACGATCCGCCATGCGGCCGCGGCCAGTATTTCGTCTTTCGCGCCCATCAGATCAGATTTTTCGGCGCTTGGCGGAATTGTCCGCAGCCGCCTTGGACCCTGCGGCAATCCCGGGAAATGCGGATCGACGATTACGGCGCGGCGCGCGCGTTCGAGCGCTTCGCGAACCGCGTCGATGGTCAAATCGCCGGCGATGGCGGCGTTGCCCGTTTCATGAGGGTCGCGCGCCATAACGATACGGACGGCGAAACCGTCGGCGTTGAGCGATTTGAACTCCTCGACGCCGCGCGCTGGAATGTCCGAGGTATAATTTATGCGGGCGACGCGATGCTCGCTCGACGAAGCGTAAACTTCGAAGCCGGCGAGGTCGCGCTGGCGCGCGAGCATCGCGCACGCTGCGCGAATAAAGCCGCGCATATCGGCGGTCGTACGCATCGTGCGATCATCCGCCTCCGAGCCGCGCGCGCGAGCGCAACGTCGGACCGCCGTTCGACATCCGCTTGACCTGCATCGGTTGGCCCTTGCCGCAATTGGGTATCGCGACGAGGCGCAAATCGTCGCCGACCGCGTCGATCGCGCTGAAAAAGCGCTTCGCATCCGCGATCACCGAGCCGGATCGGAAGAGCCTGCCGATCCGGCCGTGCTCGATTTCATAAACGCGGCGCGCCGAGATACGGAAATTCTCGCGCGACTCCGCGATCGATGGAACCAGATGGCCGCAAACGTAATAGCCGCGATCAACTTCCGCGATGATTTTCCGCGGGTCGCTCCCGCCCGGCATGAAGAATGTGTTGGACATCCGGATCAACGGCGCGTGCCACGCTTCGCTCGCGCGCGCGGAACCGTTCGGCTCAACGCCAAGGATCGCGGCGGTGGCGCGCGAATTGAGAAATCCGCGAAATACCCCGCCTTCGATATGCGTCACCCGCCGGCCGGGCGTGCCTTCGTGGTCGTAAAGATAGTGTCCGTAGCCGTTGAGCGTCGGGTCGGAGCAGGCCCAAAGGAGGGGAGAACCGACTGGCCGGCCGATTTCATTGCGCTCCAGCGAGCCCAAAAACCAGCTGCGGCCCGCATAGGCGGCCTCCATCTTCAGCGCACGGTCGGCTTCGCACGGATGGCCGATAATTTCGTGGGCAATCAGCGCGTTGAAATGGGGATCGGTGACGACCACGACTTCGCCGTCAGGGGGTTTTAAGGCGGGCGCCGCGGCGACCTCACGCGTTTCGCGGCCGAGTTCCACGGCGAAGCGATGGAGGCCGGGATTGGGCGCCAGTTCATCGCGCCAATCGTCGGCAAGACACTCGAAGCCGCGTTGTTGGCCAATCGTGTCGTAGCTTTCCTGATAACCGCCGCCGGCTGCGGCCACGACATAACAATCGCCCTGAGAGAACGCGAATGCCTGCGAGATATTCGCGCCGGCCGTGTTGATAAAAACCTCATGGCGCAATTCGCTCAGCGCGGTGACTGCATTGTAGGCGATTTCTGGCCCGAGCGCGGCAATCTCCGCCGACGCCTCCCGGCAGGCGCGGCCGAGTTCCGACGGATTGAGCGTGCGCGGATCGTGCCGGTAGATTGCCACAATTTCGGCGCGTTCGCATGACGGCGCGACTTCTCCGAAAAGCATGATCGATTTCATTGCCGCCGCCGGGAGGGATCGCGCGAGCGCCGCCATTTCGCGGGCATTGCATCGCGCGCGCCCGAAAGCTTCAGCGAGCGCCGAATCGATCGACGCGGCAAGCTTCGTGCGGCCGAGCGCAATCCTGCCAACCTCTACGCCTGTGAAGCCTTCGCCGACGGCGCCGCCGCCCGCGGCGCATCGCACGCGCACGCCTAACGCAGCGTTGCTGCTTTCGAACGCATCGCGCGCCTCGCCGTCAACCGCGGATGCGGTTCGGGTAAATGAAGCTTCGAACCGAATCTCCGCATAGGCGGCGCCGCGATGCGTCCGTACGAAGCGGCGGAGCATCGATTCGCCCGCTTCGCGCAAAAACTCAACCGCGCCGAAAACGCCATCGGAAGCCCGGCCTTTTCGAGAGTTTGTCACGCTCATTGAACGGTTATAGGAATTCGTACGTCAAATTCGGAGTCGATCGCAACGCCATTGCGCACCGCCGGAAAGAAGCGCCATTGCTTGAGCGTGTCGAGCAAGACCTGGTTCAACTCGGGAATCGACGTTGGTTGCGACAGGGTTACGTCGTCGGTTCCGTCGGCCTTGACGATAAAATGAGCTATCGCGACCGTATCGATTTGCTGGTCGCGCAGATCGTCGGGAATGGTCGGCGTTGGCGCATAGACCGCGCGGGCGCCAGATGCGCCGCCGCCGAGGTTGAAGCCGCCCCCGGCCGGAGACGTGGGACCAGGTGGCGTTGATGCTCCGCCGGCGGGCGCAGCACTCGAAGCCGGCGCGGCCTCATGGGGTTGTTCGGTCGCTTTGGCCGTCCCGGAGGGTGATGGAGGATGAACCACCTCGCGATGTCGCGGCATCGGGTGGTGACGAACGACGGGCTTTGGCTTTTCTATAGGACCCGGCGACGCGGCGGCGGCCGGATGAGCGATTGCTCCGGCCGGGTTCGATTGCGGCGGCAGTTCGACGATTTGCGCCTGTACCGTCGTCGATTCGGGCGCCGGCGGGGCGGATCGTTCCAGCACGCGCGCGAAGCCTTCAAGGATGACGAACCAGAGCGCGACCGATAACGGCACAATCCAGAGCATCCGCCAGCGCTGATCGTCGAGCGCCGGTCCGCCGGATATATTCGGCCAACTCGTCATTCGCGTCTGACCGCGATAGTGAAGTGATCGACGCCCGCGGCGCGCGCCCGCAGCATCGCGCGCACCACCACTCCCTCCGGCGCGGCGCTGTCCGCGTTGACTACGACGCCATGGTCGCCTGCGGCGAGCCGCGGCGCGAGAACGGCGGCCAGCGTGTCGAGCGTAACGGGGGTCTTATCGACCAGAATGTCGCCCTCTCGTGTGACAGTGAGCGTCACCGGTTCCCGATGGCTAATCGGAGCGGCCGAGCCTTCGGGCAGGTTGACTTTGAGCGAATTCAGCGTTTGCATCGAGAGCGACGCGAGCATGAAAGTCGCGAGCAGGAAGAACATCACGTCGATCATGGGGATGATTTCGATTCGCCCGCGCCGCGCCGCCCGCGATCGTTTGAGCTTCATCGGGCGGCCTCCCGCGCCAGCGCCAGCGGCGCCGCCGCGTTTTCGGACTCGCCATTTTCCTGATCAAGCCGGATATGATCGATGAGGCGCGAACCCAAACGCTCCATGTTGTCGAGCGCCTGCGCTTGCGTGCGCGCAAAAAAATTGAAGCCGAACAGCGAGAGAATGGCGATCAGAAGGCCGAGCGCCGTCGCGATGAGCGCCTCGGCGACGCCTGAAGTCACTTGCGTCGGCGCGACGAGCGTGGACGTGCCGATAATTTTGAACGCCTGCATCATGCCGGTAATCGTGCCGAGCAAGCCGAGCAACGGAGCGGCGGTGACGACGGTTTCGAGAATCCAAAGGCCGCGATTCAGCGTCTTCTCGATTGCGCCCGCTTCATCGCCCGCGCGCGATTCGACCCACCATACGGGCTTGGCGCGATTGTCGGCTATCGTTTTGAAAAAACGCGCATAGGCGTTGTGCGGTCCGAGCGCGGCCAGCGGTTTTTCCAGATCCTTCCAGTCGAAACCGTAGGTTTCGACCAACGCAAGCAGGTCGCCAGGCAGGCGCAGGCAGCGCCCGTACGCGACCGCGCGGTCGATAATGATGGCGAGCGCAATCACGCCGAGCGCGAGCAGCGGATAAACCATCGGCCCGCCGTAGGCGATCGCGTCCCATGCTCCTTTCAATTCGTTCATCGTATTGAGCCTCGTGACGTAAATATCGATAGTCTCATCGCTTGCGGGCGTGGCGTTAAAACGCGGGCAGCGGCACGGAGACCGAGCCGTACACCGCGCGTCGGGGGCCGTATGCCGGAACGAACACGCCGATGCCCGTGCCTTCGCGCAGGATGTTGGTGCGATCGAATACGTTAATTATGGTTACGCGCGAGGTTACCTTGCCCAGCGGCGCGACGTCGAAGCTGCGCCCCGCGCCCAGATCGAGCTGCCAATTGGCTGGAACCTCCTCTGTATTGGCGAATCCGGCGCGCAATCCGCTGCCGTAATCGCAACTTGCGCTGAACATCCATTGGCGCCAGTTGTATGCCGCCCAGCTTGAAACGGTGAAAAATTGTTGATGGTCAAGGTATATGTAATGGCCCGCGGCGTATTCCAATTCCGCCGGCGTGAAGTTGAATTGCCCTGTCGTAACGTCCCGGCCTTGAGCCACAGAGTAGGAGAAATTCGCTCCTAACGAGAGCGATTTCATGAATTGATAAGTCGCTGTCGTTTCCGCGCCATAGATCCGCCCGGTTCGGTAATTGAACGGCGCGAAGATCGGTACGAAGCCGAACTGGCCGAAATCGAGGATCTGATGGGCGTATTGGTAATAAGCGTCTTCGCCCAGCGTGAGGCCGGGCAGCAGATCGGTGAGCCGGGCGCCGGCGTCGAAATACCAGTCCCTTTCGGGGTTGGGCGTCGGATTGCCGGGAGGCACGGCTGCGGTGGTGCCTTTGAAGACGCTGAAGCTGCGCGGCGAGATCGCGTAAAACGACGGGGTTTGAAAATAACGCGATACGCCGGCGTGCAGCGTCAGGTGTTTTATCGGATCATAAACCAGGTTGGCGCGAGGGCTGAGTTGATTAGCCGAACCGACAAAGCCGGCCATCTGATCCCATCGCGCGCCGTAATTAAGGCTCAACTTTTCGGTCAGACGCCAGTGATCTTGCACATATAGTCCGGCGAGCCATGCAACGCCGTTCGTGTTATCCACGACCGATATAGGAATGTCGCTGGTCTGCTTGCCGTCGGGGGACGCGGGGAAAGTCAACGACGTGTCGTCGAGCGTTTCACCGTATTCCCCCGCATACAGGCCGGCGGCTATCGTATGGGATTTCCCGAGATGATAAGTCGCGTCGGCTTGCAGCGAATTGGCGAATTCGCTGTGAAAGGCCTGCGAGGCGACGCCCTGATATATCAAATCGCCAATCGGATCCGGATTGAATTGAATCGTATTATACTTAGCGGTGTAGGCGATCTGATAGTTGAAATTAACGCCGACCGCGCCCTGCAGCGCGAGAATCCCGAAGTAGTATCGTTGCGAGAGATTTTCGTTGAGATCCGTCGATGGATAAGCGGCCGGATTCACGCCGGCGAGCTTGTAAAGCGGAATTTGGCCCGGATAGGTCGGAAACTGGTTGTCGGCGACCGATACGCCGGAAGTGAACGAAAGGCGCGTGGTCGGGTTGAGAAAATATGAGAAATAGCCGAACCACTGGCCCTGATCGGTCAGATCGTGGATCGGCGTCGCCCCTGGCGTCGCGGAACTCAGGCCGATATTGTCGTGCAGATAAAAGCCGGTGGTGTAGAAGCTGAATTTGCCTTTGCAGCCGCCATACTCGAAGCTCGGCTGAACGGTTTCGCGCTGGCCGCCGTAAAATTCAAAATGTCCGCCCGGATTGGCGCAACCGTCTTTGGTTTGAATGTCGAGAATGCCGGCGTCGCGGTAACCGTATTGCGCGGGCAGCGCCCCGTCCACGAGGCTGAAGCTGCGCACCGAATAGGACGAAAGCACCTGACCGAATCCGCTGAAGCTGTCGAGCGGAAGCATCACGCCGTTCACCCGCCATTGCAGATCCGCGTGCGAGCCGCGCACGTGAATTTGGCCATTTTCGTCCTGCGCCACGCCGGGCATCTGCAGAAGCACGTTGCTAATGGTCGTATTGACGCCGGCGGGCAGCGCCGAAATATTCTGACTCGACATCGTGTAGGCGCTGTTGCCGGTTTCGGAGAGCCGGTTCGGCGTCGCTCTGCGCCGATGCGCTGATACGGCGACCGTGAGCGGTTTGAGCGATTTCATGGCGAGCGTAATAGGCGCGATTGGCCCATTGGGCGTGATCGAAACAAGCTTGCTCGCGACCGAAAAGCCCGGGCTTTTGGCGATCAGCAAATAAAGCCCGGGCGGCGGCGCGGCAATCGCAAAAATTCCTTTGGCGTCAACGGTCGCTCGCCCGACGACCTGTCCACTGCTGTTTTCGAGCATCAATTCGACCCCCGGCGCCGGCCGATTGAGGGCGTCCTTGACCGTGCCGTGAAGTTTTCTTGCGTTGGGCCGGCCGGTCGCGGCTTCGGCTGCGAATGCGCATCCCGCGCGCGCCGCGATCGCGAGCGCAGATAATAAGAAAAGCAATTGGAAATTCTTCCTTCTCAGCATCGCGAATTTCTCGACTCCGCTGGGCGTCGATGCGAATCGGACTGCGCATTCGAATGCGTGTGGCGTTCAATTGACGCTGGCGCCAGTTAAGCGGATGCGTCGGGACCGATACGGTTTTCCCGCGAACCTCCGCGCGAAACGCCATCCTCTTTGGCCGCGACCGCCGCACAATTTGTTCGATCGCGCGCCATCCCGCACGCGGCTGAATCCGCGTTCGGACAAAGGAAATTAAAAATGTGATCGAACGGCGATCAGAGAAGGATTACGGGAGGAGCGCGGGTGCGCCATGCGGAGAACGGCGCGCCGAACGCACGCTGAATCGTTACGGCCGCGATCAACCGGATCGTCAACACGGGGCGCTCAATCGCGGGCGCGACGGCCGGTTTAACCGGCGAATGGCACGCGAATGCACACAGAGGACAGGCTGCCGAGTCTAAGGCGGTCTGCGCCGGCGAGATGACGCGTTTGGTCGAGTCGACGCGATGGAAATGCCCTGCCACGACCATCTGCGCGAACACCAGCGCGAGCGCCATTAGCAGCAAGTTCGCTCTGCGACGCCGCGCCTCGCTGGCTATGGATAGTCTGGCGGTTGCCACAGTTTTCGTGGCCGGCGCCGTTCGACCGTTTAACGTCAAGCGGCGCCAAGCCGTCCTAAAGGATACCCTGCTCCTTGAGCGACGCCAAGTCGGCCTCTGAATAACCGAGCAGTTCGCCGTATACCTCACTATTGTGTTGGCCGAGCAGCGGGGCCGCCTTGACCTCCACCGGCGAATCTTCCAGCCGCACGGGACATCCCGGCATCGTGAATTTACCCCGCGCCGGATGGTCCACCGTCACCACCATGCCGCGCTCGCGCATATGTGGATCGTTGAGCAATTCGACGCTGTCGAGCACCGCGCCGCACGGCACGCCCGCCTCGCCCATCAGCCGCATCACTTCGTGCTTGGGACGCCGCGACGTCCAGTCCTCGATAATGCGCGACAGCTCTTCGATATATTTCACGCGTTCGCGCCGGTCGCGGAAGCGCGGATCCTCGAACACTTCGGGACGACCGATCGTCTTGCACATCGCCTCGAACATCTCGGGCGTCGTGCAGAGCATGTAAACATAGTCGTTCGGCCCGCCGGGCGCGCATTTGTAGATGTCTCCGATCGCGCCCGAGGCGAGGCGATTGCCGGCGCGCGGCGTCGGCTCGTTGGTGATGTACGTGCCCATCATCGGCACGCGCACGAAATTGAAAACCGCCTCCTGCATCGCGACTTCGACCTTCTGTCCTTTGCCGGTGCGTTCGCGCTGGATATAAGCCGCCAGCACTCCGCAGGCCGCATGGATTCCCGTGCCGGTGTCGCCGATCGTCGGACCCGGCTTCAGCGGCGGCGACCCCGGAAATCCGGTCAGCGACATCGCGCCGCCGGTCGCCTGCGCGATCATGTCGAAGCTCTTGTATTTGCTGTATGGGCCGTGCGTGCCAAAACCTTTGATTGTCAGGTAAATCAGCCGCGGGTTTATCTCGCGCAAGCTCTCGTAGCCAAGTCCAAGGCTTTCGAGCACGCCCAGCGAGTAGTTTTCCGCCAGGATATCCACCTTCTTCGCCAGCTCGCGGAAAATCTCCTTGCCACGCTCCGATTTGAGATTGAGCGTCACGCTGCGCTTGTTCGCGTTCAGCAGCATGAAGTAGTGGGAATCGACGCCGGGTTTTTCGGTCAGCAGCCAGCGCCCCTGCTCGCCCATCTTCGGCGGCTCAACTTTGATTACGTTCGCTCCGAGCCACGCCAGCATCTCGGTGCATGACGTTCCGGCCTCGAACTGCGTCAGGTCCAGCACCTTCACTCCGGCCAAAGCTTTTTCCATCGGCAATCTCCAGACACGAGCAGCGTTTCAGCGCGCTCGTGCGGTGGTGCGCCCGCCGGGGGGGGCGGCGCGCGAATTTATATGGCGCTACTTGACCATCTTACTAGCGCCGGCGGCGCGATCCGGCAAGGCCGCGGCGCACACGCCGGCGGCGGCTTACGCGGATCGGCGCGGTTTGATAAATTTTTCCGCGGACGCATCGCCACGATGGAATCAAATTGATGTCCGAAACGCTGCGCAAACTCGCCGCGATTCGCGGCGAGCTGAATCAGCTTTTTCTCGAACGCGCCGAGCTGGTTGACGGCGCGCTTTGCGCGCTTGCGTCGGCCAGCCATGTGCTCGTGATTGGGCCGCCCGGCACGGCCAAATCGATGCTTGCCGACGAACTCTGCCGCCGCATCGAAGGCGCCAAGTATTTTCAATGGCTGCTCACGCGATTCACCACGCCCGAGGAAATTTTCGGCGCGGTCAGCCTGCGCGCGCTCGAAAACGACGACTATCGCCGCGTGACCGACCATAAGCTGCCGGAAGCGCATATCGCGTTTCTCGACGAAATCTTCAAGGCGAATTCTTCGATCCTCAATGCGCTGCTGACGCTGATCAACGAACGCCTGTTCCACAACGGGCGCGAACGGATGGCCGTGCCGCTGATCACCATGTTCGGCGCGTCCAACGAGCTGCCTGACGAGGAGGAGCTGACCGCCCTGTACGACCGCTTCATGCTCCGCTTCATGGTCGATTATATCGGCGAAGAATTCCGTTTCCTGAAGATGCTCGAGGGCGGCGCGGCCGCGGCGCACACCACGTTGACGCTCGCCGAACTCGACGCTCTCCGCACGGCCGCCGCCGCGATTCCGGTTCCGGGCGCGATTCTCCGCGCGATCGCCGAACTGCGCCGCCGGCTCGCCGGCGAACAGATTACCGTTTCCGATCGGCGCTGGCGCAATTCGCTTGGCCTGCTGCGCGCGCATGCGATGCTGAACGGGCGCGATCGCGTCGCTGAAGACGACCTTGCCCTGCTCGAACATGTTCTCTGGAAAGATCCGGAGGAAATACCCAAAGTCCGCGACGCGCTTCGCAGTCTCGTCAAAGGATTCGAAGACGAGGCCCGCGAGCTCCTGATTCAGGGTCAGGAACTGCGCGAATACGCCGTCCGCCAATGGGAAAGCGACGAGTTGCGCAAGCGCGCGACGATCGAGGCGCACGCCAAGCTCGCCAATATCCTCAATCGGTTCGACCATCTGATTCGCGAAGCCGGGGAGAACGGCCGCCCCGTCGGCGCGATCGCCGCGATGCGCGCGCAGGTCATGGAGATTCAACAGGCCTTGCTGCGCGAGGCGCTGTAGGCGCGCGATGCCGGCCGAGGAGTCCACGCCCGCGATCGTTCTGCGCGCGCGCGACTATTCCGAATCCGATCGTATCGTCACGCTCCTCACGCGCGATTGCGGCAAGCTCGGCGGCATCGCCAAAGGCGCGAAATCCTCGCGCCGGCGCTTTGAACGCAAGCTCGAACCGCTCACTCATCTTACGTTGTTTTTCCGCCGCCGCCCTCACGGCGATCTGGTTTTTATCACTCGTGCCGAGCCGCCGCCCGCGCCGGCGCCGATTCTCGACGACGACCTCGGCAAGATCGCGCTCGCCAGCTATATCGCCGAGCTGGCCGACGCCCTGACGGGCGAAGCCGCCGACGCTGCCGACGCCTACGCGATGGTGGTGCGCGCGTTCAGCGCGCTTGGCCGCTCGGGAGCGAGCGCCGCGATGCGCCAAGCGTTCGAGCTTAATCTGTTGCGTGTCGCCGGCTTCGGTCTGGAATTCGGCCGATGCCGGGTTTGCGGGAATTTGCCATCCGCGGCAGGCGCCGTCGCCTATTTCGTGGTCGCGCGCGGCGGCGTGGTGTGTGCGCGATGCCGCGCGCATGCTCCCGAAGGCGCGGTGCGCCTGTCGGCCGCGAACGCCGCGACGCTGGCCGAACTCGCGGGCGCGCCGGTCGAGGACGCTGCACATATGACGGACGCTGGCGCCGAGGGCGCGCTTGCGCTCTCGCGTTTCTTGGGTTCGATTCTTGACCGCCGCTTGCGTTCGGCGGCTTTGCTCGATTCGCTGATGTGACGGATTGCGGAAGAAATGGAACGGCCGGGGCTAACCGCCGGCTTCGGAAACCGATCCGCCCTCGTCACCGATTATGCGCGGCGGCCCGAAACGCCCATTCTCGTGCTCGATCAGCACGATTCCGCAGTTGGGCGGCAGATGTGCGCCGTGCCATTGGCCGGTCACGTGCGCCCACAGCGAAAGCATCACTCCGCCGTGGCTTACGATCACGATTTCGTCGTCGGGATGGCGGGCGCGAATCGCGTCGATCGCGCCGACCACGCGGCGCCGGACGTCCTCGTAGCTCTCGCCCCGCTCCGGGCGCCACAGCCATCCCTGCGCCGCGTCATACGCCGGGTCGCGCTTAACCATTTCACGCAGTACGTCGTACGATTCGCCCTTGAGCACGCCCAGATCGCGTTCGTGAAGGTCGTGAACGATTTCGATTTCCAATCCCAGCGTCGCGGCAATGATTTCGCTCGTCTGTCGCGCCCTGCGGAACGGGCTGGAAATCAGCTTGACCGGGCGGAAGCGCTCGGCGATCTGGAGCGCCGCGCGGCGCGCCTGTTCGCGCCCCAAGTCCGTCAGCGGCACATCGGGGGAAATCGTGAAGCGGCGATCGCGGTTGCCCTCGCTTTCGCCGTGACGGACCATAATCAATTTGCCCATCTGCCGCCGTCTCCCGCCAGGTTTCAATCGCACGCGCAGTTCGAACAGTTCTGGAGCTGGGCTTGGGTCGAAAAATCGAGCGTGCCTGGCATTACCTGCGTCAGCGAATTGGAAAGGCCGAACGGCTGGGACCCGGGGAGCGTCGGCGGCCGTGGGCCCAGTAGCGCGTTTTGTCCGAAGACGTTTGGATTCATGAACGGCGACTCGGGCGAACGCGTTTCATTATAGGTAAGGCACGCCTTGAGCGCGGCTTGTTTAGCGGCGAAGAAACTTGACGCCGCGACCTGTCCCATCCAGTTTGTATGCGATCCCAGTCCGTAGCAACTACAGTTGAAGTTGCGCGCGGATGGCGTCGGCGAGGCGGGAACGGGAGTCGGCACTGGAGCCAGCGACGGTTGGATCGCCGTGGTGATCGGCGCGGGCAACTGCGACGGAGCCGCTGGCGGCGGCACGGGCGCGACCAGCGGGTTCGGGGTCGGCAACTGCGCCCAGACCAGCGTCCATCGGCGCGGTCCCAGTCCGACCAAAAACGTTAGGGCGACCACCGCCGTCGCGGCCAACTTCAGAATAAACCGCAATTTTTTCGCCATGCCGGAACGGCCGGCCCGCCGTGGAGCCTGCCGGAGCCTTTGGCTATAATCGCGCCGCTACCGGGTTGCAAGCATCCCCCGGACGGAAACTCAGCGACCGCTGTCACGGCGGCGCATCGGGCCGGTTCCTTCCGCGAGCGCTTTGCGCTAATTGGTTCGGTCGAAAAGATTCCGCTTCCCGCCGGCGGCCCGGTTGTGAAGGAGGCTCTCGCACAATGTCACGAAGGAAATACGCACTGCCCGCGCTGATCGCCGCATTGGTATGGCTGGCGAACGCCACGCCGGCGCGCGCCCAATATAAATCGTCGTCAATGTACGGCACGGCTGGCGTTCAGGCTCCGTCGGTCAGCGGTCAGGCGATTCCCTCGGCCATTCCGCAGGGCGAGATGGCGCTGCCGGAGGTCAATGTTCCGGCGAGCGCGGCCAACCAATTCGAACGCAACGCGATTCTTTCGCTTCCGGACATGTTCGCGCGCCAGTGGAACCCCGCCGAGGAGGTTCCGCCCGAATCGCTGATCAGCGAGCGCTACCTGCGCTCCGCCGATAATTCCGCCCGCCTGATTTCGCTAAAAGAGGCGATTTATATCGCGATTCACAATAATCCGGCGTTGCGGGCCGTGGAGCTCGATCCGATCGCTGCGACCGAGGGCGTGCGTGGCGCGAACGCCGCGTTCGATCCGGACCTGACGTCGCAGCTCGACACGTCCAAGGACGTTGCGCCGGTCACCTCGCCATTTCAGGCGCCGGGTTCGCTTGCCTACACGCAGAAGTTCTACGACTGGAATTTCGCGGTCAATAAAGTTTCGGCAATCACCAACGGCACCCTTGGCATCACCTTCGACAACAACCGGACGTATACGAATTCAGTATTCTCATCCGTCAATCCTCTCTACCAGCCGACGCTCGAAGCTTCGCTGGTGCAGCCGCTGATGCGCAATTTCGGCGTCGATTTCGCGACAATCAACGTGCGGCTCGCCGAATCGGCGCAGCGCAGTGCGCAGTGGAGCTACGGCTCGGCGCTCCAGGATTTCGTGCAGCGCATCGGCAATGACTATTGGGCGGTGGTCGGAGCCAAGGAAAATCTGGAAGTGGCCGAGTCCGCGCTGAAATTCAATTCCGATCTGGTCCGCGTCAACCGGGTCAGCGTTCAGGTCGGCACGCTCGCGCCGATCGACCTGCAGGAAGCGCAATCCGCCGCCGCGACCGCCGAGGCCAACGTTTACGCCGCCGAGGCGGCGCTCAAAAGTTCGCGTTCCCAGTTGCGGCAGGACGTGATGCTCAATCCCGCCGGCACTTTCCTGCCGGAAAACGTGGAACCCTCCGACCAGCCGAATCCAAAGCGCGAAATCACCGACAACGAAGAGACCGCGCTCGAAAAAATGGTCGAATACAGCCCGCAGTTGGCCGGGATGCGCGAAGCGATTCGAACCGCGATGCTGCAGGTGAAGTATCAGGAAAACCAGATGCTGCCGCAATTGAATCTGGGCACGGAGTTCGGCGTCACCGCGGTGACCGGCTCAACCCCATGCGTGAGCAATTTCGGCCAGCCCGGCGCGAACTGCGACGTTCCCGGATTGCCGGTGCCCAGTAAATTCAACGGCCAGAAGCTTCCATTTGGCGGAACCTACGGCGACGCGCTCAACAAATTGCTGAGCGCTTCTTTTTACAATTACGCGGCCGTCATCACCTTCGAGATGCCGCTGGACAACGCCGCGGCCAAGGCCGCGCTTGCGCAGTCGCGCATCGCCTACGAGCAGGCGCGCCTGCAGTATCGGGCGGCGCTCAATCAGGCGATCACGGCGATCGAAGCGGCCCTCGCCAATCTTCAAGCCGACGTGAAACGCGCGGAAGCGACCCGCGAGGCGACTTATTTTGCCGAAAAGTCTCTGCGCGACGAGCAGGTGCGGTTCCGGGTCGGAATGGCGACGACGCACGACTTGCTGCAATATCAGAGCGAGCTTGTCACCGCGCAGGGCAACCAGGTCTCGGCCAATATCGACCTCGAGAACGCGCGGCTGGCGCTATGGTATGCCGAAGGCACGCTGCTGCGGGCGTTCGACATCAATTTCGAGGTGCAGGATCCGCGCGAACGGCCGTGGTATGCGCGCTTCTGAGGCTTGGGCCGCTTGCATTAGCGAAATACGATCTCGACGCTGTCGAGATAATCGGCAAGGCGCGAGACCTCGCGCCTTGTCTCTTCCGCTCGTCCGCTTAGCGCGGCGGTCTCGATCGCGCCGCCGATTCGCGTCAGCTCGTCGAAGCCGTAGCTGCCGCCTTCGCCTTTGATTTTGTGCGCGATCGCCGCGATCGCGGCGAAGTCGGCGTCTTCGATCGCGGAGCGCAGCCGCGCCGCGTCTGCGCGCTTGCGGTCGATGAAGGCCGGCGCGAGATCGCGCAAATCGGCGTCAATTTCCACGATTGTACGTTTGCCCTCTTGCATGGCTGGTTCCATTTGACTGGCGCTTGCGGTCCCGGTCGAGGATTTTGCGGAAACGCCTGGGTCGGCGGCGGCGCGGATCGCCGCGATTAGAGTGCCGCGCTTGACCGGTTTCGACACGTGCCCGTCGCAGCCGGCGTCGCGGCTCCGGCGCACCGCGTCGTCCAAAGCCGACGCGGTCAGCGCGATAATCGGCGTTCGTTTCCGTCCATTTTCGCGCTCCCACGCCCGAATCGCCCGCGTGGCCTCGATGCCGTCCACTACCGGCATCTGGATATCCATCAAGATCAAGTCGTAGTTCGTGCGTTGGACCGCCGCGATCGCCGCCGCTCCGTTTTCGGCGATGTCGATCTCGTATGGCAGCGCTTTCAGGAACGCCCGCACTAAAATCCGATTGTCAGGGGAATCGTCGGCGAGAAGGATTTTGAGCGGCCGCAGGTTTGTCGCTTGCTCCGCATCCATTCCCGGAGCTGCGGGCGCGCTTTGAACGCCCCGGTCGGTCGGGCTGACGGCGCGCCCTGCCGCGCAGGCGAGCGCGGTTTCAAATTCCCTGCGTTTCGCCGGTTTTACCACCCACGCGCATCGCATTTCAGGGCTGAATCCGATTTTTCCCAATTCCGCGAGATCGGCGCGCATCGAATCGGTCGCGAACGCCGCAACAATTCCCGGAGCGCCCGCGCCGAGCGCGCGAACCTCGCCGATGAATTTCGACAGCACGCGCGAATCGCCGGCGCGGGGCGCGCGGCCGAACACCACGCCCGCATACGGCGCGTTCGCGCGGGCGGCGCGGTTGATGGCCTCAAGCGCCCCGCCGGTCGCCACGCTGTCGACCGTTTCGGCGCCGCAATCCGCGACGCGCACGACGAGCGCGAGGCGCATGCGCGGATGGTCGTCGGCGACCAGCCACCGTCCGCCGCACAGCGGCCGTGGTGCGGCCGGCGGCGCGGAAATCGCGCTTTCGCCCTTCGGCTCGAACGGGATTTCGCAAACGAATTCGCTGCCTTCGCCGAGCGTGCTTGTAACGCTGATCGAGCCGCGCATCAGTTCGACCAGGCGCTTGACGATCGCCAGGCCGAGGCCGCTGCCGCCGAAGCGGCGGGCCGTGGACGAATCGCCCTGCGTGAAAGCCGAAAAAATTGCGTCAAGCTGCGCGGGCGCGATGCCTATCCCGGTGTCGCGCACGCTGAAGCGCCAGCGCCCTGGCGCGTCCGCGGCGACCGGTTCTGCCGTCACTTCAACTTCGCCGCGCGCGGTGAACTTGATCGCGTTGCCGACCAGGTTCACCAGCACTTGGCGCAGCCTGTGCGCGTCGCCAATCGCGAACGCGGGAGCGTGCGGGACCCTTCCGATCAGTTCAAGGCCTTTTTCGTGCGCGCGCAGCGCCAGCGTCTCCAGCACTTTCTCCACCGTTTCGCCCGGATCGAACGGGGC
This sequence comes from bacterium, assembly GCA_014896235.1. Lineage (GTDB taxonomy): Bacteria > Desulfobacterota > Binatia > Binatales > Binataceae > JADMIL01. The sequence continues at coordinate 56,963 of JADBKU010000018.1, read as the reverse complement.
GCGCTCCAGGCTGACTCGGCCGCTTTCGATCTTCGCCAAATCCAACACGCCGTTGATCAGCTCGAGCAGCGCGTCGCCATTGTCGCGCATGGCGTCGAGGAAGCGGCGCTGTTCGTCGTTCAATGATGTCTCCGAAAGCAGTTCGGCCATGCCCAGTATCGCGTTCATCGGCGTGCGGATTTCGTGCGACATGCTGGAGAGGAATTCAGACTTCGCGTGCGACGCGGCCAGCGCCGCCTCCCGCGCGGCGATCAGCTCGCGTTCGGCGCGTTTGCGTTCGCTGATATCGTGCGCGATCGTGATTACGCGAAGTTCGCCGTTGACGTCGGCGACCGCCGCGGACATCAGGTAGGGCGTGACGCGGCCGTCGCGATGGCGCAGCAGGCCCTCGAAGTCGCGCACTTCGCCGTCGCGCAACAGCAGTCGGACAAATTCGCGCTGCTGATCGCGATCGGCCCAGATCTTCAGCTCTCCCGGCGTCCGCCCGAGCGCTTCCGTCGCGCTGTAGCCGGTGATTTCCGCGAAGCTCCGGTTCATCCTCATCAACCGTCCGCTGCCAAAATCCGTCAGCGCTATGGCATCCACGCTCGCGTCGGCCACATTGCGGAGCGTCGTTTCGCTTTCCTGCAGTCGCATTTGGGCCGCCTCGCGATCGCTGATTTCGCGCCGCAGACGAGTTTCGGTTTCGCGCAGCGCCGCAACCTGGCGCGACAACTCTTCGCGCGCGCGGCGCAGCTCGCTTTCGGTGCGCTTGAGTTCGGTGATCTCGTGGCCGATCGTGATGATGCACGGCTCGTCGCCAATCCGGGCGACCACCGCGGTCGCCAGATGCGGAATCAGCCGGCCATCCTTGCTCCGCAGCGTCATCTCCATTTGCGGCACGCGCCCGTCGGTCCGCAGCCGCCGCATGTATTCGCGCAGTTCGCCGCGATTCGCCCAAACGCCCAATTCTTCCGCCGATCGGCCAATTGCTTCATCGCGCGTGTACCCGCTGATCGCCAGGAAGCTGCGGTTGCATTCGATAAACCGGCCGTCGGAAAGGCGCGAGATCGCGATGGTGTCGAGACTGGCTTCGAAAATCTGGCGCAATTTCGCTTCATTCTCGCGGAGGCGCGCCAGCGCCTGTTCGCGCTCGCCAACGATGCGTTCCCGTTCCGCGGCTTCGGCGACCAGCGCCCGATGGCTCCGCATTATCGCGTCGCTTTGTGCATCGCGCGCCGCGCGGTGGCGTTCGCCCAGCAACGTCGCGCAAAAGGCGACGCCAAAGGCGGTAATCGACAACAGCCAATGGTAAATGGGTTGGTGCGGACCCGCTCCGATCGCGGTCGCGCCCGCCACGGTGAGCGCAACCTGCCAGAACGTGTCCCACGGAACGAGCGCTGCGGCCCCGAGCGCGCAGATCGTCACGGTTATCACCACCGGTTCGATTTGCCCGGTGCTTCGCGCCAGCATCGTGGTCAACGTAAACATCAGGCACGCCGTGACCAGCACAAATTGCGGCCAAAAGCGGATGAGCGCGGACGCTCCAACCAGGAAAACAAGGGCCGCGACATCGGCAATCAGCAGCAAATGGAGCGTCACGACCAGCGCCGTTTTCTGGCCGTACCAGACCAGGTCGATCGCCATATACGCGGCTTCCATCAGCAGCATCACGATGGCCGCGGCTCGGACGAACCGGATGGTCCAGCGCTCGCCAACTTCGGTCATTGTCGCCGGCAGAATGCGCGAAGCTGCCGGAAAATGCGATTGTCGCCGATCGTGCGCGTCCGTCAGAACGGTTCGAGCGTGATGAAGCACGCCAGAGCGCGGCGCGAGGTCTTCGTGGGATGCGGCGTTCAGGTCCATTTAAGCGTGTGCGGCTAGACCCCTGCCTTTGCAACTTAGAAGTCGGGCTGATTCCCGACTTCACGACGTTGGCAATATAGCAAGCCGGGCGCCGTTGCGGATCGCGAAATTTCCGATTCGTCTGTGTATGCGACAGGATTTGAATAGAAATTTTTTCCTATTAAACGCAGGATACATAGCGGGCATTGTAATTCGCTGATGCGACAACGGTTGTCGCAATTTGGGACACGCATCTAACTGCTTGCGGTTTGCGTCAGCGCGCGTTTGGGCGGTCAACAGGCCGCAAGCGCAGCGGCGATATCCTCGAGCAGGTCGTCCGCCGTTTCCAGACCGACGGACAGGCGGATCAAGCCATCGCTTATGCCGGCGCGTTCGCGTTCCTCGCGGGGCATCCCGGAATGCGACGTCGTCGCCGGTCGCGTAACGAGGCTCTCGACGCCGCCGAGGCTGGGCGCGCTGATCGGCAGCGTCAGATTCGCGATGAACGCGTCGGCGGCGCCGACGCCGCCGCGCAATTCGAAACTCAGCATCCCGCCGCAACCGTCGAACAACTCGCGAGCGCGGGCATGATCGGGATGGCTTTCCAGGCCCGGATAGTTGACCCTCGTGACCTTCGGGTGATCCGTAAGAAAGCGCGCGACCGCGCCGGCGGTCTGGTTCTGATGACGGACGCGGACGCCCAGGGTTTTCATCCCGCGATGCATCAGGAAGCAGGCGTGCGGATCGAGCGAACCGCCGAGATGCGCCGCGGTGCGGCCGATTCGTGAAATCAAATCGGCGCGGCCAATTATGGCGCCGGCGACGATATCGGAATGGCCTCCCAAATACTTCGTGGCGCTGTGAATCGACAGATCGAATCCGGCCTCGGCGGGACGAAAATTGATCGGACTGGCGAAGGTGTTGTCGATGATCGCGATCAGGCCGTGCGCGTGCGCGAAACTGACCGCGGCGCGCAAATCCGCCACCCGCATCAGCCGGTTCGAAATCGTCTCGGACATAGAACGCGCGGGTCTTCCGCGTGAGCGCGCGCGGCCACGATTCCGGCGCGCCCCCGTCCACAAAATCCACTCCCAGGCCGAAGCGTCGGAATTCGTGGCGCATCAGGTCGTGCGTTCCGCCATACAGGCAATCCTGCGCGATCATGCGGTCGCCTGTGTCCATCAGGGTCATCAGCGTCGCCGTAACCGCCGCCATCCCGCTCGCCAGCACCAGCGCGGCTTCGGCGTTTTCGACCGCCGCGAGTTTGCGATGCAGCACGTCGTGGTTCGGCGTATTGCTGAGCCGGATATAGCGCAGCGCGTGATAGTCGGTCTCGCCGCGATAGGCGAAGGTCGAGGACTGGAAGATTGGCATGCTGACGGCGCCCTCGATCAGCGGATCGGGTTCGCCGGCATGAATCAATCGGGTGTCGATACCGCGCATCGGACGCTTCATCGCCTTCACTCCCCTGCGCGCGCCTGAGCCGGGGCGCGTTCTGCCTGCTCGATGGAATACCCCGGCGCGCGCGGCTAAGCTAGCGAATGAACTCGATGCCGGGCAGGTCCATTTGACGTGAAAGCGGTAATTGTCGGTGGCGGAATAAGCGGCGGCGCGATCGCGTGGCGGCTCGCGCGCGAGGGCGTCGCGGTGATTGTGCTGGAACGCGGCCGGCTGGGCCGCGAGGCGTCGTGGGCGGCGGCCGGGATGATCGCGCCGCAGGCCGAGGCGCAAAGCCCGGGCGTATTCTTTGATCTGTGCATGGCGGGCCGCCGCGTTTTTGACGCCACGGTCGATCGATTGACGGTGGAGTCGGGCGTCGATCCTGAATACGACCCGCAGGGAATTCTTTACCTTGCGCTGGATGAATCCGAACACGCGGAATTGATTGCTCGCGCCCGATGGCATCGCGAATGCGGCGCGACGGTCGAGGAATTGTCGCCCGCGGAGGCGCGCCGCCTTGAACCCGCGATATCGCCGACGACCGTCCATGCGCTGCATTTCCCGGATAATCGCCGTCTGGATAATCGCAAGCTGACGCAGGCGTATATCGCGGCGGCGATCGCCGCAGGCGCGGAATTTCGCGAGAACTCGCGCGTTGACGCGATCGCTACGGCCGGCGGCCGCGCCATCGGCGTGGTCCTTGACGACGGCGGGAGAATCGACGCGGACCTGGTAATTATCGCCGCGGGTTCGTGGTCGCACGAAATTCGCGGGCTTGAGCAGGATCGCGTGCGGCTGTTTCCGGTGCGCGGGCAAATTCTTTGTTTCGAAGCGCGGCCGCGGTTGCTTGGCCCGGCGCTCTTTTCGCTGCGCGGCTACCTCGTGCCGCGGCGCGACGGTCGCATCCTCGCCGGTTCGACGATGGAGGAGGCGGGCTTCGACAAGAGCGTGACGCTCGCCGGAATCGAAAAAATCGCGCGCGGCGCCGCCGCGATGGCGCCGGCGATCGGCGAGTTGCGTTTCCGCGAGGCGTGGGCCGGCCTGCGCCCCGCCACCCGCGACCTGTTGCCGGTACTCGGTCCGTCCCCGTCCGTGCCCAACGTAATCTGGGCGACCGGCCATTACCGCAGCGGAATTCTGCTTTCGGCGCTGACCGGCGAAACGATCGCGGACCTGGTCGCGGGACGCAAGCCGCCGATCGATCTCGCGCCGTTTTCGGCGGCGCGCTTCGCGCGCGCATGAACCCTGTGGCCGCATGAGGCGTTGAGGCGATGGCGGTGATGGTGCTGGCGCTGGTGCGAGATTTGATGCTGCGGTCGCGAATCGAAGGCGTCGCCGAGACGCTCGGCGTCGCGTGCACGTCCGCCGCAACGCTCGAAATCGCCCGCGCGCGAGCGGCGGAAGCATCGCCGTCGCTCGTCTTGGTCGATCTCTCGGACCGCCATTTCCCGCCGGATGAGACGCTGGCCGCGATGCGGGCGGCGGCGCCGGCCGCGCGCATCGTCGCTTTCGCCTCGCACGTCGATCTCAAGGCGTTCAAGGCGGCGCGCGCCGCCGGCTTCGACCAGGCGCTCTCGCGCAGCGAATTCACCGCCCGCCTGCCTGAACTGCTCAAAGCCTGAAGACGCGCTACGGCCGGAGCGGCGTCATCGCCGCGGCGGGCGGCTCGCGCCGCTGCGGCGTGCTAGAATCCGCGCGTGACGCTCGCCGCTTTCAATCCCGCCGTGCGCGAGTGGTTTCGGCGCCGTTTCGGCGCGCCGGCGCCGGCGCAGGAGCGCGGATGGCCGGTAATCGCGCGCGCCGCCGAAGCGCCCGGCCACGACGTTCTGCTCTGCGCGCCCACCGGCAGCGGCAAAACGCTCGCCGCGTTCATGTGGGCGATCGACCGCCTGACCGGAGAAGCCGCCGCTGGCCGCCTGACCGACGCGGTTTCGGTTCTCTATGTTTCGCCGCTCAAGGCGCTTGCCAACGATATCCGGCTGAATCTCGAAGAGCCGCTGGCGGGAGTGCGCGAAGCCGCCGCCGCGATGGGAATCGAGCTGGCGCCCGTGCGGGCCGGCTTGCGCACCGGCGACACGCCCGCCCACGAGCGCGCTGCGATGCTGCGGCGGCCGCCGCATATTCTAGTCACCACGCCCGAGTCGCTGTTTATCCTGCTGACGTCGCCGCGCTTTCGCGAAAAGCTCCGCGCCGTGCGCTACGTGATCGTGGACGAACTGCACGCGATCGCCGGCGACAAGCGCGGCGCCCATCTGGCGCTCACGCTCGAGCGGCTCGACCGGCTGGTGCGCCGATCCGGGGCGCTGCGCCCGATTCGAATCGGCCTTTCCGCGACGCTTAATCCGATCGCGACGCTTGCAGCCTTTCTGGCTGGCGGCGAAATCGAACCGGATGGAACGCGCCGGCCCCGGCCGGTTGAAATCGTACGCGCCGACGACGCGCCGCGCGCGCTCGATCTGTCCGTAATCGCGCCCGGCCCGGAACTCGGCCCGCTTGCGACCCATCAGCATTGGGAGGCGATGTACGACACGGTCGCAGGCCTGATCCGGGAGCATCGCACGACCCTCGTGTTCACGCTGTCGCGCCGATGGGCCGAGCGGATCGCGCTCGCGCTGCAAAAACGAATCGGCGCCGACGCCGTGATGGCCCATCACGGCAGCCTCGCGCGCGCCGAACGGCTCAAGGCCGAGCGGCGGCTCAAGTCGGGCGAGCTGAAAGCGATCGTCGCGACCGCCTCGCTCGAACTCGGCATCGACGTCGGCGCGGTCGATCTCGTCTGCCAGATCGATTCGCCGAAATCGATCTCGGCCGCCGTGCAGCGTATCGGCCGCTCGGGCCATCAGTTGGGCGCGACGCCGAAGGGTCGTTTCTTCGCACTCACCACCGACGACCTGATCGAGTGCGCCGCCGCGGTGCGCGCGATTCGCGCCGGCCGGCTCGACGCGGTCGAAGCCGCGCGCGCGCCGCTCGACGTCGCCGCGCAACAAATCGTCGCGATCGCGTCCGAGGAAGAGGATATCGCGCGCGCCGATCTGCTCGCGATCCTGCGCGGAGCGCATAACTTCGCGGAGTTTGGCGAAGACGATCTCGATCGCCTGCTCGCACAGATGGCGGCCGCCCTGCCCGAGCGAATCGCGGGCGCGGCGCCAAAGATATTCTACGACCGTGGCGCGCGGCGCGTGCGTCCCCGGCGCGGCGGCCGGCTGGCCGCGATCACCTCCGGCGGCACGATTCCGGAGAGCGGCAATCTCGACGCGGTGATCGCCTCCGAGGGGCGCAAAATCGGCGACGTCGAGGAAGACTTCGCGCAAGAGTCGTCGCGCGGCGATATTTTTGCGCTCGGTTCGATGCCGTGGCGAATCCTCGGCATCTCGAAAAACCGCCTGCTGGTCGAGCCGGCGCCCGGGATGGCGCCGTCCCTGCCGTTCTGGCAGACCGAAGCCGGCGGACGCTCCGCCGCGCTTTCGGCGGAAGTGTCTGAATTGCGCCGCGAAATCGCGCGCATGGTGTCGGCCGGAGAAGAGGGCGAAGCGCAAGCCGCTGGATGGCTGCGGGAAAATTGCGCGCTTGACGAGAACGCCGCCGCGCAGGCCGCCGCGTGGATTCGCCGCGGCGTCGCCGCGCTGGGCGTCGTGCCCGACGAACGGACGATCGTGGTCGAGCGTTTTTTCGACGGAGTCGGCGGCACGCAAGTCGTCATCCACGCGCCGTTCGGAATCCGCTTCAATCGCGGACTCGGCCTCGCCCTGCGCAAGCGCCTTTGCCAGTCGTTCGATTTCGAAATCCAGGCTTCGGCGATTGATGACGCCGCGCTGCTCGCGCTCAATTCGCGGCACAGCTTCGAGCTTGGCGATTTGCTCGCGATGCTTGATTCGCGCCATGCGGCCGATGTGCTGGCGCAGGCGATGCTCGACGCGCCGATGTTCGAGGTGCGCTTCCGCCACGTCGCGACGCGCGCGCTCAGCGTGATGCGCTCGCTCGGCGGACGCAAGACGCCGGCGTGGCTGCAGCGGATGCGCACGCAGGAGCTGATCGCCGCGATCTTCCCGCGCCGCAACGCCTGTTTCGAGAACCGCCCGCCCACGATCGAAATTCCGGATCATTTTATCGTCACGGAGACGATGCGCGAGTGCCTGCAGGAATCGGCCGACGCCGACGGCCTCGTCGCGCTGCTCGCCGGAATCGAGCGCGGCGAGGTGCGCGTGCGGATGGTTGACAGCGTCGCGCCGTCGGTCTTCGCGCAGCGCATCCTGCTCGCATGGGACTATTCGTTCCTCGACGACGGCGAGCGCGCGGACCGCCGCAGCCGCTCCGTCACGATGAATCGCGCGCTCGCTGAAGAGGTTTTCCGCGCGGACGATCTCTCCGGCGTGATCGCCGCCGAAGCGATCGCGCGCGTCGGCGCCGAGCTTGATCGAACCGCGGCAGGCTATCGGCCGCGCAATGCCGACGAATTGCATGAGCTGATCCGCGAGCGCGGCGCGATTTCAACGCCGGAAATCAGCGCGCTCGGCGACTCCGCCGCCAAGCTCGCCGATCAACTCGAAAAATCCGGGCGCATCCTGCGGCTCCGCCGCGCGCCGGACGGTCCCGCGATGCTGGTCGCGGCCGAGGACGCGGCGCTTTACGCCGCCGCCTATCCCGGCGCGATCGACCTGCAAGGCCGCCTGTTTCCGCGTCCGGAGGGCGGCGCCGATCGCGACGCGGCGCTCGCCGAAATCGTGCGGCGCACGATGGCCGCCACGTTACCCGCAACGACCGCCGAAATCGCGGAACGTATCGGAATAACGAATGTAGAAGCGGAGCGCATCCTCATCGGACTTGAGACGCGCGGCGCGGGTTTTCGCGGCCATTTCACCGCTCCCGCGATCGATGGAGCGCCGAATCAATGGTGCGACCGGTACGTGCTCCATCGGTTGCATCGCCATACCTTGAGCAGGGTGCGCGCCGAGGCCGAACCGGCGGACGCGCGCGCGTTCGCCGCGTTTCGGCTGCGCTGGTTTCAAATCGGCGCCGGCCTGCCGGCCACTGTCGATAGCGTCGCGGAGGTTTTGCGCCGGCTGGAGGGGATGGCGTTCGCGCCGGCGGTTTGGGAGCGCGCGATTCTGCCCGCGCGGATCGACGGATACCGGCCGGAGTTGCTCGATCTCGCCTGCGCGTCGGGGATGTGGCGATGGGTGGGCGTGACGGGCGATGCGCCTGAGGCTGAGATTGGGCAGGTTCCAGCGAAGATCCGTTTTGTGCGCCGGCGCGGCGGAATCCGCAATGCCGCCGACGGCGTAAGCGAGGCCCGCGTCCTCGACGATCCGCGGCTTGCGGCGGCCGACGCCGCGCTGCGTTCGGGCGGCGCGCAATTTCTTGACGAACTGGCGGAACGCGCGAATCTTTCCGAACGCGACGCGCTGCGGGCGCTTTGGCGCTTGGCCGCCCTCGGCCGCGCGACCAACGACAGCTTTGGGCCGCTGCGGATGATGGCCGACGGCCATGCCGCGCGCGACGCGCTCGCCGACGGCGGATCGCGCGATGGAATCAAGCGCGACGCCGCGATCCGCGCGCGCCTGAAATCGAGCGTCGCCGGCCGCTGGTCGCCGATCGCGAGCGAACAGCGGCCGGATTCGGGCGACGAGAGCGATCATTCCGACGCGACGCGCGCAGCGGCGCTCGCGCTGCTCGAACGCAACGGCGTGCTGACGCGCGAGATCGCCGCGACCGACGCAACCGCGCCGCCCTGGCGCGAGCTGGTTTTCGCGTTGCGCCGGATGGAATACGCTGGCGCGATTCGGCGCGGCTATTTCGTCCACGGCCTCGGCGGCGAGCAATACGCGCTGCCCGAAGCGCTGGAAATGTTGCGCGCGGCGCGGGTCGAGGACGCGGCGGCCGAGCCGGTCGCGATTTGCGCCGCCGATCCGGCGAATCCGTGCGGATGGCTGACGCCGGCCTGCGGAATCGCGCGCGAGCCGGGAAATTTCATCGTGATGCGTTCGGGGCGGATGCTGCTCGGGCTGGCGAGCCGCGCATTGACAGGCGCCGCCGGCTTGAGCGAGCGCGATTTCGCGGCGGCGCTCGCGGCGTTGCTCAGGCTGCGTCCTAAGCTCGCGATCGAAACGATCGACGGCGCGCCCGCGCTCGAATCGGATCGCGTGCCGGCGCTGGCCGCGATCGGATTTCATTCCGACGGCCGCGCCCTTGTGCGCGACGGACTGCCCGGTCCCGCTCCGCTTCGCGCGCTCGCCGGCGGCTGACGCGCGCGCCGCGCTATTCCATCACGTGCTCGTAGCGCTTCCAGTCGTCGGGGTCGTGGCTGATCCAGAGCGTCGCCTCGCCGCTTTCCTGCATGTCGCGCAGGCGGCGGATCGACGCGCTCGCCTCGGCGATATCGTAATCGCTGTCCATCGCGGCGAGCGTCTCCAGTTGCGGCCGGATATGAATCGTGTCGCCGGTCAGAATCACGTTGCCGCGCTTGAGCCGCACCTTCAGCGAACATTCTCCGGGAGTATGGCCGGCGGTCTTGATGATATTGACGCTGCCGTCGCCGAAAAGGTCCGTGTCCTCAGTCAGTTCGCGCCAGTCGAAACCGCGCGTCGGCAGCAGGTCGGCGAGGATGAAGCCGTTGCGCGCCTTGCGGTCCGGCCAGTAGGCGTAGGGCAGTTCGCCCTTGAAGGTGATTAGCTGCGCCTGCGGAAAGAGCTTCATCCCGCCGGAATGGTCGAGATGGAGATGCGAAACGACGACGAATTTCACGTCCTCGGGCCGGTAGCCGTGCAGCTTGATCTGGCGATCGACCACCTGGTCGGGCGTGTAGCGGATATTGCGCAGAAACTTGGTCGCCGGACCCCAATAGCCCTCGGGATCGGTTGCGACCTCGGGAGCGCATCCGGTGTCGAACAGCACCAGCCCCTTGGGATGCTCGATTAAAAAGCTCGGAATGGGAATATCGATGACGCGGTCGCTGCCGCCCATCATCAGATGTTTTTCCTTCATGCTGATGGTCGCGCCGTCGAGCGCGATCAGCTTCGTCGCCTGGCTCATCGGGACCTCCGGCCGCACCGCCCATAGAAGATGGCGCGGCCTCGCTTGCTGAACGTTTCGCTTACGGCGCAATAGTGGAACGGCCCCGCCGCGCCCGTCAAGCACGCGCGCGCGAAGCCTCTCTGCGATGCATTCCGAACGGGAATTCGACACGGCATTGATGCGCGGGGCGGAGTTGTTCAACGCCGGCCGTTATTTCGAGGCGCATGAGGCGTGGGAGCGAATCTGGCTCGGCGCATCGGAACCCGACCGCACGATCGTGCAGGGCCTGATTCAGGCCGCCGCTGCGCTGCTCCATCGCGAACGGAATAATCCGCGCGGCGCGGCACGACTGTGGAACAAGGCGCGAGGCAAACTTGAATGCGCGCCGGCCACCTATCGCGGCCTTGCGATCGGCGAGTTACGCGCCGCGCTCGAGCGATGCTTCGCGGCGGGGACGAAGTCAAAGGCACGGCCGCAATTGCGGTGAATCGGTTAGTCTCCAATTGGTCTAATCGGCGCGGACTTGCGGGCGCGGCGGGAATCGGCGATATGGAGCGGGGATTTATTCCGCACGAGGAGAAAAAATCATGGCGGGTCGAGTCGAAGGCAAAGTTTCATTGATCACCGGCGGCGGTTCGGGAATCGGGCGCGCAACCGCGTTGTTGTTCGGCCGCGAGGGCGCGCGTGTCGTGATTTCCGATTACAACGCCGAAGGCGGCGAGCGCACCGCCAAAGAAATTCGCAATGCGGGCGGCGCGGCCGAGTTTCACGCCGCGGACATGTCGAATCCCGCGCAGGTCGAGGCGCTGATCGGGAAAATCGTCGCGGCTCACGGCCGGCTCGATTGCGCCTTCAACAACGCTGGAATCGAGGGCCAGATGGCGAGCACGCCGGAATGTTCGCTGGAGAACTGGGATCGCGTAATCGCGATCAATCTGAGCGGCGTCTTCTACTGCATGAAGTATGAAATTGCGCAGATGCTGAAGCAGGGCGGCGGCGCGATCGTCAACACCTCGTCCGCGGCCGGACTGATTGGGCTTGCGGGCGCGCCCGCCTATGTCGCCGCCAAGCACGGCGTCGCCGGACTGACCAAGACCGCGGCGCTCGAATTCGCGCAACGCGGCATCCGCGTCAATGCCGTCTGCCCCGGCTTTATCCGCACGCCCATGGTCGAGCGGGTGCTCGATCGTGGTTCCTTCAACGAGGAGCAAATCTTCGCCGCCGAACCGATGCATCGCATGGGCAAGCCCGAAGAGATTGCTGAAGCGGTTTTGTGGTTGTGCTCGGACGCGTCGTCGTTCGTGACCGGGCTGCCGATGCCGGTCGATGGCGGTTACATCGCCCAGTAATTCTAATTGGCGCTTCGCTGCCGGTCGCGCAGTCGATTGCCGCGGTCGGCGGCGAAGACCTTTATCGAAGGACTAGAAGGGGATGTCCTCGTCGTCCATCGGCGCGCCGCCGCCTTCGCCCGCGCCAAGCTCGATCGGTTCGTCCATCCCGCCGCCCGCGCCGGCGCCAGCGCGTCCGCCGAGGAACTGCACGCGTTGCGCGATTATCTCGGTGCGGTAGCGTTTGCCGCTGCCGTCTTTGGCCTCGTACTGTTGATTCGAGATGCGTCCCTCGACGTAAACCTGACGGCCTTTTTTAAGATATTGGCCGCAAAGTTCCGCCTGTTTGCCCCATACCACGATATTGTGCCATTCGGTGCGCTCCTGTCGCGCGCCGCTGCGATCGTTGTATGAGTCGCTGGTCGCAAGCGTGAACTTGGCGACGGTTTGGCCCGAAGGCAGGTAGCGCACCTCGGGATCGCGCCCGAGATTGCCGACCAGAATTACTTTGTTTACCGACATCAGATGCGGCCTCGATAAGCCCAAGCTAAGCCGGCTCCGAATCGAGCGCAAGCGTGCGGCGGCGCTGGTTGTTCACAAGCGCCATGGACCGTCCACAAGCGCGGCGCTCGCGGCCGTGTTGGACTGGTGCGGCTTCCGCCCGCGGAAGGCGCTGGATATAATTCTGGCGGGGTCGTACCGCCGGCGCGCGGGCGGGGCAGGGTTGCGAAGGGCTGATGGCTGCGGCGAAATCCACGCCAATCAAAATTACGCCATTGGGCGGGCTCGGCGAAATCGGGCTCAACCTGATGGTCGTCGAATACGGCGACGAAGCAATTCTAATCGACGCCGGCGTGATGTTTTCGCCCGAAAGCGCGCTCGGCGGCGGGCTGATGTTGCCCGATTTGCGCTATCTTGCGCAGGCGCGCCCGCATCTGGCGGGAATAATTCTGACCCACGCCCATGAAGATCATATCGGCGCGTTGCCGTTCGTGCTGCGGCAGTTCCCCGCGCCCGTTTACGGATCTAAAGTAACACTTGCATTTGTGCGGCGCGGCCTCGCTGAAGACGGACTCGGCGGGGCCGATTTGCGCGAAGTCGCCGCCGGCCGTGAAATCAGTCTCGGGCCGTTTCGGGTTGAGCCGATCGCGGTCACTCATTCGACGCCCGACTCGATCGCGCTTGCGATTCGGGCGCCGGGCGCGCTGATTGTGCATTCCGGCGACTTCAAGATCGATCCCGCTCCGGTTGACGGCGCGCCTTTCGATACCGAACGCTTTGCGCGGCTTGGCGAAGAGGGCGTGGACTTGCTGCTGTCAGATTCGACCAATGTCGAACGGCCGGGACGAACCCGCTCCGAGAGTTCGATCCGGCCGGTGCTGCGCGACCTGATGGCCCGCGCCGCCGGCCGCTTCTTTCTGACCTCCTTCTCTTCGCATCTGCATCGGATTCGCCAGGTCGCCGAAGTCGCGCACGAGTTCGGGCGGCGGGTGGCGCCGCTCGGCCGCCGGATGGCCGAAAGCGTCCGGATTGGACAGGAAACCGGCCAGCTAAATCTGCCGCCGGGAACCTTTATCGAGCGTGCGGAGGCTGATTTTCTCGAGCGGCGGCGATTGGTCTTCCTGACCAGCGGCAGTCAGGGCGAACCGTCGTCGGCGATGGCTCGCCTGGCGGCCGACAACTATCCGCAGGTGCATATGGATGAAGGCGACGTGGTGGTGCTTTCGTCCCGTTTTATCCCCGGCAACGAACGCATTATCAACACGATGGTCAATTCGCTGTGCAAGCGCGGCGCGGACGTCTTTTACGACGCTGTGGCGCCGGTGCACGTTTCGGGACACGCGAGCCATGACGAATTGGCCGAGATGATACGGTTGGTTCGGCCGCGTCATTTTGCGCCAATCCACGGCGAGTACCGCCATCTGGTGCGCCATCGCGCGCTCGCGATCGAGGCCGGCGTGCCGGCGTCGAACTGCTTCCTGCTCGAGGACGGCGATTCGCTGATCCTTGAAAACGGCGCCGCGCGCCGCGGCCGGCCCGCGCCGGTCGGCCGGATCTTCGCCGATGGCGAGGAACTTGGCGATCCGGTTTTGATCCGTGAGCGCCGTGCCCTTGCGCATGACGGCGCGATTATCGCGATGCTGGCGATTTCAGCGCGCAACGGTCGCGTCGTCGCCGGACCGGAACTGATTTCCCGCGGCGTTGTGCCCGGCGATGGCGCATCGCCTCATCTGGCGCGCGCCCGCGCCGAACTGGCCGCCCGAATTCGTGGGATGGGCGCCCGTCCCGACGACGATATTGCGCGCCTCAAAGACGAAATGGTGCGGGTGCTGCGCCGTTATTTCGCCGACGCGATCAATCGCCGGCCGTTGATCGTGCCGCACGTGATGGAGGTTTGAGCGCCATTCCGCGCCAGGCCAAAGCGCCGCCGATCGATTTGACCGCGCTCGCGAAAGCGCCTTCGCGCGGCGGCCGAATCGCACGCGAACTGGCCGCGCTGGCGTTCGCCGCGGCGGCGGCATGGGCGATGCTCAGCCTCGGTTCGCGCGAGTTCGGCGACGGCGTGAATCTGGGCGGATCGCTGGGTGGCGCCCTGGCGGCGGCGTTGACGGCGGCGTTCGGAGTTGAAGCCTATATCGTAATCGTGGTCGCGGCGGCGCTTGGATGGCGCGCATGGACGGCCGAAAATTGGCGTACAGTTGCATACCAGGCCATGGGCGCCTCCTTGCTGCTGATTGCGATCAGCGCGATCGGCGGGGCGATCGATCGTGCGGACATGACGATCGCGGGCGCGGCCGGCGCTTTTATCGCCACAGAATTAAAGGACTACTTGAATTTTGGTGGCGGCGCGATCGCGGTAATGGTCGCGATCGCGGTCGGCCTCGCCCTGACGCTCAATCTGGCGCCAACCGACTTTTTGGCCACCTTCGCCTCACGGCGCGGCGCCGATTCGAGCGATCCGCCGGCGGACGCCACCGGCGGGCCATCGATACGCGCCACGACCGGTGCGCCCACGCCGTCTGAAAATTGCGCTGCGGAGCCGCCCAAACTGAAATTCCTCGCGCGGCTCGCGCCGAAGACAGCTTCGTCAAAAACGGCAAGCCTTTCGGGCGTGACAACGTCGGTTGCGCCGCCGCGCGGCGCTGGAGGGTTTCAGCTTCCGCCGCTCGATCTGCTCGATACGCCTGCGAGCGAGCATGCGGCGATCGACGAGGTCGCGCTCGGGGAAAGCGCGCGCGCGGTCGAGCAGAAGCTGGGCGATTTTGGAGTTTCCGGCCGGGTAGTCGAGGTGCAGCCCGGACCGGTCGTGACGATGTACAAGTTCGAGCCCGGTTCCGGCGTGAAAGTGAGCCAAATCGTCAATCTTGCCGACGATCTGTCCTTGGCGCTGCGCGCGCCGACGGTGCGAATCCAGGCGCCGGTGCCTGGCGAAGCGGTGGTCGGAATCGAGGTTCCCAATCGCAGGCGCGAAAAGGTCTATCTACGCGAGATTCTCGAGGCCGAAGAGTTTCGCGCCGCGCAGAGCCAGCTCACGATCGCACTGGGCAAGGACATCGCGGGCCATCCCGTCGCCGCCGACCTCGCCACGATGCCGCATCTGTTGATCGCCGGGGCGACCGGCACCGGCAAATCGGTGTCGATTCATACGATGATCGCCTCGATCCTGTTCAACGCGACGGCCGACGATGTGCGCTTTATCCTGATCGATCCCAAGATGCTGGAATTGTCCGTTTACGACGCGATTCCGCATCTGCTGGTTCCCGTTGTGGTCGATCCGGAAAAGGCCGCGGCGGCGTTGTTGTGGGCGACTCAGGAAATGGAGTCGCGCTACCGGCTGATGCGTGACCTGGGGGTGCGCAATATCGACGGCTACAACCGCGTGATCGGGCAGGGCGGCGAACTGGTCGAATTGCGCCGCGGCGGCCGCGAGCAAAATTCCGGCGCGGACGAGGAATGGCAGGACGAGTCGGTCAAATACCGCAGACTGCCCAAAATCGTAATCATTATCGACGAACTTGCCGACCTGTTGCTATCAGAGGGTAAGACCGTCGAGCGCGACATCACGCGCCTGGCGCAAAAGGCGCGCGCCGCCGGAATCCATCTGATACTCGCAACCCAGCGGCCTTCAGTTGATGTGTTGACGGGCCTGATCAAGGCGAATCTGCCCGCGCGCATTTCCTTGCAGGTGACCTCGCGCGTCGATTCGCGGACGATTCTCGATTCGATCGGAGCGGAACGGCTGCTCGGCGCCGGCGACATGTTGTTTATGCCGCCCGGAACGGCCAAACTGCGCCGCTTGCACGGCCCTTTCGTTTCCGAGACCGAAATTCGCAGGGTCTGCGACTTTCTGCGCGCGCAGGGCGCGCCGGACTATCGGATGGAAATCCTCGAGACGGCGGTCGCGGGCGACGGCGACGGTCCCGGCGGCGCCGACGACTACCGCGACGAACTTTACGACGACGCGGTGCGAATCGTGCTCGACACCAACCAGGCGTCGATTTCGATGATCCAGCGCAGGCTCAGAATCGGCTACAATCGCGCGGCGCGGATGGTCGAGCGGATGGAGCGCGAAGGACTGGTGATGCCGGCCGACGGCGCCCGTCCGCGCGAAGTCCGGATGCGGTCGCCGGAATGAGCGACCTGCCCGCTGGCGAATCGAAACGCCGCGCGTTTCGTCCTAATCTGTATCGTGATCAAACCTGACGCCATTCGGAATTCGTGGTTCGCGCTGATTTGGCGGACGATCGCTTGCGTTGCCGTTCTTGCAATCGCGGCCACGGCGGGGCCGCGCGCGTCAGCCGCGATCACCGCCGCCGGCGAGCCGCCGGAATTGCGCGATTTGCTCGCGCGCCTGCAGCGCCATTACCAGGAAACGCGATCTTTTTCGGCAAAATTCAACGAAACGATTACCCGCCCCGGCGCGCCCACGCTTAATCGCGGCGGAACGCTGTCATGGCTTCGGCCGGGACGAATCCGCTTCGATTACGGCGCGCCGCAGCCCGAAACCGTCGTCAGCGACGGTCAGACGCTCTATGACTACGATCCGGGCCTGAACCAGGTTATCGAAACGCCGCTGAAGAACGCGATCCGGGCGCAGGCGGCGGCGGCGCTGTTGCTCGGCGCCGGTAATCTGGAGCGCGATTTCACCGCGACACAACCGGAAGTCGCGCTTCAAGATAAGCTATCGCATGTTATACTAACTCCAAAAGCCGGCGGGCCGCGTATTGAAATCGGCGTCGATCCGTCCACCTCGAATATCGTTACGCTGACGATCGCGGACGCGCTCGGCAATCGCACGGAATTCCATTTTTCGGAGATCCGCCAGAATGTGGCGCTGACGCCGGCCGATTTCGTCTTCAAGACGCCCGACGGCGCGGACGTCGTGACTTCCGGCGGCGGCGCATGAGCGGTTCGGCCGCGATCACGCTCGCAAGCATTTTTGATACCCGATTGCGCTCCCTGTTGCGCGCGGGTAGGAATATACGACCCTGGGTTGTTAATTGTGCCCGTTGTTGAGAAAGTTCATTTCGTCACGCTGGGCTGTCCGAAGAATCTTGCGGACAGCGAGTTGATGATGGGCGCGCTGGCTGGCGCCGGCTACGAGTTGACCTTCGATCCTGACGACGCGCAGGTGCTGGTGGTGAACACCTGCGCCTTTATCGAATCGGCCAAGAAAGAGTCGCTCGACGCGATTCTCGACGCCGCCGAAATCAAGCGGCGCGCCGCGGGCCGCCGGCTGGTGGTCGCCGGATGCCTTGCGCAACGTTACGGCGCAGAGCTGCGCGAACGTCTTCCCGAGGTGGACATCTTCGTCGGCACCGGCAATTTCCTCGATCTGCCCGATTTGCTGAGCCGTAGCCGCCCGCCCGAAGCGATCGGCGCGCCCTATGCCGGCGCGGCCCACCTGCTGCCCACGGCTGCCGCGCCACGCGTTCTGACCGGCAATTTCTTCTCGGCGTACCTGAAGATTTCGGAAGGCTGCAATCACCGGTGCGCCTTCTGCATAATCCCGAAGATTCGCGGCCGCCACGAGAGCCGCACGCCCGACGATATCGTCGCCGAGGCGCGCGCGATGAGTGCGGCGGGCGTGCGCGAAATCAACCTGATCGCGCAGGACTTGACCGCGTACGGGCGCGACCTGCGCCCGGCGTCGTCGCTGGCGGCGCTGCTGCGCCGGCTGGCGGAGGTCGACGGGATACGCTGGATTCGGCTGCTTTATTGCTATCCGAATTTCGTTACCGACGAACTGCTGGAGACGGTCGCGGAATTGCCGACAGTGGTTAAATATATTGATATGCCGCTGCAGCACGCCGACGACGGAATCCTGCGGGCGATGCGGCGCGAGCGGTCGGGCGCGGCGCTGCGGGCGTTGCTCGATCGGATTCGGCGGAAAATTCCCGGCGTGGCGATCCGCACGTCGTTCATCGTCGGCTTTCCCGGTGAGGACGACGCGGCCTTCGCCCGGCTGCTTGAGTTCGTGCGCGAACAGCGCTTCGAGCGCGTCGGCGCATTCACCTACTCGCGCGAGGAGAACACGCCCGCCTATGCGATGGCGGCGCAGGTTCCGGAACGGATCAAGCGCGAACGCCGCGCCGCGCTGATGGAGGCTCAGGCGGAAATTTCCTTGCGCCGCAACCGCGAACTGGTCGGCGGCGAGTGCGAAGTGCTGGTGGAAGGGACGTTGCCAGGGCGCGCCACGCGATTGCGCGGGCGAACGCCGCAGCAAGCGCCTGAAATCGACGGGATGGTGATATTGAAGGGCGACGCCGAACCGGGCGAGTTTGTGCGCGCGCGAATCGAGCGCGCGCGCAGCTACGACCTGGAGGCGACCGTGGCTAACGCAGCGATGCTTAACTAAGAAGGTGGCGGGCGATGCCTAAACAGAAGACGGCGGCTAACCGAAAGAAGTTCCTGGCCGACCTCCGCGAACATCTGCTCGAAATGAAGTCGAAGCTGCATGAAGAGATCGACTCCGAGCTCAAGGCCGAACGCGAAGGCGCCAAGGACGAGGGCATGGACACCTACGATCTCGCTTCGGAGGAGCGCGATCGCGAGATTAATTTTATCCTTTCCGACCGCGAGCGGATGAAGATCAAACAGATCGACGAAGCGCTTTCGCGGATCGAAGAGGGCGCCTACGGCGTGTGCGAATCCTGCGGACTGGAGATCGCCGAGGAGCGGCTGAAGGCGATGCCGTTCACGCGGCTGTGCCGCGATTGCCAGCAGGATCAGGAGCGCGAGGCCCGCTCGCAGCGGCGCTTCGACGACGAGCGCAACACGTATCGCAAGCTCGGTTCGACCGACGCGGACGAAGACAACCTCTGAGCGGCGGGCGAACCGGTCCCGCGCGCGAACCGCGAAACCGGTTCCGCGCGCTCTGACCGGCGCAGCGGCGCGCGTCCGCTCGCTGAGGGAGCTTTACGCGGCTTCGCCAAGCGTGCATGTTTAATTGGATGGCGTTGGCGCGGAGGCGGGGACGGAACCCGCGCCGGTCGAGATTTAAAACGCAATGAGGATCTTCAGGGAACGCCGGGCTGACGCTGAATGCGATTCCCGCGGCGCGCGCGGAACGGCCGCGCCGGGTGCTGGCCTGAGCGGCGTGCGCGCGGCGGTCGCGATCGCGAGCGCGAAGGGCGGCGTGGGCAAAAGCGCCGTCACAGTCAATCTGGCGGCGGCGCTGGCGCTGGCCGGCCAAAAGGTGGGAATCCTCGACGCCGACCTGAATTCGCCGAACGTGCTGGCGATGCTGGGCTTGCAGGCGCCGCGGCGAGTCTTCGCCGGCGAGGCGATCGAGCCGATCGCGGGCCCGCTGGGACTGCGAATCGCGGCCAGCGGCCTATTGCCCGGCGGCGAGCCGCCCCCTATCAGCTTTCTTGACGGCGATGCCGCGCATGAAGCCGTGAGCCGCAACGGGTCCGCGCTCGCCGAACTCGATTACGATGACGCGCTGCGCCGATTGCTCGGGCTGACCAATTTTGGCGCGCTGGACGTGCTGTTGATCGATCTCGCTCCGGGGCTTGAACAGCTTTTCCGTCTGGCGCGGATCGCGCCGTTGGCAGGCGCGATCATAGTGACGCAGCCGTCGGATTTCGCGGTGCGCGCGACGCGCGGCGCGATCGAAATCGCGCGGCTTTGCTCCGTCCCCGTGCTCGGACTGGTCGAGAACATGGTCGGCTTCAGCTGCGAGGGATGCCACTCGGTGCGGCCGTTGCTGCCGCATGGCGATCTCGCCGCCGTGGCGGCCGCGGACGGGGTTGCGACGCTGGCGCGCCTGCCGTTCGATTCGCGGCTCGCGGAAAGCTGCGACCGCGGCGTGATTTTTATCCGCGCGTATCCGGAATCGCCGCTGGCGAAGAACTTTCACGAACTCGCGCGGCTCGTGGCGTTGCGGCTCAAGGCCGCCGCGGCCGAACCGCATCAACTCTCAT
Source organism: bacterium (assembly GCA_014896235.1). GTDB lineage: Bacteria > Desulfobacterota > Binatia > Binatales > Binataceae > JADMIL01. The sequence goes on along the minus strand of JADBKU010000018.1, from coordinate 36,931 downwards.
CGGCGCCGGAAGAAGCCGGCTGAAATCGACTTATCGAATTTCGTCCATGGCGGCGTCGGGCCGGCCGACGACCCGCGAATATTCGAACATCCCGGCTCCGCGTTCTCCGCCCAGACTGAACTCGGCGAAGCCGAGCGTTGTATGGATGCGTACGCCGTCCGCGCCGGGGCGCGAGAGCGACATGAAGCTCCTGACCGCGCCGTTCAGCTCCGCCTCCGCGCCGCGCGGCGCGATGATCGAAGCCGCGATGCGGTCGGGCGGCGCGGCGGGCTCGCGCGTCGTCAGTTCGATCGCGCCGACTTCCGCCGTTCGCCATCCGTTTTCGGTCAGGATTCGCGCATCACGATGAATTGACTGATTCCGCTCGGCGGTTTCGCATACTTCGAGCGCGGCGATTCGACTCCCGGAAGCAAAGCGCGCCCAGATGGTGCGCCGGATTTCGAAGCGCCCCGCGCCGAGACCGGTTACAGACACGCCGACGCGCGCGACGGCGTCCAGATTCAACCGGCGTCCAGCGATTTCAATCGCGCCTTGCAGCCGTCCAAAGCGCGGGGGCGGCGCGACGAGGTCCGGCGTCCCCGCGTCTTCTTCGAACGCGAGCGCGGCGCGGAGTCGCATCGCGGGATCGAGCGCGCCGCCGGCCAGCGCGTGCTCCACGCTTAGATAGGCGCCGCCGTCGTTCACGACTATCGCAGGACCGGCGAACGTCACGCTGCCGGCGCGGCCGTCGCAGGCAAATCGCAGCGGTCCAAGCGAAAACGTTTCGCCGTCATGATGCGGGCGTCCTTCGGCGGTAAAGAGCGCAGCGCGGCATCGATCAAACAGAATCATGATCCGTCCGCCGGCGCCGCCCGCGCCGAGATCGAAGCTGGCGATTCCGCCAACGTTTGCGGCGGCGTCGAAGAATTCCACGCCATACCGGGTCGGCGCGACGGCGGACGGCGCGACGGCCTGCGCGGGTCGCGGCGGCGCTTCGCGGATTACGACGCGCGCGGCGTAAGTTCCGTTCGATGTTTTCGATCCAGTGGCGGGAGCCGCGGTCATCGCCATGAGCAAAGCGAAACGATTCGGCGATCGCCGCGATTCCCTTCGCGCGCAACGGTCCGGGCATCCGCACCGCGACCGACATTTCCAGTTGAATCGCGTCGACCGCGCCGTCGGCCGCGAGCGCGGCGAGCCGCCGAACGGCCGGAATGTCGCTTGCGCGATGGCGCGGCGTGAACGCCTGCAACAGGTTCTGACGCGCGCCGCCCGGATAGCGCATCCCGAAGGTCGCCGCGATGCCCGCGCGGTCAAGCCGCTCGGTTATCGCGGATACAGGACCGCTGATGAAATCGTCGCTCGCGCTGACGTGGGCTCCGGCGGGCGGACGGAGGTGCGCGCCGTGATCGCGCAGCCCGAGGCCGATATCCACTCGCGGCTCGATCACGTTCCAGCCGTGAATCAGCATCACGATCGCGCGCCCGCGCCGGCGCGCCATGTGTTCGACCCGGCTGGCGATCAATTCGAGCATCCATGGCGCACGCGCCGCCAATTGCCCGAGCCGGTTGCAATCCAGTTCGTTGCGGTCCATCGCCGAATTGATCAGCGCGCAGGCGCCGAGCCTGTCCGCCAGCTCGCGCGCGATCGCGGCGGTCTCGAGGTCGTTCACTTTCGGATGGAGCGCGGCGCGCGCGGCGGCGCCGGCGCGTCCGCCGTGCGGCGCAATCAGCAGGATCGGCGCGGGTCCTTCGACGATTTCAAGCCATGCCGCGGCGGCGATCGTGGCGGACATCGCGGCCTAACGCGGACGGCGAGCGGCGACGCGCGCCGGATGAACGTGAAGGGCGAATGACATCGCGAAATAGTAAACGACGAAGGCGAGCGAGGTGTAAAGCAGAAGATCGTTATGTTTCGGCAGCATCGGCAGCATCGCGACGGTGGCGACGCCCCATATCGCGGCGAGCGTGAGGGTCAGCGGACGCATCAGCTCGGTGCGATTCGGATAAATATATTTGATTGGAACGAACACCATCAGCGCCAGCGCGCCGACGATGACGCCGTTGGCCGTGCGTGAAAATCCGAGGCAGAAAATATAGAGCGCGACCAGGTTCCAGTAAGACGGGAAGCCGCGGAAGTAGTTGTCCTCGGTCTTCGCGTCGGTCCGGCTGAAGCCGTATGCGCTCGCGATCATCACGAACGCGGCGAGTATCGTTCCGACGTTTCCCGCCGGCAGCAGCTTCGCCCGCAGCATCAGGAAGGCGGGAACCGCGACGTAATTGAGATAGTCCACGATATTGTCGAGCGTCGCGCCGTCGAAGACGGGGATGCGTTCGCGTACGCGAAGCGCGCGGGCCAGCGGCCCGTCGAAAGAATCGATCGCGACCGCGACCGCCATCGCGATAAACGCGCCGCGCCAGTCCGCGCGCGTCGTGCGGTCGATCGCTATCAACCCCGCCGCCGCGCCCGACGCGGTCAGTAGATGAACGCCCCATGCGCATCCGCGGAGAATCCGTTGACTCGCCATCTGCGGCGCCGCGGCCGGCTACGCTGAGGGTTTGAGGTGGCGCGGACCGAAATGATTTTCGAGCACGGTCATGAACGGCCCGCATGCGCGCCGCGCTTTGACCAGCGCCAGCGCCTCTTCGAGCGACATTCCGCGATAGGCTCGCAAGTATGCGATCGCGAGCGTCGGCGCGCGATTCAAGCCGGCGTTGCAGTGCAGATATACGCGCCGCTCGCCGGCGACCAGCGCGTGCAAGTCCGCCAGCGCCGCTTCCAGCCTGCGCGCGACATCGTCGGAACTGCCGTCATGGATGGGCGTGCGCGTATACGCGATTCCGTGCCGGGCGGCGGCCGCTTCGAGCGCGGCGATATCGAGCGCGTTGATGCGCAAATCCTCGTCGTCCTGAAGATTGTGGATCGCGGTTATGCGATGCTCGCGCTTGAGCCATTCGATATCGGCGACGCGCGGGTATTCGCCGACCAGCAGATAGCCGGTGATTTCGCTCACCGACGGGCGAATATCGCCGCGGGTCGGCCGCGGCCGATCGTCGTCTTTCCGGGTCCACCAGTCCATCAGCGCCAAAATTTCCAATCCGATGCGGCGGCGCGATTTACGTTCTCAACCGCGCTATCCGTCCACTGATATTCTAACCGTCGCCCGGCCGGTCCAGAAGCGCGCGACTATTCCGCGCATGCAGACGGTTGGCCGGCCTGCGTCCATTCATATCGCCAGATCGAACCGAGCGTTGAAGCGGCGATCGCTATCTGGCGCGCGACCATCGGCGCCTCCTCGGCCATCAACACGCGATCGAAATAGGCCCCGCGCCGAAGTCCGGTTTCCGCGCGCGCCGTACGGTCGGCGTTGATTACCGCCTGTACCAGCGGATGGCTCTCGCGGAGTTCCGCGATAGCCGCGTCCCACGGCGACACGATCGGCGCGAGCTGAACTTCCGGGCGAGCCATCTGCTCGATGCGCCAGACGTTGTAATCGACCGCGCTCTCAAAGCGCCGATGGACGCCGCGATCTTGCGCGTAGCCGTCGAAGTGGGTGGTCGAATGGAGCGGCTGGGTCGCGTCGCCGACGTAATGCGCCAGGTAGCCGGCGGTCTGGATCGCATTCGCGCAATCGCCGCCGCGCCATGCGTTCGCGAGATCGGCCGACTCTTCCTCGATCGTCCACGGCAGCGTGCCCGATTGCTCCAGCGTGCGCCATCCGTACTCCCGTTCCATCACATGAATATCGGGATTGAGCGCCGCGAAGGGATCGGCGCCGTAGTATTCGAGATCCAGATAGTGCTTGATCGCTTCGGACTTGCCATAGAGCGGACGCAAGACTTCGTCCGGCGCGACCGACGCCTCCTGCAGTCGCGCTTCGTTGGCCGCAAGCGTCGCGCGCGGCGATCCCGCGGGCAGCGCGTCGACCGCCAGCCGCGTGATCAGGCGATGCGTTCGCGAATCCCACGCATGCGCTGGCGGCGCGATCGATGCGGCCAGCACGGCGGCCACTGCGAGCGCGATTGCGCGGGACATGTTCATGATGCGCCGTGCGCCGCTCAACCTTTCGCGTGGCGCGCCGGACGACGGCCGCGGGCGCGTTCGCCGGGCGCGGCGGCTATTTCCGCCGCGTCGCTGGAAGGCCCGGCGATCGCCGCCAAAGGTTTGATGCGCTTCGCCGGGCGCGCGCCGAGGCCGACGACTGCGTCGCGCATCCGCTCGGCGAGCTTGCGATACGCGCCCGCGCTTTCGCCGTCGCGGGCGAGGCCGCGCAGTTCCTCCGCTCCGATCGGCCGCCCGATGCGAATTTCCACCGGATGGCGCCGCGGCAGAAGCTGGCCCTTGCCGAGCACCTCATGCGTGCCGTCGATTCGGATCGGCAGCACGTCGCATCCGCTATGCAACGCAAGGTAGCCCGCGCCGCTCTTGAACTCGTGGATCAGGCCGTCGGGCGAGCGCGTGCCTTCGGGAAACATCAGCACGCTGCGGCCTGCCGCCAGTTCCGCCAGCGCCTCGTCGAGCGATTCGAGCTGTGCGCGTTCGCGGTCGAACGGGATCAGCCGCGTGAAGTTCGCCGCGAGCGTTCGCCGCGCCGGCGTGTTGAAGAAATAATCCTTGGCCGCGAGCACCACCAGGTTGCGGCCCATCGCTCCCAACGCGTGGCCGACGAGCGCGAAATCGAGATGGCTCGAATGGTTCGCCACGACCAGCACGTTGCGGTTCGCCGGAATATTCCCGGCGCCCATCACGAGCGGCTTCAGCCAGCGGTCGACCGCCGCGTCGAATGATCGCCGGAGCGCCGCCTCGCCCAGCCGCCGCAACGGCGCCGGCAGTTCGATTGTGTACGGTTTCGCGAAGCGCGCATATGACGGCAGCTTCGGGCGATTGCCGGCTTCGCCCGCGATTCGCTGCAACTCCGCGACGGTCGCGACGTTCGAAAGCTCCTCCGCGCTGAGCTCGCGGCCCGATTTGACGGCGATATGCTCCGCCAGTTCGGCCAGCGCCAGCGAATCCAATCCGAGGTCTTCGATCAGCCGCGTCGCCGGCGTGATTTCCGCGCCGCCGCTCGCGACCTGCGCCAGCGCCTGCGCCAGCCACGGTTCGACCTCCGCGCTGACGGCGCCGCGCTCGCGCTCGTCGCTGTCCACCATCCGGCGCAGCATCGCCGCGACCTCGGCGCGCCGCACCTTGCGCGTGCGCGTGCGCGGCAGCTCGGCGTCGGTGAAGCGCAGGATGCGGATGCGCTTGTGCGGACTGAGCGCCGCGCCGACTTTTTCGAAATGCGCGCGCAGCTTGTCCTCGACGGCGCGCCGGCTTTCGCCGCGCGCGTAGGCCGGAACGGCCAGCGCCGCGACCTGCTCGCCCTGGCCGGCGCGCAATCCGACCACGGCCAGCTCTTTCAGGAACGGCGAGTGGCCGTACGCCTCTTCAAGCTCGTCGATGTAGATATTGTTGCCGCCCGAATCGACGATTACGTCCTTCGCCCGGCCGACGATATAGAGCCGTCCGTCTTCGTCGAAACGGCCGAGATCGCCCGTATGCAGCCAGCCGTCGCGCAGCACTTCGGCGGTCGCCGCGGGATTGCGGTAATAGCCCGCCATCACGTTCGGCCCACGCGCGATAATCTCGCCGACGCCGCCCTCGGCCATGGCCAATTTGACCTCGACGTTATGCAGCGGCTTGCCGACCGACCCTGGAACCAGCGGTTCGTCGGGCCGCGCGACGCTCAGCACCGGCGCCGATTCGGTCAGGCCGTAGCCTTCAAGCAGCCGGATGCCGATTTCGTTGAAAAAGCGCGCGACCCGTTGCGGCAGCGCCGCGCCGCCGCTCACCGCGAGCTTGAGCCGTCCGCCTAATGCGGCATGCGCCGGGCGGAACAGCAGCGTGCCGAGATTGAAGTTGTAATCTTCGTCGAGCCGGCGATTCAGATCGCGCATCCGCTCGAACGCGGCGTGCGCGAAAGGCCCGCGCGCTTCGACTTCGTCCATGATGCGGCGGTGCACGGCCTCCCACAGCGCCGGCACTCCCACCAGCGCGGTCGGCCGCACGTCGGCCAGCGTGCGAGACAGGCTCGCGGCGTCCACGCCCTGCGGGTAAACGATCCGCGCGCCGCTCGCCAGCGGCAACAGCATCCCGCAGGTGAACTCGAAGGTATGGTGCAGCGGCAGCAGCGAGAGCACGACGTCGTCGGCGCCGAGCGTGAACACCCGCGCCAGCATCGCAATTTCGGCGGTGAAGTTGCCGTGGGTCAGCGTCACGCCCTTGGGCGCGCCGGTGGTGCCGGAGGTGAAAACGATCGACGCGATCGATTTGCGCTCGAGCGCGGGCGGAGTCTTCGCTTTCGCGCTGAGAATGAACGGCCGATTCAGCTCGTCCAGTCCTAGCTCGGCGATTCCCGGCGCCGCCGCGCTGATCGCCGCGCCCAGCCGCTTCGCGCATCCGGCGGAAACCAGCGCGGCGCCCGGTTCGGCGATGCGCGCGATCGGCCCCAGTTCTTCCGGCGCAATTAGATGGTCCAGCGGTACGGCGATCGCGCCGGCGTAAATTATCGCGAAGTATGCGATCACCCACTCGGGCGAATTCTCCGCAATCAGCAGAACGCGATCGCCCGGTTCGACCCCGCGCGACGCCAGCATCAGGCCCGCCCGATACGCGCGATCGCGGAGTTCGCGATAGGTCATGCCCGCGCGCTGGCCCGACGGCAGGCGCGCCTCGAGCGCGGGCCGCGCGCCGTAGCGTTCGGCCGCCCGGTCGAGCATCTCGACCAGCGTGCGGAAGCGGAAACCGCCGCGCGGCCGCGCCCGCGTATGCAATTCGAGCTGCGGGAAAATATGCCGGCGCAATCCCGGCAGATGGACGTTGATCCAGTAGTCGGCCCAATCGATGCGCTCGGGATGGAACGGATGGGCGCGCGCGTCGGCCGGCTTAAGTTCCCGGTACAGCTCGCGGATATTGCGCCCGTGGAAGGTATAAACCAGGTCCTGGATATACGGCAGATAGACTTCGACCAGCGAGCGCGCCAGTTCCGTGTCCGCGACCAGCCGTTCGACCCGCTCGGCGATTTTGCGCGCCGCCGGACGATCGCCCATCACCGATTCCGCCGCCGCCGCCGCGCTCTTCAGCAACGCCGGCAGCCGCTGGCTGACCAGTTCGTAGGTCTGATGCGAAACGATGACGGCTTCCAGATGGCGCGCGAGCTTGCCCATCGGCCCGCCCTGCCGGCGATGCTCCCGCCGATTGCCGAGGGCGGTCAATTCCACCAGGCGGCGCATCGGCAGCGGATTCACGTCCGACGTGCAGAGCTGGTAAATCGGCTTGTGCCGGCCGCTCAACAGCGCGCCGAGAATCGGAACCATCGCGTGCGCGGCGAGATCGACCGGAATCACGTCGAGCACCAGGTCGCCCCGCGCTGGATAGAAGCGATAGCCGCGTCCCGACAGATAGGTCAGGGGCGCGCTGGTGTTGACGCCCTGGTTCCATCCGGGAATCGGATCGGCGAGCGCGCTTTCGATCACCGACGGCCGCGCCACCGTCACCGCGATGCGGTCGCGCGCCGCGAGCGCAATCTGTTCGCCGAGGCTCTTGGTGTAGCTGTAGGTGTTCGGCCAGCCCCACATCCGCGCGCGCCGCTTGCCCACTTCCTTCAAGCGTTCTTCGATCCATTGTTTGCGCCGCGCGTCGATCGCGCGCTCGCCGCTTTCGCCGTGGCCGCGCTCGTCGTCCGCGTCGGCGGATTCCGCCTCGACCGCCATCCGGAACTGCGCCATTCGCGCTTGATCGGAAGCTTCCGCCTCGACGCGCGCGATTTCCGCGCGCGCGTCGCGCATTTCGCGCGCGAGCTCGAAGCCCTTGCGGCCGTTCGGCCGCCAGTCGATCGGGATGTCGTCCTCGTAGCGATGGCCGTCGGCGGCGCCCGCCGCGTAACAGGTCGAAACGTGGAGCAGGGCGGCGCCGCGCGCGCAGCAGAAGGCGACCACGTTTTCGACGCCGATGGCGTTGACTTCGAGCGCCTTGGCCAGCGACGCGTCGAAATTCACCAGGCCGGCGCAATGGATGACCGCGTCGATATGCGCGCGCTCGAACGCCGGCGCTTCGTCGCTGAGCAGGCCCGGTTCAGCGATGTCGCCCGGCACGATCGCGACCCGCTCCTCGATATAGCGGTCGAAGCTGGCGCCCAGATGTTCGCGCAGGGGGCCGAGCGCGGGCGATTCGAGAATTTCGCGCCGGAAGCGGTTATGGCTCGATTTGCGATCGCCGCGAATCAGCAGATGCAGCCGGGCGAGCTCGGGATGATGCCGCAGGAGAATCGCGATCAGCACTTTGCCGAGAAAACCGGTCGCGCCCGTAATCAGCAATTCCCGCCCGGCGAAAATTTCCGCGAGCGGCGGCATCGCGCCGCTCGCCGCGCGCGCGGATGCGCCGTTGCGGCGCGGACCCGCGCCGGACGAAGCTCCGTTCCTATTCGACATCGGCGATCACCAGCGGCGGCAAGTGCAGATAGGTAATTGTCGCCGACCGTCCATGCTCGGACGTGGCCATCGCAATCGCCTCGTCGAGCGTGTCCGCGGACTCCCATCCCAGCCGGGCGGCGACCTCCGGCTCCTGGCATCCGGCCGCGATCACCCGCCCCACGTGCTGGCGCGCCGGCTCGCCCCAGTACCACATGTAGAACGGATGCACGCCGTGATAGGCGTGTCCGTAACGGTACATGTGGATATAGGTCGGGTTGCGCGCGAACTCGGCTTCGAACCGCTTTTCCAGTTCGATCGAGTCGGTCGTCTCGGCCAGGCATCGATGGAAAAATTCGATGTAGCTCGGATGATGCTCAGGATGAAATTCGTCGCGCAGCGGATGGCAGATAATCATCGTGCCGCCGGGTTTCACCAGCGGCTTGTTGCGGTACATGTTGAACAGGTAGCCCATCCCGGTGCACTGCACGAGGACGGGATTCATGATCGAATTGACGTTGTAGGGACAGATATAGGGCACGCCGACGATCAGCACGTCGGATTGTCCCTTTACCGGAACCGCGTACTGCTGGAACACCCGCGCCAGCGCCTGCCGATGGACGGTTTCGGTCTCGCCCGCCCACACCCCCGTCATCCCGTATGGCGCCGCGTACTGATGCATCACCTGGCGGCGCAATTCGTTCGACATTCCGCCGAGCGTCCAGCGGAAGCCCTTGAGCCGCATCCGATCCCAGTCGCTGAAGCGATCTTCATTCTTTTGCAGGAAGTCGAGCATCCCGCCGTACATCTGGGTATTCACGGCGGTCTCGATCGAAAATACATTCACTTCGCGATTGACTATCCGGCCCATCCGGTTCGCCGAACTATGCAGCGCCGAGCGCGTCGGGTCCATATATGAGTGGCTGTCGCGAAGCGTGGCGGGATTATGATGGTGGCGCAGGCTTTGATAGGGCGCGAGTCCGACGGCGACCGATTTATGCCCGCCGTCCATCGGCACCAGGTTGATATTCAGATAAATCAGCAAATCCGATTCCGCCGCGCGTCGCGACAGCCACACCTCCTCGCCATGATCGGTCTTGCCGAGCATCGTGAGGTTCGCCCGATCCTCGCCGTCGAAGTTGTAGAGCCGTTCCGGCCAGAACTGCTTGAAAGCGCGCTCGCCCACCATCCGGCGGATTTCCGCTTCGGTCATCCGGCGATGGAGCGCGGTGGCGACGATCAGATGAACGTCATCGACGCCGTAATCCGCCAGCGTTTGCAGCACCTGGTTGAGCAGCCGTTCGCGGATATCGGGACGGCGCATCGGCGGCAGCGGCAGGCTGATGTCGTCGATCGCGATGGTGACGCGCATGTTAGGATTGAGCTGCGCGAACAGCGGATCGGCGTTGAGCGGATGGAGCAGGGCGTAGCGGATCGCGGTGTCCGGATCGGGCAGCGCGTCGAGCGGCGGCGGGGGATAGACGACGCGCGTTCCCGCCGGCAGCTTTTCGTACAGAAACTCGTCGCCGTAGGCGATCAGCCGCGGCTCGGAACGGCGGCTGAGCGTCACCACTAGATCGCGCCGCGATCCCACCTCGCGCTTCAGGTCCGCCGGCTTAAGTTCCTTGAGTTTCGCTTCAGGCCGCGCCATTAAGTTTCCTCTCAAGCCATTCGCCGACCGCGGCGCGGTCGATTCCGCCCAGCGTGCGCCGCGGTTCCCCCTTATCGAAACGAAGCAACGGCCATTGGCGCGCGGCCGCGATCGCCGCCAGGCGCCGGTCGGGATTGACCGCAACCGGATGCCCCATCACGGCCAGAAACGGCAGGTCGTAATGGGAATCCGCGTAGCCCCAGCAATCGGCAAGTCCGACTCCGTGGCGCGCGCAATATTCCGCGCACCATTCCGCTTTGGCGTCGCCAGCCATCACCGGCGCGTGCAGGCGTCCGGTGGCTCGCCCGCGGCTGAAGACCAGCCGGTTCGCGGCCCACGACTTGATGCCCAGCCGCTCGGCGAACGGCGCGACGATAAAATCCGGCGAGCCTGTCACCAGTACCGGTTCGAGCCCCGCCGCGCGGTTCGCTTCAATAAGTTCGGCGGCGCGCGGATAGAGATGGCCGATCATCACGCGATCGCAATATTCCTCGCCCAGCGAAAACAGGCGATCGCGGGAGACGCCCTTGAAGGCCTCGAAAAGCGCGATATTGAGCAGATAGCGATCGCGGCGTTCAGCGAGATAAAGCGACGGCAGTCTCGCGGCGAAGCTGGCGAGATAGCCGATTCGGCCGCTCCATTCGCCGATATTGCCGAAAACGAAAAGCGCCGAGTGGAGCAGATTCAAATCGATTAAGGTGCCGTCAACGTCGTAGAACGCGAGCGCGCGGCGCGGATGCGTTTTGCCGTTGGCGGTCGCGGCGGCGCGCCGCCGGCCATGCGTTCGGCTGTCGCCTTTTAGAACTGACATGTCAGTCTAATTTCGGACGAAAAAAATGGCCCGCCTCCGCCGTCGTCTCCGCGCCGGCTGCGCTTGCCTGACAACCGCCGGCCGCCGCTTCCTTGACAACCGTCTGGAGCAGCTCCGGACGAGCGACGCCGCGCAGCCCGAAATCAAGAATCTCCTCCGCCAGGACGGCGACGTCGTCGCGCTGGTTGCGCGATAGTTGGCCGACGATTTCCTTGATGCCCCCCAGGATGCAATAGGCGACCGCCCGCGTGTCGCATTTCCGCACCAGGTTCATTTCGATGCCGAGATCGAGCGAGCGCTGGATCTGATCCGTGACGCGCTCATAAAAATCCACAATTTGCTCGTCAAGCTCCCGATCGAAACCGGTCGAATGATTGAGCAGAATGTCCGTCAATTCGCGTTCGTCAAGCACGAAAGCGAGCACCCGCCGCAAATTGGCGCGCAATTGCTCGGCGGGATTCGGCTGGCCGGGGCCAACCCGCAGGCGCTGAATTCGTTCGCGCAGCTCGCGCAGCGTTTGCGACAGCAACTCTTCGAAAATGTCGCGCTTGTTCTGAAAATAGAGATAAAAGGTTCCGCGCGCGATCCGCGCCCGCGAAATGATGTCGGCGATGTTGGTGCGATGGTATCCCTTGCGCGCGAAGATGTGCTTCGCGTGATGCAATACCTGCTCGCGCCTGGCTTGCCGTTCCATCGTTGCCGCAATGGCCGACACTATCGGCGGCGATACGTGGAGTCAAATCGAAACAGCATCGCGACGCCAACGGTTTTTAACAATAAATCCGCAGGTTGCGCCATTTTTTTGCCTTGCCGGACGGCGGACATGACAAACCTGGCCAAGGCGGCGATTCCGATGCCTGCGCTCTTCAATCTAAGGCGCAAAGCGCGAATCTTGCGTGGCGGAAGCGCTCGCCTTCGGAGTGGGCGTGGGAATCTGTGGACAGGTGAACGCGCAGTTCGATACGTCCTGGTTAACTCCAACCAGCACGCTTTGGCTGGGAATTCCGGCGTCGGTCACGTTAAAGCAGGCGCATCCCGCGGAACCGACCGGCTGCAGCGCGACGAACACGCCATTCGTTACGTAGCTCAGCAGCGCCGTGATATCTCCGCTCTCGGGGAACGGATTCCATGCCGAGCTGTTCGTAACGTCGCGGTATTTGTACGGCTCTTTGGGATTATGGGTGGTAAAGGCGCCTTGCGCGTTGAACTGGAGCGACGTAGGCGGCGTTGGCGCGGTTTGGCAGAACGCGTTGTTCGTATTCGGTATGCAGATCGACGCGGACGTAACCGGCGAACATTGCGGCGTCGGCGTGGGCGTTGGCGTTTTGGTTGCGCCCTTGGTTGGCGTTGGCGTGGGTGTCGGCGTGGGCGGCGCTCCCGAACAGACGAAGACCGCAAAGAGCGAAGTTGGGATGATCGTGGGCGTTATGCCGCTGCTTCCGCCTCCGCCGCAACTGAGAAGTAACGCTGAGGCCAGTCCCGCCAGCACCGGCACAATAATCAAGCATCGCCGCCACGATTTCATCGCGCGTCAAGCTATGACGGCGGCTCATCGGCATGTCAAGGGCGGACGCCGCGCGGTCATCAACGGGACGGCCGGTGCGCCAAATGGCGCCGATTGGCGCCGCTGGAGCGCGCCGAGCGAACGCTCGAAGATATCGATCGGCTCTTACGATTTTTGATTTACGCCGACGCGGCTAATTGAATTTCATAATGCAAAAAACATTCGTTTAAGTGAATAGAGCGAAAAAAGGCGGGTCGTTGAAGGAGGGGGGAGTCTCCTTAACGCCCGCCTTTCACCGTCCGTTTGCGGCGGACGGCCCCGACTGCAGGGAGGAGGTTGCAACCGGGGAGCGGCCTTGGCTACCGCTTCCAATACTATTCGACGAGGCCTCGGCCGAATTATTCATCGCCGCGCCGAAAAAAAAATCAAGCGCGGAAAATGGTCGCAAATCCTCAATAAATTCCTTCCCAAACGGACTCCTGACGGCTGCAACCAGCGGCATTACGAGGACCGAATCAATTTTGCGCTATCGGCAAACCCGCGGCATTGCGCGGGTGGATTGCGCTCAATTCCCTATGGTATGCCGACAATGCGCATAGGCCTTTCTGTACGATTGTCGCGCGGCCGGACCGGAAAGGAGGGCGCTCCCTGGCGGAGCGTCATGAAAAAATCCAGTGGCATTACGAGAAATCTTCCGGCGCGCGAGCGAAAAAGCGAAACGATTGCCTGAATCGCGGCGCGTTCGCCGATGGACGATCGGAATCGTCGCCGCGCTGGTGATTTATACCGGCTTTGGCTTTTTCGGCGTTCCCGCAATCCTGCGGCATGTACTGACCGGATCGGTCGCGAAAAGCCTCAAGCGGCAAGTCGGCGTGGGCGAAATCGCGTTCAATCCGTACAGTCTGCGCCTGGAAATCGACAAGCTCGCGGTCGCCAGGCGCAGTGGCGGCGGCGCCTTCGTTGAAATCGGTCACTTGGGCGTCGAGGCCTCCTGGAATTCGCTGTGGCGCCTCGCCCCGGTCGTTGAGGAGGTCGCGATAACGAATCCGACGATAAATATCGTCCGAACCGCGCCGAACACCTTCAATTTTTCGGATTTGATCCCGCCGCCCAAGCCCGCGTCGGCGGCCTCGCCACCGAGCAAGCCGTTCCATTTCTCGGTTTCGAATATTCAAATCAGCGGCGGCGCTATCAATTTTGACGACCAGGTGCTCGGCCAGCGCCATACGGTTCAGAATCTCCGGATCGACGTGCCGTTTATCGCGAATCTTCCCGCGTATGTGAAGGTTTACGTCAAGCCGTATGTGGCGATGGTCGTCGATGGAAGCAAGCTGGCGATGGCGGGCACGGCGCGGCCGTTCGGCGCCGAGCCGGAGTCTGAACTTGTTCTAAACCTGCGTTCGCTCGAAATCTCGAAGTATCTTGCCTATGTTCCGCGCAAATTGCCGATCACGATGCCGCATGGCGCGTTATCGACCTATTTGCTGATTCATTTTGTTCAAGCGACCCAAGGCCCGCAAATTCGAATCGGGGGCAGGGTGCGGCTCGATCAGCTCGACGTACGCGATCAATCCGGCCAGCCGCTGGTCGGATTCAATCGACTGCTGGTGGTGCTTAACAACGTCGAGCCGCTCCACAATTATGTGCACCTGGCGGCGATTAAATTGGATGGCTTAAAGGCCAGTTTGACGCTCAACGCCGATGGAACGACGAATTTTTCGCGACTGGCGTCTTCGAGCGAAGCGCCGCCGCAATCGACGCCGCCGGCGGCCGGCGTCGGGTTCACGCCTGCGCCAGCGGCGCCATCTGGCGCCACCTCGAGTCCGGCGCCGCCCCCGGGAGCTGCCATGCGTGCTCCGGCTGTGGCGGTCGGCGCCAGTCCCGTCACGTCAAATCCATCCCTGGTCCAGGCCGCGCCCGCGGCGCCATCTGGCGCCCCCGCGCCGCCTGCTCAAGCCGGAGCGCCAGCCGCTCCAGGCAAAGCCGCGCTTGATTTGCAGGTCGTTTCGATCGACGTGACCAACGGCGCTGTGAACCTGCAGGACAATCAGATGCCGGCGCCGGTCAATACCGCGATGCAATCGATCGCGGCGCACGTCAGCGATTTTCATCTCGGCGCTGGCGCGCCGATTCCCTACAGCTTTGGCGCAACGCTGAGCGGCGGCGGCGCGATCGCGGCAAAGGGCGCGCTGGATTTGGCAGGCTCCGCGGCGACGACCCAGCTAACGCTGTCGCAGATCGACGTTCCCGCCTTACAGGGATTCGCGCAGTCGATCCTTGCGGGCAAAATCGCGGCCGGCAAAGTCAACGCCAGCGCCAATGTCAAAGCGGACTATGCGCCGGGCAAGTTCAACCTTCACGTCGAGCCTGCGCAGGCGTCGCTCGACGGCTTTGAAATCCAGCTTCCAGAGCGCGGCCAGCAGCCGATCCGATGGACGAGCATCGGCGCGCAACTTGCGATGGCCGACCTGCAGGCCCATCAGGCGACCGTCGATCGCCTGAGCACGGACGGAATCAGCGTCGAGGTCGTTCGCGATCGGCGCGGCCGGTTGAACCTCGAGTCGCTGCTCAAATCGACGCAAAGCGAATCGCACGTAGCGCGCCGGGGCCGTCCGCATCCGCGCCGCGCACGCGCGCCGCGCCGTCCGGAGCGGCGGCGCGCGGCAAGGAAGCCCGCCATGCCAACGGCGAAAGCGCCGCAATGGCAATTCCAGATAAAGACGGTCGCGTTCGACAAAACCGCGATCACCCTGCGCGACGAAACCGAGCGGCCGGAATTGCGGGCGACGATCGCGCCGCTCAATATCGATCTGAAAGACGTCACCAGCAATTTCGCCAAACCGTTCGGCGTTGCGATCGGCGCGACCGTCAACCGGCGCGGCACGCTCAAAATCACGGGCGACGCCGCGGTCAAGCCGCTCAAGGCGAATTTGCGGGTTGTGACGCGGCGCCTCGATCTGACTCCGGCCAACGCCGTGCTGGCGGCGCGGATGAATGCGGTTGTCGCGCGCGCGATGCTCAGCAGCAGCGGCGCGGTGCGCGTCGCGCAGGAGCGGCGCGCGATGCGGATCAGTTATCGCGGCGACGTGACGCTCGGCGACGTGCGGATGCTCGACAAGCTGACGCGCGATCTGTTCGCGCGCTGGCGCGCGCTCAGGTTCGAGCGAATCGATTTTGCGATGGGCGAAGGAAAGCCGCGCATTCATCTGGGCGCGATCGCCTTCGACGACTTTTACGCGCGCGTCATTCTGAATCGCGACGGCAAGCTCAACCTGAGCGATATCATGGCGAATCCGCAGGCGGCGCCGACTTCGCTGACGCGCGCGCACGGAACCGTGGCTGCGCCCGCGCCGAGTCCGCCCCCCGCGCCGGCGCCGCAAGCGGCGGGCGCCGGTCAGCAGGCGCCTGCCGCGCCGCCGAAGCCGCTGCCGGCCGACATCAGGATTGGCGAGATCGTGCTGGCTGGCGGGGAAGCGAACTACACCGACAACTTCATTCGGCCGAACTATTCAGCGGACTTGACCGATTTGACCGGCAAAATCGGCGAGTTTGGCACGGATTCGACCAAGCCCGCGGACGTGTCATTGAACGGAATGGTCAACCGCAACGCCCCGATCAGCATCAGTGGCGCGGTTAGCCCGCTGGCGCCGATGGCGTATCTGGATATCACCGCCAAGGCCAATGGCATCGAACTGCCCGACCTTTCCGCATATTCGGCCAAATACACGGGCTATCCAATTACCCAGGGCACGCTGACCGTCGATGTGCATTACCTGCTCGACCAGCGCAATCTGACCGCGCAGAACCATATCCGGATCGATCAGCTCACTTTTGGCGACAAGGTTCCGCAGCCGAGCGTTTACAATTTGCCGGTGCGGCTGGCGGTTGCGATCTTGAAGGATTCGCAGGGCCGGATCGATCTGAACATTCCCGTTTCGGGGTCGCTCAACAATCCGCAATTCAGCCTCGGCAGCGTCATCTGGTACGCCTTCAAGAACCTGATCATGAAGGCGATCACCTCGCCCTTCAAACTGCTGGCCTCGGCGCTGCCGGGCGGCGGCAGCGCCGAGGGCTTGTCGTACGTGGGGTTCAAGCCGGGCTTCGCGCGGCTGAACGCGGACGATCGCAAGAAACTCGACGAGGTAGCGGCGGCGCTCAAACAGCGCTCCGCCTTGAAGCTCAACATCACCGGCGTGGTCGATCCGTCGCTGGACCAACCGGGACTGTGCGAGGCCAAGGTCGATTACCTGGTGCGCAAGCGCAAGGCCGAGGATAGTGGACAGGAGAACGTGAACCTCGACGATCTCCAGATTACGACCGGCGAATACGACAAGTATCTCAAGCAGGTGTACAAGGCGGCGGATATTCCCGACAAGCCGCGCGATTTTCTCGGGATGGCGAAATCGCTGCCGCCGGCCGAGATGGAAAAGCTGCTGGTCGCCAACATGAAAGTATCCGCCGCCGATTTGCCCGGACTGGGGCGGGCGCGGGCGGAAGCGGTGCGCACCTATTTGAAGACGCGGATCGATCCGGAGCGGCTGATCGTATCGCCCGCGAAGATCGCCGCGAGCCAGCCTGGCGGAAGCGAACCGCCGACCCGCGCCTGCGCGCTTCGCTCCGAATAAGGCGCGGCGCTTTTCGATCGGCGGCGATTCTGATGAAATGGTATGAGGCAGGGCGGGGCGTGAAGCTATCGGTCATCGATCAGTCGCCGGTGCCGGCGGGACTCACGCCGGCCGACGCGTTTCGCAACACGATCGATCTGGCGCGGCTGGCCGACGAACTCGGCTACGAGCGCTACTGGATCGCGGAGCATCACGCGATCGCGGCGCTGGCCAGTCCCGCGCCGGAAGTGCTGATCGCGCGCGTCGCCGCCGAGACGAAAACCATCCGGGTCGGTTCGGGCGGCGTGATGCTGCCGCATTACAGTCCATTCAAGACGGCCGAGGTCTTTCGCGTGCTGCACGCGCTCTACCCCGGACGGATCGATCTGGGCGTGGGCCGCGCGCCCGGCGGCACGCCGCTCGATACGCTGGCGCTGCGGCGCGAGCGCACGCGCGGTCCGATGCCGGACGATTTCGGCCAGCAACTGGTTGAGCTGGCGGCGTGGCTCGGCGACGGTTTTCCGCCCGAGCATCCGTTCAGCCGCATCGCGATTTCTCCGGCGACTCCCGGCGGTCCGGAGCTTTGGCTGCTGGGTTCGAGTCCGTGGAGCGGAGCGGCGGCGGCGCAGTTGGGATTGCCGTATGCGTTCGCCCATTTTATCGATCAGCGCTCGACGCGCACGGCGATCGAGCATTATCAGCGCCATTTCGCGCCGTCGGCGCGCCTGGCGCATCCCTATACGATTCTGGCGCTGGGCGCGGTCTGCGCCGATACCGACGCGGAAGCCGAACGGCTGCTGATGAGCGCGCGGCTGTTCCGCCGCCGCATCCGGCAGGGCGACGTGCGGCCCATCCCGACGCCCGAAGAAGCGATCGCCGAACTTGGGCCGGCGCCGGAACCGCGCGATTTCGACAGCGGCGAATGGCCAAGATATTTCGCCGGCGCGCCCGAACGGGTGCGGTCGGGAATCCTCGCGATGGCGGAGGAGCTGCGCGTGGATGAGGTGATGGTGGTGACGATCGTGCATGACCATCAGGCGCGCCGGAGGTCGTACGAATTGCTGGCCGAGGCGTTCGAAGTCAAGCCGCGGCGATGACGCGCCGGAAGCCGGGGCGTCAAAGAGGGATTGAAAAAATTCGGCTTGCGAAGGACATCAGGCGATGGCGTCCACAAATTCCGGTTCGCACGGCAAGCGTGGCCTGAAACGAATGCGGCGCACGGCGTCAGCGCCCGGCGTGGGCGCGGCGATGCTGATCGCGATCGCGGCGGCGACGCTCGCGGGCGTGCTCCTGAACCGGGCGCCGAGCTGGAGCGCCGCGGAACGGAGCGATAATCCATTCTGCGTTGGGATCGCCCGCAATGCGCCTGACGACGGCTTTTTCCGCTCGAGCAGCGGTTCCGATTTCAGCTCCGATCCGGCTGCGCAAGGTCTGGACGACGAATAGCGCCGCAGCGTCCAGGCCGAACGGATCATCCGGCCGCGCGAATCGCCTGTTTCAATTCGGCAAGGCCGTCGGCGAAGCTCACCCGCGGCCGCCATCCGAGCGTCGCCTTGATCAGCGAAATATCCGCAAGGGTGACCTCGGCGTCGCCGGCGCGGCGCGGCGCGTGGACCTGGTCGGGCGAAATCATGTCGGCAAGCTCTTTGACCGAGATGTTTTCGCCGCTGCCGACGTTGAGCGCGAAGCCGCGGGCGGGGCTCAGATACGCGGCGAGGTTCGCCTCGGCGATATCGCGAACATGGATGAAATCGCGGCGCTGCGAGCCGTCGCCGTGGATTTCAAGCGTCTTTCCGTCGCGCCATCGGCGCAGGAACGCGCCCAGCACAAGGGCGTAGGCGCCCTGTTCGGGCTGGCGCGGGCCGTAAACGTTGAAGTAGCGCAGGACGATCGCGGGCAGGCCCAGCGCGCGATCGAAGAGCAGGCAGTACTCCTCGCCCGCGTACTTGCTCAGCGCGTAGAAATTGAGGAACTGGGGACGCATCGATTCGCGATGCGGGCCTGGCTGGTTGCCGTAGTAGGTCGAAGAGCCGCTGTAAACGACTTTGCGCACGCCGGCCTCGCGCGCGGCGATCAGGACGTTCTGCGTGCCGACGATATTGTTTCGCGTGCATTCGTCGATCGCTTCGAGCGACGGCGCCGCGCGCGACATCGCGGCCATGTGGAACACGCCCGCGCATCCGCTGGCCGCGCGGCGGCAGGCGGATACGTCGGTGATGTCGGCCTCGATGAATTCGGCGGCGCGCGGAACCCATTCGCGGCGGCCGTAAATCAGATTGTCGAGGGCGCGCACGCGATAGCCGCGGGCGAGCAGCAGTTCGCACAGATGGCTGCCGATAAAACCGGCGCCGCCGGTTACCAACAGGGTTTCGCTCATCGGATTGATTCGTCCTCGTTTGGGATCAGCGTCCGGTTTTCGCAACCGGGGCGCGGGAAAATTCGGCGCGGAAAAATTCGAGGTCGGCGGGCGTGTTGACGCCGCGCGCCTCGCGCGGGTCGCCGATCGGCAGCGGCGTGACGGTCCATCCGTGCGCGGCGAGCCAGGGCAGGAACGGCAGGAAATTGATCTCGCCGGTGGCGCCGCCGCGCGCCGCGAGAGCCGAGTATTCCAGCCACGCATCGCGCAATCCGGCGACCGAGAGCACGAACGCGCCGACGTCGCCGAGTCCGCCGGGCGCGCAGCGATCGCCCTCGCGGGTCTGGCGGACCGCGACGAGGCGGCCCGCGTCGAAGACGTACTCGACGTACGGTTCGGCGAGCGGCACGACGGGGATCACGACGGTGCGCGGAGCGCCGCGATGGGCGTCGCGGGCGGCGGCGAGGGTCGCCGCGGAAACGAAGACCTGATCGCCCCACACGACCATGATCGCGCCGGCTGACGCCCAGCGGTCGTAGCCGCGAAAGATCGCGTCGCCCATCCCGAGCGGCTCCGGCTGAAGCGCGGTCGAGACGCGATCCGCGCCGGGGCCGGAGCGGATCGCGGCGGCGATCAGATCGGCGGCGTCGGGCGCGACGATAATGTTCAGATGGTCGGCGATCGCCAGAAGCTTGCCGCTGAGGACGCTCAGGATCGTCACGCCCGGCGCGACTTCCGCGAGAATCTTCGGCCGATCCAGGCCGAGCCGCGAACCGCGGCCGGCGGCGGGCACGAGCGCGCAGAGCTTCATCGCGTCAAGCATAGCGCGGTCCGGGCGCCAGCGCCGGTCGCGCGCGTTCGTCCGCGATCGCCGCGGCGAGCGTGTCCAGGGTCGGAAAATAGCGATCGGCGAGCGGCGCGACGATGGGATTGTGCACGCCGATCACGCGGAGGCCGGCGGCGCGCGCCGATTCGACGCCCGACGGCGCGTCTTCGACCGCGACGGAGCCGGCGGCGTCGAGCGCATGGCGGCGCATGCATTCCAGATAAGGATCGGGAGCGGGCTTGCCGCGCGCGGCGTCGTCGCTGGCGACAATTCCAGCGAAGGCGCACGCGAGATCCAGCCGCTCAAGCGCGAGCGCGATCGAGGCGGAGCTGCCTGAGGTGACGAGGTAGCTGCGCGCGCCGGCGCGGCGGAGCGTGGCGAGCAATTCGTGCGCGCCCCTGAACGCGCGCAGACCTCCGGCGCGCACCGCGTCGCGATAGGCGGCGCGCTTGCGCGCCACGCATCGCGACAGCCGTTCCGCTCCGGCGACGCCGAGCCGCTCGAACGCCTCGCGCGTGTTCAATCCCTTGAGCGGTTCGTAATCGAAGCCGGCGAGCGCGGCGGGCGCCTCGACCGCGAGCGCGGCGCGAAAAGCGTCGGCGTGGAGCGGGGCGGAATCGGCCAGGGTGCCGTCGAAATCGAACAAAAAATTGCGCGCCGCGAGCGGCGACGCGGGCGCGGCGGTCATCGCAACAGGCCGAGCAGGTTGCTCATGCCGCGCTTGAGCCGCGTGCGCGGATCGGTAAAGCCGGCGAAGGTCCGATATTGCACCGGCAGTTCGGCGATTTCGACGTGGTTGCGCACCAGCATCCGCGTGATCGTCGTCGGCGTGGCGGAGCGGCGCGCGCGGCCGAGCGCCTGCTCGATCCCGGCCATCCGGCGGCGGCGGTAGATGCGGAAGCCGGTCAGCGGATCGGAAAAGATCACGCCGAAACCGGCGGCGAAGGCGACGCTCAGCAGAAACGCGCCGGCGAAGCTGGCGAAGTAGGCGAGGCCCTTTTCGCCGTAAACGGAACGCAAGGAGTGGCGGAACTGCCGGCGGCTCTGCGTGCGCGAGCCGTAAACGGCGCCGAACGAGCTTTGTTCGAGCACTTTGACGCCGAAGGCGATGTCGCGCAAGCGGTATTCGCCGTCGCCGGTGATGGTCGCGAGATAGTCGGCGCCGCCCGCGCGCAGCCAGTCCGCGGCGATGCCGATTTCGGGGAAACGGCCGCCGGCGTCGCCCCAGCGCTCGATCGCAAGATGGTCGGGCAGGGGCGGCAGCTCGGGCAGTTCGGCGCCATGCACGCGCAGCACCACGCGGCGAAAATGTTCGCACCAATCGAATTCGAGAAATTCTTCGACGAGGGCCGGACCGGCGGCCGGGCGCTGCGCGAGATCGTAGAAAATTTCGAGCGACGGACGCTGTTCGCGAGCGCCGTCGTGCTCGAGCAGGTTGACGACCGCGCCCGCGACCGCCCGTCCGTTGTGGACTTGCGGAAGAATCTCGTTGCGGAACGAGCCGGGCACGACGATGGCGCCGCGCCAGGCCGTGCGTCCCTCGAGCGCCCCCGGATCGAGCGAGGGGCCGGAACCGCGGCGGCGCGGATGCTGAATCAGGATGTGGGTGACGATGCGCGCCTCGTTTTCCGGATCGCCCGCGTATTCGAGCATCACGTCGGCAAGGCCGCTCGCGGTGAAATTCTGAATATCGTGATCGGGCGCGAGATTGACGATCAACGCCTTGATGCGCGCGCGGGAGGATTTGAGCGCCGGCGCGGCGATTCGGTAACTGGGCAGGAGCGAGGAATGCTGCGTGCCGGGGCCGTAAACGATCGCGTCGGCGTCGCGCAGAAAGCGGCGCGCTTCCTCGGAAAGCTGCGGGGGCGAATCGCGCTCGGCAAGCCATTCGCGCTTGCGCTCGAGGCTGAGGCCGTCCAGCGCCATGAGTTCTTCCGCAGGAATCTGCTGCGGCAGAAAATATAGGCCGGTAATCGGCGCCGGCGACTGCGGGCCGACGATTTCGGCCTCGTGCGCGAGCAGCGCGCCGTCGGCCTTGAGCGCCATCAAGATCCGGTTTTCGCCGTTGCTGACGTTGACCAGCACGGCGCGCGAGCTTACCAGCCGGCTCATCGCTTCGCCCGCGGCGTTGAAGTTGCGGCCCTGGCGCAGGTAGGCGCCGGCGAAGAGCAGGTTGCCGAGCGCGCAATCGCGGAAATCGAAGGAACGTCCGCCCGCCGCGGCATAGTCGAAAAACTGCTTCAACAGGCCGCGCACTTCGACGGTCGTGCGCGGATCGAGCGCCGCCAGTAATTCGCCGATCTTCGGGTCGATGCCGTCGCGGGCGCCGGTTTCAGCGAAGTCGCGGATGCGCGCGGCGGCGTCGGCGCTGAAGGTCATCGGCAGGCGGTATTCGATCAGCGTTTTGAGCGCGTACTGATTTTTCGAGTGCGGGTCGAGCAGATACGAAAAATTTTTACGAAAATCCGACGGACCGAGCATCCCCGGAATGAAGTCGCGCAGCGCTCCGGTGGACAGTCCGTCGTCATAAGCGTTGACCAGCAGCGCCAGTTCGACTTCCGGCATCCGCAGAAATTCACGGATTATCGTCGCGCTGCCTCGTCCGCCGCAAAACAGCGCCACTTTGGTCGTCATCGCCGAACCTCCTCAGCCTTGAATCAGAACCGGCGCGCGTCAATCGCGCGGCGCGCCGCCCGCATGCACAGCCGCGCCGGCTACATGAGAGCCTTCACCAGCCGCAGCGCGCCCTGTTTCCATGCCACGCGATGGCTCGTGCCGGTCATTTGCGCCATCCGTTTCCCTTCGCGCAGATACCAATCGTACGTCGCGATCATCGCCTGCCGATTGCTGAATTGCGGCCGCCATCCCAGTTCCCGCTGCGCCTTTTCAGTGCTGACGAACGAATCCTGGTCGGCGGTGTCGTAAACCCACCGATAGACGGGCGACAGACGCATCGCGGACAGCGCCGCCAGAATCGCTTTGGTCGGCCGCGACGGCAAATGAAGGATGCGGCTGCCGGTGCCCGCATGTTCAAGCAGCGCGCCGAGGTCCTGATTGACCGTGCCGAACTCCGCCGCGCCGACGTTGTAAACCTCGCCCGGACGACCGTTCAGGGCCGCCAGCCAGACCGCGTCGGCCAGATCGCGGACCTCCATGAGTTGGAAGCGATTTTCGCCATTGCCGAGCACGGGAATTTTCTTTCCCGACTCGATCCAGTCGAAAAGAATCTGGAAGATGCCCAGCCGTCCGCTGCCGATAAAGCTCTTTGGGCGGATGCGCACGGTTTCAACGCCCTTCGCATCTACGCAGTACTGTTCGGCGCGCGCTTTCGCGATTCCATAAGGCCCCATCGGATCGAGCGGCGCATCCTCGCCGATCGGATGGAACCGGGGCATTCCGTAAACTGCCGTGGTGCCGATATAAACGACGCGCTTGACGCCCGCTCGCGCAGCGGCTTCGAGGACGGTCTTCGTGCCTTCGGCATTGACCGACGCGATCTCCTCCGGCGCCGCCAAGGCCAGCGCCGCCGCCGCGTGCACGACGTAGTCCACGCCGGCCAGCGCGCGCCCGAGCGCGTCGCCGTCGCGCACGTCGCCAGCGATTACGCCGACTCCGTCGATTTTCTCGTCAGCGGGAAAATCCGCGATATCGTAGGCCGTTACCTCCTGGCCGCGCGCCCTGAGCGATCGGCACAAATGAACGCCAAGGAAGCCCGACCCTCCTGTAACCAACCAGCGAAATTGCGCCCCCACAGCCACGCGCACCTCATCTCGTCCAAGCTTGACTTCCCACAATCACGTAAAAATACCAAAAATCAGGTGATATGACGAGTCTAGACTAATCTCCATATCTTTATAGCGCAATATTGGCGGATACGCGGCATTTGTTGGGAGATCGATTTTGCAAGATGCGAAATTCGCTTCAATCCGCACGACCTCGGACGATTCGCTCATTTACGAATCGAATTTATCTTTTGCGGCGAGGATTCAGAGGATTGCGGCTGTGCTTGCCGGTTGATGCCGCTGTCGCTATGGTGCCCGCAGATTTCCCGAAGAGGCGGCGCGATGGCGATTAAATTCGGTTATATGCTCGATTTCAGGATGCCGCCAGCACTTGCGATGGCGCCGGCGGAGTTCTACGCGGCGATGTTTCGTCAGGCCGAGTTCGCCGATCAGTCGGGTTTGGATTCGATCTGGGTCACCGAGCATCACTTTACCGATGATGGCTATCTTGCGGCGGTGATGCCGACGCTGGCCGCGCTGGCGGCGCGCACGCAACGCGTCGCGCTTGGAACGTACGTGCTGCTCGCGCCGTTTTATCATCCGTTGCGATTGGCCGAGGACGCGGCCGCAATCGACGTGATTTCCAACGGCCGCCTGCGGCTGGGTATCGGATCGGCATATCGCGCCGAAGAATTCGACGGCTTTCAGGTCTCGCGCGAAACGCGGCTGAGCCGCACGCTCGAGACGATCGAAATTCTGCGCCGCGCCTGGACCGGCGAACGCTTCAGCCATTCGGGCAGGCATTTTCAGTTCAAGGATGTGCGTGTGTTGCCGCGACCGGTTAGCCGGCCGCATCCGGAGATCCTGTGGGCCGGGATGACCCGCAGGGCAATCGAACGCGGCGCCGAATACGGGCTGTCTTTCGCCTGCAATCTGGGTCTGAAAGAAGTAACGCTCTACCGCGAACGGTTGGCGGCGTTGGGCCGCGATCCGGCGCAGTTCAGCATCGTGAACAGCCGTATCGTCTATGTCGCCGACACGCCGGAGGCCGCATGGCGCGATATCGAGGCGGCCGCGATGTACCAGGCGGAACTTTACGGCAAATGGCTCGGCGCGGCGGCCGGGCCGGATCAGAACTGGATCGTTCCGGACGCGGATCGAATCAAGCGCGGCGCGATTCTGGGTCCGCCGGATTTGGTCGCTTCCAAACTCGCTGAGCTTGCGGGAACCAACTTGATGACGGAGATAATCCTGAGCATGCAGTTGCCGGGGTTGGCGCCGGACAAGGCGCAGCGTTCGCTCGAACGTTTCGCGGTGGAAGTTCTGCCGGTCCTTCGCCGCGCATAATTTTTGCCGCGCCGTAATAGCCACGGCCGGTCACCGGCGGCGCCGGATAAATCGCCGCCGGGGGGAGACTCGCGATGCGGCTAAAAGGGAAATGCGCGCTGGTTACGGGTTCCAGTTCCGGCATTGGCCGCGCGATCGCGGCGCGCTTCGCGCGCGAGGGCGCGAGCGTCGCAGTCAACGGCCGCAGCCCGGAAAAGATCGCGGCGGTGGTTAAAGAAATCGAAGCGGCCGGAGCCCGTGCGCTCGGCGTGCGCGCCAACGTCGGCAGTTTCGCTGAAGCGCAAGCGATGGTCGAGCGGGCCGAACGCGAATTTGGCCGGCTCGATATTCTCGTATGCAATGCCGGCGTATTTCACCACACGCCCTTTCTCGAATTGAGCGAAGCGGAATGGGACGAGGTATTGACGGTCGATCTCAAGGGCATTTTTAATTGCGCCCGCGCTGCGATTGGGCCGATGGCGCGGCGCGGGTGGGGCCGGGTGATTTGCGTCACCGCGATTTCGGGACTGACTGGTTATCCGGAAATGGCGCATATCGCGGCGGCTAAAACCGGAGCGCACGGCGTGGTCAAGGCGCTCGCCGCGGAATTCGCGTCGTCGGGCGTGACCGTCAACGCGATCGCGCCGGGACTGGTCGAAACGCCGATTCTGGCGAATTTTACCGAAGAGGCGCTGGCGAATTTCCGCCGGCGCATTCCCGTTGGGCGCATCGGGCGGCCTGAAGAGATCGCCGAAGCCGCGCTCTATTTCGCATCCGACGAGGCCGCATACACGACCGGCCAGATTTTGAATCTCAGCGGCGGCACGCTCATCTAAATTTACTTGCGCGCGCGGGCCGCCCGCTTCGGTCGAATCAATTTCCGTCCGGCCAGTTGGCGCGCAATCGCGGCCACGTCGCTTTCGACCGCGCGGCGCGGCGCGCCGTATTCTTCGGCGATGGCCGCCGCCGTTGCGCGGATTGATTGGCCTGCGGCGAGCAGACTCCAGATTCGCGCGCCGGTTTGATTCAGCCGGTAAAATCTCGCCGACGCGAGATCGAACACCAGCGTCGAGTGCGGGAATTCGCGCGAGACGACGGCGGCCGGAATTGTGACGCGATCGGGCGGATCCAGATGCGGAACGCGGCCCATTGCCGCCGCCGCGCCATCCGCGAATCCGCGCCGCCGCGCCAAAGCGAAAACAGTGGAATTCTTGAATTTGGGATGCGAAAGGAACCATCCGGTGAGCGCGGTCTTTGGCGCATCGCCGATTACCGGCGCGACGCGATGTTCGAGATTCGCGGCGATGCGAAAAACGATCGCATCGCCAAAACCGATATTGGGCGCGGCTTCGGCCTCGCCGCCGGATTTGGTTCGGATCATGAGAGTGCCGCCGCGATACGGTCGTTCGCTCAGATTTATCGAAATCGCAACGAGTCTGCCCCGGCTTTTGCGATCGTCGTGCCAATCCAATTCGACGCCGGGCCGTTCGACCATCCGGTAGATGCGGCCGTGGAACGATCCGATCGGCCCGCAGCCGGTGGCCCGGCGAATGAATCGGAATAGCCGCGGATCGTTCATGAACAGGTACAGTACGTTCCAGAGCGTCGGGTTTCGCAGCTTGAGGTCCTTGCCGACGCCCGCGTAAGCGGCGGAGTGAAAATCGGCGTCGCGCATGCCGCGCCAGACGACGCGCAACATTCCACGATCGACAAAACCGGGTAAGTGGATGAAGTTGCGCTGATCGAAACGGCGACGGACGGCGCGCAACTCCGAATCCGAAGCGTCGCAAAAAAAGCCGAATCGTGTCAGATGGGCGCGCATCAACGACGCGGCCGAACTAACCACGGCGGTTTCTGAGAGTCAACGCGATTTGCGCCGCTCGTAAGGCATCCAAGGCGCGACGCGGATGGCGGCGAGCCTGCCGATCTGTCCGTCGGGAGACTACCGCCGCTTCACCATTTCCTACACGGCGCGCACCAAATGGAAATTTCGCGCCGTGCCTCTCGCGTTCGGCGTTTGCGCTCGCGCGGGCTTTTTGATCTCACGAGTTTCTCTTTGCTTCATCGATGACCGTGGCGCCCGACTTGCGATGAGATCGAAGCAGTTGTCGGCGTCGCCAGATGCCGACGGTTTGACGAATACCAACATCGATCGATCGTTACGTCCCGCGCGACCTTCGCATGCGTGCGGAGGGAAGCGTGTTTTACGTCGAGCGTCACGTTGTTTGGTTCATTGACCTGTGGTTTTTGAAGGAGTTCGCGGTGAGTGGCGACGATTGCGGCAAACGGGCGCTGATCGAAATTTCCGCGCGCGAATCCGCGCCAAATCATTGTGTATCGAAACAGTGGGGAGAACGCGGCCCGTTGTTCCGATTCATGGGATACATGCGGCCGCATCTCGGCGGCGCCGTGCTTGCGACGATTGCGGGAATCCTGAAGTTCGTGCTTCCGCTCTCATTTCCGATCGCGTTCAAATACGTCGTTGACGTTTTGCTCGCGGCGCATCCGCGGCCCGACGCGATCGACGCCGCGATCAATCGCTGGTGCCTGTGGCTGGCTTCGGCGCTCGGATTAGGCAAAGCGCCGGCGGCGCGATGGGAGGCGCTGACCATCGCGCTGATTCTCATATACGTGCTGCAGGCCGTCGCTTCGTTCTGCCGCGATTATTACGGATTGAGCGCCGGATCGGGATTGATTTACGACCTGCGCTGCGCGCTCTTCGCGCATCTGCAGCGCCTGTCGCATTCGTTCTTCGACCGCACTAAAACCGGCGAAATCTTCTCGCGCTTGATCAACGACGTGGATCTGGCGCAGGAGTTCACTTTCTCGGCTCTGACCAACGTCTGGATCGACACGGCGTCGATCGCGGTTGCGGCGTGGCTGCTGTTCGCGATGAACCGGCGGTTGGCGCTGGTCGCGTTCGCGGTGATGCCGCTGTATGTCGTGACGGTGCGTTATTTCGCGCCGCGCATCAAATCCGCGACGCATCGCCTGCAGGAAACGATGGCGCAGGTTTCGGGCGATTTGCAGGAGCGCATCGCCGGCGCCGCGACCATCAAGGCTTTCAACCGCGAGGATAGCGAAAGCCTGCGCTTCAACCAGCAAACGCGCGTCCTTTACGAGGATACGCTCACGAAAATCCGGCTTGCGGCATGGCAGCAGGGATGGACGGAACTGCTGGCGCGGCTCGCGCCGACCGCCGTCGTCTGGTGCGCCGCGTATATGATCGTGCATGGCGAGGCGACGCTGGGCACGATGATCGCCTTCGCCGGCTTTATCGGCTACCTGTACCAGCCGCTTGAACGGCTCTCGTCGATGGCGATCGTGATGGCGAGCGCGCTTGCGGCGATCGAACGAATTTTCGCGTTCCTCGACTTGCAGCCGGAGATCGAAAATCACTCGTTGAGCCGTCCGCTTCCGGCGCCGCGCGGCGAGATCGTGTTCGATCGCGTCAGCTTCGGATACGACGGCGCGGACGCGGACAATCTGGTGCTGCGCGACCTGAATCTGACGATTCCGGCGGGCGCGACCGTCGCTTTAGTCGGCCGTTCGGGCGCCGGCAAAACGACCATCGCCAGCCTCATCCCGCGTTTTTACGAGGCGACCGCCGGCCGCATCCTGATCGACGGCAGGAACATCCGCGGCATGACCTTGGAATCGCTGCGCGGCCAAATCGGCCTAGTCACGCAGGAAGTGAACATTTTCAGCGCGCCGCTGCGCGATCTGATGCGTTATGCAAGGAACGATGCGACCGACAGGGAGATTCTTGAAGCGCTCGATCAGGCCAGCCTGCATGACCTCGTGGAACGCCTGCCGTTCGGCCTCGATACGGTGATCGGCAAGGGCGGCGCGAACCTTTCCGGCGGACAACGCCAGCGGCTGGCTCTAGCGCGCGTGTTTTTGAAAAATCCGCCGATTCTGATTCTGGACGAGGCCACGTCGGCGCTGGATTCGGAAGCCGAGAACTTCGTTTACGACGCGATGCGCCGGCTGATGCGAGGACGCACGAGCGTGGTAATCGCCCACCGCCTGCGCGCGGCGGTCGATGCGGATTTCATCGTGGTGATGGAGCGCGGACGCATTGCGGAGATTGGTTCGCACGAAGCGCTGCTTGAAGCGGGCGGTCTGTACGCGCGGTTGTTTTGCGAGCAGATGCGTGGATTGCTTCCCGATCTCCATGACGGAGCGCCGGCGCGCACCAATCGCCCGTACAAAATCGCCGGATTGACGGGCCGCGGCAGCCGGATCGTCAACAAAGCAATCTAAAAAAGAAGCGCATGCTGGCTGTGTTGCGCATAATCGACGCGGAAGGTTGGCGCGCGGGCGTCACGGCGCAACCCATGTCAAACGGGCTGTGGCGGAAACGACGACCTCGACCTCTTTCCTGACCGTGAAAAAAAGGATGCTGGGATCCTCGAGGCCCCACGCGACGTATGGAACGGCGAAGGCGCAATGGATAACGACCGTGTCTCCGTCGCGCCGCACGTCGCCATCGATGGTGAGCGGATGCGGCGCGCCATGCAGCGTCATCACGCCGCGCACCGCGACTGGAAAATCGCCTTGCGGCGGGCCATGGCTGACGACCTGTTGCGGCGCAAAAATGATTTCGGGGTATTTTTCGGCTTCCAGAATATCGTTGCGCATCCGCGCGTCGCGGATGCTGTGGCCGCTCGTGCCGCTGGCCGCGTCGACAACAATTTCGCCGTCCATCCGTGCGCTCGCCGGATCGAGCCGGATCTTTCCGGATTTAAGCTTGAACGTTCCTTCGGTGATATGCGGCCATCCGACCACCCGATAGGAAATCGTCGTGGACATCGGCTCGAAGACAAGTTGCGCCCATTTTCCCGCGAGCGGCGTTCCAGCCGCGAGCGGTTCGGCCCGCGCCAGTCCGCAAGAGATTATCAATAACGCGGCCGCGGCGATCGCGCGGCTGGCCGATTTCCGATCGAAACTCATCGCGCCTCCGATCCTTGTTTGAAAAGCCCAGGCGCCGCCGCGCGCGCGCAAAAGCCGGCGATCGCGCCAAGCGGCAAATTGCGCAGCGCGTCCGCTCCGGTATGAATTCCGAGCATATAGTCGAAAAGGCGGGGAGACGCGCTCAACGCATCAAGGATGCGGCGGCGCCACGCATGACGCGCGCCTGCGGCCAGCATCAACTGCGCCATCCGCCGCACGGTGCGGACCAAGGCGCGATGCGCGCGTTGATAACGCGCAGGATCGCCGGCCGCCAGCGCGTCGGCCAGCGCGATCGCCTCGCGAAAACCGAGCGACAGGCCCTGGCCCGTGATCGCGTCCACCGCGCCCGCCGCGTCGCCGATCAGCAGCACGCGGCCGCGGGCGACGGCGGTAACCGAACTCGATCCGGAAATCGCGCCGCGCACCACGGAGGTCGGCCGAGCGCCGGCGAGCCGCCGCTGCAATTCCGGATGGCGCGCGATCAAATCGGCGAATCTGGGTCCGGGCCGATTCGCGAACGCCGAAACTCATATCTCGCCCGACGGCAACGGCGTGACCACGGCTTGTCCGTCGTCGTGCCAATGGACTTCGACCAGATCGGACCACGCCGGAACCGCGAAATGCCGCCGCAATCCGGCCCTGCGCGCTGACTGCGCAACCGCGGCGAAACCGGTTGCGCGGCGCACGGCCGATTCGCGTCCGTCCGCGCCGATTAGCCATCGCGCCGCGATTTTGCGTCCGTCCAGCTCGGCCACGCCTCCGCGGCCGACCCGGACGGTCTCGTTCCAACGCATCGTCACGCCGGCCTCGGCCGCGCGATCAACAAGGCGCCGATGCAATTCGATGCGGCGGATGCCGGCGCCCTGTGCGCCGATGAAGCGGCCGTCGGCGTGACGGCCGTCTTCGGTGAATCGGATGCCTGAGAAAGGCGCCGCGGCGGGAGCGCAATCGTTCCAGACGCCCAGGGAACGCAAGGCGGCGACGCCTTCGGGCATCAGGCCCTCGCCGCACGGCTTGTCGATCGGCGGGCGCTCCCGATCAGCGACAATCACCCGGCCTCCGCGCATCCTGAGCGCGATCGCCGCGGCGAGTCCCGCCGGCCCGCCGCCGACAATTAACGCGTCCGGAGCGTCCAAGTACCGATCACCACCGCGCGAGAATCAGCTCGGAGCAAAAGCCCGGACCCATCGCCGCGATCAGGCCCATCGTGCCGGGCGCCGGGCGATGATGCGTGAAAGTGTCTTCGAGCACGCACAGGACCGACGCTGACGACAGGTTCCCGATGCGTTCCAGCGATTCCCAGGAAAGCCGCAATTCCCGATCATGGAGATTGAGCGCGGCCTCGACCGCTTCGAGCACTCGCGGGCCGCCCGGATGAAACACCCAGCTGCCAATGTCGCGCCGGGTCAGGCCATGGTCCGCGAGAAAACGATCGACGTCGTTCGCGAGATTGTTCTTGATCAACTCCGGCAACCGCTGCGAAAGGACGATCGAAAATCCGTTTTCCGAGATGTCCCAGCCCATGATGTCTTCGCTGTCGGGGTAAAAGACCGACCGATGCGCGATAATTCGCGGCCCCTGAAGATCGCGGTCCGCGCCGGCGACGAGCACGGCCGCCGCGCCGTCGCCGAAAATTCCGGTCGCGACCAGATTGGTGGTCGAAAGATCGTCGCGGCCGATGGTGAGCGAGCAGATTTCCACCGCGAGCACCGCGGCCACTTGATCGGGATAGGCCAGAACGTAGTCGGCGGCGCGCGTCAGGCCCGCGGCGCCAGCGACGCATCCGAGGCCGAAAATGGGCGTGCGCTTGAGATCGCGCCGCAATTCCATCCGGTTTATCAAGCGAGCGTCGAGGGAGGGGCTGGCGATTCCGGTTATGGACGTTACGTAAAGCGCGTCGATATCGCGTGGCGCCAATCCGGCGCGTGCGAGGGCCGCGCGGATCGCGCTGGCGCCAAGTTCTTCGGCGACTTCGAACCAGGCGCGATTGGTTTCGCCCCACGATTTAAACTGACGGTAACAATCAAAGGGGAAGGCGAGGTGGCGCCATTTGACTCCGGCCCGCGAGTGAATTCGCCGCAACAACGCCGTTCGTTCGCCGAGGCGGTCGCTCCAATAGGCGGCCAATGCGTCGGTAATCGCGCTTTGGCTATAACGATTTACCGGAAAACTGCTGCCGACACCGACGATTCGCATCAATGAAACTCCCTGAATCGGGCCAACGCACGATCGAAAATAGCTAGTCGCCCCGCAGAAAAGTCGCAACCTAGACGAATGACGCGCGCATTATATTCATACCGACTGAGTAATGATACTGAAGCCGCGAATTGATAATGGTTCGCAATTTCACGCCGCGCGCCGCCCTAGTATTTCCGCTCACTTGTGACCCGCCCGGCTTTGCTGCAACATCAGGGGCGTGTCATCGCCCGCCCCGCTGGTGCGCGTTTCAGGATTGCGCAAAAGCTACGGATCGCGGCTGGTTCTCGATAACCTCGGTTTTCACGTCGCGGCCGGCGAAATTGTGGGCTTGCTTGGTCCCAACGGGGCCGGCAAAACGACGACGCTTTCGATCCTCGCGACCCTGCGTAACGCCGACGCCGGCGAGGTGACGATCGCCGGTCACGACGCGCGGCGCGAGCCGCGCGCGATCCGCCGCCAGCTCGGTTTGGCGCCGCAGTCGATCGCGATCTATCCGTCGCTGAGCGCGTATCTGAACGTCGAGCTGTTCGCGCGGATTCACGGCCTGTCCGCGGCCGCTGCGCGTTCCGCGACCGCGGCGGCGCTGGACATCGTGGGCCTGAGCGAGCGCGCGCACGATCCGGCATCGACGCTGTCAGGCGGAATGAGAAGAAGAATCAATCTCGCTTGCGCGATGGTGCATCGGCCGCAAATCCTGTTGCTCGACGAGCCGACCGTTGGCGTAGATCCGCAATCGCGCGAGCGAATTCTCCAAATTTTGCGTGAATTAGCCGATTCCGGCGTCGCGATAATCTACAGCACCCATTACATGGATGAGGTCGAACGGCTGTGCGATCGGGCTTTGTTGATCGATCGCGGCCGGCTGCTGGCGGATGGACCGGTGACCGAATTGGTTGCGCGGGCCGGCTCGCGTCATCGGATGGAATTGGCGCTGCGCGGCCAGGCGCCGGCCGATCTGTACGCCGGCATGACGGGCGTCGAACGAGTGGACTCCGGCGCCGGCGGCGACCGGTTGACCTTGATGCTTGCCGACCTCGGCAAAGTCGCCGAGGTGCTCGAACGTGCGCGCGCGGCGGGATTCCCTGCGATCGAATTCAATCTCCACAGTCCGAATCTTTCTGATGCGTTCATGACGCTTACCGGGCGCGCGTTGCGCGATTACGAAGAAATTCAGAGCTGAACGGCGCATTCGATGATTCGCACTGCGCTACTCGTCTTTCGCAACGAATTTCGCCTTTTGCTGCGGGATCGGATGTCGATCTTCATGCTGTTCATGGCGCCAATCGTGATCATCACGGTTGCCGGATTTTCGCTGGGCAACATGTTCGGCGCGCCGGCGGGCGCGCGGAAGTATTTGATTCCGATTGTCGATCGCGACCACGGCGCGATCGCCCGGGCGATTGTTCGCGGAATGTCGCGCGACTCGCGCCTGCGCCTGGTCAGCGCCGGCGATGTGGCGGCGGCGCGCGCGATCCTTGCGGAAAACGACGACGCGCCGATAGCGATTGTGATTCCGGCGGGGACGACGGCGGCATTCTCCGCGGGCCGCGAAGCCAACGTCGTGGTTTACGTCGATCCGGTCAAACAGGTCGAAGCGTACGCGCTGGAATCGCGGCTGACGGACTTATCGCGGGCAATTGGGATGGCGGCGCGCGATCGCGCCCAGACGCGCCTGGAACGGATACAGGCGGAGGTCGCCGCCAAGGCCGAAAATTTGAGCGCGCAAATTCGTGCGGCGACAAGAGAGATCACGGAATACCAGGCGCGCGCCGAATCCGCGCGGGCGTCGCTGCAAAAGAAATTGGCCGCCGAAATTGTCGCGCAGCTCGCCCAAATCGATTTGCAGGCGCGGGCGGCGCTTTCCGCGGCGCTCAGCGCCCGTCAGGCCGAAATCGCGGCGAAGATCGCCGACAAACAAACCGCAATGGCGGCGATGGTTTCCTATCTTGAGCAATTGCGGGCAAGCCGGAGGGCGTTTGAACTTTGGCTCGGCCGGTTGAAGGCAGCCGCTGGATCGCATGCCGGCGAAATTCCATCGCCGCCAGCGTGGCCGCCGCCGCCGGACCCGCGCATTATCGCCGAACTGAATGCGCCAATCACGCTCCCGTCCAATACGAACGATATCGTTTTGCCGGCGCCGAAGGTGCGGATCGATATGCCCTCCGTGGAAATGCCGAAGTTTCCGCTGCTTGCGCTCGATCTCAACCAACTCGCGCCCGCGCCGGCGTTCGCGTTGCCGGGCGTTATCGGATGGCAAAATCGTTCGCTGACGCCCGGTTATGCGGAGGTCAACAGCTTCGATCAATACGTGCCCGGATTCGGTATCACGTTCTTGCTGATCGATATTCTCTGGGGCGTCTCGGTCGGCCTTATCGACGAACGCGATTGGGGCACGCTGCAGCGGCTGCAAGTGAGCGGCGCGCCGATGTCAGGCCTGCTCTCGGGAAAATTGACCGCGCGCTTTCTGATCGGGTTCGTGCAAATGATCGTGCTGCTGGGCGTGGGGCGCGTGCTGTTTGGAATCAGTTTGGGGCGCAGTCCGGCGATGCTGCTCTTGCCAACCGCAGCGATCGCGTTTTCTGCGGCGGCTTTCGGCCTGGTAATCGCGGTAATCGCAGGCTCTCGCGATTCGGTACTGCCGCTCGGCTCGGTCGGTGCGATGACCATGTCGGCGGTCGGCGGATGCTGGTGGCCGCTCAATTTCGAGCCAGCCTGGATGCGGATGGCGGCGCAATGGATTCCAACCACCTGGACGATGCGGGCTTACAACGACTTGATGATTCGCGGCCTGCCGCCCGCGCATGCGCTGAAACCGACGCTTATCACGTTCGGGCTGGGCCTGGCGTTTCTATGCCTTGGGATGCTCGGGGCGACGCGCGGTCTGGATTGACGCGGACTATTTCGCGTCGCCGCCGGCGCCTCCGGACGCCCAATCCAGAACAATCTGGCGCTGATCGCTCGAGAGCGCCCCGGAAGGATGCAGTACCCGGAAATCCCACGGTGGCATCGAGCCGTCTTCGACGACCTTCGCGATTTCCGCCATCGCCGCGCGCCGGCGCGCCGTGTCGTACGAACTCCAGGTGGAAAAATTCAACGTCTTGCGCGCGTCATCGGCGCCGAAGATGTACGACGGTGCAAGCTTTGCGTTCCATGGGAGCGTCGTTGCGCTCGAATGGCATCCAAAACATGAATTATCTAACGCTTGCACTACTTGGATGTTTTTGCTGAGAGAACCGTCAGGTTCGGCGGAGGCGCCTGGATATGCGATAGAAGAGTTCGAGCTGGAACAGGCCGCGAAGGCGATCGCCGATATGGCGAACGTAATGAGAATAAATATCGCGGCAATACGATTGCCGCCGGCATTCGACAATTTGAAGCGGTTAGAGGAGTTGGTCATTCGTGCGACTCCGATTCTTTAAGCGTTATCTATTGGTCATCCGTGTAACCGGACTTTGCCAGTTTGGTCTTTTCAACCGCTGCGATCATCCAGAAAATGGACGGTCGCCAAGCCTGTCGAGGTCAATAAACCGATCATGTCAGCACCTATGACCGCGAAGCATTACAACTCCACCGCCAATTATGAGCGTTTCGTGAATCCTCAATGGGTGCGCCTGCTCGACATCCTTGGAATGAATGTACGCTACGAGCGCTGCGTCGGTTGCGAATTGTTCACCGCTGACGGGCGCCGCGTGCTCGATTTCAATTCCGGGTACTGCGTGCATAATGCCGGCCATAATCATCCGGCGATCAAAACCGCGATCAAATCCGAACTTGACGCCGACGGGCCCGCGATGCTGCAAAGCAACGTCTCCGATCTCGCCGGCGAATTGGCGGCGCGCTTATGCGAGCGCGCCGGAGGACGGCTGACCAAGGCGTTTTTCTGCAGTTCCGGTAGCGAGGGCATCGAAACTGTTATCAAGTTTGCGCGTGCTAAAACTGGCCGAAACGGGATTATTTCAGCACGCGGAGCCTTTCACGGTCTGACCTGCGGCGCCTTGTCGCTGATGTCGGATGGCTTTTGGCGCGACGGGTTCGGCCCATTGCTGGCCGATACCGAGCTGGTGGATTTTGGCGACCTCGCCGGACTGGAGTCGCGGCTCGCCAGCGGGCGGTTTGGGGCGCTCGTGCTTGAGCCGATACAGGTCGAAGGCGGGTTGCGCCTGCCGGCGGAAAATTATTTGCGAGACGCCCAGACGCTATGCCGCCGCCACGGAGCGTTGCTCGTGCTCGACGAGGTGCAGACCGGCTTTTATCGCACAGGGCCGTTTCTTGCTGCGCATCGCTACGGCGTCGAGCCGGACATGGTGGTGCTCGCGAAGGCGCTCAGCGGCGGATTGATTCCGGTCGGCGCGGTGCTGATGACGGACGCGGTCTGCGACGCGGTTTACAGCTCCTTTCGCCGCGCTATCGTCCATACCTCGACGTTTGGCGAAAACGCGCTGGCGATGCGCGCTGGATTGGCGACGCTCGACGTGCTGGAGTGCGAACGGCTGGGCGAGCGCGCCGGAGCGCTCGGCGACGCCTTCCGGCGCACGCTGGCCGAGCGGCTT
>JADBKU010000017.1 GCA_014896235.1 bacterium | reverse complement strand
CGATATCTATTTCGCGCGCCGTCTGGTGATGGAACGCCTGCCGTCCGCCGCCGCAGCCACGAACCATCCTGCCCGTCGGCGGCGCTTCAGTCACGGTTGCGTTTTGTCGCTACTCCGAGTGGCTCCTCGATGGTGGACGCGCTTCGGCTTGCAGCCTTCGCGCTTATAATGACGGGACACGTCGCTCATCGCGTGATAACAAGCTCCGGCAGGCGTACAAGATTTCATGGCGCCTCAGATCCGCTGCATGACGGAACGGCGCGGAAATACGCAGATTCGGATGCGGGCGATCTTGCCGGTCTGAGCTACGACGCGGCGAACCGGCGCACGCAGTTGACGCTGCCGAACGGCGTGGCGGTGGCGTATAGTTACGATCATGCGTCGCGGATGACGGGACTGACGTACAGCGCGAACGGGGGGCAGTTGGGCAACCTGAGCTACACTTACGATGCGGACGGGCGGCGCACGAGCGTGAGCGGGAGCCTGGCGGCGGTCAGTTTGCCCGCAGCAGCGAGCGGCAACACTTTCAACGCCGACAACGAAATGACCGGCTTCAACGGCCAGAAGCTGGCCTACGACGCCAACGGCGGCCTGCTCTCCGACGGCGCCAACACGTATACCTGGGACGCGCGCG
The DNA here is from genome assembly GCA_014896235.1 of bacterium. Taxonomy (GTDB): domain Bacteria; phylum Desulfobacterota; class Binatia; order Binatales; family Binataceae; genus JADMIL01. Next base: position 59,513 of record JADBKU010000017.1, on the reverse strand, counting down.
GCCATCTGAGCGCGATCGGCGGCGGGGGCGGCACGGCGAGCTTCGTCTATGACGCGTTCGGGCGGCGGATGGCGAAGACGATCAACGGGACGGCGACGCAGTTTCTGTACGACGGGCTGAATCCGGTGCAGGAACTCAACGGCGCGAGCCCGCCCGCTGTCGCCGCCAATCTGCTGACGGGCGTCAACATTGACGAGTATTTCACGCGGACGGATTCGAGCGGGACGATGGCGTTTCTATCCGACGCGCTGGGCTCGACCGTGGGGCTGGTCAACTCGGCGGGCGGCGTCGGCGCGAGTTACGCGTATCAGCCGTTCGGCGCGACGACGGTCAACGGAACCAACGGCAATCCGTATCAGTTCACCGGCCGCGAGAACGACGGCACGGGCTTGTATTACTACCGCGCGCGATATTACAGCCCGACGCTCCAAAGATTCATCGCGCAAGATCCCACGGATTTTGTGGGTGGTCCAAATCTCTACGAGTATGCGTCGAATAGCCCCGCAGATCTGCGCGATCCTCTCGGTCTTTGGGTTGTCGGAGTAGGGCTGAATGGCGGTGCCGGCGGGGCTGGTGCGGGTGGCAGTTGGACCAAGGAGCTCGTCTTCGACGGCGAAGGAAACGTTGGAATAGCGACCACTACGTGCGGGGGAGGGATTGCAGCCGTCGCGAGCGGTGGCGGCGGCGCTGCCGTTTCGTTCAATCCCAGTCTCTCTACTATTTCAGACCTTTCAGGCCCCTCTCTTGAGGTAGGCACCGCTTTTCCCGTCGGCGAGGGCGTCGGCGCGGGAGCTTCTGTGACCACACAGAACAATAGCTGCGGCGAACCGACGACGGGTATCAATATCCATGCTGGTGGCGCAGGCGCCTGGCCACCAGGGGTTCCGATTACACTCAGTGGCATGGCATGTAACACCACTGTTCAGCCGTTAACGTGGACCATTACCGGCCCGTCTGGCGGGGGCGTTCCTTCCTTCGTCCCCGTGCCCTAAACCGAAATACCGTGGAGAAACTCGATGAACACAGAAAGGCGCATGGCAACCGTGTGTGGATTTTCCTGCTCATAGGATGGTTCTTCTTATCTGCTCTGCTCCTCGTTCTCCTACCGCATGCAGGAGGATTGATCGCACTTGTTCTGCTGATCGGCATCCTCATAGGTCGAGGCCTGCTCTTTCGAAATGCTAAACACAACCGACGGGACGGTCATACATTTTCCACATAGTAGGAGCAGCGAAAGACTAACTTGGATAATCAGTTTGCTCTTGCCTTATAAATGATTTGAACCCGTATGAAGAGGTTTTTGACGATAGTCGGAGCGATCGCGCTAGCCTTCTTTATCGGTATTTTGGCCCTCATCTCGATTGTCGCAGTAAAGGGTCGAGCACTAGACGCTGAAAGCAAGCGCTATGCCGACCAAGTTATTATCAACATTGTATCGGATTGGAATAAGCAAGCATTATTAGCCCAAGCCAGTCCCGATTTTGCAAGAGCATGCCCCGCGGCATGCACTGACGCATTATTCGAACAGACCGATAAACTCGGCGCCATGACGCACTATCTCGGGTCGAAAGGGCAGGCAAACATCAACTTTTTCATTAGTAACGGCATAAGGATTACGGCCACCTACATAGCCCGCGCAACATTCGCACACGGTGCGGCCGCGATGAAGTTGGATATCGTTAAAAAAGATGGGAAGTGGCGAATTTTAGGTTTTTTCGTTCATCTGCAGGCCATTCCATCGCCAGGGACAGCGTGATCCAGAAACAGTATGGCCGGTTTAACCTGCACCGCGCTGAGCTTTGAAGCTCTCCCTTTAGCTACCGACCTCGATGACCGCATCGCTGCGACTTCGCGGCTAAGCCAAAACCCGCATCAGGGGGTCAGACCCGAAAATGGCGCCTCGCATCGGGAGTGCGAGCCTCAAAAGCCCGCGAACGCACCGGGGAAATCGCCCGCCGTACGATGGAATCGCGGCGGAGCATGTTGTTCCGGCCGCGAGAACGACGGCGCCGGACTCTACTCCTACCGCGCACGGTACTATAGCCCCACCTTCCAAAGATTCATCGCGCAGGACCCGATCGGCTTCGCCGGCGGCGACCCGAATATGTACCGATACGTATACGACAATCCCGTCAACGGCCGAGACCCAAGCGGGCGAGGGTTAATAGGTGGCGGTATCGGTCTAATTATTGGTGGACTTGAAGGGTACGAAGCAGCAAGGCTTCAAGGGCAATGCGGATGGGACGCGGCAATAAGCGCCGGGCTGGGTGCGTTGGGTGGGCTCGGGGTCGGGCTGCTTGATCCTTCGGAAGGCATGCTCTCGTTCGGCGAGATCGTCACAATTGGCGGTGAGGCTGGTGCTGCAGGCGACATACTTGGACAGCTCTGGGGTAATGGTTGGAACTTTGATGATTTAGGACCTTTCGAAATTGCAGGTGCAGCTTTAGGCGGCGCGGGAGCCACCGCGCTGGGGTTGTGGGGAGCGGGAGCCGCATCCACTGAAGTCGGTGGCGCTGCCCTTGGCTCTTGGGCCGGAGCTGGTCCCGGTCTTTACGGCGGTCCGATTGGAGCAGAACTCGATAATTTGGCTTTTCCTTCGGCAGGTGGTGGTTCGTCGTCTTCCTGCGGGTGTTCGCACTGACTGTCGTGCTGTGGGGTCTATAGTGATGCCCTGGCTCGCAGTCGGTTTGGGAGGAGTGATGTCCGCGCTTTGGTTTGCCTATCTCTTGATCACTCGCCGACTGTCTAATCAGCCGTTCAGAAAGTGGGACATGCATTTGGTCGTGGTATTTTTTCTTCTTACTGCCGTTCTGATCCAATGGACCCTTCATGTTTTCGAAATTACAGAGATCCATCAACGCCGCAGATTTTTCGCGATCGCAATGGGACTCTTCTTGTTCTCTAGTCTCGTCACGAGTGCGATCATGAACCGACGGAAGACTTGAACCCGATGGCAGTGCCGCTAAGAGACGTAGGAGTCGTGCGGATGCGGTGGATCGAAGCTGCCGACTTCGAAGGCAGCTGGCAGCTGAACTTCATAGCTGACACTGGCTGCCGCCACAGCCACGAACCATCACGCTCATAGGCGGTGCTTCAGTCGCAGCTCCGTCTGCGCTGCAGTGACGGCTCCGCCTAAGCCGCCGCCTATGGTGACGCCTGGATTGCAGACGCGCTCGGCTTTCAGCCATCGCGCGTGTAAACCGGGGACACGTCACTCATCCCCCTTGGATGAATACGAATACGCAGTCGGTACACGGAAGGCGGCCAGAGCCGTGATTTTACTAGGCAATCAGCGTATACAGTGCGCTTGCAGATTTTAGAGCGGCGGTTTGCAGCTCCCTGATTTTACGATGTAAGCATGCGTATACGGCTGCTTGCATCAGCGGCTGAAGGGAAACCGGTCCGCGCAAGGGCGGAAACTGCCCGATCCGGCGCGGCGAGCCGCCTTGGCGGCGGCGAACGGCGGGCGGTATGATCGGGGTGGCGAGGGACGGCAATGACGACCGAGCGCATCGAAATCAATCCGGCGGTGATGCTGGGCAAGCCGGTGATCCGGGGGACGCGGATCACGGTCGAGCTGGTCCTGCGCAAGCTGGCCGAGGGGGCGACCGAGGCCGAGCTGCTGGAAGACTATCCGCTTCTGAAGCCCGAGGACATCCGGGCGGCGATTGCCTACGGGGCGGCGAGCGTGGCGCACGAGGATGTCGTGCTGCTCGACGATCGCGCAAACCGGAGCAAATTCTGAGACGTGGAGTTCGTGGCGGACGAGAGTTGCGCGGGGCCGGTGATCCGTGCGCTGCGCTCGGCCGGCCACGACGTGTTCGCGATCGCGGAGAGCGCGCCAGGCGCGAGCGACGAGGTGGTGATCGCGCGCGCGTACGGCGTAGGGACGCGTGCTGCTGACCGAGGACCGCGACTTCGGCGAGCTGGTCTACGCGCGGCGAAGTTCATCGGCGGGCGTGGTGTTCGTGAAGTTCCCGAATCGGACGCGCAACGCGAAGCCGGCGGCGGTGGTCGAGGCCGTGGCCAAGCTGGGCGCGCGGCTGCGAGATGGCTTCACTGTCGTGGAGCCGGGCCGGGTGCGGCTGGCCCGGCGGCCCTAAATCGATCGGGGCGCGGTCCTGCGCTGTGAGCCGCGCGCGTCATTCTCCTCGCCACAATCTTACCTCTTGGCGGCTCCGCTGCGTGGCGCCGCTGGATCGTCGTGCTGATTAGGCAGCGTTAGCGTTCGCTGCGCGGGCACGCGGGTGCCGTCGGCGTGGCCCCGGCGCGGGCGTGCGGCGCTGCGCTCGCGCGCCGGGGAATCGAGGTGCGGCCCGCGAGGTGAAGGTTGAGGAGCCCGCGCCGGCGGGATAGTATGCGCTTAGCGTCCGGCGGCGCGGACGAAGGCGTCGATGGCCTTGAGCACGAGGACTTGGCGGTCGGGCGGGAGCAGCCCTGCGGTCACGGCGAACCTGCTAACCGGGCTGGGGATTGGCGAGTATTTCACGCGGACGGATTCGAGCGGGACGATGGCGTTTCTATCCGACGCGCTGGGCTCGACCGTGGGGCTGGTCAACTCGGCGGGCGGCGTCGGCGCGAGTTACGCGTATCAGCCGTTCGGCGCGACGACGGTCAACGGAACCAACGGCAATCCGTATCAGTTCACCGGCCGTGAGAATGACGGCGGAACTGGTCTGTACTTCTATCGCGCTCGCTATTACAGCCCGACCTTCCAGAGATTCGTAAGCCAGGATCCGATCGGCTTCCGTGGCGGCGATGCAAATCTTTACGCGTACGTAGGAAATGACGCCATTAACCTGCTCGATCCAGAGGGCCTCTGGACCGCAGCCGTTGGTTGGACGTTTGGTGGCGGCGATGGATGGGGTGGAGGAAGCTTCACTATCGGCTTCGCAATTGACGGGAACGGAAATATCGCGCTGACGATTGGAGGAGGTGCAGGTGTCGGTCTTGGAGCAGACGCATACTCAGGGTTGAGCACCTCCTTTTCCACCGCGCCCTGCGTCACAGATCTGGGCGGACCTTTCTTCAACCAGAGCTTCGGAGGCGGCCTAGGGCTGGACCTCAATGTCGACACGTTCGAGGGCAAGGCAGTCAGCAACGGGGCTCCCATCTTCGGTTTGGGCCTTACGACGGGCGCAGGCTTGGGCCTTGGAGGATCCGTCGGCGGATCCGGAACCGTTGTGGTGCCGCTAGGAAGATTGTGAGCCGCTCGCGCATGCACGATCCGCTCGAACAAAGCGCCATGCGCACGGGATTGAACGTCTTGCGTCTAGTCGCGTTAGTGGTGTTCGTTGCCGTCTGGGGCGTGCAGATGTACCTATCGTTTTTTGGTCCTTCAGCGCCTTCCCCTGTTACCGGGGCGATCTATCCAGTTACGATCCATGGGGGCGTCACCTACGCCACGAGTTGGCAGCGTTACTTTGCGTCACAGGGGGCGCTTGCTCTGTCCATTCTGCTGATCGCACTCAACATTCTGCTTAGGCGACTATACCTTCCCACACGGGCGTTCTGATTCGATGAGCATGCCTCAGGTCAATCCAAGCTGGAGTCTCGCTTTTGAGCTAGTGAGCGTTGGTGGTTTCGCGATCGTGGTTCTTACGCGTATATTCCTGACCTTGTATTATCTGAAGTCTCGACCTGAGAGACCTTCTCCTGACTTCAACAGAGTTCAACCGTATCGGATCCGAGGGAAGACGGTATTTCTTACCGAACGGGAAGCCCGTTTGATTGGGCCTTCGCTCGTATACGTTGCAATCACGTTCTGGGCTCTTGGACTTTTCACTGCTCTCTTTACGCGGCATTGACTTGAACGCCCTAGCGAGGGATGCCCCTCATTCTCGGCGGCCGTCGGGGTGACGTTCGTACTGCGCTGCTCCTAAGCAAGAGCTTGGTTTGTTTGACGTGCTTCCGCCCTGGTCATGGAGTCAATGCTTGCAGACCAAAGCGCAGCAATATTGCTGCCGACTCCGAGGCGCCTTGGCTGCCGACGTAAAAGCCGGTCCATAACTCAACGGCATGCCTGATGCCGGCGGCGGCCGTGGCCACGAACCATCCTGCCCGTCGGCGGGCCTCAGGCGTCGGTTCCGCCTATGCCGCCACCCCGAGTGACGCTGACATCGCTGACGCGCTCGGCCAGGAGTCCTTCGCGCGTGTAATGATGGGACACGTCACTCATCCACGTGGATGAATATGAATACGCAGTCTGTATGCGCAAGGCGGGGCGGGTTGGAATTTATCAGGCAATCACCGGCATGCGACCGCCTGCAGACGGCGAGCAGCCGCGGCGGGCGGCCGGCATGGCCTTACTCGATTTGTATTCCATTAGCGGCTGAGGACTGGGCGCCGCTTACCATCATTTTTCTCAGCCGCAATCCGTCCGCGGCCGCGTCCCGTTGTCAGAAGTCCGCCAGGAACCTTCGGCGCGGCAAGTGGGGTGCTCACATCTCTTCCGGGTGGCGTCTTCGGCAGCGCCCTTGCCGGCGCCTTAGGTGCAGGCGCGAGCAGTCTGCTAGATCAGATGCTTGCAAAACTTGTGGTAGCTTAAACTGAGGTGCGGCTAGAGAGCGCGACGGCGGGTCGGCGCGGACGCGTTTTTGCGCTAGAATCGAAAACAGGCGAAAGCTCGTGCTCGGAAGATTGACTCATACGATCGGGGGGATAAATCCGCCCCGGAAAGCTGCAAGCGGCGTGCGCGCGATCGCGCGTGCGCTTGCGATGAGCGTGGTTGCGGCGCTGCTGGTCGCGGCGTTGGCGGCGCCGGTCATCGCGCAGGACGACTCGATGAATGGTTCCGGCGAACCGTCGATTCCGCCTGTGAACGGCTCCGCCCCAACCGATTTGTCGATGCCGCCGCCGATTCCGAAGCTGCATATACGGCAGGGGATCACGGGATCGATGCTGGTGGCGCCGCCGTACGGAATAGCGCCGTTGCAGGTCGGCTTTTTCGTGCTGGCGGACGATCCGGAAGGAATTGGCTTCCTCACCTATTCATGGAATTTCGGCGACGGCACGGTCTCGTCGCTGCCGCCCGAACTCTACATCTTCCACACCTACCAGGCGCCTGGAAACTACGTTTGCACGCTGGTGGCGAAGACGGTCGATGGCCGTGAAAAGACGTTCATCCAGGGCGTAATCGTCCGGCCGCCCGGGGACTAGCAGCGGCGCCGCGGTACATCGCGGGACGCCGCGGGACGTCCCGATGAATCAGAATTTTTCCTTGAACGGCCGGACTTCCAGCTCCATCGTCCAGGCGCTGCGATCCTGATGGGCGATGTGCCAGTAGGTTTCGGCGATCGCTTCCGGTTTGAGCAGGTCGTCGGGATTGAATTGCGGGTAGCGCTCGCGAACGCGGGGTGTGTCGATGCCGCCGTCCACGTTAATCCAGGCGACATGGATTCCTTTTGGCGAAAGATCGCGCGCCAAAGATTGCGCTAATCCGCGCATCGCGAATTTCGCCGGACCGAACGCCGCCGAGCGCGGTCCGGCCTTCACGCCGGCGGTCGCGCCCGTGAACAGCATCACGCCCCGGCCCCTCGCGATCATGTCCGGAGCGAAAGCCTTGGCGGCTAGAAACGCGCCATAGGCGTTGACGCGCCAAGTCGCTTCAAATTGCTCAGGCGTGATTTCGACGATGTTGCCCCAAGTTCCGGTTCCGGCGTTGTAGAGCAATACTTCAGGAGGGCCGAGCCGTTCACGCACCATCGCGAAGGCGGCCTCGGCTTGCGCACGATCGCCGAGGTCGGCGGGCGCCTCGAGCACTGTGGCGCCGCGCGCGCGCAATTCGTCGCCCAATTCCTTCAAATACGCGGCGCCGCGCGCGTTGATCGCCAACGTATAGGCGGATGCGAAGCGTCGCGCCAAGGCGGCGCCGAGACCGGGGCCCACTCCCGTCACGACCGCGACTGGTTTGCTGCTCGAAGTGGCCATCTTGCGTTACTCCAGGCCGAAATTGCACGTCACTGGCATACGTTGAAATTATTCGCCGCCGAGAATTTTCACCCGGCCGGACTCCATTTCGTACCGCGCGGGCAGAATCTTAAGCTTGCCCTGCGCGACCAGATGCGACAGTTGCGGCTCCGCCGCAAGCCGCGCCGCGACCAGCACGGCATTGATCGAGATTGCGGCCGAGACTCGATCGCCTTGTGCATCTTTGGCGTCTTTTACGGCCGGATAGATATTTTTAATCATCTCGCCGGCATGCGGATCGGGATAGGCCTTGACTGCTGCCGTGACCGCCCCACACTGGTCGTGTCCCATCACCAAAATCAGCCGGGCGCCCAGATTCTCGACGCCGAATTCAATCGTTTCAAGCAACATCTTGTCGTACGTATTGCCCGCGACCCGGACGACGAAAACGTCGCCAATTCCCTGGTCGAAAATAATCTCGGGCGGCACGCGCGAATCCGAACATGAAAGAATGACGGCGATCGGATGCTGCGGCGCGGCCGACGGCCGGTCATTGGGATGCTCCGGATGGCCCGAAACGTATCGTGAATTGCCCTCCAGCAGGCGCTGCAAAGCCTCCGCTGGCGTAACCTCCGGAGGTCGGACAGTCGCCGCGCTGGTCGTTGGAGTATTTCCGCTCATGGCTAGAATTATCGCCACAAACGCCAGACTGATAACAAGCCGCGGTTTCATCATGATGCGCCGATGCTCCGGGAAATTGCGGATGAGCGAAGATAGCCCGGTGTTGGACGGAACGCCACGGCGCCCGGTTGACTTCGCTTTCGCGCGCCAGGCTATCCTATTGGGATGCTGCGATCGGCACGCGCTATAACCATCCTGGTTTTGCTTGCGGCATTTGGCATTGGCGGATGCATGCAGGATCAGATTGACGCGAACAAGCAGGAATTATCGGAACAACGCGCGCAACTTGCCGACCTCCAGCGCGAAGTCGCCGCTCTCAAGACGCGCAACGCGGCGAATACGTACAGCACAGCCCCGCCCGCGCCCGGCGCATGCGATCCGGCCGTGATGCGCGAGGCGACGCGCAAAGGAGGCGAACGAATGGCCGCGGGCGAGGTCAAATCCGCCTTCGGTTACTATCAGGACGCAGTGACCGCGTGTCCGCAAAGCGCCGAGGCGCAGCTTAATCTGGCGAACATCTACGAGACTATGGGCGATCACGCGGCGGCGATGGAACATTATCGTCTGGCGGCGGCGGCCTCGGGTCCGCAAGCCGACGCGGCTTCGGTCGATAAGGCGCGGGCCGCGCTGCAACGTTTCGGCGGATAGGCCGGTTCGCTTAATCTTCGTCCGGCGGGCGCGATACCGTTGCGCTGGCGTCAGGTTCTATTTTTTGGGGAATTTCCGGAACCAAATTCGCGCGATCGGTGTTTGATGTTCGTCGGTCGAATTGGTCGTTCGGACGGACGCTCCATTTTTCCGTTTCGGGGGAAGCGGCGAGCGCCGTATGCGAAACGGACTTCGGCCGCAGGGGACATCGCCGATGAGTTCGAGATTTTGCGCCGTATCCAGCGAACCGGCCTTCGCCGCCGGCAGCTCGGATCTAATCCTGCCGTGCCAGTACTATGACGTTTCCGGCGGCCATCGCCTGACCGGCGAACAACGCTTGATGCTGGCGTTGTTGACTGACGCTATAAACGTTTATCAAAAAGGAGCGCACGCGCGGTTGACTCAAGCCCGGCGTCTATATGTTGACGCCGAGCGCTGGATCATGCGCGACGCGCCGGGCGCCGACGCGCTCAGCTTCACCACCGTCTGCGACGCCCTGGGAATCGACGCGGGACTGCTGCGGCGGCGGATAATCGGCTGGAAACATACCGTCCAGCGGCGCCGCCGGGCCGAGAATCCGGGCGTATCCGAGATGCAGATACGGGCGCGCCCGCGCCGCCGCCGCGGCCATGTCGCACGCGAGTTCGAGACTTCGGCGACACGAACGGCGTAGCGGTTTCTTTCGGTCGGCTGGATTCCAATAAGTCCGGTTCTTACCGGTTAGTCGCATCGCCGAGCGCAGCGAGAAGTCCTTGGCTCTCGCATTCCTGCGCGATCGTTGCGTTACAGCTGTCGCTGCGGCGCGAGGGATGCGGTTCAGCGATTTAAGCCGCATTCGCCGATACTAATCGACTGGTTTCAGATTTAATTTGGCGTGGGGGGACGTAGATTTCGGAGGCGAATGGACGCGCCGCGCGAAATTGATTGACCGGAATACCGGCGTTTGCGGGCGCGGCGCCGCCATCGATCCTGACCGTATCCGCCGGCGGGCGCGGACGTTTGGCCGTGGGCGGCGCGGTGCGATAGATGAAGAAGACGCTCAGGGCGCCGCAAGACGCGTCCGCGGATCTGTCCGGGAGGCTTCACGGAATTGAAAGACGTATTCAGCGTCGAGGGCAAAGTCACGATCGTCACCGGCGGCGGCACCGGCATCGGCATCTCGATCGCGCGCGAATTCGCGTTGCGCGGCGCGCCGGTATTGATCGCCAGCCGCAGCGCCGAACATCTGGAGCCCGTCCGCGACGCTATCCGCAAGGACGGCGGCCGCTGCGAGATGTTCGTGGTGGACGTGCGTGACGCCGCGAAGTGCGACGAGATGGTCGCCGCGGCGGTGCGCCATTTCGGCCGGCTCGACGTGATGATCAACAATCACGGCGCGAGCATCACGGCGCCCAGCCTCAAGCTTTCGCCCAACGCCTGGCGCGCGGTGGTCTCGATTAATCTCGACGGCGTGTTTTTCTGCTCGAAGGCGGCGGCGCGGCAGTTTCTGGCGCAAAAAAGCCCCGGCGCGATCATCAACCTGTCGTCCACGGCGGGCGTTCACGGCTCTTCGACGATGCTGCCCTATTCGGCGTCGAAAGCCGGCGTAATCCGGCTGACGACCGCACATGCGGGCGAATGGGGCCGTCACGGAATCCGCGTCAACTGTATCGCTCCCGGTCCGGTCACGACCGAAGGGGCGGCCGAGCGCATCTGGCCCAACGAGAAGGTGAAGAATGCGATGCTGCGGGCGCGCGCGCTTGGCCGCTTCGGCCGTCCGGAGGATATCGCTTATCCCTGCATCTTCCTGGCGTCAGAGGCGGCCAGCTTTATCACCGGCGAGACGCTGATCGTTGACGGCGGCAACGTGCGCGATTTCGAGCTGCTGCAACTCGAGGAGCAGGATCGCAAGGAGTGACTTGTCGGGCCGGCCGGACGCATGGTATCCGATTTCGCGCCGCGCGAACTTCCGCAGCTTATCCGCGCTATCGAGGATGGCGGCGCGCTGTGGCATGATCGGGAAAGGTAATCCGTCGTGGACTTTGGATTCAGCGAAGAGCAGGAGATGTTGCGCGAAAGCGCGCGCGGATTGCTAGAGAAGGAATGTCCGCCGGCGGCGGTGCGCCGTCTGATGGAAGACGAGCGCGGTTACGATCCGGCCGTGTGGAAAAAAATGGCCGGGCTGGGATGGACCGGGCTGACGATTCCCGAGGAATTCGGCGGCGCCGGCCTCACCTATGTCGATCTCGCGCTGGTGATGGAAGAGATGGGTCGCGCGCTGCTGCCCTCGCCGTTTATCTGGACCACGATGGCGGCCGAGGCGATTCGGCGCGCCGGTTCAGAGGCGCAAAAGCGCGCCATCCTGCCTAAAATCGCGGCCGGCGAAACGATTGCCACGATCGCATGGATGGAGCCGCCGGGCAGTTGGGACGCCGCGGGAATCACGGCGGCGGCGCAAAAGACCGCCGATGGGTTCAAGCTTGACGGAGTCAAACTGTTCGTCAACGACGCCCATCTGGCGGACCTCATGATCGTCGCCGCCCGCAGCGGCGGCGTTGGCGAGGACGGCGTGACGCTGTTCGCGCTCGATGCGCGCCGCGGCGGAATCGAGATCGTTCCGCTCAAGACGATGGATCAAACGCGCAAGCTTTCCGAGGTGCGGCTCAACGGCGTCCGCGCCGGCGCTGACGAAATGATCGGAACGGTGGGCGGCGGCTGGAAGACGCTGGCCGAGACGATCGATCGCGGCAAGGTGATGATCGCGGCGGAGATGATGGGCGGCGCGCAGAAGGCGCTCGAAATGTCGGTGGAATACGCCAAGGTGCGGGTGCAGTTCGGCCGGCCGATCGGGAGTTTTCAGGCCGTCCAGCACAAGTGCGCCAACATGATGGTGGACGTCGAGAGCGCGAAATCCGCCGTCTATTACGCCGCGTGGGCGGTCAGCAACGAAGTCGCGGAGGCGCCGCTGGCGGCGGCGCTGGCCAAGGCGGCCGCGTCCGACGCCTACCGCAGGGTGACGGCGGATGCGATTCAGGTGCACGGCGGAATCGGCTTCACCTGGGACCATGACCTGCATCTGTATTTCAAGCGCGCGAAATCCTCGGAATTCACTTTCGGCGACGCGACCTGGAACCGCGAGCTGGTGGCGCAGGGAATCAATCTGTGACGCGGCGGCCGGCGTGAAGCGGCCGGCCGCGAACCATATCCGGGCGAAAGAGGGAAAATAATCCGATGCCAATCGACAAGAGCATTGTCGGCAAGACCGGCAAACCGTTCACGATGCCGATCGAGTGGAGCAAGGTGCGCGAATTCGCGCGCGCGATCCGCGATCCGAATCCGGTCTATTTCGATCCGGAGCTGGCGAAGAAAGAATGCGGCGGGATTCCCGTTCCGCCGACCTTCCTGCAGGTGGCGGCGTTCTGGATGGGCGAGGATTCGATGCCGACCGCCAACTTCGATTTGCGCCGGATTCTGCATGGCGAGCAGGAATTCGAGTTCCTCAAGCCAATCTTCGTGGGCGACGTGCTGACCGGAACCTCGCGCATCGCCGACGTCTATGAGAAAGAGGGCGGACGCGGCGGCAAGATGACCTTTATGGTCACCGAGATCGAATATAAAAATCAAAAAGGCGAAGTGGTCGCCTACGCGCGCGGCACGCTGGTCGAGACCGGCCAGGCGGTCGGCGGCTGAGGCGTTCGAGACGCGGATTCAACTTGAACGCGGGCCGGACGGCTCGCGCCAAATCAGATTATCGAGGAACCAACGGCGATGGCGGCGAAAATCAAATACAACGACGTGAAGGCGGGCGACGCGATTCCAACCGTAACGATCGACAACGTGTCGCGTCCCGACTTCGTGCGCTACGCGGGCGCCTCGGGCGACTTCGTGCCGCTGCATTACGATCAGACCTTCGTCGAAGCGGCCGGAATTCCGACGGTGTTCGCGCAAGGCATGTGGACGGCGGGATGCCTGTCGCGCTGTTTGACGGACTTCGCCGGCGCCGGACAGGTGCGCCGCTTCAAAGTGCGTTTCGCGCGCCAGGTCTGGCCGGGCGACACTCTCACCTGCCGCGGCAAAGTGACCGGCAAGAGCGAGAAGAACGGCGAGAAGCTGATCGAGGGCGAAATGGAGGTCGTCAACCAAAAAGGCGAAACGACGGTCAAGGGTAGTTTCGCGGTGGCGGCGGCCTGAGTGGCCGATGCTCGAACGAACCGCGCGCGCCCGATGAGCGAACCGCGATACATAATAATCCACGGCCATTTTTACCAGCCGCCGCGCGAAAGTCCGTGGACCGGCTTGATCGCGCCCGAGCACGGCGCCGCCCCGTTTCCGAATTGGAACGAGCGGATTCTGAGCGAGTGTTATAACGCGAACGCCCACGCCCATACGATGGAAGGGCGGGTGGTGCGCATCCGCAACAACTACGAATCGCTCAACTTCAATTTTGGTCCGACGCTGGCGTCGTGGCTGGAGCGTCACGGCCGGGCCGCATGGCGCGCGATTCGGCGCGGCGACGAGGCGGGCGCGGCGCGAAATAACGGGCGCGGGCCGGCGATGGCGCAGGCCTACAGCCATTCGATTCTGCCGCTGCTCAACGATCGCGACAAGGCGCTGCAGGTCGCGTGGGGAATCGAGGATTTCGTCTATAGGTTTGGAAGGCGGCCGGAAGGGATGTGGCTGCCGGAATGCGGCGTCGATGGGCCGACGCTGGCGGCGCTCGCCGACGCGGGAGTCGCCTACACGATTCTCGCGCCGGAGCAGGGCCGCTTCCAAGGCGGCGATGAACGCGAAGCCGGGCCGTTCCTCTGGCGCGACGGCGCCCGCGGCGTGGCGGTGTTCCGCTTCGACCGCGATTTGTCGCGCGAAGTTTCGTTCGGCGACGCATTGATGGATGGCGCGCGTCTGGCGGACCATATCGCGCACGCTGCATGGCGGATTCCCCCCGGCGCGGCGCTGATGATTGCGACCGACGGCGAAACCTTCGGCCATCATAAGAAGACCGGCGCCGCCGAACTCGCGCGCGCCTTCGATTTGCTTGAACGGCGCGACGGCCTTGTGGTGACGAACTGCGCCGACTACCTCGCGCGTCACGGCGCGCGCGGCAGTTTCGCGATCGACGGCGCGTCGGCGTGGAGCTGCGCGCACGGCGTCGAACGCTGGCGCGCGGAATGCGGATGCCGCCTGGAGGGCCATACCAGCCAGCATTGGCGCGCGCCCTTCCGGCAGGCGATGGAGCTGGTGAAGCGCCACGCCGATTTCGTTTTCGATCGGTTCGCGCCGGAGCAAACGCCCGATCCCGAGGCGGCGCTGCTCGGTGCGATTCGTCTGCTGATCGATCCGAATCCCGCGGCGCATGAAGCGTTTTTTGAACGCCATCGGATCGCCGGCGCGGATCGCCGCGAACGTTTCGTCCGGCTCGTCGAGATGCAGCGGGCGGCGCATGCGTCGCTGACCAGTTGCGCATGGTTTTTCGATGATTTCGGCGGGCCGGAAGGGCGCGTGGCGTTGCGCTGGGCGGCGCGCGCGCTGGAACTGGCCGCGGAGTTCCTGCCCAGCGCCGAATCCGACCTGCTGGAACGGCTGCGCGAGATCCATTCGAATCGCCGCGAGATCGGCGACGCCGCGACGCTCTATCTGAGTCTCAAAACGCGCGAAGCGCGCGGGAGGGTTTAATTCCGATGGCTGCCAACGAAAGCGCGACGAATATCACCTCAGTGCTGCGCGAAGAACGGAAGTTCGAGCCGCCGGCCGAATTCGTGCGTCATGCCCACGTCTCCGGCCGCGCCGCGTACGATGCTTTGCGCGAGCGCGCGGAACGCGACCCCGAGGGCTTCTGGGCCGAGCAGGCGCGCGAGCTGGATTGGTTCAAGCCCTTCGACACGGTGTTGGAATGGAAATTCCCGTTCGCCAAATGGTTCATCGGCGGGAAACTCAATGCTTCGTTCAACTGCCTCGATCGCCATCTGAAGGGACATCTGCGCAACAAGGCGGCATTGATTTGGGAGGGCGAGCCGGGCGATTCGCGCGTGCTGACCTATCAGATGCTTGCCGACGAGGTCGGCCGTTGCGCCAACGCGCTGAAAAAACTAGGCATCGAACCCGGCGATCGGGTGGCAATCTACATGCCGCTGGTGCCGGAGGCGGCGATCGCGATGCTGGCGTGCGCCCGGATCGGCGCGATTCACTCCGTGATCTTCGGCGGATTCTCTTCGGAAGCGCTGGTCGATCGGATCAACGACGCCGAAGCCAAGCTGGTGATCACGGCCGACGGCGGATGGCGGCGCGGACAGAAGGTCGAACTGAAGGCCAACGTTGACGCCGCGCTCAAGCGCACGCCGTCGGTGCGTAAATGCCTCGTGCTGCGACGGATTGGCGACGAGGTCGCGATGCATCAGGGGCGCGACGTGTGGTGGCACGACGCCGTTCCCGGCGAGAGCGCGGACTGTCCGCCATATCAGGCCGACGCGGAGCATCCGCTGTACACGCTTTACACTTCGGGAACGACCGGCAAGCCCAAGGGCGTCGTGCATACGACCGGCGGCTATCTCACCCATCTTCTCGCGACGATGAAGTGGGTATTCGACCTGAAGCAGGACGATATCTACTGGTGTACCGCCGATATCGGATGGGTCACCGGCCACAGCTACGTCGTGTACGGTCCGCTCGCGGCGGGCGCGACGGTCGTGATGTACGAAGGCGCGCCGAATTTTCCCGAAAACGATCGCTTCTGGGCGATAATCGAAAAGTACCGCGTCAGCATCCTCTACACCGCGCCGACCGCGATTCGCACCTTTATCAAGTGGGGCGATTCATGGGTGAAGAAGCACGATTTGTCGAGCCTGCGCCTGCTCGGCACGGTCGGCGAGCCGATCAATCCCGAAGCGTGGATTTGGTATCACAAGACAATCGGCGGCGAGCGCTGCCCGATTGTCGATACCTGGTGGCAGACCGAAACCGGCGGCATCATGATTTCGCCACTTCCGGGCGCGATCGCGACGAAACCCGGCTCCGCGACGCTGCCGCTGCCGGGAATCGCCGTGGAAGTCGTGAATCGCGAGGGCAAACCGGTCGGCGCCAACGAGGGCGGCCTGCTGATTGTCAAGCGGCCATGGCCGGGGATGCTGCGGACCATCTTCCGCGATCCGGAGCGCTATCAGAAGCAGTATTTCAGCCAGATCGAAGGCGCTTATTTCACCGGCGACGGGGCGCGCCGCGACCAGGACGGCTACTTCTGGATCATGGGGCGCGTCGACGACGTCATCAACGTTTCGGGCCATCGCCTCGGCACGATGGAAATCGAGAGCGCGCTGGTGTCGCATCCCGCCGTCGCCGAAGCGGCGGTGGTCGGCCGGCCCGACGACATGAAGGGTCAGGCGGTCGTCGCCTTCGTCACGCTCGAAGGCGGACGGCGGGGCGACTCCGCGCTGCGCGACGATCTGCGCAAGCATGTCGTCAAGGAAATCGGCGCGCTCGCGCGTCCAGACGATCTGCGCTTCACCGACGCGCTGCCCAAAACCCGCAGCGGCAAGATCATGCGCCGCCTGCTGCGGCAGATCGCTTCGGGCGATGAGACCCTCGGCGACACGACCACGCTTGAGGATCTGTCGGTGCTCGCCAAGCTGCGCGAGGACGACGAATAGGCGCGCGCCGCGCGATCGCGGACGCCGATGGCGATCACGTTCGGAACCAACCGGTTCAGCTTTCTCGATCCGGCGCGCCTGGCCGATTCGGCGCGCGCCGCGGAACGGGCGGGTTTCGGCGTGCTCTGGTTCCCCGACAGCCAGCTTCATGCCGGCGACGTTTTTCTCAATCTCGCGACGGCGCTGGCCGCCACGGAGCGAGCGCGCGCGGGCACGCTGATCGTCAATCCCGTCACGCGCCATCCGAGCGTGATCGCCGCCAGTATCGCGGCGGTTGACGTGCGCGCTCCGGGCCGGGTTTTGCTCGGAATTTCGCAAGGAGACACCGCCGTATGGCAAGTCGGCCTGCGTCCGGCGCGGCTTGCCGAAATGACGCAGGCGGTGCGTACGATTCGCACGCTGCTCGCGGGCGAAGGCGCGGAACTCGGATGGACGGCGCCGTCGCGGCTCGACCAGCCGCGCGCCGTGCCGGTGATCGTCGCCTGCGGCGGTCCGCGGACGCTGCGGATGGCCGGGCGCGAAGCCGACGGCGTCGTGATGCGGGTCGGCGCCGATCCGGAACTCATCAATTGGGCGTACGGCGAATTATGCGCCGGCGCGCGCGCGGCCGGCCGCGATCCGGCGTCGCTGTTCGTCGCCCTGCATTTCCATACCGTGATCACTGACGATGCGAACCTGGCGCGGGCGCGCGGAAAGGTGATGGCGGCGGGATATTACGAAGTGAATCCGCGGCTGTGGCAGGTGCTGGGCGTCGCGTGGCCGTGCGCGCCGGTCGAGGAAATTTTGAAAACGGTCCGCCCGGATTTTCATCATGCGGCGGATATGAAACTCGCCGCAGAGGCCGTCGCCGAAATTCCCGACGACGTTTCACGGCGGTTTTGCCTGATGGGTTCGGCGCGGGAGGTGCGCGAGCAGCTCGATCGGCTGCTGGCCGCGGCGCCATGGGCGAATCACGTGGTGCTGCAACCGAATTTGCCAGGCCAGGATTTTATCGCCGCCTGCGCCGCGGAAATCATTCCGCACTTCCGCTAAATTCAGTAGCTCGCCCGCGCCGGCTTCTTTTGGACGACCGCAGCCGCTCCGAATCCCGCGTCGCGCTCCGCGCGGCCATCCGCCTATAATCGTCGCGATGAACGTGCTTGAGCTCGATCGCGCGAGCAAAGCCTACGACGGCCACATCGCCGTCGATGAGGTCTCTCTGGCGATCGGGGAGGGGGCGATATTTGGCCTGCTCGGTCCTAACGGCGCCGGCAAGACCACCGCGATCCGCATGATGGTCGGAATCATTGTTCCAGACAGCGGCGCCGTGCGGCTGTTCGGCGAACCGTTCGCCCGGCGGCATCTGCGCGCGGTCGGCTATATTCCCGAAGAACGCGGTCTTTATCGCAAAGTCCGCCTCAACGAACATCTGCGGTTCCTGGCCCGGCTGAATGGGCTTACGCGCCGCGCCGCGGACGAAGCCGCGCTGCGATGGTGCCGCCGGCTCGAGCTGGACGCCTGGCTCAGGCGGCCGGTCGAGGAACTGTCCAAAGGGATGCAGCAAAAGGCGCAATTTATCGCCGCCGTGATGCATCGTCCGCGCCTGCTAATCCTTGACGAACCGTTTTCGGGACTCGATCCGCTCAACGCGTCCGTGCTGATTGACGCGCTGGCGGAATTGCGCCGCGATGGCGCGACGATTCTGCTTTCGACGCATCGGATGGATCAGGTCGAACGGTTGTGCGATTCGATTTGCCTGATCGATCGCGGCCGCGCGGTGCTGTCGGGCGGTTTGCGTGAAATTCGCGCGCGCTTTTCGGGAAATTGGGTGGCGTTGGGGTTCGACGGCGAAGCCAATTTCCTGGCCGATCGCGCGTTGGTCGCGGATTGCGTGCGGCGCGACGGCCATATTGAAGTGCGGTTGAAGCCGGGGACCGATCCGCAGGATCTGCTCAAACGCGCGATGGCGTCGGGCCGCGTCACGCGCTTCGAGGCGATCGAGCCGTCGCTGGAAGAGATATTTATCGCGTCCGTCGGAGGCTCCCGCGATGGCCGTTGAGAGTTTGCGCGCGACCGGCCTGATTCTATGCCGCGAATACGCGCAGCGGGCGCGCTCGGTCTCGTTCATTCTAAGCACCCTGATCACGCCGATATTTTTCATCGCGATCACCGTTATTCCGCCGCTGTTGGTCACGCCCAACCTGATCGAACGCCGCCACCTGACGATTGCCTGCGCCGATCCGGCGCTGGCCGGCGAATTGCGCGCCCAGCTCGCCGGCCAGGGCGGTATGGGACACTACAGGATTACGGTCGATCCGCTGACCACCATCGCCGAGAAGGCGCGGCTCGAAGCGCGGGCGCGTGCGGGGCTGATTGACGGCGTGATCTGGATAGACGAGGCCGCGATTCGAGCCGGCCGGGTCGATTTCATTTCGCGCGTTGAGCCGGATTTTTTCGAGCGCGACTATCTGCAAAGCGCGATCGGATGGGCCGTCACGCGCGCGCGGCTAGCCCGCCGCGGCCTCGAAAACGAAGAAATCAATCGCGCGCTCGCGCCAATCGAGCTGGAAACAGTCACGCTTGGCGCGCCGCTGCGAAGCCGCGCGCAAGCTTCGTCGGGATATATCGTCGGAATCGCCGTGGTTTTCATCCTTGAAGTCACGCTGCTGTCGTACGGCCTGATGGTGATGCGGTCGGTGCTCGACGACAAGGCGTCGCGCGTGATGGAGGTGCTGCTGTGCGCCGCGACGCCGCGCCAACTGATGGCGGGCAAAATCCTCGGGATCGGCGCGCTCGCCGTGACCCAGCTCGCGATCTGGGCCGCGATGGGCGTGATGATCGTGACGCCGGCCGCATGGATCACGCGCAGTTCGCTGGGCGCGATGATGCCGGCGCAGGGCCTGAACGCGGCGAGCATCGCGCTCTATTGCGCGTTCTTCATTCTCGGGTTTTTGCTCTATGGCGCGGTTTACGCCGCCGTCGGCGCGGCCTTCAACTCGGTTGACGAGGCGCAGCAGTGGAATTTCCTGATCACGCTGCCGCTGGTGCTCTCCGGCGTTTTCGTTTTTTATCTCGCCGACCATCCGCGCTCGCCGCTGGCCGCGACGCTCTCGATGATTCCGCCGTTCACGCCCACCGTGATGAGCATGCGGGTGGCGGCGGGCGGCGCCTCCGGATGGGAGGAGGTTGTCGCCGTCGCGATCCTCGCGCTGGCGGTCTTCGCGATGATCGCGTTTTCGTCGCGGGTCTACCGGGTTGGAATCCTGATGTACGGCAAGAAGCCGGCGCTTGCGGAAATCCTGCGCTGGCTCCGCTATAGTTGAAACGCCGCCTTGTCGGGTCGGGCGATAGGTGGTAGAGTGCCAGTGTGGGCTGTGGCCCACTTTTTTGTTGGTTCGCCGCTTGTTCCCGGGAACATTGCCGCTCTTCGACTCGGTCCTGCGGGCGAACCGTTGGGGAAATGGCCGGTGATAGCGCTGCAACTGAATCCGGTGGCGAAAAAGGTCGTCGAATTGCTGGAGCCGCATATAGAGAAACAGGGCTACGAGTTGGTGAGCGTCGAGTACCGCAAAGGTTCGCGCGGCTCGCTGTTGCGCCTGCTGGTTGACCGGCCCGAAGGCGGCATCGCGCTGAGCGATCTCGAGAAGCTGAGTCCGATACTCGGAGACCTGCTGGACGTTTACGACCCGATCGACGGACGATACCTGCTCGAAGTGGCCTCGCCGGGAATCAACCGGCCGCTCACCAAGGTCGAGCATTTTGCGGCCTATCGCGGACGGCGGATCAAGGTGCGCACGCACGCGGCGCGCGACGGCCGCAAGGTTTTCTACGGCGAGCTGACCGAAATCGGCCCGTCGGGAATCGAACTGAAGGACGAGGAGACTCACAACGCGCGACAATTCGATTTCGACGAGATCCAGGGGGCGAACTACGAGCACAAATTCGACTGAACGGACGCGAATCGCACGACGCGCGCGCGATTTTTCACGCGCGATTTCGGGCGCGCAGCGGCCGCGGGAGGCGGTATGGCGGGCGATCTGAACCGGGTTATCGAATCGGTTTCCAAGGAAAAGGGAATCGACAAATCGATCGTGATCAACGCGGTCGAGGAGATGATGCATTCGGCGGCTCGGCGCACGTTCGGCGCCGACTGCAATATCGAGTCGCGCTTCAATCCCGAGCTGGGCGAAATCGAGCTGTTCGAAATCAAGACCGTGGTCGATTCGATTACGAATCCGGCCGCGCAGGTCCTCGTCGGCGAAGCGCGCGCCAAATACGATCCCGAAGCGCAGCCCGGCGACGAAATTCTGATCAAGCTCGACACCGCGACGATGGGCCGCATCGCCGCGCAGGCCGCCAAGCAGAACCTCATCCAGCATATCCGCGACGCCGAGCGCAAACAGATTTACAACGAGTTCAAGGATCGCAAGGGCGAAATCGTTTCGGGAATCGTGCAGCGCTTCGAGCGCAAAAACATGATCGTGAACCTCGGCCGCACCGAGGCGATTCTGCCCGAAAAAGAGCAGATCCCGCACGAGCGCTATCGCCAGGGCGATCGCATCCGCGCGCTTATCCTTGACGTCGATCTTTCCGAGAAAGGGCTTTCGATCGTCCTGTCGCGCACGTCGAACCTGTTCCTGATGAAGCTGTTCGAACAGGAAGTGCCGGAAATTTACGAGGGCATCGTCGAGATTCGACAATGCGCGCGCGAGCCTGGCGGCCGCGCCAAGGTCGCCGTTTATTCCAAGGACAGCGACGTCGATCCGGTCGGCGCCTGCGTCGGGATGAAGGGCACGCGCGTGCAATCGGTGGTGCAGGAGTTGCGCGGCGAAAAAATCGATATCGTGCCGTGGACCGACGATCAGGCCGAACTGGTCTGCCGCGCGCTCGCTCCGGCCAAGGTGTCCAAGGTGATCATCGACGAGGACGAGCATGCGATGGAAGTGATCGTGCCGGACGATCAGCTTTCGCTTGCGATCGGCAAGCGCGGCCAGAACGTCCGGCTGGCGCATCGGCTCTCCGGATGGAAACTCGACGTGCGCAGCGATTCGGAAGCGGAGGAAGAAGCCCGCGCCGCGCGCGCGTCGCTCAACGCCATTCCGGGCATCGGCGACATCAACGCCGAATTGCTCTTCCAGTGGGGTTTTCGCACCGCCGAGCAATTGGCCGACGCCAGCGAGGATACGTTTGAAGTCGAGGGCATCAGCCCCGAGCGCGCGAAACAGTTGATCCATGCGGCGCGGGAATGGGTAGCCGCCAAACGCCGGCTCGAGGAAGAGCGGGCGCGCGCCGCCGAAGCCGCGGCGCGCGAGAGCGCGGCCGACGGCGCCGAGGAAACGATCGGAGAGGCGGCCGAAGCGCCGGCCGCGGAAGCGTCGGATGCCGGAGTCAAGTCATAAGCCGATGCGCACTTGCATGGGATGCATGCGGCGCGACGCGCAGGACGCGATGGCGCGTATCGTGGGCGACGGCCGCGGCGTGCGCATCGACGACGGCGCCCGCCGCGCGCCGGGGCGCGGCGGCTATTTGCATCGGCGGGATGACTGCCTCGCGCGGTTCGAGCGAGGCGGCAAAGAGCGTGAATTCCGATCGCTCAGGCGGCGCATCGGCCGCACGGAGCGAATCGCATTGACCGCATCAATACGGGCGTTGCTGGTCAGCGGCACGCCGTTGGAATAAAATAGTTAAGATGGCGCGAAAGCGGATTAAAACATTGGCCAATGAATGGGGCGTCTCGCTCGAAGACGTGCTGGCGAGTTGCGCCCGTCTGAACCTGCCGCATGCCCATTCGGAATCGAGCCTGCTGACGCAGGAGGAAACCGAACGGGTTCGCGCCGATCTTGACGAGCAGGCCCATCGCGAGGAAATTCTGCGGCGCGAGAAAATCGTCGAGACCAGCGCGGGCCGCGCCGTCGAAAAGCGCTTGAACGCCACCGTCGTCCGCCGACGCCACACGGAGCCTGAAGCGGGCGCCGCTGAATCGGCAGCGCCCAGCGAACCATTTCATTTTGAAGTCGAGCCGGAAACGGCCGAAGAGGCGTTTGTCGCGCCGATCTTTGAGCAGCCGGTTCTTGAGGAGCCCGAATTGCCGCAGATGGCGGTCGAGTCCGAGCAGCCGGAAGCCGCACCCGCCGCACAGGTCGAGGCCGCGCCCGCCGCCGAAGGAATTGAGCCAGCGCACGGCGATGGCGGCGTCGAGGCCGCCGCTCCGGCGCCGGATATGGAGAAGCCCGAAGCTTCGGCGCCGTCGCCGCAAGCCGCCGCGTTATCTCCGCAGGCCGCCACGCCACCTCCGCCACAGCCTCAGCGCAGACCGTTGCCGCCGCCGGGCCGTGGCGCTGAAGCGCGCCAGCCGCGTCAGGGCGGTCCGCGCGTTTCCGGTCCGACGACCGTCGCCGGACAGATTCGTCCGGGTGGGATGCCACAGGGCGGTCCGCTGCGAGATAATAGTTCGATTCGCGTGCTTCCCTCCGGCGCGGGCGCGCCGCAATTGCGCCGCGCCGAGAAACCGGCCGCCGAAAGCGCCGAATCCGGCCGCACGATCAATCTTACCGGTACGGCGCATGCCGCGGCTCCGAGCCTTGACGACGGCCAGCGCGGTCCGAAGGTGCTGGGCAAAATCGATCTGCGCAAACCCGCGCCCACTGCGCGTCCGACCGGAGCGCCGTCGCGTCCGGGCGGACCACCGCGTCCGGCGGCGCCGCGCTTCCCCGGCGCTAGCGCGCAACCGCCGCAGGAGGGTTTCGGACCGCCGCCGCCGGATTCGGCCAAGCCGGGCGCCGCGCGCGCGATCAAGAAAAAGCGCGTGGTCAAAAAAGGCGCGCCAGATATCGCCGCCGAGCGCGAGATGCGCGGCCTCAGGGTGCCGAAGAAACGCCGCGCCCTGCCGGGCAAGGAGCAGCGCAAAACTGAAATTACGACGCCGAAGGCCTCCAAGCGCGTCGTGCGCGTGACCGAGGGCGTGACCGTAGCCGATCTGGCCCGCCAGATGGGCGTCAAAGCGGCGGAGATTATCCGCAAGCTGATGGATTTGGGCGTGATGTCCACGCTCAACCAGGTGCTCGACGTCGACACCGCGACGCTGGTCGCGAGCGATTTCGGCTACAGCGTCGAGAACGTCGCGTTCGACGTGGAATCGGCGATCGAAGAGGGCGAGGAAGCGGTTGAAGGCGAAGCGCTGCCGCGTCCGCCGGTGGTGACCGTGATGGGCCATGTCGATCACGGCAAGACCTCGTTGCTCGACGCGATCCGGCATACCAACGTGACCGAGCGCGAGTTCGGCGGAATCACGCAGCACATCGGCGCCTACATGGTCGAAATCAACGGGCGCAAGATCAGCTTCGTCGATACTCCCGGCCATGAAGCGTTCACGGCGATGCGCGCGCGCGGCGCGAAGGTCACCGATATCGTTATCCTGGTGGTCGCCGCCGACGAGGGCGTGATGCCACAGACGGTGGAAGCGCTCAATCACGCCAAAGCGGCGGGCGTGCCGATTATCGTCGCGATCAACAAAATCGACCGTCCCGAGGCGAATGTCGATCGGGTCAAGCAGCAGCTCACCGAACGCGGCCTGATTCCCGAAGACTACGGCGGCGACACAATTGTCGTTCCAGTGTCGGCGCGCACCCGCGAGGGTATCGAGCGCCTGCTCGAAATGATTTTGCTGCAGGCGGACGTGATGGACCTGAAGGCGAATCCGAACCGCACGGCGCGGGGCACGGTGGTCGAATCGCAACTCGACCGCGGCCGCGGGCCGGTCGCGACGGTCCTCATCCAGGAGGGCACGCTCCATCAGGGCGACCCGTTTGTATGCGGCGCGACCTACGGCCGCGTGCGCGCGATGCAGAACCATCTGGGGCAGCGGATTTCCGAAGCCGGCCCATCGACGCCGGTCGAAATTTTCGGCCTCTCAAGCGTGCCGGAGCCGGGCACCGCCTTTACCGCCGTGCAGGAGGAGGCCAAGGCGCGCCAGGTCGCGGAATTCAGGGCGTCCAAGCTCCGCGAGGGCGTGTTGCAGAAGACCAGCCGCATCTCGCTTGAAGACCTGAGCGAACGTCTGGCGGCGGGCGAGGTCAAAGAGCTGCGCGTAATCCTGAAAGGCGACGTCAACGGCTCGGTCGAGGCGCTGGCGGATTCGCTCACGCGGCTTTCGACCAGCGAGGTCAAGCTCGAAATCCTGCACAAGTCGGTCGGCGCGATTTCCGAGACCGATGTGACGCTCGCTTCGGCGTCGCGCGCGATCATCATCGGCTTCAATGTGCGGCCCGAGCCGAAAGCCGCCCAACTGGCCGAGAAGGAAGGCGTCGAAATCCGCCTCTACACGATTATTTACGAGGCGATTAACGACATGCGCGAAGCGCTGGAGGGCTTGCTCGCGCCGACCTTCCGCGAAAAGGCGCTGGGCCGCGCCGAAGTGCGCCAGACCTTTGTCGTTCAAGGCAATACGATCGCGGGCTCGATGGTGCTCGACGGCAAGGTGATGCGCAACGCGCGCGCGCGCCTGGTGCGCGACGGGCGCGTCGTATGGGAAGGCAAGCTCGCCTCGCTGCGCCGTTTCAAGGACGACGTGCGCGAGGTCCAGGCCGGCTACGAATGCGGTGTCGGGCTGGAGAATTTCAACGACGTCAAGCCCGGCGACGTGATCGAGAACTTCGAACTCGAAACGGTGTTGCGCAAGCTCGAAACGCCGAAAGCCGAGCCGATGCGCGGCCAGGGCGCGCAGCTTCAGACCTGAGCGGCGGAAGGGACGGGCCTGAAGCCGTCCGGATGTGGCGCTCGAATGGCTCGCCGGAACTCCGCCGGTGCGGAGCGAAAGCGGCCGAATCCGGCGCGGCGAAACTGGCGGAATAACCACGATGGTCGTCGGCGTCATGCGGCTAACCCTGTTCCTGCCGGACAACCATTCGCTCAAGGGGAAACGGCAGGTTTTGCGCGCGATCAAGGCCCGTGTGCGCGCCAAGTTCAACGTCTCGATCGCCGAGTCCGACGGGCACGACCTCTGGCAGCGCGCCGAACTGGGTATCTGTCAGGTCGGCAGCGATCGCGCGTTCGTCGATGCGGCGCTGCGCGAGGTCGTAAACTTTATCGACGGGTTGGGTCTCGCGCCGCTCGGCGGCGAACAGCTTGAAATCCTGAATTACTGATTTGACGCCGCGTCCGCTGTTGATTCCTGAACGGCGGCGGGCGGGGTCGCGCTTCGACCGCGATCGGCGGCGTAATATGATCGCAATTATGGCTACTGGAGACGGAAGACGGCCCGAGCGGGTCGCGGAGATGGTGCTGCGGGAGCTTTCGACCATGCTGCTGCGGGACTTGCGCGATCCGCGGCTGCGCGGCGTGTCGCTGACGTCGGTCAAGATGGCCGACGATTTGCGCCACGGCCGCGTCCGGTTTTCGCACTTGGAGGGACGCGCCCACGCGGCCGACGCGATCAAGGGGTTTCGCAGCGCCGAGGGGTTTATCCGCCGCCATCTTGGCCGCGCGCTGGGTCTTCGCTACACGCCCGATTTCGATTTCGAGTTCGACCCGGGGCCGGAGAGCGCCGCGCGGGTGGACGAGCTTCTGCGCGAATCCCGGGCGCGCGAATAAACTTCTCAGGGGAGGTTCAGCCGCGCCCGCCGCCGCGCCTGTGCGCTTACCGCCGCCGTCCCTATCGGCTATTCTTGGCGGTTCGCCATGAATGGAATCATCGTCATCGACAAACCGGCCGGCGCGTCTTCGGCCGAAGTGGTGCGGCTGGTTAAAGCGCGGGTCAAGCCGGCGCGCGTCGGCCATCTTGGCACGCTCGACCCGTTCGCGACCGGCGTGCTGCCGATTCTTGTCGGCGAAGCGACCAAGCTAGCGCCGTTTTTGCACGAAGGCGAAAAACATTACAGGGGCGCGATCGCGCTGGGCGCGGAGACCGACACGCTCGATCCGACCGGCGAAATTACGCGCATCGCGCCGGTTCCTTCGATCTTGCCCGTGGCGCTGGACGAAATCGCGAAGCAATTTCACGGCGAAATCGAACAGACCCCTCCGGTTTATTCCGCGATCAAGCGGGCCGGCGTGCCGCTTTACAAACTGGCTCGCCGCGGCGGAGAAGTGGCGCCGCCGCCGCCGCGAAAGGTCACGCTCTCGCGCTTGGCGTTAACGATAGCCGCGCCCGATCGGTTGCGGTTCGACCTCGTTTGCTCGCCCGGAACCTATGTTCGGGCGCTGGCGCGCGATATCGGCGCGGCGCTGGGCACGGCGGCGCATCTGGCGGAACTGCGGCGCCTCGGCAGCGGCCGGTTTTCGCTCGCGATGGCGCGTCCGCTGGCGGACGCGCTTGCCGACCTCGAGCAGGGGCGCGACGCGGGATCGATCGGGATGCGCGCGGCGCTCGACGACTTGCCCGAGACGCGCGCCGACGCCGCGCTCGAAAAGCGGCTGCGTCACGGCGATTCGCGCGCGCTCGACGGTCTCGCGCCGCCGCACGCCAGGTATTTCAAGGTGGTCGCCGATAACCGGCTGGTCGCGATCGCCGAGAGGACCTCGCGCGTCACTGCCGTGATCGTGCGGATCTTCGCCGAACAATAAGCCGGGCGCGCGCGGTTTGACAGTCAAAATCCCGCGGTGATAGCCAAGGTCGCGGAGGGCGCGAAAAATGGTTTACGTCCAGGCTTCGATCAAACTCCGGCCGGGGAAACTGCAGGATTTTGTGGCGCTGCTGAATGAGTTGGCTCCGGTTCTCGCCAGGCACGGCTGGAAGCTGCAAGGCAGCTACGCCAGCGTGATTGGCCGCGTCAATACAGTCACGGACCTGTGGGAAGTGACCGATCCGAACGCGGTCGGGGCGTTGATGGGGAGCGCCGATCTCCAGAAATACGGCCCACGGATTGCCGAGATTATCGAGGACGAAGTTCTCACGGTCATGACCAGGCTGCCGATCGGTTGATCCTCAGCGCTGTCGCGCGACAGGTTTCGACGCGGCCGAAGGCGCAGTTTGCAAGTTGGTATGGCGGCGTCGGCGCAGAACCGCGCGCACCGTATTTTTCGCGATCCGCGAAGCGATGCGTCGAAGCGCCATCGAACGTCGGGGCTGGCCCGCTTTACCGGACGGAATGGCTCTGGTATGCTTTGCTGATAAATCAAGGAAAAAGGGAAAGAAAGTAAGCCTGATGCCTCTAGAGGCCGCCCGTAAGCGGGAAATAGTCGGCGCGAACGCCCTGAAACCCAACGACACTGGCTCGTCCGAAGTTCAGATTGCGCTCTTTAGCGCGCGTATCGAACAGCTCACAGAGCATCTGAAGACCCACGCGAAGGACCATCACTCGCGGCGCGGCCTGCTCCGTCTGGTGGGCAAGCGGCGACGGTTGCTCGATTACCTGCATTCGCGGGATTACGATCGATACAAAGGTTTGATCGATCGGCTCGGAATTCGCCGTTAGTCCGAAGAGAGCGCGCTTGCCGCCGCTGCGCGTGGCGTCGGCGCAAGCCCTTGGCAGGGTAAATCAGGCATCAGGGATTCCGCGGCTGGACCGCGAAATCAAAGCCTCTCTCCCTCAAGCAGGATCCGATGTACAGAAAGCTCGAGATTGAATTTGCCGGGCGGCGTTTGTCGCTCGAAACCGGACGCCTGGCGCGTCAGGCGCATGGCGCGGTGCTGGCGCAGTATGGCGAGACGGTTGTGCTCGCGACCGTCGTTTCGGCCTATCAAAGCCGCGAAAAAATCGATTTTCTTCCGCTTACGGTCGATTATCAGGAAAAGACCTTCGCCGCCGGGAAAATCCCTGGCGGTTTTTTCAAGCGCGAGGGCCGTCCGTCGGAAAAAGAAATCCTTACCTCCCGGCTGATCGATCGCTCGATGCGCCCGCTGTTTCCCAAGGGTTACGACAAGGAAACGCAGATTATCGTCAACGTGCTGTCGGTCGATCGCGAGAACGATCCCGACATACTGTCGCTGATTGCGACGTCCGCCGCGCTCGAAGTGTCGGATATACCGCATGAAGGACCGGTCGCGGCGGTGCGGATGGGTCGAATCGACGGCAAGCTCGTGGTTAATCCGCCGCTCGACGAGTTCGAGGAAAGCGATATCGCACTGGTGGTCGCGGCGAAGCCCGATTCGATCGTGATGCTCGAAGGCGGCGCTCAAATCGTCGATGAAGAGGCGATCCTCGAAGCGCTTTTCACCGCGCACGAGGAAATGCGCCCGGTCTTCGAACTGCAGTCCGAACTGCGCCGTCTTGCCGGAAAGCCCAAGCGCGAATTCACGCGCAAGCAGATCGATGAGGCGCTGCTCGCCGCGGTGCGCGATCGGATGGGGGCGGAACTGGAGCGGGCGTTGGCGATCGCCGGAAAGAAAGAGCGCAATGCCGCCGTTTACGCGCTGCAGGACCGAACCGTCGAAGAGTTGAAGGCGCGGTTCCCCGATCGCGAACGCGAACTCGAGGAGGCGTGCGAGAAGGTTTTGCGCGATCGCGTGCGCCGCGTGATTATCGAGCAGGACAAGCGCATCGACGATCGAACGTCCACCGAAATCCGTCCGCTCAGCGCGCAGGTGCAGGTGCTGCCGCGGACTCACGGCTCGGCGCTCTTCACCCGCGGCGAGACCCAGGCGCTGGCGACCGTCACGCTCGGAACTTCGTCGGACGAGCAGAAAATCGACGCGCTGCTCGGCGAGCGCTACAAAAAGTTCATGCTCCACTACAACTTCCCGCCGTTTTCGACCGGCGAGGTTAAGTTCCTGCGCGGGCCGTCGCGGCGCGAAATCGGCCATGGCGCGCTGGCGGAGCGGGCATTGGCCGCCGTGCTGCCGCCTGAAGCGGATTTTCCCTACACGATTCGCGTGGTTTCCGAGGTGCTGGAATCGAACGGCAGTTCCTCGATGGCGACCGTATGCGGCGGCAGTCTCGCCTTGATGGACGCGGGCGTGCCGATCGTGGCGCCGGTCGCGGGTATCGCGATGGGGCTGGTCAAGGAAGGCGAGCAGGTGCGCGTGCTCACCGACATCCTTGGCGACGAAGACCATCTCGGCGACATGGACTTCAAGGTCGCCGGCACGGCCGAAGGCGTCACCGCGATCCAGATGGACAACAAGGTTGGCGGCGTCACCCGCGAGGTGATGCGCCAGGCGCTGCATCAAGCGCGCGACGCGCGGCTCTTCGTGCTGAGCGTGATGGAGAAAGCGATCGCCGCGCCGCGCAAGGAGGTTTCAACCTTCGCGCCGCGAATCGTGACGCTCCATATCAAGCCCGACAAGATACGCGACGTGATCGGACCGGGCGGCAAAGTGATCCGCGCGCTGGTCGAGGAGACCGGTTGCAAGATCGATATCGAAGACGACGGCACGGTGCTGATCGCCTCGAGCGACAGCGCCGCGATGGAAAAGGCGATCAGCTCGATCGAGGCGATTACGGCCGAGCCCGAAGTCGGCCGCATTTACGACGGCGTCGTGCGCAAGATCGTCGAGTTTGGCGCTTTCGTGGAGATCCTTCCCGGCACCGACGGATTGCTGCACATCTCGCAGCTTTCCAACGAGCGGGTGCGCCGGGTCGAGGACGTGGTCCACGAAGGCGACCGTATCAAGGTCAAAGTGCTCGACGTCGATCGCAGCGGCAAGATTCGGCTTTCCCTGCGCGAGGCTCAGGAAGAACTCGCGCAGCAGGGCAAGGCCGAATAGGGTCGGCGCGAAGATGGTTCGCAAGAGCGTATTGCCCAATGGCGTCCGGGTGATGACCGAGGCGATGCCGCAAGTGGTTTCGGCCACGATCGGCATCTGGGTCGAAAACGGTTCTCGTTACGAAGGGCCCGGCGAAAACGGGGTCTCGCACTTCATCGAGCATCTCCTTTTCAAGGGCACGAAAAAGCGCACCGCCGCCCAAATCGCGGAAACCTTCGATTCGGTCGGCGGCGTGCTCAACGCCTTCACCGGCAAGGAGTACACCTGCTACTACGCCAAGGTGCTCGGCGAAGATCTGGCGATGGCGACCGAGGTGCTGGCGGACCTGTTCCTTGAATCGGTCTTCGACCCGGCCGAAATCGATCGCGAGCGGCAAGTAGTGTTGCAGGAAATATCGCAGGCCGAAGACACGCCCGACGACTTTATTCACGACCTGTTCAATCTCCATTTCTGGGAAGGCCATCCGCTGTCCCTGCCGATTTTCGGCTCGGTAGAATCGGTCAACGCGATCGATCGCGATTTGCTGGTCGATTTCATGGCCGCGCGCTATCGGGCCGGGCGCGTCTTTATCGCGGCCGCCGGCGCGGTCGATCATGACAAGCTGGTCGCTGACTGCGCCCGGTTCTTCAGCGGCATCGAGGGCGACGGCCGGGGCGAACCGATCGCGCCGCCGCGCGAGCGGGTGGTCGTGCTCAACTATCGCAAGGAGCTGGAGCAGGCGCATCTGTGCGTCGGCGGTCCCGGCGTCAGCCAGACTTCGCCGTTGCGCTACGCCGCGTATGTGATGAACACCGCGCTGGGCGGCGGGATGTCGTCGCGGCTGTTCCAGGAAGTGCGCGAAAAACGCGGCCGCGTCTATACGATCTATTCGTTCCTGTCGGCGTTCATCGACTGCGGCTATTTCGGAATCTATGCGGGCACGAACCCCGAGTGGATCGAAGAGGTGATCGAGGTGACGCTCGGCGAGATTCGCAAGGTGGCGCGCGAAGGCCTCAAGCCCGCCGAACTGGAACGCGCCAAGAGCCAGCTCAAAGGCAACATGTTGCTCGGCATGGAATCCACCGACAGCCGGATGAACCGGCTCGCACGCAACGAAATCTATTTCCGCCGCGATATTCCGCTCGATGAGGTCGCGCGCGAGATCGAGAGCGTAACCAACGATCAGGTGGTCGAACTCGCCGCGCAGTGTTTCCGCCCGGATCGGATGGGGATGGTCATGCTGGGCGACTTGAAGGGTCGCGAACTCGATAGTCAGGTCTGGGCGCCGCTCAATTGAGCGGCGCCGCGTGCGCTTCTTTATTCCGGCGAACCGTTAACCAGGTTATGTCCAAGGCTCGTGCCGCCGCTTATTCCGGCGCCATTGCCGTTCAAGACATTGTTCTGGAAGCCGCTCGAACTATCCGACAGGCTGATGCCAGCGCCGCCGTTGTCGGCGATTATGTTTCCGCTAACCAGGCATCCGCTTGCGCAATCGACGCCGTCGCCTTTGTTGCCGACGATATGCATGCCGGAAACCTCGCTGTTCGGGCCGAGGTTGACCGCGGCGCCATCGATTCCCGTGATCGTGCCGCCGACCACGGTGACGTTGACGACGTTCGGATTGGCAAGAATGCCGACGCTGGATGTTCCGGAACCGCCCGGCCCGATAATCGAGTAGCCGTTCAGATTGAGCAACACGTTGGAAGCGTTAACCTGAACCACAGGCGCAGTGGTCAGCGCGCTGACCAGATTGCGCGGCAGATAATAGCTGCCCGGTTTCGTGATGGTAAGCGTCTTCCTCGTGCCAACCAGAACCATCGGCACGCTTGCTTCGCCAGCGGCGCTGTTGGACGCGAAAAATCCGATCGCCGCCACGATCAATCCTCCAGCAATTGCGCGCTTGATTCCCGACATACAGATAATCCTCCCTCGATCGCGCTCAATTGACGCTTCTCCATCAATGAGCATGAGAGCGCATAATATAGCCTTAGGTTGCCATCCGCCAGATCTCGAAATACTGAAACGAATGATCGGCGGCGAGGTTGATGATAAAATCATTCCGCCGCGCGGAGCCGGTCGCTTGGATTCCAAAATAGCCGAAATCACGCCCCCGCCACTGGTGAAAGTGACTCGCACGCGGCCTCATCGATGGCCGCTTCCGCAATATCACAGCGAGCACGCCGCCGGCGCCGATTTGACCGCCGACCTTGATGCGGCGCGGGAACTGCGGCCGCTGGAGCGAGCGGCGATTCCGACCGGAATCGCGATCGAGCTGCCCGCCGGTTTCGAAGCGCAGGTGCGGCCGCGCAGCGGACGGGCGCTGAGCGAAGGGCTCGCGCTGGTCAACGCGCCCGGCACGATCGACGCGGACTATCGCGGCGAAATCCGGGTGATCGTGATCAATCTCGGCGATGCGCCGCTGACGATTCGGCCGGGCGACAGAATCGCACAGTTGGTGATCGCGCCGGTCGCGCGCGCGGAGTTCATCGAGAGCGAATCTCTGGATGGAAGCGGGCGCGGAGCCGGCGGTTTCGGCCATACCGGCCGTTGAATTTCCGAGCGGGAGATGAGCGAGAAGAGCAACGATAATTCCATCGCGGCGCACGAGGCGCTGATGGCGGTAACGCCGATCGACGGCCGCTACCGATCGCGCACGCGCGCGCTCGCGCGCTATTTCAGCGAATACGCGCTGATTCGCTACCGGCTGCGAGTTGAAATCGAATGGTATGCCGGGCTCGCGGCGAACCCGTCGTTCGACGCGATGCGTCCGCTCGATCCGGCGACGGCGGAGCGGTTGCGCGGCTTGTACCGCGAATTTCCGATCGGCGACGCGGCGCGGGTCAAGGAACTCGAGGCCGCGACGAACCACGACGTCAAGGCGCTCGAATATTATCTCAAGGAAAAATTCGCGACGATCGATCCCGCCCTGCCGGTCGAGATGATTCATTTCGCCTGCACGTCCGAGGATATCAGCAACCT
Source organism: bacterium (assembly GCA_014896235.1). Taxonomy (GTDB): domain Bacteria; phylum Desulfobacterota; class Binatia; order Binatales; family Binataceae; genus JADMIL01. The sequence continues at coordinate 26,078 of JADBKU010000017.1, read as the reverse complement.
CGCGTGGGCGCTGATGCACAAGGAATTCGTCGCCGACGAACTGCTGCCCGCGCTGGAGAAAATCGCCGCACGAATCGGCGCGATGGCGCGCGAGCATGCGGGCGCGCCGATGCTTGCGCGGACGCACGGCCAGGAAGCGTCGCCGACCACGGTCGGCAAGGAATTGGCGGTCTTCGCGCACCGGCTTAATCGGCAGCTTGGCCATCTGCGCCGCCAGGAATATCTGGGCAAGGCCAACGGCGCCGTCGGCAACTTCAACGCGCATCGCGCGGCCGCGCCCGAAATCGATTGGATCGAACATTCACGGCGTTTCGTGGAATCGCTCGGTTTGACGTGGAATCCGCTGACCACGCAGATCGAAAGCCATGATTTTTTGGCCGAGCTTTATGACACGGTCGGCCGAATCAGCGTGATTCTGATCGGTTTCTGCCGCGACGTGTGGGGTTACATATCGCTCGGCTATTTCGGTCAAAAGACGGTCGCGGGCGAGGTCGGGTCGTCGGTGATGCCGCACAAGATCAATCCGATCGATTTTGAAAACGGCGAGGGCAATCTCGGTCTTGCGATCGCGATGTTTCAGCATCTCGCGGCGAAACTGCCGATTTCGCGCTGGCAGCGCGATCTCAGCGACAGCACGGCGATGCGCGCGATTGGAACGGCGTTCGGCCATGTGATCGTGGCGATCGCCTCGCTTGAGCGCGGAATCGGCAAGCTCACGCTCAACCGGGAGCGAATCGCCGCCGATTTGGAGAGCGACAAGTCGTGGGAAGTGTTGGCCGAGGCGATTCAGACGGTGATGCGGCGTCACGGCCTCGAGCGGCCGTACGAGCGGCTCAAGGAGTTGACGCGGGGACGCGCGGCGGGCCGCGAGGCGATTCGCGAATTTATCGCGTCGCTGGAATTGCCGCCGGCGGCGCGTGAAGAACTGCTCGCGCTGGAGCCTAAAACTTATCTCGGATACGCGCGGGAGTTGGCCGAACGGTTCGCTCCAGAGGGTAAAAAGTGAATTTTGGCGCGCGCGGCTGGCTTGTGCACAGAGCCGATCGCCGCGGCCGCCTTGTGGATATCGATCGCGTCGCGGGGGAATTGATGCGCCGCTCCGGTTTTCCCGTGCGCGCCGCCGCAGTAAAATCCTGATTACGCAAACTTAACCATACCAAGGTGACGAGCGTGAACGACATTCCAGACAAGCGGGAAATGTTTTACGAGGGCAAGGCGAAGAAGCTCTATGCTACTTCCGATCCGGATTTGGTGATCGCCTATTTCAAGGACGACGCCACAGCTTTCAACGCCAAGAAAAAGGGCACGATCGAAGACAAGGGCGTGGTCAACAACCGCATGTCGGAGTTGTTCTTCACGCTGCTCGAACGCGAAGGCGTGAAGACGCATTTCGTTCGCCGCATCAACGACCGCGAAATGCTTTGCAAGCGGCTTGAAATCGTGCCGGCCGAAACCGTCGTGCGCAATATCGTGGCGGGTTCGATGGCGAAACGGCTCGGCCGCGAAGAGGGCGAGACGCTGCCGTTTCCGATCGTCGAGTTCTACTACAAATCCGACCCGCTCGACGATCCGCTGATCCTGCCCGAGCATGCGATCGCGTTCGGATGGGCGACCGAGGCGGAACTGCGCGCGATTCGGGAAAGCGCGCTCAAGGTGAATCGCGTGCTGAGCGAGTTTCTCGATCAGCGCGGCGTGATCCTGGTCGATTTCAAGCTCGAATTCGGCCGCCACAAGGGCGAAATCCTGCTCGGCGACGAAATTTGCCCCGACACCTGCCGCTTCTGGGACAAGGCCACCCGCAAGAAGCTCGACAAAGACCGCTTCCGCCGCGACCTCGGCGACGTCGAAGGCGCTTACCAGGAGATGCTGCGGCGGGTGGAGAATTAGGTTTGCGCGCGAAGGTTTTCGTAACGCCGCGCAGGGGAATACTCGATCCGCAGGGACGCGCGGTGGAAGGCGCGTTGAAAAGCCTCGGTTTCGGGACGATCGGAAACGTTCGTGTCGGACGGTTCATTACGCTCGATATCGACGCGCCGTCGCGCGCCGAGGCCGAATCGGCCGTCCGCCAGATCTGCGAACGGTTGCTGGCGAACCCCAATATCGAGGACTTCAGCTTCGAGGTTGAGGTCGAATGAAGTGGGGCGTGGTCAGCTTTCCCGGCTCGCTTGACGATCGCGACGCGCTCTGGGCGCTGCGCGACGTCCTCGGGCAGGACGCCGCGCTCCTCTGGCACAAGGACGAATCGCTCGGCGGCGCCGAATGCGTCGTGCTGCCGGGCGGATTCAGCTATGGCGACTATCTGCGTTGCGGCGCGATCGCGCGCTTCTCGCCGATCATGAAATCGGTCGCGCGCTTCGCCGCCGACGGCGGGCTGGTCCTGGGCATCTGCAACGGTTTCCAGATTCTCTGCGAGGCGCATCTGCTGCCCGGCGCGCTGACGCGCAATCGCTCGCTCGCTTTCGTCTGCGACTTCGTCAACCTGCGCGTCGAAAACGCGGCGACTCCCTTCACCCGCGCCGCGCATCAGGGCGAGACGCTGCGCTTGCCGATCAAGCACGGCGAGGGATGCTACGTCGCGCCCGAGGATGAGTTGCGCCAACTCGAAGAGCGCGGCCAAATTTTGCTGCGCTATGTCGATGCGCGCGGCGAGGCGACCGACGCCGCTAATCCGAACGGCTCGATGCGCTCGATCGCGGGCGTCGCCAACGATCGTTTCAACGTCTTCGGCCTGATGCCGCATCCGGAACACGCCGTCGAAGCGATGCTCGGCGGCGTCGCCGGCCGGAAAATTTTCGAGTCGATCGCGGGAGCGGCGCGATGAGCGAAGCGCCGGCGGCGACGCCCGGCGAGCCGAAGGTCGATCTCGCCGCGGCCCGCGCGCACGGTTTGACCGAGGCGGAGTTCGCCGAGATCGCGCGCATACTCGGCCGTACTCCAACCTTCACGGAACTCGGCGTTTTTTCCGTGATGTGGTCGGAGCACTGCTCCTACAAATCCTCGCGCAAATATCTCAAGACCCTTCCGCGCGAAGGGCCGAACGTCGTCGGCGGTCCGGGCGAGAACGCCGGCGCGATCGACGTCGGCGACGGCTGGGTCGCCGTCTTCAAAATCGAAAGCCACAATCATCCGTCGTACGTCGAGCCATACCAGGGCGCGGCGACCGGCGTCGGCGGCATCCTGCGTGACATTTTCACGATGGGCGCGCGGCCGATCGCGAGCATGGATTCGCTCAAGTTCGGCGCGATCGACCATCCCCGTACGCGCTATCTGGTGAATGGCGTCGTCGGCGGAATTGGCGGCTACGGCAATTGCGTGGGCGTGCCGACCGTGGCCGGCGAAGTGATGTTCGATCCGGGCTACAACGGCAATATTCTCGTCAACGCATTCGCGCTCGGCCTCGCGCGGCGCGAGGATTTGCAGAGCGCCCGCGCGCACGGCGTCGGCAATCCCGTCCTTTACGTTGGTTCCGCGACCGGCCGCGACGGAATCCACGGCGCGAGCCTGCTCGCTTCCGCCGAGTTCGATTCGGAAAGCGAAGCCAAGCGGCCGACCGTGCAGGTCGGCGACCCGTTCACCGAAAAGCTCCTGATCGAGGCCTGCCTCGAAGCGATCAAGACCGGCGCGATCGTCGCGATCCAGGACATGGGCGCGGCCGGCCTGACCTCGTCGTCCAGCGAGATGGCGGGGCGGGGCGGACTCGGCGTCGAACTCGATCTCGATCGCGTGCCGCTGCGCGAACCGAATCTTTCGCCATACGAAATCCTGCTTTCGGAATCGCAGGAACGGATGCTGATCGTGGCCGAGCACGGCCGCGAAGCGGAGTTGGCCGCGGTCTTCGAGAAATGGGATTTGCACGCCGTCGTGATCGGCGCGATTACCGGCGACGGCCGATGGCGCGCGCGTTTCCGAGGCAAGGTCGTCGCCGATATTCCGATCGCCGCGCTCAGCGACGACGCGCCGCTCTACGACCGCCCTACACAGCCGCCCAAACGTTCGCTGCACGAGGCGCGGCCGCATGCCGTCGTCGTGCGGCCCGAACCTGCCGACGCGCTGCGCGCGTTGCTTTCCAGCCCCAACGTTGCGTCGCGCCGGATGGTTTTTCGCCAGTACGATTCGCTGGTATTGAGCAACACCGTCGCCGGTCCGGGCGGCGACGCCGCCGTACTGCGTATCAAAGGCTCCCGTCGCGGACTCGCGCTCAAAGTCGATTCGAATCCGCGCGCGTGCGCGCTCGATCCCTATCTGGGCGCGATCACGACGGTATGCGAGGCGGCGCGCAACGTCGCCTGCACGGGCGCCCGTCCTGCCGCGATCACCAACTGTCTCAACTACGGCAATCCCGAGCGTCCCGAAATCATGTGGCAATTCGCGCGCGGAGTCGCGGGACTGGGCGACGCCGCGCGCGCTTTCGCCACGCCGGTAATCAGCGGCAACGTCAGCTTCTACAACGAAACCGAAGGCCGCGCGATTCCGCCGACGCCGACGATCGCGATGGTCGGCGTTTTCGCCGACGTCTCGTTGAACGTAAAGCATTACTTTAGCTTTCCCGGCGACCTGATCCTGCTCGTCCGCACCGCGCCGCCGTCGCTTGCCGCCAGCGAATACGCGGATCTCTTCAAGATCTCGTTTGGCGCGCTTGGTCCGATCGATCTTGTGCGCGAGCGACGCCTGCTTGACGGGCTGGTTGAATGTGCGGAACGGCGGTTGATAAGATCAGCTCACGACGTGAGCGAGGGCGGACTGGCGGTGGCCCTCGCCGAAGCCTGTTTCAATCCGGATCAGGCGCTAGGTGCCGAAATCGAACCGGTCGCCACTGACGCAGCCGCCGAGGCGTGGTTCGGCGAAGGAGCTTCGACCGTGATCGTGTCCGCGCCCGCGGAAAATCTTAAAGCGATACATGATATTTTTGCGCCGCTGGAGGTTCGCCCGATCGGACGGGTCTCCGCCGCGCCGCGCCTCAAGCTCGGCGGCTGGTGCGACGAAGACGTCGCCGCGCTGCGCCGTCTCTACGAAGAGGCTCTGTCCGGGAGGCTCGGCCGCCATGACTGACAGTGCGGAGTTGTCAGTTGTTCTGGACGCCGCGGAGTCCAAGCTCGACGGCTTTCATGAAGAGTGCGGCGTCTTCGGCGTGTACGGCCATCCGGAGGCGGCCAATCTCGTTTATCTTGGCCTCTACGCCCTGCAGCATCGCGGACAGGAATCGGCAGGCATCGTTTCGTCCAACGGCAAGGCCTTGATCGCGCATCGCGGGATGGGCCTCGTCGCCGACATCTTCAACGGCGAGGTGCTGGGCCAGCTCGAAGGCACCGCCGCGATCGGCCACAACCGCTATTCCACCACCGGTTCGACCACGCTCAAGAACTGCCAGCCGCTGGTGGTTGAATATGCGCACGGCGGGCTTGCGCTCGCGCACAACGGCAATCTCGTCAATTTCCGGAATCTGCGCGAGCGGCTCGAAGCTAGCGGATCGATTTTTCAGTCGTCGTCGGACAGCGAACTGGTGATTCATCTGATCGCGTCGTCGCACGCGCCGGACCTTCCCGGCCGCGTCGCCGACGCGCTTGCGCAGATTCGCGGCGCCTATTCGGTCGTGGTGCTGACCGAGCGAGGATTGATCGCTGCGCGCGACCCGCATGGTTTCCGTCCGCTCGTGCTCGGACAGTTGAACGGCGCCATGATCGTCGCCTCGGAAACCTGCGCGCTCGATCTGGTGCGTGCGGAATATATCCGCGAAATCGAGCCGGGCGAGATGGTCGTGATCACCGACGACGGCGTGCGGTCTATTTTTCCTTTTCCGCCGGCGCCGGCCCGCCGATGCATCTTCGAGTACATCTATTTCGCTCGTCCCGACAGCCTGTTGTATGGCCGCAACGTCTATTCGGTGCGCAAGATGCAGGGGCGTGCGCTCGCGCGCGAATGTCCGGCCGACGCCGATATCGTCGTGCCGGTGCCCGATTCGGGCAACTCCGCGGCGCTCGGCTATGCCGAGGAAGCCGGGATGCCGTTCGAGATGGCGCTGGTGCGGAGCCACTATATCGGGCGGACCTTTATCGAGCCGCGCCAGTCGATCCGCCATTTCGGCGTCAAGATCAAATTCAATCCGGTCGTCGATCTGCTCAAGGGCAAACGCATCGTGCTGGTCGAGGATTCGCTCGTGCGCGGCACCACGCTGCGCAAAGTGATCCCGATGCTCCGGCAGGCGGGCGCACGCGAAGTCCATATGCGGATCGCGGCGCCGCCGACCACCAATTCCTGCTTCTACGGAATCGACACGCCGACCCGCGAAGAGTTGCTAGCGGCCAGCCATTCGGTCGAACAGATCCGGCAGTACATCACGGCGGACTCGCTCGGCTATCTCAGTTGGGAAGGGCTTTACTCGTTCATGGAGGGGCCGCGCGACGGCTATTGCGACGCCTGCTTCACGGGCAATTATCCGGTGGAGATTCCGCGCGACGCTCATCCCGCGCAGCTTCATCTGTTCGACGCGGTCGAACACGCCTCCGCCCGCCGGTAATTCCTGAATCCGGCGCGTTCTATAATTCCGGGTATTGGCCGGCTCAAGAGACTTTAGTGACTCTTTTGACGAACTCCGAAATTGGAAACCAGTTCTTGTCGGGCAATTCTGTTGATTTTCGCACTTCATATCTCTGAGAACGCCACTTCCCAGTAGCTATGTCGGACAGAAGATCATCTCCATCAAGGCCGCCCTTCCGTCCCATCGACTGATATTCGTGATTCTGTCGATTGTATTCCTTGACGATATTGCTTCCAGTCATTATGTCATCACTGAACTTATGGAATTCGATTTGGACGCTTAGCTTGTCGTATTTCTCGAGTGCGAACCTCAGGACGCCCTTGAAATACGCAGCGTTATCGACATCATCAAAGCTATCTGCGATCTCTTCCCAAGCAATAATAGGCCGAGGATGCCCATATTTGCATGGTTCCAAGGGGTGCAATTTTCTTTTTGCAACTCCGGGCACGACGGCGGCATGAATTAGTCTAAAGTCTGGACCGAGCTCGCCTCTAACCTCATCCTCCTGTGATTCCATCTGCGATGTCAACGCGTCTTTGGTTGGCTCTGCGTACATCTTTCCTTCAATAACAATTACGATGGGCGGCGAATCTTCAACAAATATGAGCAAGTCCGATTGTTGATGTTTGCCGTCGAATTTCGAGAGTTCCAGGCCGCCGTCAGGTTTCGTTTTGTTGAAATTGTATTCGGTGAAAAACTGAATGTTCGTTGCTTTAGCAGGATCCGTTTGAGTCCTCACGCCGTCAATACCCAGGAGCTTGAGAAACCGATCGAAATGCTTGAATCCGTCGGCGCAGATGATACCGGGTAGAACCGTGGCAGTGTAATAGACTTCCTTGCGATTTAAAGGGAGTTTCTTTTCGAAAAAATCCGCTAGTGCCGCCACGTCGTTCCGAGGTTTGTTTTCCACCGCCCGATTTTCTTCCTTTCGCCAAATTCGGCATATTTTACGCAGGTCGTTGTTTATCGAGCAACTCGATTTTTCGAAGGAGCTTTCGATTTTCTGGAAACAGCCTGAGTTTGCCGAATGTCCGGCGATGACAGACGTCTCTGTACGCATCGTCGAAGCGCAAGTTTTATTCCGCGCCTCGAGATTTCCAATTCGAGTTGGAATTATTTGGCGAGGAAGTGGTTCGAGTTATCGGCTGATGCCGGAGGGGTCGGCGGCGGCGACGTCGCGCATCAACTGCATCACCGGCATCCGCGTGATCAATATCGAAATGAAGTGCCCCGTCGGATAGAACGACAGGCAGATGCTGTAGCCTTTGTATTGGTAAAACGACCGCAGGCCGAGCCAGTTGACCGCGCCGATCGGCGCCGCCATCGTCGGATCGTAAAAACACAGGCTCACGATTTCGCCCGCGGCGCCTTCATAGAGCGTGTACGCGATCGGCCGGCCGTCAGGGAGCTGATCGACCCGGCCGCCGGTAATCGTGTAGCCCGCCTGCGCGAAATCGAACAGATCGTCGGGCAGATTGGCGGAGCGGAACGAACGCGCAAGATCGTTGAAAGCGTCGGAATCGGCCTCGTCGGCAACGCGATGCACCGGGTCGCGATTGATCACCCAGGCGTAAACCGCGCCGGTTTGATTCTCGTACGCTTCTGCTGGAACGTTCGGAACGAAGTCGTGCTGGAACTGCTGGAAGCGTGAGATCGCAAGTTCGAATTCCGGAACCGGCGGCGGCGCAATCAAGCCGCGGCGCGGAACGGCGATCGCGGCGAGAATCGCTATCGCGATAACCGCCGCAATCCCCGCCGGCGCCCATACCAGCGGTTCGCTGATACGGCTTCCGAGCGCGCGGAATGGCGCGAGAAATTCGGTCAGGCGCGCCGTCCATGGCGCGGCGGCGCGGCGGTCGGCTTCGTCGAGCGCGCCACGGATGCGTGATTTCAGTTCGGCCGGCGCTTTCGCGAGCGCGACGCTTTGCCGGACTATCGCCTTGAGCGCGCGTTCTTCGATTAATTGCGCCCGGCAGATAGGACATCCGGAGACATGTTCGTCAGCGGCGCGGCGCGCCAAAGGCGCAAGCTCGCCGTCGGCATGTCCCGCAAGATACTCACTTATGTACTCACGGCAATCCACGGCGTATCACTCGCTATCGGCCTCGATATCGGCGCGCGCCGCGACGGATGGCGCTCCTCGATACCTATTGGTCGAAGTATTTGCGCGGCCCGATCCTGTCAAGTACCAGTTTTCCCGCGCGCCTGGTCGAGCCTGCACAGCGCCTTGCGCATCAGCGCCCGTCCGCGCGAGACGCGCGATTTGATGGTGCCGAGCGGGGCGTCCAGCACCGTCGCGACCTCCTGATAATTTAACTCCTGCACATCCACGAGGATCAGCGCTTCGCGGAATTCCGCGGGCAGCGCGTTCAGCGCCAGCTCGATCCGGCGTCCCGCGACGCGGCTTAAGAGCAACGCTTCGGGATTGATCCGCGACTGATCGGCGTCGCGGCTCTGCGCCTCGATTTCGCCGGCGAATTCTTCGGGCGTGCTCGCGGGTTGTTCGCGTTCCCCGCGGTGCCAGGCGTTGCGGAAGATGTTGTAGAGAATCGTCAGCAGCCACGCCCGGCAATTGGTGCCGGCGGTAAACTGGTCGAAGAACCGGTACGCGCGAAGAATCGTCTCTTGCGTGAGATCGTTGGCGTCGTCGGGATTGCGCGCCAGCCGCAGCGCGGCCGAATAAACGGCGTCGAGATGAGGCAGCGCCTCCCGCTCGAAAGCGAGGCGCCTGTCCGCCGCCGTGCCGCTTTTGCGCGCCATACGCAAGAGAGACGAACATAGCATCCACTTCAATACAAATCCTAATGACCCGCGAAAGGTTCCCGGCCCGTTCGCGGGAGATTCAAAACGACGATTTGCCGAACTTTCGCCTGGGCAGGCGGTGGGAATTGCGGCCGAGCGAAATTAACCCTTGGGTTCGGATCGGCGTGCGCGGTAATCTTGCCAAAGCGTTCAGCGCACGTGTCGATTGGATCGTTACGTACGCGCCGGACCGGCAGTCATAAATGAGGGAAGACGATGAATCGAAAAGCGACGACCGGCGCGATGCTGGCGACTCTGGTTGGCCTGATGTTCGTGGCGCAGCCGGTGCTGGCGGCGGATACTAGCGGGCAGAACACGTCGGCCGGCGTCAAATGCGTCGGCGGCAACAGTTGCAAGGGCCAAAGTTCATGCATGAGCGCGAGCAATAGCTGCAAAGGCCAGAACTCCTGCAAGGGCAAAGGATGGATTACCACGGCGAACGCCAAGGATTGCGTCGCCAAGGGCGGCCATCCGGCGAAATAGCCCAGGCGTTCGCGGCTGGGAATAATTCGGGACGCGTCGCGGCGGCGATCGGACCGCCGCGGACGCCGCAGTACGACCGACACGGGCGACGCGATCGCTGGCGGACGGATTGCTGGTGGCGCGTGACCGCTTGCCCGCAAACGCCATCGAGTTGGACTGCCCATATAGACGATTGCTTCGACTGATTCCGTCGGGCATTCCAGTGGCGCGACAGGCGCTAATTTGCCACTCTAAAACGCCTGCGAAGCGGATTTGGCGCATCCAGCGCGTCGCATTCCGGACTTCGCCGGCGAGGTTTGGCGTAAGTTAACGATGGCGCTGCGGCGAATCAGAATCGAGCGAATCGGCTCCCGCGAGGCCTTCAATCAGTTTGCGCGACTGCCCTATTCGATATATGCGGGCCGCGACGCGTGGTGGCCGCCGGATATACAGAACGAAATCGATTTGCTTTCGGGCCGGGCGCGCATCGCCGCGCATCTCGATCTCAGCCCCTTCGCCGCGTTCAGCGACGACCGGATGGTGGCGCGGGTCAGCGCCGTCGTGAATTACCGCTACAACGAACATTGGAACGAAAAACTCGGCCAGTTGATCCATTTCGAGGCGATGCCGAACGAGGCCGACGCGGTCGCCGCGATGTTCGACGAGGCGCTGACGTGGCTGGCGCGGCGCGGGATGAACGCGGCGCGCAGCGGCTTTGCCGCTTTTCTCGATTATCCCTACGCGATCGACAACTATGGCGAATTGCCGTCTTTTCTATTGAGAGGAAATCCGGATTATTACCATTCCTACCTGAAGAACGCGCGCTTCGAGACCGAAAAAGGACAGGTCGATTACACGGCGCCGCTCACCCCGGACCTGCAGGAGCGATATCGCCGGATGGTTGAGGCGGCCGAGGCCGCCGGCGTTGCGATTCGCAGTTGGCGCGACTACGGCTTCCTTGCCGCGATCGATGCGTGGACCAACGTGACCAATGGGGCGTTCATCCGTCATTGGGGATGGAATCCGATTTCGCACGAGGAAGTCCGGCCGATGCTTGCGCCGCTGCAATCGACGCTGGTGGCGGATCTTTCGATGATCGCGGAAATCGATCGCTCGCCGGTCGGCGCGGTCTTTTCCACACCCGACCTGAGCGGTTCGCTGGCGATGATCCGCGCCGGCGTCAAGCTCGCGCCGGAACGGGCCGGCGCGCGCGGCGCCCTCATTAATATCGGCGTGCTCGAACCGGCGCGCTCACGCGGCGTGGCGCGCGCGATGGCCGCGCAATCGTACCTCGCGATGGCGCGCAACTACATGCGCTTCGCCGGATACACGCTGGTGCTCGACGACAACTGGCCGTCGCGCCGGACGGCGGAAAGTCTCGGCGCGCGAGTCACCGGCAACTTCGTCACCTATCGCCGTTCGCTCTGAACCTTCGCGCCAAGGCCTTGCAGCGGGACGATTCTCCCTTTGGAACGTCCCGGCCGCGTGCTAGCTTCGTCATCGCGGGCTGGGGTCCGCGCCCACCGGAGAGCGGGATGCTTAAAATCGAAAACGAAATCCCAATCAGGATCGAGCCCAACGAAAATCCTTTTCTCAACGGGCTTTTCGCGCCGGTCAGCCGCGAAATCACGGCGGAGCATCTGGAAGTCGAGGGTGAAATTCCGCGCGACCTTTTCGGCGTGTATCTGCGCAACGGGCCGAATCCGATTTTCAATCCGCGCGGCCGCTACCATTGGTTCGACGGCGACGGCATGGTCCACGCGCTCGAATTCCGCGAGGGACGCGCGACGTATCGCAACCGCTGGATTCGCACGCGGGGATTTCTTGCCGAACAAGCCGCGGGCCGCGCGCTTTGGCCGGGCCTGATGGATCCGCCCGATCCGAACGCGCCCAGGGGCGCGGGGTCCGACGGCTGGCTCAAGGACACCGCGAACACCGACGTCCTTTATCATCGCAACCAGGCGCTCGCGTTGTTTTATCAGTGCGGGATGCCTTATGCGCTCGATCCGCGCACGCTCGAAACGCGCGGCGTCGAGGATTTTCACGGCGCGCTCAGGCGCAGCATGTCGGCCCACGCGAAAGTCGATCCGGTCACCGGCGAATTGCTGTTTTTCGATTACGCCACCGCCGAGCCGTTTCTGACTTACAATGTCGTCAACGCCGACGGCGTGCTGACGCATCATGTGCCGATCGATTTGCCCGGCCCCCGCCTGCCGCACGACATGGCGTTCACCGAAAACCATTCGATCCTGATGGATCTGCCGCTGTTCTGGGATCCGAACCTGCTCGCGCGCAAGGTTCACAAAGTGACTTTCCATCCGGAATTGCCGAGCCGCTTCGCGATCCTGCCGCGCCATGGAACCGCCGCCGACGTGCGCTGGTTCGAGGCTTCGCCTTGCTACATCTACCATGTCGTCAACGCATGGGAGGATGGCGACGAAATCGCGATGGACGCCTGCCGCGTGGTCGATCCAGCGCCGTCGAGCGCGCGCGGCGCAGGCGAACTGGCGCGGATGCGCGCGTTCCTGCGGCTGGAGGCGCGGCTTTGGCGATGGCGTTTCAATCTCAAGACCGGCGAGACCAGGGAACAACAGCTCGACGATTTGAAAACCGAATGGCCGACCGTCAATCGGCATCGGATGGGCCGCCGCGCGCGTTTCGCCTACAACTCGCGCGTGCCGCATTACGAGGGTCTGGTCAAATACGACCTCGTGAATAACTCCACGGAAAGCTTCATGTTCGGACCCGGACGGACCGCTAACGAACTGCCGTTCGCTCCGCGTATCGGCGCCACCACCGAAGACGACGGCTATATCGTCGCGTTCGTCGCCGATGCGAACCGGCCGGATACGGGCGAGGCGATCGTGCTTGACGCGCGCGAGATCGCGCGCGGTCCGATCGCGCGCATCACCATTCCGCAGCGCGTGCCGATCGGCTTCCATTCCACCTGGATTCCCGGCGGCGAGCTGCCGCGCTGAATATGCGCGGGTTCGCGGCGGCGATGCTTGCGATTTAGCCCGGGGCGGAGGCGCGATGCTCTCGGCGCGAATCGCGGTGCTGTTCGTGCACGTGGCCGCAGTAATCGTCGCGCTGGGCGGTTCGTTGTTCAGCACCTTCGCGCTGGCCCCGATTCTTGCCGAAGAGCTCGATCCGGCCGCGCGAATCCGGGTCGTCCGCCGCGTGATTCGGCGCCTCGGCGCGATCGTGCTGGCTGCGCTCGGCGTCCTGCTGCTGACTGGCATCGTCAACGTGATCTATCTGGGCGCGATTCCGGCCGCGCTGATCGTGAAACTCGTGCTAGTCGCGGCCGTGTTCGTCCTCGCCCTTTACCAATACGGAAATCTGGGCGCCGAAATCTGGCGGCTTTCCGCCGCCGGTCCCAATCCGGAACTCTCTGCGCTGCAGGCGCGCTTTCGCCGGGTCGGCTTGACGGTGGGCGGACTGGTGCTGGCGATTGTTTATATTTCGCTCGGATTGACCCGTGACGGAGCGTTTCGATGAGCGCGGGATCGGACGCGAGCACGCGCACTGGAGCAAGCCTCGCACGCCCACCGCGCATACGGGCGTTCGAACGGCTGACATTTATCGCGTTGTTCGTCGGCATGACGGCCGCCGTCGGCGAGGCGACCAACGCCGCGATGGCGGTGCGGATTGCGAAACCCGCGCTGGGCGCTTGGCTGGCCGGCCATCTTTTTGACCTGATGGCGGGCGGCGCCGCCGGGTTCGGCCTGTTGATCGGAATCAGGGCGGCGCGGCGCTTTGCCGGACGGGCGGGGTCGCGGCCGCGCGCGGCGTGGATCGCGCTGATCGCGGCAGTAGTCGCGTTTCTGCCGCTCTGTAAGCTCTGTGTGGCGGCGGGGCGAGCCGGAACGAACGCGTCCGACGCGGCGATCGAGAGCTGGTTGGTCGGCAGATTCGCGTACAACGGCGGCGAAACCGCCTTCAAAATTTATCTCGCAGCGGCCTATTTCGCGCGGACAGCGTTCTTCGCGGCGGTTTCCGGCGCGGCGATTTTCGCGATAGTGGCCGCGGTGGCGATTGCGAGCGGGCGCGGCTACTCTTCCGACGGCTCCTGAGAGACGGCCCCGATCGCGTCACCGACAAGCCTGGCCGGCTCGCACGCGGGCAGAGAATCGGACGCGCCGAAACTTCGGATTCCGTCGAGAAAGATGGCCACGATCTGGCGCGCGAGACTCTCCGGCTGGCTCTCTTCTCCGCGGTAGAGCAGCGCCGCGCGAAACATCCCGAGAAACAGCTCGACCGCCATCCGCAGGTCGCTGGCGGCGAGCGCGCGGGCGGCGTCGGCGCGCCGCAATTCGCTTTCCACGAGTCCGACGACCACTTCGCGGCGGCTGCGCCATTCGGGATGCTCCATGCTGTCGCGCAGCAAGGCGACGAATTGACGGCGCGGCCAGAAGAACGCCAGCACCCGCACGGTCATCCGGTAGAGGTTTTCCGCGGGCGGACGGCTCCCTTCAGCCGCCTCGACCAGTTCGTGATGCATCCGATCCCACGCGTCGATCACGGTGGCGAAGTAGAGATCGTCCTTGGTCGGAAAATAGCGGTAGAGCGTGCCTTTGCCGACGCGCGCGCGGGCGGCGACGTCGTCCATGTGAACGATGTGATAATCGCGTTCGCTGAATAGCGCGGTCGCGGACTGCATGATCGCGGCGCGTTTGCGCTCCTTCTTGTGCTGTCGTTTCATCGTGCGAGCCAAACCGGCCGCGCCTGCGGCCGTCCCCGTGGTTCGACGCCCCGCCGCAATTATTCTCAAGCCGGCGCGCTCGCGCCAGCGCGAACGCGATCTTTTTGCGCCGTGCGCAGCGCCTTGACACGCGAATCGCGCGAGGCGTTTACTTGCGCCGAGGCGCCGCGCCTGCCTGTGATTTCGGGCGAGCCGGCGTAATCGGGATGTCACGCAGCCCGCGCGATCCGCTCCGTAACGAAAGAATTGCGGCCGAATCCGATCCCGCCGCGGATGAGGGTGGACCGAAGCTCTCGCGCCGTTCGTTTCTCAAAGGCGCGGGCGCAGCCGCGGCCGTGGCGGGCCTGCTCGGGGTGAAACCGGCCGCGGCGGGCGGCGCCGAGCCGGAGCCGCCGATCGCGGGCACGGCTGAACGGCTCGGACCGGGGCCTGTCAACTTCAATCTTCGCGTCAACGGCGCAACCCGAACCGTCACGGCCGAACCGCGCGTCACCCTGCTTGGCGTCCTGCGCGACCATCTCGGGCTGACGGGAACCAAGCTGGTGTGCGACCGCGGCGCATGCGGCGCCTGCACGGTGCATCTGGACGGCGCGCCGGTCACGTCGTGCATGATGCTGGCGATCGATGCGCGGAACCATGAGATAACGACTATCGAGGGTCTTGGCGCGCCCGATCGGATGAACGCGTTGCAAAATGCGTTCGTCGCCAAAGACGCCCTGCAGTGCGGTTTCTGCACGCCCGGCATGACGATGGCGTTGAGCGCCGCGCTCGGCGGGAACCCCAATCCATCGCCGGCGGAAATCAAACGCGCGATCGCCGGAAATATCTGCCGATGCGGAACCTATCCGCACGTGATTGAAGCGGCGCTCGCAGCGGCGAAAGCCTCGCGGAGCCGGGCCTGATGGCGCGCCGGGTCACATTGCGGTTGGGGTTCGAGGGCGGCCTGCGCGACGTCGTCGTGACGATTCCCGATGACGAGCCGACGCCGTGGCAATGGGGCGAAAAATTTTCGGTCGTCGGCGTCGAGACGCCCCGGCTTGACGGCCCGCTGAAGGCGACCGGGCGCGCGCCTTACACCTACGATATCCAACTGCCGGGGATGCTTTACGGCGCAATCCTGCGCAGTCCGTTTCCGCATGCGCGCGTGCGCCGCGTTGACCTTGGCGCGGCGCGCAGGCTCGACGGGGTGCGTGCGGCGCTCGATCGTTCGGGCGCGACCGTGCGCTTCGCCTGACAGGAGGTCGCCGCGGTCGCGGCGGCAAGCCCCGAGATTGCGCGGGATGCGCTGCGGTTGATCAAGGTCGATTACGCGCCGATGCCGTTCGTGGTCGCGATGGAAGACGCGATGCGGCCAGACGCGCCGGCGGTGTTCGAAAGCGGAGCGAACGTTGGCTCGCCGCACGTCAACGAAACCGGCAATGTCGCGGCCGGCTTCGAGTCCGCGGAGGCGTCGGTCGATGCGGTATATACCACTCCCGTTCAGACGCACGTTTCGCTCGAGACCCATGGCGCGGTCGCAAGCTGGAACGGCGACGAGCTGACGGTATGGTGCTCGACGCAGGGAATCTTCGGCGTGCGCGACGATCTGGCGGTCCATTTCAGTCTGCCGCCCGAAAACGTGCGCGTGATTACCGCGTACCTGGGCGGCGGCTTCGGATCGAAATTCGGCGCCGGCCACGAAGTGATTATCGCGGCCGAACTCGCGCGGATGGCGCGCGCGCCGGTAAAGCTGATGCTGTCGCGCGCGGAGGAGCACGTCGCCACTGGAAATCGCCCAAGCTCACGGCAGCATGTGCGGATCGGCGCGGCGCGCGACGGCGCGCTGACCGCGATCGAGCTCGAGCAGCACGGCAGCGGCGGAATCGGCGGCGGCTCGGGCAGCGCGGCGCCGTATCTGGCGCTCTACCGATGCGCGAATTTCCGCACGCGCGAACGCAACGTTTATATCAACGCGGGTCCGGCTTCGCCGATGCGCGCGCCGGGCTGGCCGCAGGGATGTTTCGCGCTGGAACTGGCGATCGACGAACTGGCGCGCAAGTTGAATCTCGATCGGCTGGAGATGCGCCGGCGCAACAATCCGAGCCCGGTGCGCGCGCTCGAATTCGATCTTGGCGCGCGCGCCTTTGGCTGGGACGAACGCTCTCGCACGCCCAAATCGCGCGGTCCGATCCGGCGCGGCGTCGGCGTCGCATCGGCGGCGTGGCATGGAATCGGCGCGTCGGGGCCGCAGGCGCAATGCGTCGCCTATCGCGACGGCCGCGTCGCCGTGCGTATCGGCACGCAGGATGTCGGCACCGGCACGCGCACGATTATCGCGATGGTCGCCGCGGAGGAGCTGGGCCTTCCGCTGCGCTCCGTCACGGCCGAAATCGGCGATACCCGCTATCTGTTTTCGCTGCCCTCGGGCGGCAGCATGACCGCGCCCTCGACCACGCCCGCCGTCCGTCAGGCCGCGGCGCATCTGAAGGGCAAGCTGATGCGGCTCGCCGCGCCGGCGCTCGGCGCGTCGCCGGAAGATCTCGTGATCAGCGATGGCGTGGTTCGCGTGCGCGCCGAACCGAATCGCGCGATCAAATTCGCCGACCTTTGCCGGCGGATTCCCGGCGATTCGCTCGCCGCCGACGGCGAGCACGTGCCCAACTACGGCGGCTACAGCATGACGCAGGCGGGATGCCAGTTCGCCGGGGTCGAAGTCGATATCGAAACCGGAATCGTGCGCGTCACGGATTTCGTCGCCGTGCATGACGCGGGCGTGATCGTCGATCCGCTGACCGCGCGCAGCCAGGTCAACGGCGGCATCATCATGGGCGTCGGCTTCGCCTTGTTCGAGGATCGCCGGCTCGATCCGCAAACGGGCCTGATGGTGAATCCGACGATGGACGACTACAAGCTGCCGGGCGTTTTCGACACGCCCGAGATTCGCGCGTATTTCGTCGAGGTCGCCAACGGAATCACCAACACCGGCGTGCTCGGCATGGGCGAGGCGGTGCATGTCGCCGCGACTGCCGCGATCGGATGCGCGGTCGCGGACGCGATCGGCGCGCCGGTCCGCGATCTGCCGCTCACGCCCGATCGCGTGCTCGCGGCCATCGGAGCAGTCTGATGACGCCGCCGCGCGCGCTCTCGGCCGAATTGATCGGAGGCGCTTTGCGATGAAGCAATTCGCGGTCGTCGCGCCCGCCGACCTGGCGTCCGCCGCACGGATGCTGGCCGAGCCGAATCGGTCCGCGCTGGCCGGCGGCGTCGATCTGCTCGACCTGCTCAAGCTCGAGCTCGCCGCGCCCGCCGAATTGGTGAACCTCAAGGCGCTTGGCGGTCTCGACCGGATCGAAAGCGCCCCTGGCGGCGCGTTGCGAATC
This sequence comes from bacterium, assembly GCA_014896235.1. Lineage (GTDB taxonomy): Bacteria > Desulfobacterota > Binatia > Binatales > Binataceae > JADMIL01. The sequence goes on along the minus strand of JADBKU010000017.1, from coordinate 8,215 downwards.
GGCCCGCTCGTGACGCTGAATCAGCTTGCCGCGTCGCCGGCGGTGCGCGAACGCCATCCGGCGCTCGCCGACTCGGCCGCGCAAGCCGCGACGCCGCAGGTGCGCAATCTCGCGACGGTCGGCGGCAATCTCGCGCAGCGTCCGCGATGCTGGTATTTCCGCAATCCGGATATCGTCTGCCTGAAAAAAGGCGGGACGAAATGCTACGCGGTCGCCGGGCTGAATCGCTACCACGCGATTCTCGGCGGCGGACCGTCGTTCATCGTCCATCCGTCGAATCTAGCTCCCGCCCTTGTCGCTTACGATGCCGCCGTTACGTTGCATGGTCCGGAAGGCGCGCGGAAAATCGCCGTCGGCGATTTCTTCACGTTGCCGAAGATCGATCCGCGGCGCGAAAACGTGCTCAAGCCGGGCGAGATAATCACGGCGATCGAGGTTCCCGCGCCGCCCGCGAGAGCGCGCTCGGCTTATCTCGAAGCGCGCGAGAAGCAATCGTTCGACTGGCCGCTGGCGAGCGCTGTGACGGTCATTGGCTTGAATCGCGCGGACGAAGTCGCATATGCGCGAATCGTGATGGGCGCGGTCGCGCCGATTCCGTGGCGCGCGCCGTCCGCGGAGAAAGTCCTGCTTGGCGCCAAACTCGATCGCGCGCTTGCGGACCGTGCGGCGCAAGCCGCGTTGGCGGGCGCGGCGCCGCTCGCCCATAACGCCTACAAAATTCCGATCGCTCGGGCGATGGTGCGCCGCGCGATCTTGCGCGCGGGCGGAATCCCTGACGAAACCGCGTGAGCGCGGAGGCGTCGCGATGGCCAACGAACCGGTAAATTTATCCGCGCGCGAATCCGGCGCAGGATTTTGCGCGATGCTGCGCACGAAATTCAGCTATTTCCGCGCGCCCGGCGGCGCCCGCCTGATCGATCCGGCCAGCGCCACGGCTTGCTATACATGCATGCGGACGCAGCGTCCGTTCGGTCCCGACGATCGGCCGGCCGGAGCCGATTCCTGCCGCGGCGCCGACCGCGCCTGCTTCGTCACCGAAGACTGACGCCGCCAGTCGCCGCCCTCCCGTCGCGGACGTTGACATCGCGCGCGCGCCGCCGGACGATCCCGGTGCGCATTCGTCATTCGCCGCAGGGAGATTTCGTCCGATGGCCACCGCCACAATCGACCGCCGCGCCGCAGCGACCCCGGATCCCGCCGAGTTGATCGCGCCCGATTGCCGCGGCCTGAATTTTTATCGGATCGACCGCTCGCTGCGCGATCTTCTCGATTTGCACATGGAGCCCGAGTTGCGCGCCGCGATGGAGCCGCATCTCGACCGCCTTGGCGAAATTGCCGGCGGCAAGCTCGACGAACTTGCCGAAATCGCCGACAAGCATCCGCCCGTGCTGCATCCGCGCGACCGTTTCGGCCGGGAACGCGACTGGGTTGAATTTCATCCCGCGTATCGCGAGATGGAGCGAATCGCCTTCGGAGACTTCGGGATGCACGCGATGGCGCATCGCGAGGGCGTGCTCGGATGGCCTGCGCCGCTTCCGTACGTCGCCAAGTACGCGTTCCAGTATCTCTTCGCGCAGGCGGAGTTCGGCCTGATGTGTCCGATCAGCGTCACCGACACGGGCGCCGTCCTGATCGAACGCTACGCCGACGACGGCCTCAAGCGTCGTTATCTGCCGCGGATGCTTTCGCAGAACCTCGAGGAGCTGCTCAAGGGGGCGCAGTTCATGACCGAACGCGCGGGCGGTTCCGATCTCGCCGGCAGCTCGGTGTCCGCGCGGCGCGACGGCGATCACTGGCGGCTTTACGGCGACAAGTGGTTCTGCTCCGCCGTTGACGGCGACGTCGTGCTGCTCCTAGCCCGGCCCGAGGATGCGCCCGCGGGCTCCGGAGGGTTGGGCCTGTTCCTGATGCCGCGCCATCTGGAGAACGGCGAACGCAACAGCTATCGGGTCGCGCGCCTCAAGGACAAGCTCGGCACTCGCGACATGGCCAGCGGCGAAGTGATCCTTGAGGGCGCCGTCGCATACCATTTGGGCAAAATCGATCGCGGCCTGCGGCAGATGATGGACATGGTCAATCTCAGCCGGATGTCGCACGGGGCGCGCGCCGCCGGGATGATGCGGCGTTGTCTCAATGAAGCGCTGGTCGTCGCGCGTCATCGCCGGGCCTTTGGCCGCACGGTGATTGAACATCCGCTGATGCGCCGTCAATTGATGAAGCTGATGGTTCCGGCGGAGCAGGCGCTTTCGGTTTTCGCGTTCGATGCGGCGATGATGGACGCGGCGCGCGCCGGCGACGCGGCGGCGGAGCGCGTCATGCGCATCCTGACCGCGCTGCTCAAATTCCGCGCCTGCCGCGACAATTTGCGCGTCGCGACCGGCGCGATGGAGGCGCGCGGCGGCAACGGCTATATCGAGGATTGGGTCAATTCCCGTCTTGTGCGCGACGCCCATATCGGCGTGCTCTGGGAAGGCACCAGCAATATCAACGCGCTCGATGTGATTGACCGCGCGGTCGCCAAGGCGCGCGGCCATCTGGAGCTTGCGCGCGCGCTCAAGGAGCGGCTCAAGCTCGCGGCGGCCGCCCCGGCCGCGCTGCGCGAGGAAATTTCCGCGTTCATCGATCGCGCGGTCGCGTTCGCCGAAGAGACCGCCGCCGACCGCCGCAACGAGAAGTTCGATCGGATGGCCGCGGGCGCGCTCTATCATTGCGCCAGCGCGCTTTGATGGCGTGGGGAGCGACGCTGTGCGAGCGTGGCGGAGATGCGCGCCGGATGCTGCTGGCGCGGATGGTGATTGACCATCGCTTGCGTCCTTCCGATCCGCTGGCGCCGCGGCGCGACGATCGCGAGGAGGAGTCGATCTCGCTGCTGCTCGGCGACGCGCCGGTCTCGCTTGCCGACGCGGCCCGCCTTGCTGTGGCCGCCTGAGGCGGTTCCAGCCCGAGGCGCCGCGTTCTTCGGCGGAATGGTTGGCCCGATCCTGATGCTTGCCGGACTGGAACAGCTGTCCGCCGGCGCGCGCATCGCGTGGGCGATCGACAACAATCTCACGCAGCGGCTGGCGCTGCGCGACCCCGTCGCGGTGACGCGCTTCAAGACTTTGGCGGCTGGATTCCTTTACGCGTGGAACGACAGTACCGTCTCATTTTATGGCTACGGCGCCTGATTCAACTGCCGAAAGCGCATTCAATCCGCCCCGCGATTCGGCGTCGCATGCGGATCGAAGCGCGCGGTATTTGCCAATTCTGGCCGCCGCGGTTGTGGTGGCGTTGATTTTCGTCCTCGACTATCTCCTCAGCGGCGGAGCGAAATTTCCCAATGACGACGCCTATATCGCCCTCCACAATGCGCAGGTGCTGTGGGCTGGCCGGGATTCCGCCTATCTCGGCACGCCGGCGCTGATCGGAGCAACGAGCGGCGCGCAACTTGCGCTGCTGATGTTTTTCGAAAGCTTCATCCCGTCGGCGCCGGTCGCGCTGCTGGCGTTGTGCGGCGTCGCGACTTTCATTTACGTCCTGGGCGTTTATTTTTTGAGTTTGAATTCCGGATTTTCCCGAGTCGTCGCGATCGCTGTCGCGTTGGCAAGTTTGTTATTCGCCGGATGCCTCTTTCAGTTTCTGAACGGCTTGGACACCGGTATGGCGATGGCCGCCGTAATCTGGTGTCTTGCGCTGTTGTCGTCCAAGCGATATCGCCCCGCGCTTGGGGCGTTGTGCGGTGTGATGCCGTTCGTGCGGCCGGAGCTGGCGGCGCTGGGAGCGGGCGCGATGCTCGTGACGGTGTGCGACGCCAAAATCAGCCGCCGCGAAAAAGCAGTTAGCGTCGCGTGGGCCGCTGCGGCCGCGACGCCCTTTCTTGTGTGGTGCTGGATCGACACCGGCGGCGTCATTCCGACGACCATCGGGGCCAAAGCCTACTTTTTCGCTGAGGGAAGTCTTCCTTTGAGCGAGAGATTGAATCTGCTCTCCGGCGGCGTGGGCATGGGACTGGCCTACGGCTTTCCCCTGATTTTTTGCCTGGCGATGGTTCGCGGTCTGCCGCTCAAACTTTTGTGCTTCGGCTTTATCCTGATCGTTCTATTTGCCTATTTGCAAAGATTTCCCGGCGGATGGGAGGCGAATTCCGGCCGGTATTTTTTCATTTTCGCCCCGGTCGTCGTGTTTTCTGTAATTGACTCGTACGCGGCGGCTGACGCGCCGCGCCGCAGATTCATCCGTAGTTGCCTGATCGCCGCGATCGCGACGACCGGATATGCCTCGTATAAGCAGTTCCGGAGCTACCATTACTATTTGACAGTCTTCAGGCCGGCGGTGGTGGAGACGGTGCAGTGGGCGGATAAGCATCTTCCGGCCGGAGCAACCGTGATGGTTCACGACGCCGGCTACATCGGCTATGCGGGCGATTTTCATCTGGTGGATTTCACTGGACTCAAAACGCCGTGGTGCCTCGCGATCAATCGCCGCCTGACGTATCCGTCTGGCGGAGCGATGCTTCCGCAGGCGATTCGAGCGATCGCGAACCAATTCCATCCGCAATATCTGGTTACCGTGAAAGTTTGGAACGACAAATTACATATCGTCGACTCGCTCCAGCGCGGCGGCTGGCGGGCAAAAAAGATCTTTCAAAGCCGCAAAGCGCCGCGCGATGCTGAGGTTTACGAAATCTTCTCGCTCAGCAAGGAGTGAGGCCGCTCGCATCCCTGGCCGAAATTGCACGAATATCGCGCAGCGGGAAAAATCGGGCGGAACGATGGCCGTTCCGCCCGGCTGCGGATTTTGCGATCAGAGTCGGCCCTCAGCTATTTGATCGCGAGCGCGTTGGGCGGCGATCCGACGCCGCCGGGGATATTGAGAGGCGCCGACGTGAAGAAGAATTCGTAACGTCCGTCGCGCGCACAATCCTCCGCCAGCTCTTCCAGATTCCACATCTCGCCGATCGGCATCCCGAAGAACGAAAGCATGTGGAAATGCAGCAGGTCGTTCGATTCGAGAAAATCCGCCGTCCGCGGCGGAGGCATCGCCTCCAGCGCGGGCGAATCCGACGCTGCCGCCGCAATCCGGTTGTCCCACAGCCATTGGGCGACGCGCGGCGTGCCTTCGATTCCGGGACATCGGGTTTTGGCCGCAAGCTCGGCCTTCTCCTCGGGCGACATCGCAAGATACGCCTTGGTCCATCCGATGCGCACGAGCAAAACGTCGCCGGGTCGGATTTCGGTCTTCTGCCCGGCAAGCGTGGCCTGCAGATCTTCGAAAGGAATCATGTCGTTGGTGGTGAAGTCGATCGTCCGGCCGGTCCGTTCGTGATAGCGCCCGATATCGGCCAAGATGCCGCGTCCCGCGATACCGCGCCGAGCGAGGTTGTCGATGCCGAGTTTGACGCCGCCGTATCCGGTCACTTCGGCGTCGGGGATGCCGTTGTATGCGCCGAACTTGGGATGCTTGACGTGGCATAGCGCGTCCCATTGCGACGACGCCTGCGGATAAAAATTATCCAGATAATCGTCGAGGATGTAGGATGCGTACTGCTTGATAACGTGATTATGCTTGCCGCGCGTGAACAGCGGCGGATCGGGGATATTGATGGGCAGGTTGAGGGCGAAAACGCGCCCGCTGCGGATCGCGCCGGCGGCTTCGACCACCACCTCCGGCGTCATCAGATTGATCGTGCCGAGTTGATCGTCATCGCCGAAAACGCCCCATGCGGCGCCGGCCGGCGCGCCGGGCCGGATCGGCAGCTCGTGATGTCGCGGGAGGCGCGGTTCGGGCGCCCGCGGACGCGTCGGGACGGTCGCGGACCGGCTCGGGACGGCGGCGCGCGGCCGGGCTTTCGTTGGCGGTTTCGCGCGCCGGCGCGCCGCTTTTTTCGCCGGAGCGGATTTCGGCCCGAGCATGCGAGCGCGCGCCTTGCTGGTCGCGGGCTGCTGCTTTGCCGCTACTTTTTTGGTCTTGGGCTTCTCGAGGGCAGCTTTAGCCGCTTTTTGCGCCTGTTTGCGAACGACTTTCTTGGCCATCGTTTTCCCTTCTCAAGGATTGCTGAGAGCCGTTATCGATTTCTCTGGTTTCGCGCCGATTCCGCCATGCGCCGCCAAGGATTCATTTATCAATCCTGTGGAAGCTTACAACAGTTGCGCGCGAGATCGTTGGCAGGCCTATGGCAAAATAATAATAAAATACTGTTTGAGAAAAATGAATCGATGCATCTTGCGCTTGGGAATCGCGATTTTGCGGCAAAAACGCCTTGTTGAGCCGTCCGGCCGCTGTTAGGATGGCTGTTTCGCTCCTTGCTCTTCCCGCAGAAGGGCTGGAAACCGAAAGGAGGAAAGCGCTTGCGGCGCTACGAAACCATTTTCATTTTACGCCCGGATTTGGGCGAAACAGCGCATAAAGAGGCGATTCAGCGCTTTGCCGGGATCGTCGCGAATACCGGCGGCGATTTGGTCGAGACCGACGAGTGGGGCACGCGCGAGCTTGCCTACAACATCAAGGGCGAGCGGCGCGGCTATTACGTCCGTTTCGATTACGGCGGCGCCGGCGCGACCATGAACGAGCTTGAGCGAAATCTCAAGCTGTCGGACGTGGTGCTGCGTTATCTGTCGGTGCTGGTTGACGATTCCGCCGACATGGCTGCGGTGCGCGCCGAAATCGAAGCGCGCCATCGCCGCGCCGCTGAAGCGCGGGCGGCTGCCGAAGCGCGCGCCGCTGCGTTGGCCGCCGAGCGCGCTGCCGCTGCCGAAGCGCAGGCTGCCGCGACAGCGGAAGCCGAACGGGCGGAGGCCGCGGCAGCGGAGGCGCAGGGCGCGGCCGAGGCAGCCAGCGACGACTCGCAAACTGACGGTGGCGGTCAGGGTTGAGTTATGCGGCCGGCTGCTAAAGCCGCCCGTATTGCGGGTGACGCCGGCCGGCGCCGCGATCGCGCACTTGAGTGTCGATTGTGGCGAGCGGCCGGGTGAATTGGCGATGGCGGTGGTGTTGACCGGCGAGGAAGCGCGGACCCTCGCGGCCTCGCTCAAGGATGGCCAGCCGGTTAATGTGCGAGGCGTCCTTCGCGTGCTTGGCGGGACGAATCGTGAGGGCGGTGTGCGGACGGCACGGCTCGAAGTGCTTGCGCATGAGGTGACGGCCGCAGGCGGCGAAGCGGAGAATTGAACGGCGCACGAATATAGTCTGAAGCGCGTTGACGCGCCGCGAACAACATATTTTCAGGAATCTGCAGATGGCTGACGAAGAGAAAGTTACACAGGGCGCCGCGGCGTCCGAAGGCCACGAAACTTCGCGGCCGGCGCGCCCGCCGCGGGGAGATGGCGAGCGGCAGGCCGAGACGGGCGAGGGCCGTTCCGGCGAAGGCCGCGGCGGCAGGGGCGGCAGGCGTCGTCCGGGCGGACGGCGCAAAGTATGCCGGTTTTGCGCCGACAAATCGCTGGCGGTCGATTATAAAGACGTAAGGACGCTGCAGAGCTTTATCACCGAGGGCGGCAAGATTGTCCCAAGCCGCACCTCGGGCAACTGCGCGCGGCATCAGCGGCAACTCGCGATCGCAATCAAGCGCGCGCGCGTTATCGCGCTGCTGCCGTTTTCCACGCTGGGAGTTTAGGACGGCGAAGGTGGCGCGCCGCGACCTGATTGGAACCCTGCGCGCTGCGATCGCGGCGGCGGTGATGTTCCTGGCGGGACCGATACTGCCGGTGATCGGCGGGCTTGCGATGCTGCTGTCGCCGACGCCGGTGCTGGTTTACGCGGTTGGCGAATCGCGGATGGCGCTGCGCGCGGCGCTCGCGACGGTGGCGGCGGCGGGACTGATAGTGGTTGGCGGCGGGCCGACGACCTACGGGCCGGCGGCGGCCGGCATCTACCTGATGACCTTCGGCGTCGCGACGGTCGTGATGGCGGCGATGCTGGAGCGGCGGCAATCCTTCGAAATGATCGTGCTGGTCGCGACGGTCGTAATCCTGATCGCAGGCGCGGCGGCATTGCTGGCGACGGTCGGCTCGCCGGCCACGCTCGCGGATGCGATGCGGACGGACCTGCTGAACGGGATGGCGCGCGGCCAGAAATTCTACAAAGCGATTGGAATTCAATCGGGCGTGCCGTCCGAAACCCGCGCTGCGATCGTTGACGGCACGCTGCGGTTGGCGCCGGCGCTGGCGGCGCTTTCGGCCGCGACCGCCGCGCTGCTCAACCTCGGCGTGGTCTGGCGCTACACCGGGCGGGAACGGCG
>JADBKU010000016.1 GCA_014896235.1 bacterium | reverse complement strand
TCTTCGATAGCTGGGTTGGATGCCTTGGACCGGACGACTATCGGCGCTACGTGATGCCCTATTCGCGCGCGACGATCGCGGCGGTGCGACCGGGAGCGCCGGTGATACATTTCAGCGCGGACACCGCAAGCCTGCTGGAGTTGATGCGCGATGCGGGCGGCGACATTATCGGCGTCGATTGGCGGGTCGATCTGGCGCATGCGTGGGCGCGGTTGGGAGATGGCGTCGGCGTGCAGGGAAATTTCGATCCGATCGCGCTCTTCGCCGATACAGACGAAATTCGGCGGCGCGCGAAGGCGATACTCGACGCGGCCGCCGGCCGTCCCGGCCATATTTTCAACCTCGGCCACGGCATTCTTCCCGAAACCCCGGTCGATAACGTTCGCGCGTTGATCGACATCGTGCACGAGTTGAGCGCGCGATGACCTTGCGCCCGACCGAACCGAAGATTCGAGAGACGGATTCCGGAAGCGCCGGACGATCGCTTTGCGACGCGGTGATGATCGTCGGCTTTGGCGGTCCGTCGTCGTCCGACGAAATCCGTCCGTTTCTCGATCGCGTGCTGAAAGGCCGCCCCGTATCGCGTGAACGCTACGAGGAAGTCGTTCATCACTACGAATTGCTCGGCGGACGTTCTCCGTACAATGAACTGACCTTTCGCCAGGCCGCGGCGTTGCGCGCGAAGCTGGAAGCCGAAGGGATACGCGCGCCGGTCGTCGTCGGGATGCGCAACACGGCGCCCTATATTGATGAAGCGCTTCGCGATCTGGCCGCACGCGGCGCGCGGCGGGTCTTCGGCTTCATCCTTGCGGCGCATCGATGCGAAACGAGTTGGGAACGCTACCAGCGCGACGTGGCGGAGGCTTGCGCGCGAATCGGATCGTCGTCGCCCGAGGTGGTGTATCCGACATCGTGGCATGACGATCCGCGCTTTATCGCCGCCGTGGCCGATCGTGCGCGCGCCGCGCTCGAGCGTCTGGACAGCGCGGTTCGCGACGATGCCGAATTGGTTTTCACCGCGCACAGCATCCCCGCGCGGATGGCGGCGGAATCGCCATATGTGGCGCAGCTGCAACGTTCGGCCGAACTGGTCGCCGCGCTGCTGGGGCGCTCAAGATGGCGGATCGCGTACCAGAGCCGCAGCGGCAGTCCGCGCGAACCGTGGTTGGAGCCTGATATTAACGAGACGCTGCGAACCATGCCCGGCCGAGCCGCCGTGGTCGTTCCAATCGGATTTCTGTGCGACCACGTCGAAGTGCTCTATGACCTCGATCGCGAAGCGGCCGGCACGGCGCGCTCCGCCGGGGTGGCGTTCGCGCGCGCGGCGACCGTCAGCGACCATCCGCAATTTATCGAATTGATCGCGGCGCTGGCGCGCGCTCATCTGATTTCCGAAGCGGAAGCGTAACCGGCGATGGCGGAAGCGCGGCCGGCGAAGGCGGTTGTGATCGGCGGCGGAATCGCCGGACTCAGCGCGGCCAATCGGCTGCGCGAGCTTGCCATCGAGCGCAGATTGCCGCTCGCGATCGAGCTTTACGAAAGCGGCGAGCGCCTCGGCGGCGCGCTCGAAACCGTCCGGCGCGGCGAGTTCGTGATTGAAACCGGCGCCGATTCGATTCTTGCGGAGAAACCCGCCGCCTTGAAACTCGCCGAACGGATCGGCCTTGGCGCCGAAATCACCGGCACCGACCAGCGCTACCGCAAGACATTCGTCGTCCGCAACGGCCGGCTGCTCGAAATTCCCGAGGGCTTCTCGCTCCTTGCGCCGTCGCGGATGGGGCCGGTGATGCGCAGTCCGCTGTTCAGCCCGCTCGGGAAGCTTCGCATCGCGCTGGAGCCGTGGATACCGCGCCGCCGCGGCGGCGGCGATGAAAGCCTGGCGGCGTTCGTGCGCCGGCGACTCGGCGACGAGACGTTGACGCGGGTCGCACAGGCGTTGGCCGGAGGAATCTACACCGCAGACCCCGAACTGCTCAGCATCGCCGCGACCTTGCCGCGCTTCGTCGAAATGGAGCGCAAATACGGCAGCGTGATGCGCGGATTGCGCGCCGCGGCACGAGCGCGCGACACGGCCGCGCGCGGCGAAAGCGGCGCCCGCTGGAGCTTGTTCGTGAGTTTCCGCGCCGGCGTCGGCCGCCTCGTGGAGGCGCTCGCCGCGCGGCTCGCGGATTCGATTCAGATGGGCCGCGCCGTCGCATCGATACTTCCCGATCGCGAGAGCCTGGAGCGGTCGCGGCGATGGCGTCTGCGGTTCGCGGATGGCGGCGAGACCGTCGCCGACGCCGTGGTGATCGCCGCGCCGGCTTACGCGGCGGCGCGTGCGACCGGCGAGGCGTTTCCCGCGCTGAGCGCGAAGCTCGCTCTGATCGAATACGCCTCGGCCGCGGTGGTGAATCTGGCGTACCATACCGATGATTTTCCGCATGCTCCGGCCGGCTTCGGCTTCGTCGCGCCGGCGATCGAACGGCGCAAGATAATCGCCGGGAGCTTCACGAGCCTCAAATATCCCGGACGCGCCCCGGCCGGAATGTTGCTTGTGCGCGCGTTTATCGGCGGGGCGTTGAATCGCGAATTGATGGCGTTGACCGATGCGGAAATGGTCGCCGCGGCGCGCGACGAATTTCGCGATCTGCTTGGCGTGACCGCGGAACCCACGCTGACGCTCGTCCGCCGATGGCCGAATTCGATGCCGCAGTACGCCGTGGGCCATCTCGATCGCGTCGCCGAAATCGAAAAGCTCACAGGTCAAATTCCCGGCCTCGAACTGGCGGGCGCTTACCTGCGCGGCGTGGGCATTCCCGATTGCGTGGCCAGCGGCGAGCGCGCCGCCGAGGCGATCGCCGCATTTTTCGTTCGCAACGTATCGGCCGGCGCCGCAGGCGATGCGTCGCGGTAGCGGATAGTGCGATAATCGCCGCCGAGGCGATTCGCGATGCCGCGGGCCGAAGATCGAGATCGCGCCAATTCCCAAATCGGCGCCGCGCCGGCGCCGCGGCGCGTGATCGCGCACGCCGACATGGACGCCTTCTATGCGTCGGTCGAAATGCTCGACAATCCCGAATTGCGCGGCCGGCCGGTGATCGTCGGCGGCGGATCGAACCGCGGCGTCGTCAGTTCGGCGTCATACGAGGCGCGCCGGTTCGGCGTGCGTTCGGCGATGCCGACCGTCGAGGCGCGCCGGTTGTGTCCGGAGGGCGTATTCGTGCGCGGCCGGATGGAGCGATACGCCGAAATTTCACGCAAGATTCGCAAGATTTTCCTGAGCTTCAGTCCGATTGTCGAACCGCTTTCGCTCGATGAGGCCTTTATCGATTTGACCGGGACCGAACGCCTGCTGGGGCCGCCCCTCGCGGCGGCGCGCGCTTTGAAGCGGCGCGTGCTTGAACATACCGGCCTGGTGGCGTCGATCGGCGTCGCGCCGGTCAAGATGGCGGCGAAGATTCTGAGCGACATGTCCAAACCCGACGGCCTGCTGGCGATCGGCCCGGAGCATCTGCGCGAATTTCTCGATCCGCTGCCGGTGGAGAGGTTGTGGGGCGTCGGGCGCGTTACGCTGGAGCGGATGCATCGCGCGGGTATTCGCCTGATCGGCGATCTGGCGCGCCGCGACGCCGGCGAACTTCGTGCTATGTTCGGCTCGCTCGGGCCGCATCTGCGCGAGCTTGCGCTCGGCCGCGATCCGCGTCCGGTAATCGCGGATTGGGAGCGGAAATCCTACGGCGAGGAAAACACTTTCGAGCGCGATCTCGAAGCCGGGTCGGACGAATTGGCGCGCGCGCTAATCGCGCATGCCGAGGCGCTGGGACGGCGCCTGCGAGCCGATCAGGTCGCGGCGCGCACAATCACGCTCAAGCTCAAGCTGGCGCGGCCGCTGGGCGGCGGGCGCTTTCCGCTGGTGACGCGCAGTCTATCCCTCGACGCGCCGACCGACGACGGCGCGGCCATCATGCGGGCGGTTCGATCTCTGCTCGCGCGCGCTGCCAACGGCGAAAAAATCCGCCTGGCCGGGGTGCAGGCGCACAACCTTGAACGCTCCGATCCGCGCCAGTTGGGATTGTTCGACGCCGCCGCGGCGCAGTCGGCCGCCCGCAACGTCAGGCTGAATCGCGCGCTCGACGCCGTTACCCGACGGTTCGGCGAGGACGCCGTCACCCGGGGTCTGGCGCGCGCCGAACGCGCCGCGCCGACGCATCGGATTAAGTGACGATCCCGCGCCGCGTATCGGCGTAACGGCGCTCTTCAGGCGGGACATTTCTCAAGTTGTTCGAGAAATAATGGATATGCGTCGCGGTTGGCGTTGCATCCCATGAAGCCGTCGATATGGCCGTAGCCCGGTACGACGTGGCGCGTGTACAACGCCGGATCGTTGACCGACCGCAGCCAATCAAAAGTTCGCTGCGTCGAAATCGGCAGGAAGGTTTGATTGAGCGCGCCCGAAACGAAAGTGATCGGTATCCGCAGATGCTCGGGCGCGACGTAACTGGGCGGCGTCGCCGCGCCGTAGCGCTTGAGATTTTCGGCGGCGCCGTAATCGAATTTCGCCGCCTCTCCCCGCCGCACCATCTGCGCCAGATGCCGGAATGCGGTGATGTTGCACTTGCCGAATTGTTCGGCGAGCCGCTGATGGGTCGCGGGATTAAGCTGCTCATGCCGGTAGAGCTCGCCGTACATGAAGAATATCCGATGGCATACGGGCGAATCGCACTGATGGTACATGGCGTTGACGAAGGTCGTGAACAGCGCATGGAACGCCGGATGCGCGGGATCTTCGTCCGCCGATAGGTATTCGACGCCGCCTTTTTCCAGGATTTCCCCGAGATGCATCGCGCACTTGATTTGCGTCGCGGCCGGCGGATTGTAATGCAGCGCGATCTGCGAACAACTGACGCATCGGATCTCCGGCAGCAAGCCGCTCGCAAGCGCCAGGAAAAACGCGCTCGAGCCGGCGCAATGCACCACGGCCTGAATCGAGTCGGAGCGGGTAGCGTCGCGAATATACCGCACGGCGGCGGGAAAATCGTTCGCGGCGGCTTCGTCGAGAGTGAACTGCCGCAGCGGCAGTTTGACGCTTGCGCGCCAGTCCAGCAGCCAGGCGTCGTAGCCGTTCCTGACTATGTAATCGGCGAAATGCTCGTCGATCGTCGGCAGCGTGAACATCCCGCTCCATACTCCGGCGCCGTGCGCAATCATCACCGGCCCTTTCGCGCCGCCGCGGTAGCGCGTCAGCGTCAGCGCCACGCCATCGCTGGTCGTAACCGTATGAATTTCCGGCATCGGCAGAGCCATCTTGAAAGTCCCCCTTTTCCCTGAATGGCGCGAACGTCAGGGCAATCGCGGCTTGACGAAGACGTCCCACAGCGTGCCCATGAACAGGCGGCCGAAGCGCGCGATCGCGGCGGCTTTCGCCGCCGGATCGTTAGTGCCGCTGACCGTGAAGGTCGTGAGCTGACGCATGAAGTCGGGCATCAGGATATGCATCACGCCCGACGCGACGACCGCGCCGGTGCGCTCGTGGCCGTCGCGAATCGACGTGTACAGCGTGCTGGTCGCGCCCCATACGTCGAAGTTGCCGTGATCCCGCACGTCTTTGAAACCGTCGAGCAGATACGGCTTGCCGTCCGCTCCGATAAACGGCAGCGCATAGAGCATCCGGCGCTCGTTTGGAGCGTGCGAGTCGACAAATAAGTTGAAAACGCCATTGTTCACTGGCGCTCCCGTTGGTCCCGTGAATCCGGCGGCATGGATGACGCCGCTGGCGACGCCCGGATGGCGCGGATCGGCGATCGCCGCGTCGAGGTCGGGAAAATTGATAGTCAGGGTGAAATCGATCAGCGTATTGGCCGCTTGACCGGCTTTTTCCGCGCCGAGGAAGTCATCGGCGGGATTATGTCCCTTGTCAATAAAGCCTTTCATCGTTTCGGTGAATGACAGGCCAATAATCCGCGTCTTCGGCTCCATTGTGCCACCAACTGGAATTGTCACTTGCGCCAAAGGATCGATCACCGGCGCGGCGCTGGCCGCTTCGGGCGCGCGCCATGATCGATTGCCGGTGATTTTTCGAATCGCGAGTTCGATATTGCGTTCCGCCACCGCCGCGATCGTATGCGACGGGTTCACGCCGGTGGCGCCGGGCAGTATCGCTCCGTCCATCACAAACAGATTGGGATAGCCGAACGCTTCGCCGCCGCCATTGACGACGCCGCGCTCCGCCGAATCGGCCATCACGCATCCGCCGAGATTGTGCACCGAGACCGGCTGCCGCAGCCGTTCCCAAAAGGGATTCAGCGCGAGCTTGCCGCCGAGCGCCATGGCGATATCGCCGCCGAGTCCCGCTTCGGCGTCGTAGAGCGGCAGGTTGCTGGCGACGTTCCATTCGACGAACAGCGTATTGACGACGGGCGCCAGCGTGATTTTGCCGTTCGCGCGGTCGCGGCCCATCGCGAGAAAAACCGCGCTGTTCGCGCCGTCGGCCGTGGCGGACGCGCTTCGGCCGGCAGCGACTCTGAGCGCGCCGATGAGTTCGCTTTGCGTCATTGTCGCGATTGCGCCAAACGCGCCGCCGCCGGGATTCAGGATCTGGAGCATGCCGGCGATCTGTTTTGGATAGCCGCCTTCCTCAAAAATGAACCAGTTCCGCTCGGCGCCCGCGCCGCGATCGTAAACAATCCCGGTGGTGATCGTGGGACCCCTGGAAGGATCGAGCTTCTCCGCGGTATCGAAAGCGAACGCGAGGAAATCTCCGTTGGCCGAGTAATTATCGCCGAGGCGGCGGCTGAGATTCGGCAGAGTGCGATGCTGATCGCGGCATCGCAATAGCAACTCGGTCGAGTTGATGGCGCCGCCGCACAGAAAGAGAAACTTCGCTTGTATATTATCTTCGGAATCGCCAGCCGCGTGGTCGATGAATGATATGTTATAGCCAGTCGAAGATGGCGCGATGCGCGTAGCTTCGCATTGCAGCCGCGTTTCCGCGCCATGGCGCTCTGCCAGCGCCAGATAGTTCAGATCGAGCGTGTTTTTCGCGAGAAGATTGCATCCGATGTCGCATTCGCCGCAGTAATTGCACCCCTTTTGCTCGATTCCGAATCGGTTCGGATGGATTTTTTCGGGTTCGCCGAAATCGACGGCTATCGTCGGATAGACGAATTGGCCCCCGCGGCCGAGTTTCCGCGCCGCCGCCTGCATCGCGGCGGTCTTCGGCGGGACGCCCAGATGACGCGATTCGGTGATCGGCTTGATATCGAGCATCCAGGCGACGAGATCGTAATACGGATCGAGCGCGGCGCGGCTATAGCCGGCCGGCCATCCGGATGCGAACACATCGGCGGGCGCGCGCAGATGGACGTTCGCGTAAATCAGCGAGCCGCCGCCATAACCGGCGCCCTGAACGATCATCATTTGATTGAGCGGGCGAACGTCGAAGAGTCCCTGCCCGACGCTCCAGAGCCATCCGTTCAGCGGATTGTCGAAATCGCGCGGGAAGGAGTTCATCGGGTAGCGCCGGCCGCGTTCGAGAATCCCGACCGCAAGCCCCGCCTGAGCGAGCCGACAGGCCGCGACCGCGCCGCCGAAGCCCGTGCCGATCACCACGGCGTCGTACGATTGCCGCATGTGCCCCCTTTTGCCGCGGCGGATGCGGGCTGTTTATGCGCCGCGATTGGTCAATAATACGTCCATTAGCATTAGATTGCTAGCGTTTATTGCAGGGACGTCCGACGGTCGCAGGCATGCGGTTTTTGACCTTGATAGGCGCGCTCGGCTAATCCTGTTACTCTTTGAGTTTCAAGTGGAGGAGCAAATTCCACGTTATGGCAGCGCAAACGCTCTTCGATAAAATCTGGAACGCTCACGTCGTCCGCGAACAATCGGGCGAGCCGGCGCTGATTTATATCGATCTTCACCTGATTCACGAGGTCACCTCGCCGCAGGCCTTCGAAGGCCTCGCCAAGGCCGGACGCAAGGTGCGCCGGACCGATCGCACGTTCGCCACGATGGATCACAACGTGCCGACCACCGATCGCTCGCTGCCGATTGCGGACCCCGACGCCAGGCTGCAAATCGAGATGCTGCGTAAGAACTGCAAGGAGTTCGGCGTCAAGCTGTTCGATCTCGGGATGGTCGAGCAGGGCATCGTTCACGTGATCGGGCCCGAATTGGGGCTGACGCAGCCCGGCATGACGATCGTATGCGGCGACAGCCATACCGCGACGCACGGCGCGTTCGGCGCGCTCGCCTTCGGCATCGGCACCAGCGAGGTCGAGCACGTGTTGGCGACGCAATGCCTCTGGCAGGCGAAGCCGCGCACGATGGAAGTCCGCGTCGATGGCCAGCTCGGTCTTGGCGTGACCGCGAAGGACGTCATCCTCGGCATCATCGGACGCATCACGACCGACGGCGGCACCGGCCACGTGATCGAGTATCGCGGCTCGACCTTCGACGCGATGTCGATGGAAGAGCGGATGACCGTGTGCAACATGTCGATCGAGGGCGGGGCGCGCGCCGGGATGATCGCGGCCGACCAGAAGACCGTCGATTACCTGCGTGGCCGCCGCTATGCTCCCGCGGGCGCCGAGTTCGAGCGCATTTCGCGCGAATGGCTGAAATTCCGCACTGACGACGGCGCCAAATTCGACCGCTCCGTCGCCTTCAAAGCCTCGGAATTCGCTCCGCAAGTCACTTGGGGAACCAATCCGGGAATGGTCACAGAAGTCACGGGCAAAGTTCCCGATCCCGCGAGTTTCGCCGACGCGACCGCGCGCAGAGCCGCCGAACTGGCGCTCGAATACATGGGGTTGCAGCCGGGCGTGCCAATCCAGGACGTACGCATCGACCGCGTCTTTATCGGCTCATGCACCAATTCGCGAATCAGCGACCTGCAGGCTGCCGCCGCGATCGTCAAAGGCCGCAAAGTCGCAGCGACCGTCAACGCGATGGTCGTGCCGGGGTCGGAGCAGGTCAAACTCGAAGCCGAAAAGCTCGGTCTCGACCGCATCTTCAAGGAAGCTGGCTTCGAGTGGCGCGAGGCGGGATGCAGCATGTGCCTCGGCATGAATCCCGATATTCTGCGGCCGGGCGAACGATGCGCCAGCACCTCGAACCGTAATTTCGAAGGGCGGCAGGGCAAGGGCGGCCGGACCCATCTGGTCAGCCCGATCATGGCCGCCGCGGCCGCAGTCGCCGGTCATTTCGTGGACGTCAGGGAGTGGGCGAACCGCTGATTCAACTCGGGCGTGAAAGGAAACCGCATCGATGGAACCCTTCAAGAATTTCACCGGCATCGTCGCTCCGCTCGACCGGCCCAACGTCGACACCGATCAGATCATTCCCAAGCAGTTTCTCAAGGCCGTCGTGCGCAGCGGACTCGGCCGCGGCCTGTTCTACGATTGGCGCAATCAACCCGACAGCCAGTTCGTTCTCAATCAGCCGCGCTTCGAAAAAGCGACGATTCTGGTCGCGCGCGCCAATTTCGGATGCGGAAGCTCGCGCGAGCACGCGGTCTGGGCGCTGGCCGACTTCGGTTTCAAGGCGATTATCGCGCCGACTTTCGCCGACATCTTCCGCAACAATTGCCTCAAAAACGGCCTGCTCACGATTATCCTCAAACCGGACGAGGTGGACGCGATTTTCGCCGCGATCAAACGCAATGAGGACTACCGGCTGACGGTCGATCTGGCTGGTCAAAAGGTGTCTGACGGCGCCGGATGGTCGGCGCGGTTCGACATCGACCCGTTTCCGAAGCGATGCCTGCTCGAAGGGCTCGACGATATCGCCCTTACGCTTGCCCATGACGAGGCGATCAAGCGGTACGAAGCGGCGCATCCCACGACCATCCGCGCCTGACGGCCGGGCCGGCGGCGCGTCGCGATGACGCCGCGGGAACTGATCGCGGGCGCGGCGGACGCGCGGAAGCGGCTCGACCAGTTCGTCGCCGCGGCGCTCGCGCCCGAATGTTCCCGGTCGCAGGCGGCCAGGATGATCAAAGCGGGCGCCGTGACGGTAAACGGCGCGCCGGCGCGCGCCGCCGCCGCCCTGCGCCCCGGCGATCGCGTCACGATCGCGCCGCTTGCCGCTTCGGAACCGCAAGCGCCCAAAGCCGCGCCGCCGCTCGACGTGCTTCATGCCGACGCGGATATAATCGTTGTCAACAAGGCCGCCGGCGTCGCCGTGCATCCCGCGCCCGGCCATCCCGACGGCACGCTGGTTGACGCCCTGCTCGCGCGCTTCCCCGATCTCGCCGCGCTGGCCGATCCCGACGGCGTGCGCCGGCCCGGCATCGTTCATCGCCTGGACAAGGACACCTCGGGCGTGATCGCGATCGCGCGCACTTTGGCGGCGCGGATGGAGCTGGCGCGCCAGTTCAAAGACCGCACGGTGCGCAAGACTTACCTGGCGATTGTCCGCGGCGTCGTCGCGCGCGATCGCTTCGCTATCTCCCGCCCCGTGGGCCGTCATCCGACCGAACGCAAGCGGATGTCGGTGCGGTCGCGCAAGCCGCGCGCGGCGGTCAGCCATGTCGCCGTGCTGGCGCGTTTCGATTCGCCCGCGCCGCCGGCGACGCTCGTGCGCGTGCGTCCGGAGACCGGCCGCACGCATCAGATTCGCGTGCATCTCGCCGCGAGCGGGCATCCCTGCCTCGGCGACGCCTTGTACGGCGGCGCGGTCGGGGAAGCGGCGGGCGGCTTCGCACGGCAGGCGCTGCATGCGCTGGCGCTCGAAATAGCGCATCCGCGCGACGGCGCGCGTCGCGAATTCGTCGCGCCGCCGCCGCCCGATTTCGCCGCGATGCTCGCCGCGCGCGGCGTCGCGATCACGCCCGAAGCGGTCCGGCGATGGATTGCGCTGGAGTGAACCGGAGCGGGCGGCGGCGCGGCTGTATCGTTGACAGATTGGCGCCCCTTGGCTACTTTCAGGATGAACTCCCGCATCGAATGCGCCGACGCGGATCGAATTTCGGAATCTGCCCGCCCCGGGACGAAGATCGAATCAGCAACAGCCGACGGCGACGCTTTGCAGCAGCCGGCGTGGCGATTTAAGCAGGGTATCCTCGAGGCGGATCAAGCAACCCGCCGGCCGGAACGCAGGCCGGCAAGAAAAATTTCGCATCGTCGCCGGAACGGGCGCCTCCAAACGCCTGGAGAACAAAATCAAAAATTGTGGGGACAGTCAGGATGCGGGGAGGGTATATGGGTAAAGGACGAGGAGCGACCAAACACGATTCGCAAGAGCCGCTCGAAGAGGGCCATCAGGCTCCGGCGGCGATTATCCGGCCACGCGGCCATCACCCGCATCATGCGGTCTCCCAGCCGCCGGTCGAGGCGCCGCCGGCCGACGCAAACGGCGCCGCGCGCCCGGCCGAGGCCCGGCCGTTCGTGCCCAACCGCCACGCCGCCGTGCCGGTGATCAGCGAGACCGGCGCGCTCAATCTGAAGGCCCTGAAGGGCGCGAAAATCACCGAGCTCGCGCAAATCGCCCGCGACTACGCGATCGACGGCGCGATCAACATGCGCAAGCAGGAGATGATCTTCGCGATCCTGCAGGCGCAGGCCGCGCGCGGCGGTTCGATTCTGGGCGAGGGCGTGCTTGAAATTCTGCCCGACGGTTTCGGCTTTCTGCGCGCGCCCGACTACAACTATCTGCCCGGTCCCGACGATATCTATATCTCTCCGAGCCAGATCCGGAAGTTCAATCTGCGCACTGGCGATATCGTTTCTGGCCTGATCCGGCCGCCCAAGGAGGGCGAACGCTATTTCGCCCTGCTCAAGGTCGAATCGATCAATTACGAAGAGCCCGAAAAGGCGCGCGACAAGATCCTGTTCGACAATCTGACTCCGCTCTATCCGGAGGAGCGGCTCAAGCTCGAATACGATCACGAGGATTACACCACCCGGATCATCGATTTGATCGCGCCAATCGGCAAAGGGCAGCGCGGCCTGATCGTGGCGGCGCCGTTCACCGGCAAAACCATGATGATGCAGGCGATCGCGAAAGCGATCGCGCACAACCATCCGGAAGTCATCCTGATCGTGCTGCTGGTTGACGAACGGCCCGAAGAAGTCACCGACATGCTGCGCTCGGTGCAGGGCGAGGTGGTCAGCTCGACCTTCGACGAACCGGCGACCCGTCACGTGCAGGTGGCCGAAATGGTGATCGAGAAGGCGCGACGCCTGGTCGAGCACGGGCGCGACGTCGTGATCCTGCTCGATTCGATTACGCGGCTCGCGCGCGCCTACAACACGGTCGTGCCGCCTTCCGGCAAGATTCTTTCCGGCGGCGTCGATTCCAACGCGCTGCACAAGCCCAAGAAATTTTTCGGCGCCGCCCGCAATACCGAGGACGGCGGCAGCCTGACGATTATCGCCACGGCGCTGGTCGATACCGGCAGCCGGATGGACGAAGTGATCTTCGAAGAGTTCAAGGGCACCGGCAATCAGCAAATCGCGCTCGACCGCCGGCTGCTTGAAAAGCGCATCTTCCCGACCATCGATATTCAGCGCTCCTCGACGCGCAAGGAAGAGCTGTTGCTGCCGCGCAGCACGCTCAATCGGGTCTGGATTTTGCGCAAGCTGCTTTCGCAGCTGAACGCGGTCGAGTCGATGGAGTTCCTGCTCGACAAGATGCAGGGCACGAAGACCAACGAGGAATTTCTCGATTCGATGAACGGCTAGCCGTCGCGCCGCGGGATGCCGCCGTCGCGCCCGGGTTTCACCCTATGCAACCTACGCCCGGACGGCTATGATGGCGGGTTAGCGCCGCGAGACGGCAAAGCGAGAACCAAAGAGAGACTCTAAATGACCGAAATCAGCATGAAGCAGCTGCTTGAGGCCGGCGTCCATTTCGGCCATCAGACCAGCCGCTGGAATCCGAAGATGAAGCCCTACATCTTCGGCGCCCGCAACGGCATCTACATCATCGACCTCCAGCAGACCGTGAAGATGTTTCGCGCCGCCTATGAGTTCGCGCGCGACCTCGCCGCCCAGGGCGGCACAATCCTGTTCGTCGGCACCAAGAAGCAGGCCCAGGATATCGTGCGCGAAGAGGCCGAACGCTGCGGAATGTTCTATGTCAACAACCGCTGGCTGGGCGGGATGCTGACCAATTTCCAGACCATCCGCGCCTCGATCGAGCGGCTCAAGAAGCTCGAGGAAATGATGGCGGATCCGGAGATGATCCAGGCGCTCACCAAGAAAGAGATGAGCGAGAACGCGCAGCAGCACGCCAAGCTGATGGCCAACCTTGCGGGCATCAAGAACATGCGCAAGCTGCCCGACGCGCTCTGGGTGATCGACACCAAGAAAGAGGAAATCGCCGTCGCCGAAGCGAACCGTCTGGGCATTCCGGTAATCGCGGTGGTTGACACCAATTGCGATCCCGATTTGATAGCGTATCGAGTGCCCGGCAACGACGATGCGATTCGCGCGATCAAGCTGTTCACCGCCGCGATCGCCGACGCCGTGATTGAGGGCAAGCGCCTGGCCGAGGAGCGGGCCAAGGGCCTTGAGGACGAGGCGATCGAGGAGCAGCCGGCGCCCGAACCGCCGCCGCAGCAGGTTTGACTCGCGCGACGCCGGCCGCTGAATCCGGTATCGGCCGCGCGGCGGCTGATGCCCGCGCGCCTTTGCCTATTAAAGACTTGGATGGGAAGTTTCCCCGGAATTAATAATGGACGTAAACGCTAATCTGGTCAGAGAACTGCGCGACAAGACCGGCGCCGGCGTGATGGATTGCAAGAAGGCGCTGGCCGAAGCGAAGGGCGATCTTGAAGCCGCGGCTGTCTGGCTGCGCGAAAAAGGCATCGCCGCCGCCGCGAAGCGCGCCGGGCGGGTCGCGTCGGAAGGCGCCGTGGGCTCCTATATTCACGCGGGCGGCAAGCTCGGCGTGCTGCTCGAAGTCAACTGCGAGAGCGATTTCGTGGCCAAGACGCCGGAATTTCAGACGCTGGTGAAGGAACTCGCGATGCAGATCGCGGCGTCCAATCCACGCAGCGTGCGGCGCGAAGAATTGCCCGCCGAGGTGATCGAGCAGGAGCGGCAGATCTACGCCTCGCAGGCCGCCGGCGCCGGCAAGCCCGAAGCCGTAATCAACAAGATCGTCGACGGCAAGCTCGAAAAGTTCTACGCCGAGTCCTGCCTCTATGAGCAGGCGTGGGTGCGCGATCCGAACCGCACGATCAAGGATCTGATCGGCGAATACGTGGGCAAGCTGGGCGAGAAAATCGAGGTTCGGCGCTTCGTCCGCTTCCAGCTTGGCGAAAACCTCGACGGGCGCGCGGCCTGAGCCGAAGCCGCCGGACGATCTTTCGTTACCGCCGGCGCCGAAAGGGGGAATTTCGCGATGGCCGAAGCGGACAGCGAAGCAAATCACAAACCCCGCTTTCGGCGCGTATTGCTGAAGCTGTCGGGCGAGGCGTTGGCCCCGCGCCAGGGCAGCGGAATCGATCCCGAAGCGCTGGCCCAAATCGCGCGTGAAGTGCGCGACGTCGCCGCTCTTAAAATCCAGCTTGCGCTGGTGATCGGAGCCGGCAATATCCTGCGCGGCAGCGAATACGAAGCGCGCGGGATGGATCGTTCGACCGCCGACCAGATGGGGATGCTGGCGACGGTGATCAACGCGCTCGCGTTGCAAAACGCGCTCGAACAACTGGACGTGCCGACGCGCGTGCTGTCGGCGATCGCGATGCATTCCGTGTGCGAGCCGTATATCCTGCGCCGCGCCACGCGCCATCTCGAAAAAGGCCGCGTGGTGATTTTCGCGGCCGGCACCGGCAATCCCTATTTCACGACCGATACGGCCGCCAGCCTGCGCGCGCTCGAAATCGGCGCCGACGTGATTCTCAAAGCGAGCCACACGGTGGACGGCGTTTACGATCGCGACCCGGTGCGCGATCCGGACGCGCGCCGGTTCGATCGGCTCACCTATATCGAGGTCCTGCAAAAGAACCTGAAGGTGATGGATTCGACGGCGATTTCGATGTGCATGGACAATGGCCTGCCGATTATCGTCTTTAATTTGCGCAAAACGGGTAATATAAAAAGAGCGGTGATGGGCGAGGCGATCGGAACCAGCGTCGGAAGCGACGCCTGACCGCGGAGGCGCCGACCAGATGAACGAGGAAATCGAGCTTGCGCAGATGGAGATGGACGAAGCGCTGAACGCGTTTCGCGCCGAACTCGCTCGCGTGCGCACTGGACGCGCCTCAACCGCTTTGCTGGAAAATCTTCACGTCAATTACTACGGCGCGCGCACGCCGCTGCGCCAGCTTGCCGGCCTTGCCGCTCCCGAGCCGCGCCTGCTGGTCGTCACGCCCTACGACAAAGGGGCGATGAGCGAGATCGAAAAAGCGATTCAGACCTCCGACCTCGGGCTTAATCCGATGAATGACGGCAAGGTGATTCGGATTCCGATTCCGGAACTGAATGAGGAACGGCGCAAGGAACTGGTGCGCCATATCCGCAAGATGGCCGAGGAATTCCGCGTTTCGATACGAAACCATCGGCGCGATGCGAATGATCGTCTCAAAGCGCAGCACAAGGATAAAAAGATTACCGATGACGAGCTGCGCGCGGCCGAAGCCAAGGTTCAGGCCCTTACCACCGAGCACATCGAAAAGATCGACCGTATACTCGCCGCCAAAGAAGCGGAAATAATGGAGGTTTGATTGGCCCGTCTCAGCGGCGCCGAATCGTTTCAGCCGGTGGCCTCGACCCTTCCGTTAGCGGACTTTCCCAATCTGTCGCTCGCAGCGGCGCGGATGCCGCGCCATATTGCGATCGTGATGGACGGCAACGGCCGCTGGGCGAATCAGCGCGGCCTCGCCCGCTGCGAGGGCCATCGTCGCGGCAAAGACTCGGTTCGCGCGGTCGTCGAGGCGGCGCGGGAGCTGGGTATCCCGTATCTGACGCTGTTCGCCTTCTCGCATGAAAATTGGGGACGTCCGGGCGGCGAAGTGCGCTTTCTGATGCAGTTGCTGCATCGCTACCTGACGACTGAACTCAAGCGCATGATGAAGCGCGGAATCCGGGTGATCGCCCTTGGCGAGCTGGAGCGGCTTCCGGCACCGGTCCGGAGCGCGCTGGAACGCACGATCGCGGCGACTGCGGAGAATCGCGGGATGACGGTGGCGCTGGCGCTTTCGTACGGCGGCCGGCAGGAAATCGCAAAGGCGGCGCGACGGCTGGCCGAAGCGGTGGCGGCGGGTCAAATACGTCCCGATCAAATCGACGAGTCGGCCTTCGCTGGCGCTCTCAGCAGCGGCGGAATTCCCGATCCCGACCTGCTGATCAGAACGTCGGGCGAAATACGCATTTCCAATTTTTTCCTGTTTCAACTCGCCTATACAGAGCTTTATTTCACCGAGACGCTGTGGCCGGATTTCCGCGAACGCGACTTGCTGGCGGCGCTCGAAGCCTACCAGGCGCGGCAACGGCGATTCGGTACGGTGGCCGAGAACGTCGCGTCCACGCCATTGCGTGTTGCAAACTAGGCTTTTGACGGCGGCGATCGGGTTGCCGGTCGCGCTGGCGATCGTGCTCTGGGCGCCGCCGCATGTCTTTACCGCGTTTATCGCGGTTCTGACCGCGTTGGCGCTTTACGAACTAATCTCGATGACGCAGGCGAGCGGCGTCGAGGCGGCGCTCATTGTCGCGATTGCGGTGTTTTGGAGCGCCGCGCTGCTTACTTTCGCATATATGGACGTGGGCAAAGTCCCGGCCGCAATCGTATTCGTCTCGGGCTTGATTATGCTTGTGGTGATGGTGCAAGTGGCGCGTCGGGGCGCCGAAAACGTGCCTCGTGACGGCTGGTTCCTGTTTGCCGGAGCGCTATGGGTCGGAGGGTTCTTTCCGTACCTCGCGATGACGCGGAATCGGCCTGGCGGAATCGCGGAGATTATCCTGATATTCCTGATGGTCGTTGCGAGCGACAGCGGCGCCTATTTCACCGGACGGATGCTCGGGCGGCACAAATTGGCGCCGCGCGTCAGTCCGAACAAAACTATCGAAGGCGCGATCGGCGGACTTGCCGCCTGCGTTGTCGCCGCGCTGATCCTGCGTCCGTGGCTGGAGCCGGATTGGAGCTGGCTGGCGATGGCGTTGATTGCCGCTGGCGTTAGCGTTCTTGCGCAAGCAGGCGATCTGGTGAACTCGGCATACAAAAGAGTGGCTGGAGTGAAAGATTCAGGATGGATTTTCCCCGGTCATGGCGGCCTGCTCGATCGCGTATGCGGCCTGTTGTTTGCCGTGGCTTTTGCCTACTATTGTACTTCTTAAGACGATTGTTCCTCGCTGGCGTTTAAGCGCGTATAAGCAGCTCATATGATTACATCGATTGTCGCAGCCGTTGTCGTATTCGCGATCTTGATCGTGGTTCACGAAGCCGGCCATTTTTTCGTCGCGAAACGGATGGGCGTGCGGGTGTTGCGCTTTTCGATCGGCTATCCGCCGCGGATTTGGGGAATAAGGCGCGGCGAGACGGACTACGCGATTGGCGCAACGCCGTTGGGCGGCTATGTGCGGATGCTCGGCGACGAAATTTCCGACCAACCGAGCGCGGCGACGGTCGAAAACTACGTTCGCGAGATTGAGCAGGACCTGATTGGCGCGGCGAAGACCAATGGCTTGCTTTCGCGCGAGAATCGCGACCAGGACGACGCGATTAAAGCGATTGTCGCCGAAATCGCCGCCGATGGCGCAATCTCGCCGGAACGGTCGCGCCTGATTCTCGGCCGCGAGCCGAAAGTCGAGGAGTCAATCGTAATTCGAGAGATCGCCGCCTGCGGAACGCCGAAGCTGGCGCGCGAACGGTTGGGAGAAAACAAGCCGTCGGCGTTGATCGAGCAATTCAACGCCCGCGCTTTTCCAACGCAGCCGCTCAGGCGGCGGTTCGCGATCGTGCTGGCGGGTCCGGCGGCGAATATCCTGTTCGCGCCTATAGTAATCGCGTTGATATTCATGCTGGGCGCGCCGATCACATTGCCGGTAATCGGCGATATGCAGAAAGATTTGCCCGCTTACGCGGCCGGACTGCGCAGCGGCGACCGCGTGTTATCGGTCAACGGGACAAAAGTCGATTCATGGGATGAGTTGTCGGCGCTGGTCAAATCAAGCGGCGGCTCTCCCATCCATTTCGTGATCCAGCGTCCCGAAGCGGGTGGAAAGGCGGCTACGCTCGATTTCACGATCCGTCCGAAGCTCGTGCCCGAGACGACAATTTACGGATCGAAGAAACCGATGTGGATTATCGGCGTGTTGCCGCGTGGCGACGAGCGGATAAGGCGCGACGGACCGATCGACGCTTGCAAGCGCGCCGTCATCCAGACCGGCAACATGATCGTCGCGCTCATTTTGGGAATTTACCAAATCGTTTCGGGTGCAACCCCGGTGCGTCAAGCCCTGGGCGGACCGATCATGATCGCGCAGGTCGCGGGCCGGGAAGCGCAACAGGGACTTGCGGACCTGGCGATGTTCGCGGTGATGCTCAGCATCGAACTGGGCATTATCAATCTGTTGCCGGTGCCGTTGCTCGACGGCGGACATCTGCTGTTTTTCGCGATCGAAGGATTGAGGGGAAAACCGCTTAAGGTGCGGCATCGCGAAATCGCGATGGAGGTTGGGCTGTTCCTGCTCTTCATTTTGATGGCGTTCGTAATCATCAATGACATATCGCGTATTATTGGTTGACCAACTTCTTGCGGCCGGCGCCGCCGCCGGGCCGGTCCTCGGCCTCGAAACGGGAACGCCGGTGGCGCGAATCGGGATCGTCGGCGAAGGCCGTGTGATGGCGTCTGTGAACCGTCCCGCGCGGTCCCACGGCGCCGATCTGCCGGATTTGGTGGACGCCGCGATGGCCGAAGCGGGCCTCAGGATGGCCGATCTCGCCGCGATCGCGGTCGGAATCGGTCCGGGTTCGTTCACGGGTCTCAGAGTTGGTTTAAGCTACGCCAAGGGCCTTATAATCGCTTCGAGCTTGAAATTGGTGGGAATATCGTCGCTGGACGCAATGGCGCTCTGCGGCGCGACGCGTCCAGAAGCCAGCGCAGGAACGGCCATCTGCCCTCTGATCGACGCGCGGCGTGGCGAGGTTTACACTTCCCTTTACCGGGTCGGCGCCGATGCGCTAGAAAGACTTTCAGGTGACTTGGTCGTTACCCTTGAAGACTTCGCCAATCAGACGGCCGGCGAGGTTGTTTTCGTCGGAGAGCAAAAGGCGCAGGAGGCCTGCGCGTTCGTGCAACGGCGCGGTGGCGGGGTTGGCGCGCATGCCGGGAACGCCGAACTCAAGCTTGCTGGAGCGTATATCGCAGCGCTGGGCGCGGAGCGGATTGCGCGGGGCGAGAGCGATCGGCCTGAGAGTCTCGAACCGCGTTATGTGCGGCCGTCCGGCGCGGCGATCAATTCCGCCACCGTAAATTGGAAAGAAGGCGTCGAAAATGGAACATCGAGAGGAAGAGCTAATCCTGCAGCATGCCGTTCATGACGAGCGTCTAAGGGAGCTGTATCAGGAACATCTCCGACTCAAACAGCAGCTCGAAGCCTTTCGCCACAAGATTTATCTGACTCCCGCTGAGGAACTGGAAAAGAAACGCATTCAGAAGCTGAAATTGGCCTCGAAGGATCGTATGATGGATCTCCTCAATCGCCATCAGCACGACGAAGCGCATTAAGCGCATACCGGGGCGGGGCCGATTGTGATGATCCATCCGCGATGCCAAGCCATACGATATCGGTTCTGGTCGAGAACGAATTCGGCGTATTGTCCCGGGTAGTCGGGCTTTTTTCGAGCCGCGGCTTTAACATCGAGTCGCTTACGGTCAACGAGGATCCGCAGGATCCGACGGTCTCGCGGATTGTGTTGGTCACGTCCGGCGACGATCAGATTCTCGAGCAGATCAACAAGCAGCTCAACAAGCTGGTTTCAGTGATCAAGGTCACCGATTTCAAGGAAGTCGAGACCGTCGATCGCGAACTGGTGATGGTGAAAGTCGCCACTGACGAGCGCACCCGCACTGAGCTGGATTCAATCGTGCACGCGTTCCGCGCCCATGTCGTGGACATCGGCCCGCGCTCGGTGACGGTGGAAGTGACCGGCGACACCGGCAAGATCAAGGCGTTTATCGCGCTGGTCCGGCCGTTGGGCATCAAGGAGATGGTGCGCACGGGAAAGATCGCGATGGCGCGCTCGGTGCAACTCGAATCAAATCACAACCATCGCCACGTCAGGGAATAAAAATTCCGGGAGAAAATCAGGATGAAAGTATTTTACGACCGCGACGCCGACCTTAGCGCGCTCCGGCCGAAGAGGATCGCGATCATCGGATTCGGCAGTCAGGGCCACGCGCACGCGCTCAATCTGCGCGACAGTGGGATGGACGTTCGGGTGGGATTGCGCAAGGGCAGCCCGACCTGGGAAAAAGCCGCCAAGCAGGGCCTGCGCGTGCTCGACACGGCGGCGGCCGCCGCCGAAGCCGACATCATCATGATGCTCGTGCCGGACGAGATGGCGAGCGATATCTACAAGGCGGAAATCGCGCCGCATCTGAGCAAGGGCAAATATCTCGCCTTCGGCCACGGCTTCAATATCCATTTCAAATTTATCGAGCCGCCCGCCGACGGAACGTTTTCATGATCGCGCCGAAGGGACCCGGCCATCTGGTGCGTTCCGAATTCGTCAAGGGGCGAGGCGTGCCGTGCCTGCTTGCGATTCAGCAGGATCCTTCCGGCGATACGGAGAAAATCGGCCTTGCCTACGGATGCGCGATCGGCGGCGGGCGCGCGGCGATTATCGAAACCACCTTTCGCGAAGAAACCGAGACCGATCTGTTCGGCGAACAGTCGGTGCTGTGCGGCGGACTGACCGAGCTTATCCGCGCCGGCTTCGAGACCCTGGTCGAGGCGGGTTACGCGCCGGAGATGGCCTATTTCGAATGCCTGCACGAGGTCAAGCTGATCGTCGATCTGATTTACGAAGGCGGCATCGCGAACATGCGCTACTCGATCAGCAACACCGCGGAATACGGCGACATGACCCGCGGCAATCGCGTGATTGGACCGGCGACGCGCGAAGCGATGAAGAAAATCCTCGCCGATATCCAGTCGGGTAAGTTCGCCAACGAATGGATCGCCGAGTATCGGGCGGGCTTGCCGAACTTCAAGCGTTTGCGCAGCGAGGCGGAACAGCATCAGACCGAGCAGGTCGGACGGCAACTGCGTTCGTTCATGCCGTGGCTGGGCAGCGATCGGCTGGTTGATAAAGCGAAAAACTAGGCTCGTACATTGGGCGAATCCGAAGCAGGCGGCGCGGCGCCGGAAGGGCTGCGCTCGTGGATCGCGCGGCGGATGGGTATCGCGCCGGAAGGCGCCTACTACGCTGCCGGCGCGGCCGCGGTTGGCGTGATCTTCGCCGCTTCGGGGGCGGAGTCGCTGGGAGTTTTGATCCTGATCGCGGCCTTCGCGATCGGGATGTTTTTCCGCGATCCGGAACGCAACACGTCCGCGCCCGCCGATGCGATTCTTTCGGCGGCCGACGGCAAGGTCACGGATATTGGCGCCGGCGCGCCAGTCGAGCTCAAGAGCGAAGGGGCGTATCTGCGGATCTCGGTTTTCATGTCGCCGCTGGACGTGCACGTGAATCGCGCGCCGGTCGCGGGCGAAATCGCCGTCGTCAGGCATACGCCCGGCGAATTTCGCGCCGCCTACAGCGACGCCGCCAGCGAGCATAACGAGCGCAATCTGATCGTTATCGCCGACGCCGCCGGGCGGCGGCATGCGATGGTGCAGGTGGCGGGTTATCTGGCGCGGCGAATCGTATGCCGGGTGCGACCGGGCGCGAAGGTCGCGCGCGGCGAGCGAGTCGGCGTAATCATGTTCGGCAGCCGCGTCGATCACTATCTGCCGGCGGGTTACCGGGCGACGGTCGCCGTCGGCGAGCGCGTGCGTGCGGGCGAAAGCGTGATCGGAGAACTTGATCGATGAACGGCGGCGAGGCGCGGAGCGAATTTGGAGGACGCGAGCGGATGCGGCTTGCGCCGGCCGCGCTCAAGGCGCGTCGGGAAAAGATGGCCGAACCACTCAGGCGGGGGATTTTCGTGGTGCCGGCGACGATTACGTCGCTCGGCTTGCTCGCGGGATTCTACTCGCTGATTTCGTCGATGAGCGATCACTTCGAACTGGCCGCGACGATGATCGTCGTGGCCTTCGTGTGCGACGGTCTCGACGGGCGAATCGCGCGCCTGTCGCGCAGTTCGAGCCAGTTCGGGGTCGAGTACGACAGTCTCTCCGACGTCGTCGCTTTCGGCGTCGCGCCGGCGGGCTTGGTCTATAGCTGGGCGATTCGTCCGCTGGGTTCGCTGGGAATCGTAATAAGCGGCCTGTTTGTGGTGTGCGCCGCGCTGCGCCTGGCGCGGTTCAACGTACAGACGGCGGTGACGGACAAGCGCCGCTTCACCGGCTTGCCGGTCCCAGGCGCCGCGGCGTTGATCGCGGGCGCGGTGCTTTCCTACAGCTATTTCGAAATCGCGTCGCCGCGCATGCTGTGCGCCGTGATGGCGCTGGTCACCCCGGGGCTTGCGGCGCTGATGATCTCGCGGGTGCCGTATCCGAGTTTCAAAACCTTCACGCCGCATCGCCGCGCCCAGGTCGAGCTGATGGCGGTGGTGCTGGTAATCGCGGCGATGCTGTTCGCGATGCCGCAGTTCACGTTTTTCGCGCTCGCGCTCGCGTACGTTTCGTCCGGGTTGTTCCTGCTGGCGCGGGGCGAGCGAATCGCGAAATTGCCGGCCGCGCCGCTGGCGGCGGGCGCTGCGCCGCAAGCCGCGGATCGGGCCGCGCCGCAGCCGGGCGATGCCGCGGCGACCGAGCCTTGACGCGCGAAGGTCCCTCTGGCTAGGATGTTAAGCCTAATGAAGTTCAACTTGCATCTCGGACTGCTGCTTATTCTGGCCCTTATGGGGGCCCACGCCGCGGGCGTCGAGGTGCAAGCCTGACCAAAGGCTTGAAAAGCTGAGACCAACGCCCCGGGTGGGCCGAACAGGCGACCCGGGGCGTTTTTTTTGGCGCGGCGCGGTTGCCGTTACGGTTCACAAGATGGGCTGAAGACGAGGGAGATCCGCAATGTCCACGACCGGTTCCGAACACGTTGGCGCCGATTACGTAAGGATTTTCGACACCACGCTGCGCGACGGCGAACAATCGCCGGGCTGTACGATGAACGTCGAAGAGAAGGTCGCGATCGCGCGCCAGCTCGAGCGCTTGAACGTCGACATTATCGAGGCGGGGTTCGCCGCGTCGTCGCCGGGGGATTTCGAGTCCGTGCGCCGGATCGCCGAGGCGCTCGAACGGCCGACCGTTTTGAGCCTATCGCGCACGCGTGAGGAAGACGTGGACGCGGCGTTGAAGGCGGTCGAGGGAGCGAAGCGGCCGGGCATACATATCTTCATCGCGACCTCGGATATCCATCTCAAATACAAGCTGAACATGACGCGCGAGGACGTGCTCAACGCCGCGACCTGGGCGGTGACGCGGGCCAAACGGCATCTGGACCATATCGAATTTTCGTGCGAAGACGCCTCGCGCAGCGACTGGGACTACATGGCGAAAATCTGCGAAGAGGTGATTCGGGCGGGCGCGCGGATCATCAATTTGCCCGACACCACCGGCCATGCGATTCCGGAGGAATTCGGGCGGATGTTCGCCTATATGCGTGAGCGTGTGGCCGGCGCGGATAAAGTAATCTGGAGTGCGCATTGCCATAATGATCTGGGGCTTGCGGTCGCGAACTCGCTGGCGGCGGTGCGCAACGGCGCCCGCCAGGTCGAATGCACGATCAACGGCATCGGCGAACGCGCCGGCAACACTTCGATGGAAGAGGTGGTGATGGCGATCCGGACCCGCAAAGACCTGATGGAAGTGCGGACCGGAATCGACACGCGCCAGATTTATCCGGCGTCGCGGCTGCTGTCGCAGATAATCGGCCAGCCGGTGCCGCCGAACAAGCCGATCGTCGGCGACAACGCGTTCGCGCACGAGGCCGGAATCCATCAGGACGGCGTGCTCAAGAACAAGCTGACCTACGAAATCATGAAGCCCGAAGATATCGGGATTCCGTCCAACAAGCTGGTGCTGGGCAAGCATTCGGGACGCCACGCCTTCGTTAACCGGTTGAAGGAGCTTGGGGTCGAGCCGGCGGCGATCGACGTGGAGAAGGCGTTCGCGGCGTTCAAGGCGTTGTGCGACAAGAAGAAGGTCGTGTACGACGACGACATTCTGGCGCTGGCGAACGAAGAGACGCGGCGCACGGCGGAGCGGTTCGAGCTGGTGCTGGCGGCACCGACGCGCTGGGCGAAGTGTCGTGCCTGGTGCGCGAGGACGGAATGACCGTCGCGGGGCAGGGGGCGCATAGCGATATCGTGATGGCGAGCGCGCTGGCGCTGGTGAACGCGCTCAACCGGCTCAAGGCGCGGGAGGCGAGCGCGGCCGCGCGTCCGGCCGAAGGACCGTAAAGCGCGCGGGACTTGCCGCGGCGCGGCGCTTGGGCTAAGTGCTGATCCGTTGCGATTTTTACGGGTTGATTCGGGGCGTTGGATTTTCAATCGTTTGCGATACGGCGGCGCTTGGCGGCGTGCGCCGGGCGCATCGGCCATGGGGCGCGTCGTAAGCCAGATTCGCGCGAGCGGAGCGCCTGCAATCCGAAATCCCGAAAACACCGGCGAGGGAGAAAAGCGTTTCGTCCGCGCGCGTCGCGGTCAAGCGTCAGCGGCTGGTAATGGCCTACAAAATTCTTGTGCTCAAGGGTGACGGTATTGGTCCCGAGGTCGTCGGCGAGGCCTTGCAGGCGCTCAAGGTCGTCGCACGGCGCGACGCCGTGGATATCGAATTCAGGGAAGCGCCGATCGGCGGCCACGCGATCGACGCTTACGGCAAGCCGCTGCCCGATGCGACGTTGGCGGCCGCGCGCGATTGCGACGCGATATTGCTCGGCGCGGTCGGCGGGCCGAAATGGGACAATCCGAAGGCCGAGATGCGGCCTGAGCAGGCGCTGCTTGGACTGCGCAAGGAGCTTGGACTGTTCGCGAACGTGCGGCCGGTCAAGAGCGTCAAGGAATTCCTGCCGGCTTCGCCGTTGCGCCCGGATATCGTCAACGGCGTCGATTTGGTGGTGATTCGCGAACTTACCGGCGGCATCTATTACGGCAAACCCAGCGAGCGGCGCTCCGGCGCGGACGGACGCGAGGCGGTCGATACCTGCTATTACTCGGAAAGCGAAATCGAGCGGGTGTTGCGCTACGGTTTCGAACTGGCGCGCGAACGGCGCAAGAAGCTCACCTCGGTCGACAAGGCCAACGTGCTTTCGACTTCGCGGTTGTGGCGCGAAATCGCGACCGAGGTCGCCGCGCGCTATCCGGACGTCAAGTGCGACCATCAACTGGTCGATTCGATGGCGATGCATCTGATTCGCCGGCCCCGCGATTTCGACGTGATCGTGACCGAGAACATGTTCGGCGACATCCTGACCGACGAAGCGTCGGTTCTGGCCGGTTCGATGGGGCTGCTGCCGTCGGCGTCGCTCGGCGAGGAGCTTAACGGCGCGGGCTATCGGATTGGATTGTATGAACCGATCCACGGCAGCGCGCCCGATATCGCCGGGCGGGACGAAGCGAATCCGCTGGCGGCGATTTTGTCGGCGGCGCTGCTGCTCGAGCATTCGCTGGGGATGCGCGCGGAGGCGGAATTGATTACGCAGGCGGTCGAAGGCGTCGTGCGCGACGGCTACCGCACGCGCGATCTCGGCGGCGGCGCGGGCGTCAAGGTCGTCGGATGCAAGGCGATGGGCCGGCTGGTGCGCGAGCGTATCGAGAGCCTTGAGCCGGAGGCCTGATCGCAAGCAGTCAGGAGCGGCGCGCCGATGAATCCGGCGGGCTGCAAAGAGGCGCGATTTTGAGCAACGGGCGCGAACCGCGCGTCGCGATCGTCGGAGCTACGGGAATCGTCGGCGGCCAGATCGCAGATCTGATCGGCGAACGCGGATTCCCGCATGCGGAACTGAAGCTGTTCGCCACCGAAAGCGGCGCATTCGATTCGGTCGAGGCGACCGGCGAAAGCCATCCGGTGGCGCGTCTCGATGAGCCCTCGGATCTCGCGAATTTCGACATTGTTTTTCTCGCCGTGCCTGACGCGGCCGCGCGCTCTCTGGGCGAGCGGCTTGACGCGCCGATAGTTATCGACTTGAGCGCGGCGCTGCGGGCGCCGGACGGCGCCCGGTTGGCGGCGCCGGGGCTCACGCCGCGCGAGCGGATCAAAACCCTCGTCAAAGGCGGGAGGGTCGCGCCGCCGCATCCGGCGGCGCAGGTGATCGCGACGATTTTGCGCGCGCTGGAAATCGATTCGGGATTTGTCGGCGCAAGCGTGATTACGGGAGCGAGCGCCGCGGGCCGCGAAAAGGTCTCCGAACTGTTCAATCAAACCGCCGACCTGCTGAACGCGCGGCTCGATCTTGGCGAAGACGCGCAGCAACTCGCATTCAACCTGTTCATGCCGGCTGGCGCCGCCGAGAGCGCGCAGGCGCTCGGCGCGCAGATTTCGGCGCTGGCCGGAGACGCCATATCGCCGGCCGTGCAGATCGTGCGGGCCCCCGTTTTTCATGGCGGCGGTGTCGCGCTTGCCGTGCCGGCGCACGGGCGCGATTCGGCGGATTGGGTGAAAAAGATGCGTTCCGCGCCGGGAATTCTCTTTATCGAGGGCGAGGATTCGGCGGGCTTCGTCGATGCGATCGGTCAGGAAGCGGTGATTGTGCGGATGGCGCGCAATGCGTCGGGCGCGATCTTCTGGTGCGTTTTCGACGCCGCGCGAGTCGCCGCGATGACGGCCCTTTGGATCGCCGAAAGCGCCTGGTTCGCTTTGTCCTGAGCCGGCCCGGCGTTCCAGCGGGCTATCGCGCGGCGCCGCATATCGATGAAAATCCGCATCACTCTCGAATACGACGGCGCGAATTACGCGGGCTGGCAGATTCAAGCGGGCGCGGATTCGATTCAAGCGCGGATCGAGGAGGCGCTGGCCCGCATCTTCGGCGCCGCTGTGCGGGTGCATGGCGCCGGACGCACCGACGCGGGCGTGCACGCGCGCGGACAGGTCGCGGCGTTCGATCTGCTGCGCGCGTTCGATCCCGAAGACCTGCAGCGCGCGCTGAACGCGCTGCTGCCGCCGGATATCGCGATTCTCGAAGCCGCCGCGGCGGCGGACGATTTCGATCCGCGGCGGTCGGCACGGTCGCGAATTTACGAATATCGCGTGCTGAATCGTGACCGGCGCTCGGCATTTGAATATCGCCACTCATGGCTGCTGCCAGGCGCGCTCGATCTGAACGTGATGGCGCAAGCCGCGGAAGTCTTCATCGGCGAGCATGATTTCGCGGCCTTCCGTTCGCTCGGTTCTGAAGAACGCACGACGACGCGACGGATCATCGCGAGTCAATGGCGGCGCGACGGCGATTTTTTGATCTATCGCGTCGAGGCGACGGCGTTCCTGCGCCGGATGGTCAGAACGATGGTCGCGGCGATGGTCGAAGCCGGCCGCGGCCGGTTGTCGCCGGAAGACATCGCCGGAATTCTCGCGTCGCGCGATCGCGCGCGGGCGCCGGCCGCCGCGCCGGCAGCCGGACTTTTTTTGATCGCCGTGAATTATTGATTTCGCGCGCCGCGAAGTCGCAAACCTGCCGTCAGGCGCTGATTTACGGCCGCCGCCGGCGCGTTTTCAACGCCCCGCGCCTGTTCCAGCGATCGCTTGTGCAAAAATCCGCATGGTTGTAGGCGAAAGTGCGCGAAGGACGCTTGAATTACGGCGTTCTCTCGTTCACGCTTGGAAACAGGCCAAAATCGGGCCGCAAGGAGGAGGATGATGACGCAGTCGCAGGTCGCAGCCCATCTTGCCGACAAACTCGGCATCACGAAGAAGCAGGCGAAGTCGGCGCTCGAAGAGCTTACGAGTCTCGTAGTCCGAGAGCTTAAGAAGGAGGGTTCGCTGCGTCTGGCGGGCCTTGGAATTTTCCGCAAGCGCAAGACCAAGGCGCGGATGGGGCGCAATCCGATGACCGGCGCGCAAATCAAAATTCCCGCGCGTACGCGCCTGCGCTTCACGCCGGCGAAATCTCTGAAGGATTCCGTGCTCGGAACCCGCTGATTCATTTACTTAAACGTTTAGCGACGCCGCGGGGTTGGGATGTGACGCCCGGTCCCGCGGCGCGCGTTTCAGGGCAAAGCTCAATCGCATACTGGATTGCCGATGTCGGCCGCGCTTTCGCGTCGATTATTCTTCGCGCTGATTCTTCTTGGATTTTGTTTTTGCGGGCGTGAGACCGCGCGCGGCGGCCAGCGCTTCATCTTCGACTTCGGCGTCAAACGCTGCCACGTATGCAAGGTCGATAGCGTCGTCGCAATCGGTTTCGATTTTGACGCCGCGGGCGCATTCACCGGCATTGAGCCGATGGGCGTCGAGACGACGCGGCCGGCTAACTAATCAGAGCGGCGTCCGCGCGTAGCGGCGCGCGCCTTGCGCACGCGTTCCAGGTATTCGCGGATGCGCGCTTCGTAGCCGCGGTCGGACGGCGAATAGTAAATCGCGCCGATTAGTTTCTCGGGCAGGCAATCCTGATTGGCCAGCGCCCCTTCGTATTCGTGCGGATATTTATAGCCCGAGCCGTATCCGAGTTCCCGCATCAGCCCGGTCGGCGCGTTCCGCAGATGCATCGGAACCGGCAGCGCGCCGTGCTGGCGGGCGGCGTCGCGCGCGGCGTTCATCGCGAGATATGAAGCGTTGGATTTCGGCGCGCTCGCAAGATAGGTCACGCCCTGCGCGAGCGGAATGATTCCTTCCGGGAGTCCGACGAAATCCACGGCGTCCTTGACCGCGATCGCAATCTGCAGCGCGCGCGGATCGGCGTTGCCGATGTCTTCGGAAGCGAAAATCGCCATCCGGCGCACGATGAACAATGGATCTTCTCCCGCCTCGATCATCCGCGTCATCCAGTAGAGCGCCGCGTCGGGATCGCTCGCGCGCATGCTTTTGATGAACGCCGAAATTACGTTGTAGTGCTCTTCGCCGGCGCGATCGTATTGCAG
Source organism: bacterium (assembly GCA_014896235.1). GTDB lineage: Bacteria > Desulfobacterota > Binatia > Binatales > Binataceae > JADMIL01. Next base: position 90,894 of record JADBKU010000016.1, on the reverse strand, counting down.
CGCCTTGTGCTGCGCGGCCTCGGTGACGTCGCCGATCGCGATCGCACGCCGTCCGGCGCTCTGCGCCAGTTCCGCCGCGACTTCCAGCGTGCCGAGCGCGCGCCGCGCGTCGCCGCTGGAAACTCTAACGATCTCGTCGAGCGCATCATCGGCGAGCGTGAGATTCATCGCGCCGAGACCGCGTTCGCGATCCGCGAGCGCGCGCCGGACCAGCGCCGCTATCGCGTCATCGCCGAGCGGCTTGAGCACCAGCACGCGCGCTCGTGAAAGCAGCGGCGAAATTACTTCGAATGACGGATTCTCGGTGGTCGCGCCGATCAGCGTGACCAGGCCGCTTTCCACGTGCGGCAAAACGGCGTCCTGTTGGGCGCGGTTCCAGCGATGGATTTCGTCGATGAAAATGATGGTGCGGCGGCCTTCGAGCTCAAGCGCGCGCCGCGCTTCCTCGACCGCCTCGCGCAGGTCGGCGACTCCGGCTGAGACCGCGGCGAGGGTTTTGAAAACCGCCCCGGATTGGCGCGCGAGCAGCAGCGCGATGGTCGTCTTGCCGGTTCCCGGCGGACCCCAGAGAATAATTGAATGAATCGCGCCGGTCCCCGCCATCTGCGCCAGCAGCTTGCCCGGCCCGAGCAGGTGTTCCTGTCCGACGACTTCGGCGAGCGTGCGCGGCCGCATCCGATCCGCGAGCGGTTGCGCCGGAGCGCGCGGCGTTGCGAAAAGGCCGCGGCTTTCGTCGTTTTTTCGTCGCGCCATCGCGGCGAACTTAGCATAACCGCGCGAACGTGAAACCGCCCACGCGGACGCCTGTCAAAAAATGCCGGATTGCGCCGCGGTTACTTGATGTTCTAGCTTGGGAGCGGGCTGAACAGGAGTCGGCACCAGACTATGCTCGTCGGAATCGATATCGGCGGATCCACCACGGACGCCGTGATCCTCGACAATGGCGGGGTTCACGTCGTCACCATCGAAGCTAACGACCCTATCGCCGCGGCGGCGGGCGCGCTCGGAAAACTGGTCGAATCTTGCGGCCTTCAACTTGATCGCGTCGAACGGGTCGCGGCCACCGGCGCGGGCTCGCGCGTGCTCGGCGAAACCCTGCTCGGACGGCCGGTCGTCAAAGTGAACGAGTTTTCCGCAATCGGCATCGGCGGCACCTCGCTGGCGGCGCGCAAGAACGCGCTGGTCGTTTCGCTTGGCACCGGCACGGCGATCGTTTCCGTGACCGGCGAAAAAATCGAGCATGTCAGCGGGACCGGTCTCGGCGGCGGCACCCTGCGCGGACTCTCGAAACATATGCTTGGCGTTTCCACTTTGGAAACGCTGGAAGCGATGGCGGCGCGCGGCGATTTAAGCCGCGTGGACCTGACCGTGCACGACATCGCGGGCGGAGCGATCGGCGACCTGCCGCCCGGCACCACCGCCTCGAATTTCGGCAAGGTCGGCGCGGACGCGACCGCCGAGGACAAAGCGCTGGCCATCATGAACATGATCGTCGAGGTCGTCTCGGTGCTGAGTATCGCGGCGGCGCGCGCGTGCGGTCAGGAAGATATCGTATTGACCGGAAAATTGACGCGCATTTTCCGCTTCATGCAGAAGGTCAAGCGATTGAACTTCGTTTTCGGCCGCGGTTTCCTGATTCCCGAACACGCCGACTACGCGACCGCGATCGGCGCGGCGCGCGCGGCGATGCAATAGCCGTCATTTCGGTCCCTCGGGCAGCCTGATTCCACTTCGCATCGCGCGCCGAAGCGGTTACAATCCGCTCGCTGTGCGCGCTTGCCGGTCGTTCGCCGATTTATCGCGCGGCCGCGCATTCAAATTCGCCTGGGGAGCCGAACGATGCGCTCGGAATTGCTCAAGGGCCTGCGGATGCTCGACCTTTCGGACGAGAAGGGCGCGCTATGCGGGAAAATCTTCGCCGACATGGGCGCCGAGGTGATCAAGGTCGAGCCGCCCTGCGGATGTTCCAGCCGCAATATTCCGCCGTTTCTGGAAGACCAGCCGGGTCTCGATCGCGGACTCGGCTTTTTGGCGTGGAACGCTGGCAAAAAATCGATAACCCTGAACCTCGATTGCGAGGACGGGCGTCAGCTTCTGCGAATGCTCGCGGAACATGCGGATTTTCTGGTGGACTCGTTTCCCCTCGGTTATCTGCAATCGCTCGGAATTGGGTACGAGGCGCTGGCCGCGCTGAATCCGGGCCTGATTCATGCGACCGTCACCGCGTTCGGCGACCGTGGGCCGGGCAAAGACTACAAGGCCGCGGACATCAACGGATGGGCCGCAGGCGGCGCGATGTTTCTGATGGGCGAAGAAGGCAAGCCGCCGATCCAGATGAGCGTGCCGCAGGCTTGGTTGCACGCGGCGGCCGAAGCCGCGGTCGCCGCGATGATCGCTTACTACGCGCGCGCGGCCGACGGCCTTGGGCAACATATCGTGGTTGACATGCAGGCCTGCGTCGCGTGGACGCTGATGAACGAGCAGGCGATGCCGTTGTTGCACGGCAATTATCTGCGGCGCAGCGGAGTGTTCAGCGGCGCGGTCGGCGGGCGGCGTAAAACCGTGTATCGATGCGCCGACGGGTTTATCTCGTTCATAATCGCGGGCGGTCCATACCTCGGCTCGACGAATGCGGTGATCGCCTGGATGAAAGAAGAAGGCGCCGCTCCCGATTGGCTGACCCGCGAGGGCGGACTGAAATCGCTGACGCCAACCAGCTTCATGGCGGCGACGGCGGCGGACCTGGAAGAACTCGAGCGCACCGAAGAGGCCGTGCAGAAATTTTTCCTTGGCAAAACCAAGAAAGAATTGTGGGCGAATATTCTCAAACGCAGGCTCTTCGGAGCGCCGGTCGCGGACGCCGCCGATATCGCCGAAGACCCGCAGTTAAAGGCGCGCGGCTATTTCGTCACGGTCGAGCATCGCGGACTTAATCGCGCGCTGACGCTGCCGGGCGCTTTCGCGAAGCTGAGCGAGACGCCGGTCGGGCCGCAGGGTCCGGCGCCGCAACTGGGCGAGCACAACGGCGAAATCTACGGCGCTCTGCTCGGATTGAGCGCACGCGAAATCGTCGAGCTGCGCGCGGTCGGCGCGATTTAGCCGTGCCGGAGGTTGGCGTATCGATGGGCAAATTGCCGTTCGAAGGAATTCACGTACTGGATTTCACCTGGTACGCGGTCGGTCCCGTGACCACCAAGTATCTCGCGGATTACGGCGCCGACGTCGTCCGGATCGAATCCGCGGCCCGGCTCGACGGCCTCAGGCTGGCGCCGCCATGGAAAGACGCGCAGCCCGGCGTCGATCGCAGCCAATTCTTCGCGAGCTTCAATACCTCCAAGCGCGGAATCACGCTCGACATGAGCAAGCCCGAGGCGCGCGAAATTTTTCTGCGGATGCTGCCGTGGGCCGATCTTGTGACGGAGAGCTTCACGCCCAAGACGCTGCGCAACTGGGGCCTTGATTACGAACGGCTCCGCGCGATCAAGCCCGATCTGATCATGCTTTCGACGTGCATGCAGGGCCAGACCGGGCCGCATCGCGATTATCCCGGATTTGGCAATCTGATGGCGGCGTTGTCGGGGTTCTATCACATTTCCGGATACTCGAAAGACGAACCATGCCCGCCGTACGGCGCGTTCACGGATTTTATCGCGCCGCGCTTTTCCGCTTGCGCGTTGATCGCCGCGCTGGATTATCGGCGTCGGACCGGCAAGGGGCAGTACATAGACATGTCGCAGTACGAAGCGGCGCTGCACAATCTCGCGCCGATGCTCGTCGATTATTTCGCGACCGGCCGCGTGCTCGGACCCGAGGGCAACAAATCCTCACGCTATGCGCCGCACGGCGCCTACCGATGCGCCGACGAAGACGGCCATGAGCGCTGGATTTCGATCGCGGTTGGCGCGGATTCCGAATGGTCGGCCTTGACGAAAGTCCTGCGCATCGACGATTCCGCCGGCCGATTCGCAACGATGCGCGCGCGGATGCGCGACCGCGATGCGCTCGACGAAACGATCGGAGCGGCGGTTCGCGGCCGCTCCGCCGAAGAGTTGACCGAAGCCCTGCAAAGGGCCGGAGTCGCGGCATATCCGGTTCAGAACTGCATGGATTTGCATCGCGACGAAAATCTCGAAGCTTTCGGCTTCTGGCGGTGGCTGGACCATAAGGAGATGGGCCCGTCGCCGTATGAGGGACTGGAGCATCGGATGAGCCGCACGCCCGGCGACTTGCGGCGTCCGGCGCCGGCGCTCGGCCAGCATAACGACGAAGTCTTTCGCGAAATTCTGGGAATGAAAGACGACGAGATCGAACGGCTTCGGCGCGACAAAGTGATATATTAGGCGCCGCGGCGGCGTGAAGGCCCATCTTGGTCGCGCGCCAATTTTCCGCCTGGCCGGATTGGTCGATTGCGTTACGAACTAAATATCGCGGCGCGCTATTTGCGCGCGCGCCGGCGCGACGCGTTCATTTCGGTCACGACCGTATTCACCGCGGTCGGCGTCATGATCGGCGTCGCGGCGTTGGTGGTGGTGCTTGCCGTGATGGGCGGATTCGAGCGCAGCCTCCGCCAGCGTATCCTGACGCTCACGCCGCAGGTCGAAATCCTGAGTTACTCCGGATCGATCGGCAACGCGTCCGAATTGCTCGCGCGCGCAGATGCGGTTCCCGGAGTCGCCGGCTCCGATCCGTTCCTCGTCGGCCAGGCGATGATGAGTTCGCCGCGCGGGATCAGCGGCGTGATAGTGCGCGGCATCGACCCGCGGAATGCGGCGATCGTCGGCCAACTCAAGCGCTACATCCAGGCTGGTTCGCTCGCGAATTTGTCTCAGGCGCCGCCCGCTTCCGACGGCGAAGTCGCGCTTGGCTCCACGCTCGCCGAAAAACTGAAAGTCGGCGTCGGCGATCCGCTGACCGCCGTCGCGCCCGTGGCCGCGGGTCCTGATAACGAGATTTCGACGCGCACAGGACATTTCACGGTCGGCGCGATCTTCGAGTCGGGCGTCGCATTCCTTGATCGCGATCTGGCGTTCATGCGTTTGGAGAATGCGCAGGCGTTCTTCGGACGCCCCGGCAAGGTGGATGGCATCGAATTGCGCCTGAACAATCTCGATCAGACCAGCGCGATTACCCGGCGGCTGAGCGCGACGTTCGGTCCGGGTTATCGCGTCAGCAATTGGATGGAATTCAACGAATCCGCCGCGGCCGGATTCGAGTTGCTGAAGCGCGTTTATGCGCTCGTGCTGCTGCTGTTGATCGGCGTCGCCGCGTTCAATCTTGTCGCCACACTGATCATGGTGGTGATGGAAAAGCGCAAGGATATCGCCGTGCTGATGGCGATGGGCGCCACGCGCCGGGAAGTGCGATCGATTTTCGTGCTTAAGGGGCTAATCGTCGGCGCGATCGGCACGATTGCCGGATTGGCGCTGGGCGCGGCGACTTGCTTCGCATTGGGACGCTATCACTTCATTCATATTCAAAAAGAAATCTATGGCATCGCGACGCTGCCCGTCGCCTTTCAACCGTTCTCGTATGTCGTGGTGGCGATCGCCTCGATGCTGCTGTGCTGGGTCGCGACTTTCTATCCGGCGCGGCAGGCGTCGCGCGAGATGCCCGTGGAAATCTTCCGCAGCTGAACACGCTCCGCCGCGGCGCGCCCGCAAGAACGCGCCGTTGTTCCACTCGGCGTCGGCGAATCTGGCGGAGAATCAGCGGCTGTCGCGGTCGCTGTTCGCGACCGGAGGTTTCGGGCTTAGCTTCGGCTTGCGAATCACCAGTGTTTCGTGGCCCCGAACCTTGATCGTTCGCGCCGGATCGGACTGAAAGTTGCCGCGCGGTCCATCGTTGCGCCGTGGCTGGCCCGACGTGCGCCGCCGCCGCCAGTTGTTCAGTTCCTTCGAGAGCTTCGACGCCAGCAGGTCGCTGTCTTCTTCCGCCGCGCGGCCTGTGGCTTCCGGTTCGACCGGTCCGTCGGTCAAGTTCTCTGCGCTCATGTGCTCACCTTTCCAACCTTGTGATGGAATTATCGGGGATGCTTCCCCGCGATTTGATTTCGCCGCAATGGTCCCGCATTCGGGAAAATTTCAGCCGGTTCGAATCAGAATAGAATGAAATTAGTCGATAGATCAGAGCGCATCGGATGCGAATTCAAGCCCGCGCCGCAATCGCTGCCGCGCGGCGTCGCGCCAATCCCGGATGCATCTGCGTGATTGCCTTGCGTGGAGATTCTCGTCTGGAAGGAGCTTTCCGCTTGCGATCGATTCGCGCCGGACGCGCGCCTGCGCGCCGCCCGTGCCGCGCAAATCCCGATTCCGCTTTATGAGAACAGGCTCTGCAACCTCAATGCGAGGCCCATATCGCCCGCGATGCGAAGTTTGCCGGTCATGAACGCCATCTGGCCGTTCAACTTTCCGTTGACCATGTCCAGATAATCGTGCGCCGCCATCGAGATGGTGATGTTCGGCGACGCATGCGCGCCTTCTTTAACCTCGCACGTCTCGTCCTTGATGATCGCGTGCCACTTGCCGCCGCCGTCGCCGGAAAGATCGAACTGGTAAACCGCGTTCAGACCCTTCGCCGCCGCTTTATTGAAACGGTTCGGCATATCGGTAAACACCTGCTTACAAGACGTCGCGGTTTCAGCCATGTTCGGAGATTCCTCCTCGCGGAGCGGGGCGAGCCAACAATTCTCTGATCGCAATCTAAGCGTTGGCCCGCGAAATTGTCAATAGCTCGCGCCGACAGGTTTGCTTAATCTCCGCTCACCATCCAAAAAATCCCGGGTCGACGCGAATCAGATTCGTGCGCACTTTCACCGGCGCCGCGCCCATCGCGATCGTCACCGCACGCTCGCGGTCCAGCTCGGTCTTCACTTTGCCGTCAAGATAGCAGCTTTTACCTATCACCTTCGCCGTGACGTTGGTCAAACCCGCCGCCTGCAACGCCGATTGAATCGCCGCCTGATTCGCCGCCCATTGCGAAGTCTCGGTCGTCAGATTGTCTACCACCGACGTCACGCCGCTGACGTTGCGCACCGCGCGCGCCGCCGCCGCCTTCGCGTTGTCGTCGAACACTGTGCCGGTCAGCGTCACCAACCCGCCCGGACTGGCGTATGCCCGCACGCGTCCGAAGCGACGGTCACGCGCGAGCGCCTCCGCGACGCGCTCATTGAGCGACGGCGTCGCCGGACGCGAAGGCCTTCGCACCGCCGCCAGTTCCTCGCGGCGGCGCCGCGCGCGCCGCTCCATCTCGGCCCGCGACGGCCCCGGCGGCGGCGCCACGGGCGTTGCGACCACCGGCGGCGGAGGCGGCGGCGTCGCCGCGGCGACCGCGGTCGGCGCCGGCGAGCTGGCGTATTCGGGCGATTCGCCCGGCGACCGCGACGCCATCTTCGTGCTCAAGTCGGCCTCAAGCGCGCCGATATCGCCCGGCCCCGACGCGAAGATTATCGGGTAATCGACGTCCGCGGCCCCGCCGCTCACGGCCGGGAATTTCCATCCTCCGGCCGCCGCGACCACCTCCGCGTCGAGACTCGGATTCGCCGCCGTCGAGACCATCACCGAGCCGCCGTTCACGCTCCCGTCGGGCATCACGTGCAGCCGCACGACCATCCCGTCGCGCAGCGTCGCATCAGTTTCAAGCGCGCGCTTGTAGATATCGAGCAGCGCGCCGCTATTCGCATCGAAAACCGCCTTCGCTCCCGCCGGATCGCGCTGCAACGCGCCCGCGAGATCGGTTCCCCGAACCGATATCTGCATGTTGCGCGCGAGCGTCACGCTCGGCTGCTGCACGATCGGACTCGCCGCCGGCGACGCCTGCGCGGTTGGCGTTTCCGTGTGCCGATGGCCGCTCAGATGAATCGCAAGCCATACTCCCGCGACCAGCGCCGCCACCGCCGCCAGCGCATAGCCGAGGAATCCGGCCCATCGATGGCCGGTCGGCGATTCCTCTTCCGGTTCGGTTTCGAGCTCGGCGGCTTCGTCGCCGAACTCCCGCGGCCCGCCGCGCTCCACCTGCGGCGACCATCCGCCGCCCAATTGCGCGGTCGCCGTCGTGCCTGTAAGCGGTTCGCCCTCGCCGCCCAGACGGGTTCCGCAGAAGTTGCAAATCAACTCGCCCGGCTCGGCCCGGCCGCCGCAAGTCGGACATTCTATCGCCTGCTGATCGCCGGCCGCGCTTGGGACCGCCGCCGCGCCGGGAGCGATTGCCGCTCCATGCGCGACCAGTTTCGAGCCGTCGGCTTCGCAGAAGGTGTCGCTGTCAGGATAGGACCGGCCGCAATGCGGACAGTTCTTCATCGTCGCTATCGCCCGCCTTCACACATTTACCTTCTCGATGATAAACGCGGGCGCAACGATATACCAAGCCCGGCGTCGAGTCTTCAGGCCGGCGGACTATCCGCCCCGATTTGTGCTCCGCGAGCGGTCCCGCACGCGCAAATCAGTTCACCGGAGCGCCTTCAAGGCGGAAGCCGATCCGCACCTCGACCTGGAATTCCGGCTTGCCGTCGTGCACCCCGCCGCGGATATTCTGCACCTCGAACCAATCGATATTGCGCAGCGTCTGGCTGGCCTTGTTCAGGGCGTTGCGGACCGCCTGCTGAATGCTTTCATCGGAAACCCCGACCACTTCCACGATTTTGTAAGTTTTGTCAGCCATCGGAAGTTCCTCCGCGGCGCGCACTTGCGCCTGTTGCCGGTTTACGTCCAAACCCCGGCGATACGCAAGCGGTTGATGCGCTCTTCAGGAGGATGGAAAGGCCACGGCGAGCGCGGATGGGTCCTCGATCGCGCGGAGATCGATCATGAAGGCGCCGTCGCGAATTCTGCCGATCACCGGCGGGCGGGCCCGCCGGAACATCGCGGCGATCGCGTCAGCGGAAAGCTCCGGATGGGTTATTCTGAGCGCGCGCGATTCGATCTGCTCGGTCGGCTGCGCGCCTGAGCCGATTTCAGCCGCCGACTCGATTACTTCGATTTCGTAACCGCCGCCCAGGCGGTCGGCCAGAACCGCGCGCGCGGCCTGCGCGATTTCCTCGAGTTCGGCCGGATTTCGCCGCAGCATCCGCAGCGCCGGAATCAGATCGGCCGGTTCGTCCGCGCGCCGATAAATCTCAAGAGTCGCGGCAAGCGCCGCGAGCGTCAGCTTGTCGCAGCGCAGCGCGCGCTTGAGCGGATTCCGCCGGATCCGATCGATCAGTTCGCGCCGTCCGACGACAATTCCCGCCTGCGGGCCGCCGAGCAGCTTGTCGCCCGAGAACGTCACGAGATCGGCGCCCGCCGCGATACGCTCGGCGACGATCGGCTCGCGCGGCAATCCGTAACGGCTCAAATCGATCATCGCGCCGGCGCCGAGATCCTCGACCACGGGCAATCGATGCGCCCGGCCGATCGCGGCGAGTTCGCCCAGTTCGACCGCCGTCGTGAAGCCGACGATGCGGTAGTTGGACGGATGCACCTTCAAGAGCGTCGCCGTGTCCGGCCCGATCGCGCGCACATAGTCGGCCGGATGGGTCCGGTTGGTCGTGCCGACTTCCCTGAGCCGCGCGCCGCTCTGCGCCATCAATTCAGGCAACCGGAACGAACCGCCGATTTCGATCAATTCGCCGCGCGAAACGATCGCCTCGCGGCCGTTGGCCAGAGTATTCAGCGCGATCAACAGCGCGGCCGCGTTGTTGTTCACGACCGTCGCCGCTTCCGCGCCCGTCAATGCGCATAAATCGGCCTCGACCAGAGCGTCGCGCTCGCCGCGCCCGCCCGAGTCAAGGTCGTATTCGAGGTTCACCGGCGCGCGCGCCGCCGTCGCGATCGCGTCGATCGCGCTCTCGGCGAGCAAAGCGCGGCCGAGATTGGTGTGGAGCACGACGCCCGTTCCATTGACGACCGCGCGCAGCGGCGGCGCGGCGTTGGCGAGCGCCGCGCGCGCCTGCGCGATCACCAGCGCCGCGAGTCGCTCGCGCGATTCGGCGGGTTCGCCCGCGCCGCCGGCCAGCCGCGTCCGCACCTGCGCGAGCGCGTTCCGGATCAGTTCGACGCGCCATCCACGCCCGATTGCGCCGAGCGCGCCGTCATTTTCGGCGGCCCGGAGGCATTCGTCCACCGACGGCAACATCCGCAGCGCCGCCGCCCCGGCTTTCGTCCTGGCCTTCGCTTCGCCGTTTTTGTCCGCTGGCCGCATCCCGGCGCGATTATACCGATTCGGGCGTTGTCGCGATGCGGTTCGGGCTGGCGCCCGCGTTCGCGGCGCACCGCCGCGAACGCCGCCCCTGCCGGGTCGGCCGCGCGCATCGATTCCGATTCGCGCGGCGGGCGCCGTCGGCCGCCTCAGATCGCCGAGACGACCTGCGCCGCTTCGACTCCCGCCTGCGCGGCGGCGAACAGCCGCAGCCGCGTCAGCAGAATCAGCGCGCACGCCAGCGACAGCGTGCCGCAGATCACGACCGCCGCTTCCGGACTGAAATGCTCGCCGAGGTAGCCGACCGCGAGCGCGCCGAGCGGCGCGATGCCGATGAACGAGAGCGTGTAGAAGCTCATCACGCGCCCGCGCAATTCGTCGGAGACGAACAACTGCAGCAACGTGTTGGTCGCCGCCATGTAATTGATCAGCCCCGCGCCGACGCAGGTCTGCGTCGCGAGCGAAAGCCACATCGAAGACGAGACGCCGAAGCCGATGATCGCGAACGCGGTGAGAAAGAGGCCGACCGTGAGGTTTTCGCGCAGCCCGCGCGCCGTGCCCGAGCGCGACGCCAGCGCGACCGCGCCGACCACCGCGCCCACCCCCTGCGCCGCCATCAGCAGGCCATAGCCGCGCGCGCCCGCATGCAAGATATTTTTGGCGAAGACGGGAATCAGCACGGCGTATTGCACGCCCAGTCCGCTGTTCAGCGCGACCAGCACGAGCAGGTAAAAGGTCGGCCGATGCGCCCAGACGTAGGCCGCGCCTTCGCGCAGCCGCCGCAGCATGCTCACGCTTTGCGGCTCGTTCGTCCGGGTCGCGAGCCGCATCGCGAACAGGCTCCAGATCACCGCGATATAGCTGAGGCCGTTCAGAAAAAAGCAGGCCGCGATTCCGACCAGCGCGATCAGGAAACCGGCGATCGCCGGTCCGATCGTGCGGGCCGCGTTGAACATCATCGAATTGAGCGCGATCGCGTTCGGCAAATCCTCCAGCCCCACCATCTCGACCACGAACGCCTGGCGCCCCGGCATGTCGAAAGCGCTGACCACGCCGTTGAACGCCGCCAGGATGATAACGTGCTCGACCCTGACCACGCCGGTCCAGGTGAGCGCGGCGAGCGCGAACGCGCTCAGCATCAGCAGCGCCTGCGTGAGGATGATCAAGCGGCGCCGATCGACGTGATCGACGATCACGCCCGCGAACAGCGCCACCAGCAGAATAGGCAGATAGTTCGCGAAGGTGACCACGCCGAGCATCAGCGCCGAGTTCGTGAGCTTCAGCACCAGCCACGATTGCGCGACGGTCTGCATCCAGGTGCCGATCAGCGAGGTGAGCTGGCCGCCGAAATAGAGGCGGAAGTTGCGATGGCGCATCGCGCGGAACGCGGCGCGCCAACCGGCGGGCCGCTCGCCCGCGACTTCGTCGGGCCGCGGCTCGGCGTCGGGGCCGGCATCGCAGGCGGCCTCAGCCGCAGGCGTATTCGCGGCGGACCCGTCGGGGATTGGTTGAGCTAATTCGTCGGACATCGAACCGCTGTGATGGCCATCGCGAAAAATCCAGTTTGGCAAACCCCGCGCAATTCCGCGAACGCCCCCGCCCCCGTCCCAACACATCCAGGGCGCGCCATGTCAAATTCAAGAGGTTCGATTGTCCGGATCGGAGCGCCTGGCTGTCCGTTGGCGGCCGGGATTCAGGGCGAGTATGAGGATGTCCGCCTTTCCGCCGACAACCGGCATCAGCGATTCGTCTTGATTCCGGTCGCCTGAATAACAATGAACATTCGCTTGTCGGGGCGACGTTGCGCCGTTCGATATTCCAGCTCGATCAATTCCATCGCCTCCTCGATCCGTCGCGCCGCGTGGTATTCGGCGCATCGGATCGATAATCGGCCGAGCCTCCTGAAGCGTGCGCGCATGCCTTGCAAGATTCGCGGCGCGATAGCGTCGAAGTCGTGGTCGCAACTTACGAGAATCGCGCCGTCCATGTCCGCCACCGCGGCCACAACCGGGTCAGGCGAGTCAGTCGGCATTATCTCGCGGAGGAAAGTCACCGTATGGCCACGTTCGATGAAAACGCGCGCGACCGAGTCTGGAACGTTATGGTCGAGCAAAAGATGCAACCGCGTCGCCGGCTCAGCCAGCTTTGCCCGCTAACTTCCGCTCATGAGCGATTGCTGAAGAAATATCCGCAGAGGTTAACAATGGATATTCTCGAATAATTGAAGGCGTGTCGTAGCCCGCCTGATGGTATCGCCACACCGTCTTGGTCGAAATTCGGGTTCCCGCCACTACCCATGCGTTATGGACGACGTTGCGATGTCGCTCCAATCGTCCGATTTGGCCCTCTTTCCGGCGCCTGAGTTCGTCGGCCTTCGACCTCATGTCCGTGGTTACGGCATCCAGCGCGACTTTGATCATATACTGCGGATACTCGATTTCCCGAATCCGTTCGGTGGCGGGTTCCTGAAAAAAAACCTCCTTGCCACACACATACAGAACGAGGCCCGACCATGGCCGGGAATGATATTGGCTTAGTTGCTCGGCAATCCTGCGAAGCGTCTGAAGAGGAATTTGATGTTCCTTGCGCAGTATCGCGATCACGCGAAGCCCCACAAGGTCCTCGAACGAGTAAATGCGGCTGAATGGACTACGCCGGTCTTCTGACGCGTAGTACGGCAAGAAAAAATTCGTGTGATCCCAGTATGACAGCTGACGCCGCGAAAGTCCTGTCAGGCGGCATACATGATGCGCGCTGAATGCTCGAATAATGTCAGCCATGGACTCGAATTTTCGCAAAAGGGCGAGGGTTGTCAACCGTTGCGAGAAGTCGTGCCCCGCGCGTTTGCCGGCGCGCTCGCTCGCTGGTCTTGTAAACCGCAAAGGGGCTTGCTGCGCCGGCCCTGTTCACGCGGGGGGCGATGCTGCGTTAGAATCATCTGGTTGATCGACTTGACGGCGTCTGGCCGGGCGCTGACACCGTGCCCGGCCCGGCGCGAGGTTCATGGCCATGTTCGGTGAAATCACGCCACGCGCTCACGCTCCGACCGCTCCCTTCATCACGATCGAAGAGGCGCTCGAAGAGACCCGCCGCGGCCACATGATCATCCTGATGGATGACGAAAATCGCGAAAACGAAGGCGATCTCTGCATGGCCGCCGAAAAGGCCACACCCGACGCGATCAATTTCATGGCCAAGTATGGCCGGGGCCTGATCTGCCTGCCGATGGCGGGCGAACGGATCGATCAGCTCGGCCTGAACATGATGGTCGGCGACAACCAGGCCCCGCTCGGCACGGCCTTCACGATTCCGATCACCGCGCGCCGGGCCGCTGGCTCCGGCATCTCGGCGCAGGACCGCGCGACCACGATTCTGCAGGCCGTGCGCGAAGACGCGACCGGCGCCGAATTCATCACGCCCGGCTACGTTTACCCGCTGCGGGCGCGCGACGGCGGCGTGCTGGTGCGCACGGGGCAGACCGAGGGCGCGGTCGATCTGGCGCGGCTGGCGGGACTCAAGCCCGCCGGCGTGATTTGCGAGATTCTGAAGGAAGACGGCACGATGGCGCGGCGGGACGACCTCGTCGAATTCGCGCGCGTCCATGGACTTAAAATCGTCACCGTGGCCGACATAATCGAGTACCGCCTGCGCAACGAAACGATGGTGCAGCGGATTGCGGAAGCGCGGCTGCCCACCGATTTCGGCGAATTCCGCGCCTACGTCTATCGCAACCGCGTGGACCAGAGCGAGCATCTGGTGCTGGTCATGGGCGAAATCAGCGCCGATCGTCCGGTGCTGGTGCGGGCGCATCGCGAGTATCTGCCGGGCGACGTCTTCGGCTATGAGAAGCGCAATACGCGCGCGCTGCTGCAAGCCGCTATGGAACAGATCGCACAGGCGGGACAGGGCGTGATTCTCTACCTCAAGCGCGAGTCCGACGCGATCGCGGGCGATATCGACAGCAATGGGCCGCGCCGCATCATCCGCCGCGCCACCACGCGGCTGAATGCGCCGGAAGCCGATTTTCGCGATTACGGCGTCGGCGCACAGATTTTGCGCGACGTCGGCGTGCGCAAAATGGTGCTGCTGACCGACAAGCCGCCGCGGCTCGCTAATCTGCCCGGTTATGGACTTGAAATCGTCGATAGCGCGCCGCTTTCGATCGAGGGGCAGGGACCGCTGGACGGTTGACTTCATCCGGTTAGAGGTTTTCGCCACGCATCGGCATCGACCGCGGGACGCGTCGCGCGTCCGACCCGATTCGCTCGCCCCTGAGCGCGGCCGGCTTCTTTTCCTGCTGGCGCTCCTGATCGCTGCCGCAATTGGACTCGGTGGCGGCGCGACGGCCGCGTCGCCGCCGGCGGTGGTTTCGTTTGGATCGATTACGTTGGCGCATCCGCTCCATCCCGGCGGATCGAGCCAGCTTGAAGTGACGGCGCGGATCGCTCCCGGATGGCATATCAATTCCAACCGGCCGCTGGACCCCGCATACGTAGCGACGCGGCTTGAAATCGCGACGCCGGCGGAAATTGTCGCGCAGGCTCCGATTTTTCCGCCGGCGGAGGTAGAGCCGCTCAAGTTCTCCGGCGGCGAGAAGCTGGCGATCTTTTCCGGCGATCTGAAAATCGGCGTGCCAGTGACCGCGACCGCAGCCTTTCGAGCGAGTGTTGGTGCGCCGGCGCAAATCAAGCTCGACTACCAGGCGTGCAACGACGTCCAGTGCCTGCGGCCATCTTCGATCGAGACCACCTTCGACCTGGCAAGCGCCGTTGCGGCGGACGCCGGCGGTTCGGGCGCCGGCGGGACGGCAAGTGGCGCCGCGGGACAGTTCGGGACATCGCGGGGCGCCGCGGGCGCGTCCGGGGCGGCGGACGGTTCACATGATTTTATCGCTGGAGTTTTCGCACGCTATGGGTTTCTATTCGGGTTTATAGCGGTTTTTTTAGGCGGCATGGCGTTGAACCTGACGCCCTGCGTCTATCCGCTGATCGGCGTGACGATCGCGTACTTCGGCAACGAATCGGGCGGGCCGCGCAAGGTGGTTATTCTTGCGTTGCTCTATGTGCTCGGAATCGCGCTGATGTTTTCCAGCGTAGGCGTCGCCGTCGCGCTCTCAGGCGGACTGTTCGGCGCTGCGATGCAGAATCCGTGGGTGCTCGCCACGATCGCCGGAATGCTCTTTTTGCTGGCTGGTTCGAGCTTTGGGCTGTATTCGCTGCAGCCTCCGCAATGGCTGATGAATCGCGCGGGAACGGCCCGTCCCGGCTATGCCGGCGCGCTCCTGATGGGCCTCGGGATGGGCGTTGTGGCCGCGCCATGCATCGGGCCGATCGTGCTCGGGCTGCTGCTGATGGTCCAGCGGAGCGGCAGCGCGGTCTTTGGCTTTGCGCTTTTTTTCACGCTCGCGATAGGCCTTGGATTGCCTTACGTCGCGCTGGCGATCGCCGCCGGAAGTATCCGCAGGCTGCCTCGCTCCGGCGAGTGGCTCGGATGGATCGAGCAGCTATTTGGGTTCGTGCTGGTTGGCCTCGCGCTCTACTTTCTCGATCCGGTCGTGCCTGATGGAATTATCTCTCGCGCATTGCCATTTTATGCCGCGGCTACGGGAATTTATCTGGGATTTATTACTGCGAGGGGAAAATCATGGCGGCCATTCATGGCGGTGCGCGCGCTGATTGGCGTCGTCGCCGTCGTCGCGCTGGTCGTGATGCTGTTCGAGCTGCGCGCGCAGCCGCCGCAAACGCTAAAATTCGTTCCATTTGACGATGCCACGCTCGCCAAGGCGCGCGCGTCTGGACGGCCTGTGGTGGTCGATTTCAGCGCCGATTGGTGCGTACCGTGCCGCGAGATGGAGCATACGACCTTCACCGATCCGGCGGTGATCCGCGCGGCCGCCGGATTCGTCTTGATGCGCGCAAACCTGACCGCCAAAGACAAACAAAACGACGCACTGATGCGACGGTTCAAGGTCGAAGGTGTGCCAACCTCGCTATTCATCGACGCGTCCGGCCGCGTCCGCGAGCGCCGCGTCGGTTATGTCGGTCCGGCAGATTTCGTGAAATACCTGCATGAGACCGGCTAAGCGTGTCCGAACGCAATCCGATTCAAGACTCCAAAAAATTGTAATTTAAGCAAGCTCGCGTGGAGCCGCTTCAGGTTCTTTGGAAGTGCTCAAACCACGTTATATTTACTTACACTAGAAATCGATTAATTGGGCTTTCCGAACGCGCATGCTCGATCACCAAAAATTTCCAAAAAATAAGGTAATTTTGGATGTGTTATATGAATGATGAGATATCGTTTTATAAAGTCAGATTTATTTCGGCGGTCGCTTTACTAAGCGAACCTCCGAGCGTAAAATTCATGATGGGGAAACGGTGGATGGGGGCGGCTTGAAAGATCGATTTTTATCATGACAGACAAACAATCTTCTGACGGTTACGGCGCTGAATCGATTCGTGTCCTTGAGGGGCTCGAGGCGGTCCGCAAGCGTCCCGGGATGTACATCGGCGACACCGGAGAACGCGGATTGCACCATCTGGTCTCCGAAATCGTGGACAATTCGGTCGATGAAGCGCTGGCCGGCCATTGCACCGAAATCAACGTCGTCATTCTTGGCGACGATCGCATCTCGATCGAAGACAATGGCCGCGGCATTCCCGTTGGACCGCATCCGACGGAAAAGCGCGACACGCTCGAAGTTGTCCATACGGTGCTTCACGCGGGCGGCAAGTTCGATCGCGGCGCCTACAAGGTCTCGGGCGGGTTGCACGGCGTGGGCGCGTCGGTCGTTAATGCGTTGAGCGAGGAGTTCGAGGTCGAAGTCCGCCGTGGCGGCCGGCTCTGGTTTCAGCGTTACGAGCGCGGCGCGCCCAAGACCCGCGTTGAAGATCGCGGCCCGGCCAAAAACACCGGCACGCGCACGACGTTTTCGCCCGATCCGCAAATCTTCAAGGAGGTGAAGTTCAAGTACGAAATCGTCGCGCGCTATTTGCGCGAGATGGCGTATCTGAATGCGGGCCTCAAGATTACGCTCGCCGACGAGCGCACCGGCAAGCGCGAGGAGTTTCACTACAAAGGCGGAATCGCGGAGTTCGTCGCCTCGCTGGGAAAATCGAACGAAACGCTGCATGACGTGATTTTCTTCAAGGGCGTGCGCGATGGAATCGACGCGGAGGCCGCGCTGCAATGGACCGACGCGATTCACGAGACGGTTTTCACATACGCCAATAATATCCATACGATCGAAGGCGGCACCCATCTGTCGGGCTTCAAATCCGCTCTTACGCGCACGCTCAACAGTTACGCGCAGAAGAACAATCTGTTCGCGAAGAACAAGGAGATGCGGCTTGAGGGCGACGACACGCGCGAGGGCCTGATCGCGGTCGTCAGCGTCAAGATTCCGGAACCGCAATTCGAAGGACAGACGAAGACCAAGCTGGGCAATTCCGAAGTGGAGGGCGTGGTCGCCGCGCTGGTCAACGAAAAGCTCGGCGAGTATTTCGAGAAGAATCCCGGCGTCGCGAAGCGGATTGTCGGGCGCGCGATTGAGGCGGCGACCGCGCGCGAGGCCGCGCGCAAGGCCAAGGAACTCGTGCGGCGCAAAGGCGCGCTCGATTCCGGATCGCTGCCGGGCAAGCTGGCGGATTGCCAGGAGCGCGATCCCGCGCGCAGCGAGCTGTTTCTGGTCGAAGGACAATCGGCGGGCGGGACCGCCAAGGAGGGGCGCGATCGCAAGACTCAGGCGATTTTGCCGCTGCGCGGGAAAATCCTGAACGTCGAGCGCGCGCGCATCGACAAGATGCTCTCGTCGGCGGAGTTGCGCACGCTGATTACGGCGCTCGGGATGGGGGTGGGCGATGAAAAGGATTTGGCGAAGCTGCGCTATCACAAAATCGTGATCATGACCGACGCCGACGTCGACGGCTCGCATATCCGCACGCTGCTGTTGACCTTCTTTTTCCGCCAGTTCCTGGAGATTATCGAAAACGGCTATCTCTACGTCGCGCAACCGCCGCTGTTCCGCGCCAAAAAAGGCAAGACCGAGCGTTACCTCAAGGACGAGGCGGCGCTTGAGGATTACCTGACCGATCTCGGCGTGGACGCGGTCGCGCTCGAAACGGGCGCCGGCAAGGAGGCGCGCGAGTACAAAGGCTCCGCGCTTAAGACGCTGGTGCGCAAGGCGCTCCATCACGACCGCATGTTCGAAGCGCTCGAACGCCGCTCCAAGTCGCGCGACGTGATCGCGGCGTTGGCGCGGCTGGCCGCCGACAAGACTGTTACCGACGCGAGTTTCGATTCCGAAGAGGGCGCGCGCGCGATGGCCGCCGCGATCGTCAAGGCCGGCGGCGCGAATCTTGCCGCGAAGGTCGAACCGGACGGCGAGGCGCGATGGCGCGTCGCCATTACGCATAGCAACAACGGCCGCACGCCGCCGACCGTGATCGACCTCGCGACCTTCCACAGCGGAGAGCTGCGGGAAATCCGCCGGCTGGGCGCCGACCTCGGCGCGGTCGCGCGTCCCTTCACGCTCGTCGCAGGCGACGAGCGGCGCACGCTCGAATCGCTTAAAGCCGTCGCCGACGCGGTGCTCGCCGCGGGCCAGAAGGGCGTCGAAATATCACGCTACAAAGGGCTGGGCGAGATGAACGCCGAGCAGCTCTGGGAGACGACGATGGATCCCGAACGGCGCACGATGCTCAAGGTGCGGATTTCCTCGATGGAGGACGCGGAAGAGGTGTTCGCGCGGCTGATGGGCGATCAGGTCGAGCCGCGCCGCCAGTTTATCGAAGAGAACGCGCTCAACGTCCGCAATCTCGATATTTAAGCGGAGCGGATCGCGCGGCCCAGCCGCCTGGCGTCGAAAGCTTGCGGATGGGCGGGCGCGCGCGATTTGAAACCCATGAACGAACAAGAACATTATTCGGCGCCGCCGGAATCCGGCGATTCGCAAAGTGGCGCGGCGCAAAACGCCGAGCGGCGCGCGCTCGCCGGCGATGACGAAGCGGTGCGGCTGTTGCGCGAAATCCGCCGCGATTTGGCGCGGCTGACGCGGATTTCGGAGAAAGCCGCGCGCCGCGCGCGCGATTTCAACCGGCAATTCGAGCAGAGCAAGACCGCGCGGCGGACGGCGATCGGCCTGCTGATCGCGATCGCCGTGCTGCTGCTAATCCAGATTCTGCAGATGATGGGTTACGGGCCGGGCGGCGGCGATTCGGGCAGCTCGCAAACGCTGCAAAAGGTTTATCAGCATCCCGCCGCGCCGCCGATGCCCGCGCTTTGGGAATGAAGCAGCGCGACGAAGGCCGCTCGCGCGAGTTTGCTTTGATTGAAGGCCTGGATCGCGAATCAAGCGCAATCGTCGCTGCGAGCGGCGTGGCGAATAATAATTTCTTCCGATTTGAGAAGGTAATGACTGTCTACGCCGCGCGGAAACGCTAGTCGGGTGGCGGAGATACATTTCAGAATATGGCGGAAACCAACGGAAACGAACCGATTCGCAACGAACCGACGCTGCTGAATATCGAAGACGACATGCGCCAGTCCTATCTGGACTACGCGATGTCGGTGAATATCGGCCGCGCGCTGCCCGATATCCGCGACGGCCTGAAGCCGGTGCATCGGCGGATTCTCTACGCGATGTTCACCGCCGGACTGCTGGCGAACCGACGCTACGCCAAGTCGGCGCGCGTGGTCGGCGAAGTGCTCGGCAAGTTCCATCCGCATGGCGACACCGCGGTGTACGACGCGCTGGCGCGGATGGCGCAGACCTTCAGCATGCGTTATCCGCTGATCGACGGACAGGGCAATTTCGGTTCGGTGGACGGCGATCCGCCGGCGGCGATGCGTTACACGGAGTGCCGGCTGACGCGGCTGGCGGAACGGCTGCTGGCGGATATCGACAGCGAGACGGTGGATTTCGTCGATAACTTCGACGGCTCGCAGCAGGAGCCGGAGGTGTTGCCGGCGCAGATTCCGAATCTGCTGATCAACGGCTCGGACGGAATCGCGGTCGGGATGGCGACGAATATGCCGCCGCATAATCTCGGCGAGGTCTGCGACGCGCTGCTGGCGCTGATCGAAAATCCCGATCTGCCGCTCGAAAAAATCCTCGACATCATCCCGGGGCCGGATTTTCCGACCGGCGGACAGATTCTCGGCCGCCAGGCGATTCGGCAGGCTTATTTGAGCGGGCGCGGAACGATCGTGATGCGGGCGCTCGCCGGGATCGAAACCGACAAGCGCACCTCGAAGGCGTCGATAATCGTGCGCGAGATTCCGTACCAGGTGAACAAGGCGCGGATGATCGAGCGGATCGCGGAGCTGGTCAACGACAAGCGGATCGAGGGCATCACCGATATTCGCGACGAGTCGAGCCGCGACGGGATGCGGGTGGTGATCGAGCTGCGCCGCGACGCCGAACCGAAGGTGGTGCTCAACCAGCTCTACAAGCTGACGCAGATGCAGGTCGGCTTCGGCATGATCATGCTGGCGATTCACGAGGGTCGGCCGCGCGAGATGAACCTGCGCGACCTGCTGCTCGAGTTTTTGCATCATCGCCAGCGCGTCATCATCCGCCGCTCGCAATTCGAGTTGAAGCAGGCGGAGGCGCGTTTGCACGTCCTCGAAGGCCTGCTGGTCGCGCTCAAGAATCTTGACGCCGTGATCAAGCTGATTCGCGAGGCGGCCGACGCCGAGGCGGCGCGCAGCGGCCTGATGAACCGCTTCGGGCTGACGCAGATTCAGGCGCAGGCGATCCTGGACCTGACGCTGCGGCGGCTGACCTCGCTGGAGCGCGGGAAAATCGAGGCGGAGCATCAGGAGACGGTGGAGACGATCGCGCGGCTCAGGAAAATCCTCGGCGACGAGCGCGAGCAGATGGCGCTGATCGCGGCGGACCTGCGCGACATCCGCAAGGAATTCGCCGACGAACGGCGCACCGAAATTATCGAGGCCGAAGGCGACTTTTCGATCGAGGATCTAATCGTCGAGGAGGACGTGCTGGTCACCGTGACGCACGGCGGGTTTATCAAGCGCACGCCGCTGTCGCTCTACCGGATGCAGAAGCGGGGCGGCGGCGGGAAGCGCGGGACGAGCACGACCGAGGACGACTTCGTCGAGCATTTGGTGCCCGTCGGCACGCATGACCGGCTGCTGTTTTTCACCAACGCGGGCAAGGTTTACGAGAAGAAGGCATACGAGTTGCCCGAAGCGGGGCGCGGCGCGCGCGGCAGATCGATCGCCAATTTGCTGAGCCTCGCGGCCGACGAAAAGCTTTCGGCGTTTCTGCCGCTGCCGAAAGAGGTCAGCGGCAAATACGTGTTTTTCGCGACGCGGCGCGGCCTGGTCAAGAAAACCGAACTTGACCAGTACGACAATATCCGCGCCAGCGGCATAATCGCGATCAATCTCGAAGAGGGCGACGAGCTGATCGGCGTGCGGCTGACGGACGGCGATCAGCAAATCGTGCTTTCAACCCGCGAGGGGCAGGCGATCCGTTTCCGCGAAGACGAGGTGCGCGCGATGGGACGCGGCACCTACGGCGTGGTCGGGATGGAGCTCGAAGAGCGCGCGGTCAAGGAAGGCAAGACGGTCACGCTGGTCAAGGACGAGGTCGTGTCGATCGCGGTCGTGCGCGATACCGAAACGCTGCTGACGGTCTCGGAGCGCGGCTACGGCAAGCGCACCGAGGCGTCGGAGTACCGCCTGACGCATCGCGGCGGCAAGGGCGTGATCACGATGAACGTCACGGAAAAGACCGGCAAGGTGGTGGGAGTCCGGCAGGTCGGACCGGACGATCAGCTGGTGCTGGTGACCGATCGCGGCAACATTATTCGGCTCGCGGTCAAGCAGGTGCGAATCACCGGGCGCAACGCGCAGGGCGTGCGGCTGGTGAAGCTCGAAGAGGGGAATTTCGTGCGCGCGGTCGCGCCGCTCGCGGAAAAGGACGAAGAGGCGGACAACGGCGCCAACGGCGCCGCCGCGCCTGACGACGACGCCGCGGAATAAGCGCGCCGTTGGACGAAAACGGGGCGGCGGCGCTATTAAGTAGCGCATGCCACTCGATTCGACCCTGGTTGGAACGCAAGCCGAGCCGCGCACCTATGACGTCGATGCGCGCTGGACGATGGCCTACGCCGCGGCGCTCGGCGACGTAATCGATCGCTATATCGACACGCGCCGCGCCGAAGGAATAGTGGCGCATCCGCTGTTCCCGGTTTGCCTCGAATGGCCGACGGCGGGCGCGCTCCGCACGCGCCATCGCAGCACGTTGACGGCGGCGGAGGCGGCGCGCGGCGTTCATGCGACTCATCACGCGGTGATCCACCGCGCGATTCGTCCGCCGGAGCGCCTCACGACGCGCGCGGAGATCGTAGGAATCGAAGCGCGCAAGGCGGGCGCGTATGAAATCACGAAATTCGAGACGGTCGATGAGCGTGGCGGGCTGGTCAATACGACATGGTACGGCACGCTCTATCGACAGGTGGGCGTGACCGGCGGAGATCGGACCGGCGCAGCGCCGGCGCCGCAAGCGCTCGAGGCGCCGCCTGCGCGGGTGCGCGCCGAGATGCGCGCGCCGGTGAGTGCGGGCGCGGCGCACATCTACACCGAGTGCGCGCGCATCTGGAATCCGATCCATACCGACGCGGCGGTGGCCGCGGCCGCCGGCCTGCCGGGAATCATCCTGCACGGCACGGCGACGCTGGCGATGAGCGTATCGCGGATTATCGCGGCGGAAGCCGGCGGCGATCCCGAACGGGTCGCGGAAATTTCGGGACGCTTCAGCGCGATGGTCTTCATGCCGTCGGAGCTGGCGATCCGGATCTTGGTCCGGGAGCGGCGCGGGTCGTATGACGCGGTTTTCTTCGAAACGCTCAGCGCCGAAGGCGGCCGGGCGATTCGGGACGGCGTAGTCATGCTGCGCCGCTGACGCTCGGCTGATCGTTGTGGGCGCGCCCGCGGATGGCTCCGGACGCGCCGCCGGAGGGGGAAATGCCCTGCGATTCCTCGTTGGTTGGGACTACGCTCGGACCGTTCGAGTTTGAAGTCGATCAGTTCCGCACGATGGCGTATGCGGCCGGGCTTGGCGACGCGAATCCGCGTTATATCGATTCGCTCAAGTCGGGCCGGCTGGTCGCGCATCCGTTCTTTCCGGCGACGTTCGCGGTCGCGGCGCCGATGGCGGAGATGGATCGGTTGATGGACGCCACCGGCCTGACGCGCGAGGAGTCGATTCGGCGCGTGCACGCCACGCATGACATGCGAATCTATCGGCTGGTGCGTCCGCCGGAAAAACTTTTCGTGCGCACGACGCTGCTCGGCGTCGAGCGACGTTCTCCGGGCGCTTATGTGGTGACGCGCTACGAAACCGTCGACGCGGAGGGCGCGCCGGTCGCGACGATCGATTGGGGGCGGATCTTTCGCGGCGTCGCGGTGAAGGGAGCCGATCGTCCGGGGCCGGCCGAACCCGCGCCGACTCGGCGCGCTCCGGCCGATGCTTTGCGCGCGGAATGCAAGCTTCCGATCGCGGCGACGGCGGCGATCGTGTACACCGCCTGCGCGCGTCCCGGAAATCCGGTGAATTTTCATACCGACACGGCGGCGGCCAGGCGTTCAGGATTGTCGGCGCCGATCCTGATGGGCGTGGCGACGCTGGCGATGAGCGTATCGCGCGTGATCGACGCCGAAGCCGGCGGAGATCCGGAGCGGGTCGCGCGAATTCGCGGCCGGTTCGGCGCGATGGTCTTCATGCCGTCGGAGGCGACGGTGAAGATTGCCGCGCGCGAGAAGATCGCAGACGGGGAGGAAGCGGTTTTCTTCGAGACGCTTACCGCCGAAGGCGGCCGCGCGGTGCGCGAGGGATTCGTAACGCTGCGCGCCTGATCACGGCGCGAAGCGTTTGCTCGACCGCTCGGGCGCGGGGAAGATCGAATCGACTATCCATTTCCGAACGGGGAGATTTCGTGAAAGTAAGAGCCGCGGTGGCGCGCCGGGCGGGCGCGCCGCTTGAAATTGCGCAAGTCGATCTGGAAGGGCCGAAGGCGGGCGAAGCGCTGGTCGAAATCAAGGCGACCGGCGTATGTCATACGGACGCTTTCACGCTTTCAGGCGCCGATCCTGAGGGGCTTTTTCCGGCGATCATGGGCCACGAGGGCGCCGGAGTCGTGGTTGAAGTCGGCCCCGGCGTGACCACGCTCAAGGCCGGCGATCACGTGATTCCGCTGTATATTCCGGAGTGCCGGAATTGTCCGGCGTGCCTTTCGGGAAAGACGAACCTCTGCACCGCTATCCGTGAAACCCAGGGCAAAGGCCTGATGCCCGACGGAACCAGCCGCTTTTCAGAGAACGGCCGGATGCTCCATCACTACATGGGAACCTCGACGTTCGCGAACTACACGGTGGTTCCCGAAATCGCGCTGGCGAAAATCCGGTCCGACGCGCCGTTCGACAAAGTGTGTTACATCGGGTGCGGCGTGACGACCGGAATCGGCGCGGTGCTCAACACGGCCAAAGTGCAGGTGGGCGATCGCGTGGTAGTTTTCGGCTTGGGCGGAATCGGGCTCAACGTGGTACAGGGCGCGCGGCTGGCGGGCGCGTCGATGATTGTGGGCGTGGATTTGAATCCGGCGCGGCGGGCGATCGCGGAAAAATTTGGCATGACCCATTTCGTCAATCCTTCCGAAGTACGCGCCGAGCTGGTTCCGTATCTGATCGATTTGACCAAAGGCGGCGCGGATTTTTCGTTCGAATGCGTCGGCAACGTCAGCCTGATGCGCCAGGCGCTGGAATGCTGCCAGCGCGGCTGGGGCACGAGCGTCATTATTGGCGTCGCGGGCGCCGGACAGGAAATCTCGACGCGGCCGTTTCAACTCGTAACGGGCCGCACCTGGAAAGGTACGGCGTTCGGCGGCGCGCGCGGCCGGCGCGACGTGCCGAAAATCGTCGATTGGTACATGGAAGGACGGATCAATATCGACGATTTGATTACGCATACGATGCCGCTCGAACGGATCAACGACGCGTTCGACTTGATGCATCGCGGCGAATCGATTCGCAGCGTGGTGATATATTGAGGTGCGGCGGCGGTGGGATGGTTAAAAGCGTCATGAGCTGGGCCGCGGCCCTGGCGTTGGCGGCCGGTTGGGCCAGCGTCGCGACCGCGCGTGACATTCCGGCGGCCGACGGTCTTCCGATAACAAAATATCTTCAAGTTGCCGTCAGGCCGTCCTCGCCGCGCATTGACGAGTTCGTTGGGGACGATCGCGCGCATGCGGCCTACGAATTGTACGTCACCAATTTCGGCGACAAGCCAATTCGGATAGTCGCGGTGAAAATCGCCGCCGCCGCGGGTGGACCGATATTTTCGCGGATGATCGATCGAGACGAATTGGCGAGGGATTTCGCAAGAATCGGCGCGCGGCGCGAGACCCGGCAGACGCCGCTGCTCGGCCGCGGAGAGTCGGGCGTCATTTTTCTCTTTCCCGATTTCGGTCCGCCGGAAAAGGCCCCGGCGGCGTTGATCAATTCGCTCGATATCGAGGTCGAAGGAAAACCGGACACGGAGCAGCGCCTCACGATCGCTCCAATCGAAGTCAGCCGTGACGGCGCGGTCGTGATTCGGCCGCCGTTCACGGGCGCCAACTGGCTTGCCGCCAATGGGCCGTCGAATACCTCGGCGCATCGAAGAACGATTTTGACCGTGGATGGTCATCCGCGAATCGGGCAGAGGTTCGCGATCGATTTTGTCCGGCTCGGCGCGGACGGCCGCACTTATCACGGCGATCCGAATCGCAACGCCAGCTATCTGGCCTACGACACGCCGATCGGGGCGGTCGCCGCCGGAACGATCGCGGCGACGCTTGACGGCGTGCCCGAAAACACGCCGCAATCGCCGAAGATGGCGGTCGAGTTGACGCTGTCGAACGTTGGCGGAAATTTTATCGCGGAAAAAATTGGCGCCGGCCGCTATGTGATGTACGCGCATCTGAAGCCGGGCTCGCTCACAGTAAAGCCCGGCGACAAGGTCGCCGCCGGCCAGATAATTGCTCGTTTGGGGAATACCGGCAATTCGAGCGAGCCGCATCTTCATTTGCAGGTGTGCGACGCGCCGTCATTTGCCGCCTCGAGCGGAATTCCCTATGAATTCGACTCGTTCAGATTGGAAAAGTATCGAATTGATCGAAAGGACGGGCAGCCCGTAAACTTGGCGGTCGAAGGTTCAACCCGCGTCGAGCGGCAGACTCCGATGGAAGACGAACTCGTCGATTTTCCCGCCGGGCGGTAGCGGATGGGCAACGCAGATCGCAATATGTTCATGACCGCGCGTCAGAGCGATGCGCCAAGGTCGAAGCTAGCGCGCGCCAGATCGGCTTCGATCGCGATGTTGCTGGCGGCGGCTGTCGCCGGATGTTCCTTGTTTCATCATGGCGAATCACCGCAACAGAGGTTTATCGACGAACTGAATCGCGGGAATGCCGCGCAGGCAAGCCAGACCTGGTTGAACATGTCCGAGCGAGATCGGGAAGCGCTTTCCCATAACCAGGGATTCAAGCCGCAATTGACGCAGAAGGAGGTCGAGGAAGCTGTCGAACGGCAGGCGGAACGCAGGGCTGAAGCAGGCGTCACCGATCCCGATTCCACCGGAATCGACGACTCGGTCACGCCCGATCCCGAAAACGGCGACATCACCACGCAAATGATTGAACAACCGGGCGTTCAAGCCGATCCGAACGCCAACGGCCTGTCGTCGCTTCCGAAACTGACCGCGCCGGATCAAGCGCCCGCGTCGCTTGAAGAAAGCCCGCAATAGATTCGGCCGAACCTTTTGAACCATGATCGCGCGATGGCGTCGGCGGTCGATCGCCGCGGTGTGGCTGTGCCTGGCCTTGACGGGCGCGGCGTGGGGAGCGAGCGAGCCGTGCGGCCCTTTCGGCGATCCACCCGCGCGATTCATCAAAAGCATCATTCCTAAATGCACGAATGGCGTAAGGCTCGGCCCGTGGAGCGACGCCGGCGGCGCGCCGCGCTATGCCTGCCTGTACGAGCCGCCGCGAAGTTCGGCGTCAAAACCTCTGCCGCTTGTGGTGTACCTGCATCCTTCGCTGTTCACGGCCGATAGCGTAAGGAACGCGACCAATTTGCTCGATCTTCTCGCGACCGCGAACGTCAGCGACGATCCGGCGCGACCCGGATTCATTCTTCTGGCGCCGCAAGGCCGCGACACCACCCATCAATATTCGTGGCCCGACCGTACCGGGAGCGGATGGGACGTATGGTATCGGCAATTGAGTCCGGCGGGAGCGGTTCAGATTGGCGGACGCGATTATCCGGAAAACGCCGATGCGGCGGCGATCGATCATTTTATCGACGCGGTGGTTGCGAGCGGCAAGGTCGATCGCGGCCGGATCTATCTGACCGGATGGTCGAATGGCGGGTCGATGGCGTATCTATACGGCTTGAACCGTCCGCAAATCGCGTCGGCGGCGGTTTATTCGGCGCCGGATCCTTTTGAATTGGCGCCCGACGCCTGTCCGCAAACTCCGGTCGCGAAACCTCCGTCGAGCGATCGCGAAGTGCGCGTGTACAATCCGGCGCTGGCCGTGTACCAGGTGCATAATAGCTGCGATATCGACGGCATTTGTCCGAACGTGCTGCGGTTTGAGGGCGATCTTTCAAGGATCGGCGCGAGCGTCTCCGATACGATTATCGATCGCAAAGGGCACGTGACGCGCGACTGCGAGGCGTTTTGCGGGACGGATCCGAACGGCGGCTTACATAATCCGATCGGCGCGATGATCGGCCTCGAGCGGCATCTGCGCTGGCCGCGTCCATGGACCGCGGCGATGCTGGATTACTTTCGGCGCCATCCGTTGAAAACCGCCGCGCCGCCGCGCGCGCATGGAAAATGAACGCGGCTATACCGGGGAGAATTTATGGATTTTAATTTCACCGAAGACCAGAACCTGCTTCGGCGCACGATTTCGGAATTCGCTGCGCGCGAATTGGCGCCGCACTATCAGGAGCGCGACAAAGATGAGGATTTGCCGCGCGAAGTCGTGCGCCAGCTCGGCGCTTTGGGCTTGCTCGCGCCGATGGTCGATCCGGCTTACGGCGGCCAGTCGCTGGATTTCGTTTCTCTGGGAATCGCGTTCGAGGAACTGGGCCGTCATGACTTCAACGCCGCCTACGTGCTGCTGCTCTCGGCGCTGGTCGGCGCGATCATCAGCTCTCGCGGCGACGAGCGTCAAAAGCGCGAGTATCTGCCCGCGATTTGCAGCGGAGAAATCGTGCCTGCGCTGGGCGTGACGGAGCCTTCCGGCGGCTCCGACGCGGCGCACGTAAAACTAAGCGCCCGCCGCGACGGCGACAGCTACATCCTCGACGGCGAAAAGAGCTCCATCTCGTTCGCGTCGTGGGCGGACACGATCCTGCTGATGGCGCGCACCGGAACGATCGAGCAGGGCGCGCGCGGCGTCAGCGCGTTTTACGTCGATCTGAAATCGCCGGGCGTGAGCCGGGCGCGATTTCGCGACCTCGGCTCGAAGGCGATCGGCCGCGGTCAGCTATTCTTCGATTCGGTGCGCGTGCCCGCAGACTCTCGCGTCGGCGACGAGGGGATGGGTTTCGTCCAGGTGATGCAGGGATTTGATTTCAGCCGCTCGCTGATTGGCCTGATGTGCGTCGGCGCCGCGCAACAGAGCGTTGACGAGACCTGCAAGTATGTCGCCGACCGCCAGGCTTTCGGCGGCAGCCTTGCGCGTTTTGAAGGAGTGTCGTTTCCGCTTGCGGAAGCGGCGGTACAACTGCGCGCGGCGCGGTTGCTCTGCTACGAAGCGCTTTGGAAGAAAGATCGCGGCGAACCGCACGGATGGCTGGCCGCCGGATGCAAATGGTGGGCGCCCGAGTTGGCGGCCAAGGTACTGCATCAGTGCCTGCTGCTGCACGGCCATCTCGGTTTCAGCATGGACCTGCCGCATCAGCAGCGGATGCGCGATGTAATCGGACTCGAAATCGGCGACGGCACCGCGCAAATCATGAAGCTGCTGGTCGCGCGGGAGCTGATCGGGCAGGTTGCGCGCGGCTATTGAACGAGTTTGGGGTTGCGCCCGGTCGAGCGGTCGCGCCGTGATTCATGGAGCATGCGCCTTAAAGCGCAGCCGGATGTAATCTCCGGTCCAGCGTCCGGTTTCGTCGCACAACACCGGCTTAAGGCGCTCGACGGTTTCGGCGATCGCGTCCTGCCGTTCACTTGGCGGCAGCCGGTTGAACAGGGGTTGTCCGAACAATTCCAGCCATCCGGCCATGTTGGTTGGAAGCGGGGTTGGTCGCGGAATCAGCTCTATGTAATCGACGCGGAATCCGGCCGCCTCAAGGCGGGCGCGATAATCGTTTACCGTCGGGAAATACCATGGGATGCCGGCGGCTGCGCCGGTTACGCCTCGCCGTTCAAGCGTCGCGACGATCGACACGATAATCGCGGCGACGCATCCATGCCCGCCCATTTCGGCGACAAAGCGCCCGCCCGGCTTGAGCGCGCGCTTGACGCCGGCAATTACCGCGTCAGGCGCGGATTTCATCCAATGGAGCGCGGCGTTCGAGAAAACCGCGTCGAATTCGCTGGCGAACGCCAGCTTTTCGCCGGCGCATACGCGAGCGTCGAGCCCGCGCGCCTGCGCCGCCGCGATCATCTCCGGCGCCGCGTCGACGCCCACGACGGTAGCGCCTGCCGCGGCGATCTTTTCGGTCAGAACGCCGTCGCCGCAGCCGAGGTCAAGGATGCGTTCACCCGGCCGGGGCGCCAAAAGTTCGAGTACCGGCGCGCCAAGGGCCGGCACAAAATGCGCGTGCCGGGCGTAATTGTCGGCCTTCCATTCCTGTTTCGGCGTTTCGCTCGATTCCATCGGGAACTGCTCCGGCGGCGCTGATCGCCGCCCATCCGCTTTAATTGATCTGCCGCATGAGGGGCAAGCTCGCGGCGATTTTCGGCCTTGCGTGTACGCCGACATTATACTTAGTTATTGCCGCAGGATGAGAGTCGCGACCCTGATGCGCAGCAACCGCTTGCTTGCGGCGCTCCCGAACAAACCGGGAAATATTTGCGGCGGCGCTCATCCAATCAGCGAAATCCATCGTAGAATTGTCAGGGCATCGTGAGTAAGCCTCCTTCTGCCGAACCTACAGACGAGGCGGTAGTGCGCGCTGTCGCGGCAGGCGATCGCGAGGCTTTGCGTATTTTGCATCAACGCTACGGAAATGCGCTTGCGGTCGTCGCTGAACGCATCTTGGGCGAACGGGCCGACGCCGAGGAGGTTGCGGCCGACGTTCTCTGGCAGGTATGGCGTCAGGCGGGGACTTACGATCGCGCGCGCGGTTCGGTCGGCGCCTGGTTGATGACCGTTGTGCGCAGCCGCGCGATCGACAGATTGCGATCGCGAAACGCCCGCGCGTCGGCGCACGAACGCGCCGGCGATGAGGCCGGCGCGCATGGCGCCGCCGATCCGGTCGCGGATTTGCACAGCGCGGAGCGTCGGCGCGCCGTGGCGGCGGCGATGGCCACGCTGCATGAGAACGAACGCGCGGTGCTCGAATTGGCCTATTTTTCGGATTTGAGCCAGTCGATTATCGCGGAACGAACCGGGCTGCCGTTGGGGACGGTAAAGAGCAGAATCAGGAGCGCTTTGCTGAAATTGCGCGAGGGGCTGCAACAATTCGGCAGATAGCGGCGATGGATCACGACCAGTTGAAAGATCTTCTGCCGCTCGAAGCGCTCGGCCGCCTGGAGGGCGAAGAGCGCGCCGCGATGGCGGCGCATCTGGCCGCGGGTTGCGACGAGTGCGAAGCGGAACTGCGCCAGTTCCGCGAGGCGCTGGCCGCGATGGCGATGAATGCGGCGGGCGAGGCGTCAGCCGATCGCATTTGGAGCCGCCTCGAAAGCAGACTCAAATTCGAGCAGGCGGCGGATTCCGGTTCGCCAGCCGAGGCGATGCGCGCTCCGTCGTCCGCTCGCGGCGCTTCGGCGGTTCGCCGATGGCGGTTTGCGACCGCGGTCGCCGCCGCTGCCGCTGTCGTGCTCGCCGTGGTCGCCGGCCGCTATGCCAATAATGCGGAATTGACGCGCCGGCAAAGCGCGGACCGGATCGCCGCGTTGATCGACCAGAATCGCGCGCTCGCAGTCGAAAACGAAAATCAGCGGCGCGAACTGGCGATCGCTCACCTGAAACTTTCCGCCAGCGGACGGCTGACGCAGGCGATGCTCGCTCCCGACGCCCGGGTGATTCGTCTGGGACCGCTGGCGCCAGCTCGTGGAGCCGCCGGCATCGTGGCGGTCAGCGAAGCCGATCGACAGGCGGTGTTGCACGTCGCGGGCTTGCCGCCGCCGCCGCCGGGCAAAGAATACGAATTGTGGTGGATCGGCGCCAAAAGCGGGCCGTTGCGCGCCGCTGTTTTCGCGCCGGGAGCGAACGGAAGCGCGACGGTCGCCTCCACGATGCCGCCAGTCGGCGAACGTTTGCTCGCCAGCGCCATTACGCTCGAACCCGCTGGCGGCGTGGACAAGCCGACCGGCGCGGCGTATTTGAAAGGCGTTCCCTGAACATTCAGCCGCGCCATGCGATCGCGTAGAATTATGCAATGGCGATCGCGGGCGACACGCCGCGGATTTTGATCGGCGCGACCGGAAGCGGAGCCGGCAAGACCACCGTGGCCGTTGGATTGATCGCGGCGCTGCGCGCGCGCGGGATGCGCGTCGCGGCGTTCAAATGCGGTCCCGATTACCTCGATCCGACCTATCATGCGCGCGCGGCCGGAAGCGTTTCGCAAAATCTCGACGGCTGGATGATGGGGCGCGACGCGGTCATCGCAACCTTCGCGCGATGCTCCGCTCAAGCTGACATCGCGGTGATCGAAGGCATGATGGGCCTGTTCGACGGCGCCAGCCCGGCTAGCGACGAAGGATCGACCGCGGAGATTGCGAAATGGCTCGATGCGCCGGTGATCCTCGTCACGGACGCATCCGGGATGGCGCGCACGATCGCCGCCGTCGCCCATGGTTTCGCCCGCTTCGATCCGGCGGTGAAAGTCGCCGGCGTCATCTGCAATCGCATCGGCGGGCGCGGCCATCTGGATCTGCTGCGCGCCGCATCCGCCGAAATACCCGTGCTCGGCGGATTGCCCGTTGACGACGCAGCCGCGTTTCCGGAGCGGCATCTAGGGTTGTTTTGCGCCGATGAAGCGCATGTGCCGGCGGCGCGAATCGAAGCGTGCGCGCGCCTCGCCGCGGAATGGCTCGACCTCGGCGCGATTGCCGCGATCGCCCGTTCAGCGCCGCCGCTTGCCGATTCCGCTATCCGAGCCGGCTTCAGCGCGCGTCCGCGCGATCCGCGATGCCGGATTGGAATCGCGCTGGATGAGGCGTTTCATTTTTACTACGACGACAACCTGCGCCGGTTGGAAGCGTTTGGCGCCGAACTGCTGCCATTCAGCCCGATTCGCGACGCCGCGCCTCCGGCGGTTGACGGTCTTTATTTCGGCGGCGGTTATCCGGAAGCGCACGCGCGCGAGCTTGCGGCAAATCGCCCGATGCTGGAGGCGATCGGATCGATGCTGCGGCGCGGCCTGCCGATATACGCGGAGTGCGGCGGCCTGATGTATTTTGCGCGCGCGATCCGCGTTCCCGGCGGCGGCGTCTTTCCGATGATCGGCGCGATTCCCGCGGAAGCGGTAATGCAAGAGCGGCTTCAGGCGTTGGGCTATGTCGAAGTTGAAACGAGCCGGCCCACGATACTTGGAGGTCCGGGACTGCGTTTTCGCGGCCATCAATTCCGTTATTCGGCGCTGCGGCCGGAGCCGAAAGAAATCGAGCTTGCCTACGCGGTCCGTCCGAAATGGGGCGACAGTTTTAACGAGGGCTTCTCGGTCGGCAATCTGTTGGCCAGCTATGTTCACGCGCATTGGGCCTCGAATCCAGAAGCCGCCCTTGGATTCGTCGAGGCTTGCTCCGCCGCGCGCGTCCGGGCTGCGTCGCAATGAACGCGCGCACCCTGATGGTGCAGGGCACGGCGTCGTCGGTCGGCAAAAGCCTGATCGTCGCGGCCTTCTGCCGGATTTTGCGTAATTGCGGTGTGTCGGTCGCCCCTTTCAAGGCGCAAAACATGGCGCTCAATTCCTTCGTCACGCCTGACGGCTTCGAGATAGGCCGAGCGCAGGCGGTTCAGGCGGAGGCCGCTGGAATTCCGCCAGCCGTAGAGATGAATCCAATCCTGCTCAAACCGGAACCGGGGATGCGCTCGCAGGTCGTCGTGATGGGCCGGCCGGTGGCGTCGATGAGCTTTCGCGATTACCACGCGATGCGGCCGGAACTGGTTCGCGTGATTCACGATGCGCTGGCGCGTCTGCGCGCGGCGCACGATTTCGTGGTGATCGAAGGAGCCGGCAGCCCGGCCGAAATCAATCTGCGCTCGCAAGACCTCGTGAACATGCACGTCGCGCGGGTGGCGGACGCGCCGGTGGTGCTGGTCGGAGACATCGATCGAGGCGGTGTGTTCGCGCAATTTGTCGGCACCCTCGATTTGCTCGAACCGCCTGATCGCGGGCGCGTGGCCGCCTTTCTGATCAACAAGTTTCGCGGCGATGCGACGCTGCTGGGGCCGGGAATCGAGTACCTCGAAGAGAGATTCGGCACTCCGATGCTGGGCGTGGCGCCGTTTATCGCGGATTTGAAAATTGCCGATGAGGATTCGGTCGCGCTGGAGAATCGTCGCGGGCGGCGCGCGGCGAACGGCGATTTGGATATCGCGGTGATTCAACTTCCGCATATTTCCAACTACGATGACTTCCTGCCCCTCGAGCACGAACGTGGCGTTTGCGTGCGTTTCGTTCGGCGCGGCGACGAAATTGGCGCGCCCGATCTGCTGATCATTCCCGGAACAAAGAGCACCGTCGCGGATCTCGCATGGATGCGCGCGTCAGGCCTCGCCGATGCGGTCGTGGCTCGCGCGCGGCGGCGCGAGCCGGTAATCGGAATTTGCGGCGGTTGCCAGATGCTCGGGCGGCGAATCGAGGATCCTTACGGCGTGGAAGCGGCGGTCGAATCGGCGCCGGCGCTCGGGCTTCTGCCGATCGCGACCCGTTTCGCGCGGGAAAAGCGCACTGCCCAGGTGCGCGCCCGGGCGATCGCGCCGTCGGTTTTCACGGGGATGTCGCCGGAGGATATCGGTGAAATTTCCGGATATGAAATCCACATGGGCGGAATCGAGCGCGACGCCGACGCCGCACCTTGCTTTGAAATTCTGCGCCGCAATTCCGTTGCCGTGAACGCTGCGGACGGCGCGGTCGCTGACCGCGCCGGTGCGGTCGCTGGAACGATGATTCACGGCATTTTCGACAACGATCGCTTGCGCGCGCGGATGCTCGCATGGCTCGGATCGCGGCGCGGCGACGCCGCGCCGGCGTTCAAGTCGTCGTTTTCGCGCGATGCCGAATATGACAGGCTAGCGAGCGTCGTGCGCGAAAATATAAACTGGCCTTTATTCGAACGGATCGCCGGACTTGCGTAGCGAATCGCGTCGAAGTATTCCAGCTGAAAGCGGCGCCGCGGCGCCGCGGCCGCAATCATGAAGCATTCCCATTCCGAAGATGGTTCTCGAGCCGCAAGCGACCTGCCCGCCGTTCCCTTGACGCTTGAAGGAGCGGCGATTCTGCATCAATTTTTCCGCATCCGCCGGCCCCAGTGGAATTCTTTGACGGTGAGCCGTCGCGCCGAAATCGTCGGCCAAGCCGCCGGCGCGTTTGCCTCGATGGAACGGCGCGAAGGCGGCGAAACCGCGCTCTTCTCTGAAATCGGACACAAAGGCGATCTGATCGCGATCCATTTTCGGCGCGGGATGGAAGAACTCGACGCGGCGCAAATCGAGGTCTCGCGGCTCGCGCTTTTCGAATTTCTCGAGCCCGCTTCATCCTACGTGTCAGTGGTCGAAATCGGATTGTACGAAGCTTCGGTCAAGTTGTATCGCGAACTCGCGGAGCGCGGCGTCGCGGCGCATTCGCCGCAATGGAACGACGCCGTGGCCGCGGCTTTGGAGGATCAGCGCAAAAAACTTGCGGCGCGCCTGTTTCCTCAAATTCCGGATCGCCGGTTTCTCTGTTTTTATCCGATGAACAAGCGGCGCTCAGGAGCCGATAATTGGTATTCGCTGCCGATCGGCGAGCGCCAGCGCATGATGCGCGATCACGGCATGATCGGGCGGCGTTACGCCGGCCAGGTCACGCAGGTGATTTCCGGTTCGATCGGGTTCGACGATTGGGAATGGGGCGTCGATCTGTTCGCCGACGATCCGCTGGTCTTCAAAAAGCTCGTGTATGAGATGCGATTTGACGAATCGAGCGCGCGCTACGCCGAATTCGGGCCGTTTTTCGTCGGCGTGCGGCTGGCCGCGAACGAACTCGGCCGCATCTTGGCCGCGCCCGAAGATCGCTGACGGAATCGGGCGTCCCGGTTCGCTTTTTCCGTTCCTGGCTAATCGATGCGGTCGCGTTCAGGCCGGAATGATACGGGCCAGCGCGTCTTCGACTTCGCCGTCAACCGGAAAACGCCCGGTTTGGGCTTTCGAGTAGATCAGCGATCCGTCCGCTATCACGTCGAACTGACCGGTGCGGCCCGGTTTGATTTCGGCCTGCTGATCGAACCGCTTTGCGATGCTGGCGGCCAAACTGGCCGCGCGGGATTTATACCCTCAGGGGACGCAGTACAGAATCTCGATCTTCATGATCCAAGGGTAAGGTCGCCTGCATGGCGATGCAACCGGCGTGCGCGATAGGGGCTATTTTCCGTTCGGCAGATCGACGAACACCGCCGCCGCCACCACCGACGTCCATAATCCGTCGCGATCTCCGATCGCCGATTGCGTGACGTTGCGCGTCGAGACGATTTTGTCGGAGACGCGCCAGATGTCCTTGCGCTCGTCGTAGCTGGCGTTGGGATCGAAGTCCACGCCGAGAATCGTCGCCAGCATCATCGCGGCCAGATCTTCGGCGTAATCCCCCGCCTTCTGCTCGGTTTCGCCGAAGCTGTGATGTTCCGACAGGTAACCGTAATGGCGCGGGTCGGCGGGAATCGCCACTCCGACCGACGCGGCGCACAGCCGATGCGGTTCGTCGGTCGCGTTGTCGCTCATCACGGCGAATACGATCTGCCCCGGCTTCAGGTAGCGCAGGCCCTCTTGCGGCGTAATCAGCTTGCAGTTCGGCGGGAAAATCGACTTCACGCGCACGAGGTTGAATTCCGCGATTTGCGCGGACCGCAGCGACAGCTCGAACGACGTGAGCTTCTCGCGATGCCGGCCGACGCCCTTGGTCAGAAACACCCCTTTCGGAAAAGGACCCATCTATCTCGTCTCTCCATATGTGCGCGGCTGTCCGCAAGCGCGACGATGCGCCTTCATTATCCTGACGGCGGCTCGCAAGAAAAGTCCGTGCGACGGCAAACTTCGTTCGACGCGTTACGAATTCGTTAAACTTCGTTGCTGGGATGATACTCGCCAAACACGCGGCGCATCGCATCCGCGATTTCCCCCAGCGTCGCGTAGGAACGCACCGCGTCGATAATCGGCGGCATCAGGTTGCCGCCTTCGCGCGCGCACCGTTCCACCCGTTCGAGCGCGGCCGCCGCCGCCGGCTGCGATCGTTCCGCCCGCACCCGCTCGATTCGAGCGCGCTGCTTTTCCTCGATCGCCGGGTTCACCTTCAGTATCTCGCCCGGAGGCGCGTCGCCGGTGGTGAATTCGTTCACGCCCACGATTATCCGCGCCTTGGTCTCGATCTCGCGTTGATAGATAAATGCAGCGTTGTGAATTTCGCGCTGCTGAAAGCCGCGCTCGATTGCCGCGACCGCGCCGCCCAGATCGTCGATCGTGTTCAGATATTCGTTGGCCTTCTTTTCCAATTCCGCGGTCAGCGTCTCGACGTAATACGATCCGCCCAACGGATCGATCGTGTCGGTCACCTCGGATTCGTGCGCGATCACCTGCTGCGTGCGCAGCGCCAGCAGCACCGAATTTTCCGTCGGCAGCGCCAGCGCCTCGTCCCTGGAATTGGTGTGCAGCGATTGCGCCCCGCCGAGCACGGCGGCGAGCGCCTGCAGCGTCACTCGCACGACGTTGTTCTCGACCTGCTGCGCGGTCAGGGTCGAACCTGCGGTCTGCGCGTGGAACCGCATCATCATCGAACGCTCGTCTTTCGCGCCGAAGCGTTCTTTCATGATTCGCGCCCACATCCGCCGCGCCGCCCGGTACTTCGCGATTTCCTCGAAGAAATTGTTGTGGACGTTGAAGAAGAACGACAACCGGCTCGCGAAATCGTCGACTTTGAGACCCGCCTTCACCGCCGCTTCGACGTACGCGATTCCGTCGGCCAGCGTGAACGCCAGTTCCTGCGCGGCGGTCGATCCCGCTTCGCGAATATGGTAGCCCGAGATCGAAATCGTGTTCCAGTTCGGAACTTCTTTGCTCGCGAACTCGAAAATATCGGTGATTATCCGCATCGATCCGCGCGGCGGGTAAATATAAGTGCCGCGCGCGATATATTCCTTCAGGACGTCGTTTTGGATCGTGCCGTTGATCTTGCTCCACGGCACGCCGCGTTTTTCCGCGACCGCCAGATAGAGCGCCAGCAGCGTCGACGCGGTCGCGTTGATCGTCATCGAGGTCGAAATCTTGTCCAGCGGCAGTTCCGCCAGCAGGGTTTCCATGTCGGCCAGCGACGCGATCGACACTCCGACGCGCCCGACCTCGCCGCGCGCCAGCGGATGGTCGGGGTCGCGGCCCATCTGCGTCGGCAAATCGAACGCGACCGAAAGCCCGGTCTGGCCGTTGGCGAACAGGTAGCGGTAGCGCCGGTTCGATTCCTCGGCGTCGCCGAAACCCGCATACTGGCGCATCGTCCACAACCGTCCGCGATACATCGTCGGCTGCACGCCGCGCGTGAACGGATATTCGCCCGGAAATCCCAGATCGCTCAGGAAATCGAAACCGTTCAGATCCTCGGGATCGTACACGCGTTTGATCTCGATCCCCGAAGTCGTCGCAAACCGGTCGCGCCGCTCGCCGCCGCGCTTCAGCGCCGGCGCCACGCGCTTTTCTTCCCAATTCTTCCGCGCTTCAGCCAGCGTGCGTTCCTGCTCCGCCATGGTTCTCGCCTCGCCGCCTATTCGACTACGACCAGCAACTCGCCCTTTTCGACGGTCTGGCCGGGTTTTACCTTGATCTCCGCGATCTTGCCGGCCTTGGGCGATTTCAATTCGTTCTCCATCTTCATCGCCTCGACCACGACGATCCCCTGGTGCAGCGCAACCTCGTCGCCCACCGCGACCAGCACGTTCACCACCCGTCCCGGCATCATCGCCTTGAGCTCGGCGCGTCCGCCCGCATGCGCGCGCGCGGAGCCGCCGTGATGGCGTTTGCGGGCGGCGTCCGCCAGCCCGACCCGCGTCGCGCCCCGGCGCGACGCCACGACCACTTCGTCGCCGTCGCGGGCGACGTCGAAATCGAACGATCGCCGCTCCAGCAGAATCGAGTACGACGACGGCCCGACCTGCCGCACGTCCACTTCGAAGTCCCGCCCGCCAATTCCCAGGCGCAGCGTATGCGCCGCAAGTTCTTCGACTTCAATCTGATGTTCGGCGTCGCCCAGCGTCGCCACGAATCGCGTCGGCATCGTGCCGTCTTCTCCTTGCCCTTCCTAGCGCCGCAGCATGTCGAGGCGGCCGAGTATCTTCCACGGTGAAACCACGCCGCCCGCGGCCGGCGCCGCGGCTATCGGCTGCGCCGCCGACGCGCCGTTATGGCCGTTGCGATAGGCCATCACCGCCGCCGCCAGCAGCGCCGCCAGATGCGCGTCATCGGCCTCTTTGGCGGCGGCTTCAGGACGATATTCCTGCTTGATGAAATTGGTGTCGAAATCGCCCGCGATAAAGCGCGGATGCTCGACTATCCAGCGATGGAAATCCAGGTTCGTGGTCAGCGCTCCGGTCACCACGAACTCGCCCAGCGCGCGCCGCATCCGCCCGATCGCCTCGTTCCGATCGCGGCCCCACGCGACCAGCTTCGCGATCATCGGATCGTAAAAGAGCGAAACCTCGGCGCCTTCATAGACGCCCGCGTCGACTCGAACGCCGGGACCGTCCGGCAGCCGCATCGTTTCGATCTTGCCGGGCGCAGGCACAAAACCCGCCGCCGGGTCCTCGGCGTAAATCCGGCACTCAAGCGCCCATCCGCGCTGCGCCAAATCCTTCTGCTTGAAGGGCAGCGGCATCCCCGCCGCGACTTCGATTTGCGCCTTCACCAGGTCGATTCCTGTGACCATCTCGGTCACCGGATGCTCCACCTGGATGCGCGTGTTCATTTCGAGGAAGTAGAAATTCCGCTCGGCGTCGGCGAGAAATTCGATCGTGCCCGCGCCGACGTAGCCGACCGCGCGCGCCGCCCGCACCGCGACTTCGCCCATCTCGCTGCGCATCGCCGGCGTGATGAACGGCGACGGCGATTCTTCGACCACCTTCTGATGGCGGCGCTGGATCGAGCATTCGCGTTCGAACAGATGCACCGTCTCGCCCTGCTGGTCGGCGAAGACCTGCACTTCGATATGGCGCGGCCGGTTCAGATATTTCTCGACGTAAAAACGCCCGTCGCCGAACGACGATTTGGCTTCGCTCGCGACCGTGCGCACCGCCGAAGCGAGGTCCTTGTCGTTCTCGACCAGCCGCATCCCTTTGCCGCCGCCCCCGGCCGCCGCTTTCAGCATGATCGGAAAGCCGACTTTCTTCGCGACCGCGCGCACTTCTTCTTCCGTCTCGAGCGTGTCGGGCGATCCAGGGGTCACCGGCACGCCGGCCGCCGACATCAGCTTGCGCGCCTCGACCTTGTCGCCCATTTTCTCTATCGCCTCGGGCGGCGGTCCGATAAATGTGATTCCCGCCGCCGCGACGGCGCGCGCGAATCCGGCGTTTTCGGAGAAGAAGCCGTACCCCGGATGGATCGCGTCGGCGCCGGTTGCGCGGGCGGCGTCGAGAATCCGCTCGGTATTCAAATAGCTCTCGCGCGCGGGCGCGGGTCCCACCGCGACCGCATAGTCGGCCTCGCGCACGTGCAGCGCCGCCCGATCCGCCTCCGAGTACACGGCGACCGATTCGATTCCCAAATCGCGGCAGGCGCGAATCACGCGCACCGCGATTTCGCCGCGGTTCGCAATCAAAATTCTCTTGAACATCAGTGCTGGTCCGATTTTCCTCAAATTGTGCGGCGCCATCCGCGCCGTTTTACAGCGGTATGTTGCCGTGCTTGCGCGGCGGATTTTTCTCGCGCTTGTTTTCCAACGCCTTTAGCGACGCGATCAACCGCGGCCGCGTGTCGCGCGGCATAATCACTTCGTCGATATAGCCCAGCTCGGCGGCCTTGAATGGATTGGCGAACTTCTGCCGGTATTCCTCGACCAGCCGCGCCTTTTCGGCGGCCGGGTCCGCGGCTTTCTCGATCTGCCCGCGGAAGATGATATTGACGGCGCCGTCCGGCCCCATCACCGCGATCTCCGAGGTCGGCCACGCGAAATTGAAATCGCC
Organism: bacterium; assembly: GCA_014896235.1. Classification (GTDB taxonomy): domain Bacteria; phylum Desulfobacterota; class Binatia; order Binatales; family Binataceae; genus JADMIL01. The sequence continues at coordinate 50,117 of JADBKU010000016.1, read as the reverse complement.
GCGGATGTGCTTGGACGACATAACGTCGTATGCGCCGCCGTAGGCCTTGCGCGTGATCACCGTCACCTTTGGCACGGTCGCCTCGCAGAAGGCGTAGAGCAGCTTGGCGCCGTGCCGGATAATTCCGCCGAACTCCTGCGCCGTGCCCGGCAGAAAGCCCGGCACGTCCACGAAGGTCACCAGCGGAATATTGAAACAATCGCAAAAGCGTACGAAGCGCGCCCCCTTGACCGAAGCGTCGATATCGAGGCATCCCGCCAGATAGCCCGGCTGGTTCGCCACGACGCCCACCGAGTAGCCGCCGAGATGCGCGAAACCGATTAGGATATTCTGCGCCCAGTCGGGCTGAATCTCGAAGAAATGTCCGTCATCCACGACCCGCGTGATCACGTCGCGCATGTCGTACGGCTTGTTCGGATTTTCCGGCACGATCGAATCGAGCGCGTCGTCGCGCCGGCCTGGATCGTCGCCGGTCGGTTTGAACGGCGGATCTTCGACGTTGTTCGACGGCATGTAGGAGAGCAGCTCGCGAATCGTGAGCAGCGCCGCCTCGTCGTCGGGTGCCTCCAGATGGCATACGCCGGATTTCGTCGAATGCGTGTCGGCGCCGCCCAGCGCCTGCATCGTGACTTCTTCGTGCGTGGTCGCCTTGATCACGTCGGGCCCCGTGATGAACATGTAGGAGGTGTCGCGCACCATCACGATAAAGTCGGTCATCGCCGGCGAATAGACCGCGCCGCCCGCGCACGGTCCCATGATCGCCGAAATCTGCGGTATCACCCCGGACGAGAGCACGTTGCGCAGGAAAATATCGGCATAACCGGCGAGCGAAACCACGCCTTCTTGAATCCGCGCCCCGCCTGAATCGTTGATCCCGATCACCGGGCATCCCGACTTCGTCGCAAGGTCCATCACCTTGCACACCTTTTCGGCGAAGGCCCCCGAAAGGCTGCCCCCGAAGACCGTGAAATCCTGCGAAAAGACGCATACCTGCCGGCCGTCGATCGTGCCGTAGCCGGTCACGACGCCGTCGCCCGGAATCTTTCGCTCGCCCATTCCGAAATCGTCGCAGCGATGCGTTTTGAATTTGTCGAGTTCGACGAACGAACCGGGGTCGAGCAGAAAATCGATTCTTTCGCGCGCGGTCATGCGGCCGCCCTCGCGCTGGCGCTTGAGCCGCTCGATGCCGCCGCCGCTTTCGGCCTGGCGCGTCAATTCCTGGATGCGTTCTATGTTCTCTTTCAATCCCATCAGCTAAACCATCTACCCAGCGGACCGGTGATCGCGTCAGAATACGACGCAACTCAAAAATATATCAATTGGGCGCGGGGCGGCGAAACCCGTCCGTGGCGCTCGCTCCGCCGTAAATTTATCGGTAATTGAGGAGCATGAACGATACGTTGATACGGATTTTGGTCGCTTGCGGATGGGCCGCCGCGGGCGTCAGCGGCTTCGGCACCGCGCTTTTCGTGGCGGGCAGCCCGGTGGCCGGCGGTCAGGCGGCGGCCTACGCCACGCCGGCGCTGTTTATCGCGCTCGCCTTCGGAATTTATCGCAACAGCCGGCTCTGCGCGCTCGCCGCGCTGATTATTTTCACCGCGATGCGCTTCGAATTTTACCGGATCGCGCAGGCCGTCCAGCAATCGCACGGCGGCGCGGTCACGATGGGATTCTGGGTTTCCGCGATCGCGTTCGGAATCCTCTATCTGGCGGGCGCGGTGGGAACCTTCGCGTGGCATGCGCGCCATCCCGAAGCCTCGGCTCCGACGTTTGAATCCTAGTCGCGGGATTGCGGAGCGAATCCCAAAAACACCAACTTGTCGCCCGCCGCGACGCCGTGGCGCGCGCAGAAACCGCCGTTTACTTCGAGCACATACTGTGAGTCGCCATCGACCGCGTCGATCGCTTCGGTGAACGGCCGGGCCTCGCGCACGATGCCGACAATTCGGCGATCCGCGCCGGCGAAAATCATGTCCAGCGGAATCACCGTGTTCTTCATCCAGAACTGCAGATGGCTGGGTTTCGCGAAAACGAAAATCATGCCGGCGTTTTCGTCCAGATGCCGCCGGTACATCAGGCCCAGTTCGCGCGACGCCTCGGTGTCGGCGATTTCGACGTTTACGGTCGCGCGGACCGCGCCATTGGGCGCGACGATCTCCACTCGCGGCCCGTGGGCGCACGCGTCGAGCGCGGCCCCCGCGACCAGCATCAACGTGGCGAACGCGGCGAGCGTGAACCGCCGCGGAATCAAGTTGCGAAGCGCCGAATTCACGCGCGCCAATCTAACTGATCGCCGCGCGCCGCGCAGCGCCGCCGTGCTCGCGCGCGATTTCTTCCAGTTCCCGCCCGGCGGTTTCGGGAAACGTGAGGTACATCAGGATCGCCGCCGCGATCGAAAACGCCATCAGGAGCTGAATCGCGCGCCAGTGCGATCCGCTGGCCGCGTAAAGGTATCCTTCGAGCAGCAGGCCGAGCGCGGCGCCCGTGGTGCCCGCGACCGTGGTGGCGCTGGCGGCGGCCGAGCGATGCGAGGTCGGGAAAAGTTCGGCGCTATAGGCGACTAGTATCGTCGCACCGGCGGTATCGAGGAACAACCGGGCGATCCAGATGCCGATCACCGTATCGGTGCGCACCGCGTACATCCAGATTGCGAAAATCGGCCCGCACAGCAGGAACAGCGCGCCCATCGTGCGCCGCCCATAACGGTCGCTCAGCCGGCCGGCGACGACGCTGCCTAGAATCCCTATCGCGCCGCCGAAAACGATCAGGCTCGAAACCTGTCCGGGACTCCAATGATGCGCGTCCTGAAGATACTTGGGAAAAAACAGGCTGGCCGGACTCCAGCCCATCGCATTCAGAAACGCGACCGCCACGATCATCGCGACCCGGCGCGGCGACACTCGCACCAGCGCCATGATCGGATCGTATAGGCTCAACCGTTCCACCCGAGCCGCCGTTTCCGACTCGAAGCGGCGGCTCTCGGGCAGCATCCGCCGCAACGGAACAATGAGGACGAGCGGCAGCAGCGCGAGCGCATAAAGACCACGCCAGCCATAAGGAATTATCGCAATCAGCGAAAAGACGATCGCGGCGAGTCCATAGCCGCTTAACGCCAATGCGCCCTGCAGGCCGATCGCCCATCCGCGCACCGCGGCGTCAACCTCTTCCGCCAGGATCACCAGCGAAACTGTCGCTTCGGCGCCGGAAAAACCGCGCGCCAGAAACTGCGACGCGACGAAACCGCGTTGGTGCGGCGCCAGAGCGCTCGCGCCGGTAAACACGGTATAGCCGATGATCGTGTACATCAGCAGGCTGCGCCGGCCGAAAATATCCGCCAGCGGCGAAATCAGGAGCGATAGCAGGTAGCCCAGCCGAATCACGGAGAGCATCGCGCCGAGCTGGCCCTCGGCGATATTCAGGCCGCGCTGAATCTGCTTGAGCGCGAGACTGAGCAGGGCGCCGTCGTATTGATCGAAAAAGCCTGCCGTCGTCGAGATGGCGAACACGCGCCATTGGCGCGGCGTGAACGGCGGCAGTTGCAGCCATCCCGGCAGACGCGGGGCGGCGCGGTCCGGTTCGGCCGGCGTTGGCGTTACGATCTGGTCGTCGCTCATGCGGATGGTCAAGCGGCCGGCCGTCTCGGGCCGTCTCCGGCGGCGTCGTGGCGCCTCCGGACGGCCTCGGGACATCTGGGAGCGCTCAGTCCACCGCCATTGTGAGCGAACTCAGACCACGGAGGAAATACGATCCCTTGTACGTCAAAGGCGCATCGGGATCGGACAACCGTAAACGCGGGAAGGTTTGCAATGCCGCGCTAATTGCGATTGCGCCTTCCATCCGCGCCAGCGACGCGCCGAGGCAGTAATGGATGCCGTCGCCGAACGCCAGATGCTCGTTCGGCTCGCGCGTGATATCGAACCGCTCCGGATGGTCGAATTTTTCCGGGTCCCGATTCGCCGCCGCGACGATAATAAAAGTCGGCGTGTTGACCTTGATTTCGACGCCATCGACGACAACGTCATGCTTGGGATAGCGCGCCGCCGATTGAACAGGACAATCGTAGCGCAGCATTTCCTCGATCGCCCGCGGCGTCAATTCGGGATGCGTCCGCAGCAGTTCGAGTTGGTCAAGATTGCGTCCGAGCGCGAGCATCCCGTTGCCGATCAGATTGGTCGTGGTCTCGTTTCCGGCCATCAACAGGAGGACTACGAAAGCGATCAGTTCCTCTTCGGTCAGGGCGTCGGCGTCGTCGCGGGCCGAGACCAGCGCGCTGACGAGATCGTCGCCGGGCTCGCGCCGGCGCCGCTCAATTTCCTCGATAAAAAACGCGCGCAACGCGCCGAACGCCTCCTTTACCCGGTCGGGCAGCGGCACGCCCGGCGGAATCATGTCGGACTCGACGACGACGTCCGACCAGTGCTTGAAGTTTTCGTAATCGCGCGCCTCGATGCCGAGCATTTCCGAGATGACCATCACCGGCAGGGGATTCGCCAGGTCGGCCATCACCTCGAATTTTCCGTTCGCCTTCGCCTTGGCCATCAACGACGCCGCGATTTCGCGAATTCGCGGCTCAAGATCGCGGATTCGCCGCGGCGTGAAGGCCTTGCTCACCAGCTTGCGCAGTCGGGTATGGACGGGCGGATCGGAAAAGACTACGCGCGGCGCCGTGCCGAACACCGCCAGGCGTTGTTCGAGAAACGGCGACATCGGGGGCACGCTCGAGAAGTTTTCGTAATCGCGCAGAATCGCCGTGCAGTCGGCATGCCGCGCCACCAGCGCCATCGGGATGAAGAGATTCATCAGATGGGGCGGACGGCGATAAAGCGGCGCGTAGTACGGATATGGATTCGCGCGGTATGCCTCGTCCCACGGATTGAAATAGATCGGTTCGTTTTCGATCGCAGCCGCCATCGGTTTGCCTCGCTTTAATCTATTGCCAGCGTGAGCGCGCTCAAGCCGCGCAGAAAATACGAACCCTTGTACCGCAACGGCGCGTCGCGCTCGGCCAGCCGCAGCCGCGGAAAACGCTCGAGCGCCGCGCCGAACGCGATCGTCGCTTCCAGCCGCGCCAGCGCCGCGCCGAGGCAGAAATGAATCCCGTCGCCGAAGGCGAGATGGCCGATCGGCTCGCGCGTGATATCGAATTTGTCCGCATTCGCATAACGCGCCGGATCGCGATTCGCCGCCGCCAGAATCACGAAAATGGTTGTGTTCGGCTCGATCCGCGCGCCGCTGATTTCGACCGGCTCGACGTTGTAGCGCACCGTGGATTGTACCGGCCCGTCGTATCGCAACATTTCTTCGACAGCTTGCGCGGTCAAATCCGGCCGCGATCGCAACAATTCGAGTTGGTCGGGATTGCGCCCGAGCGCGAGCATCCCGTTGCCGATCAGATTGGTCGTGGTCTCGTTGCCGGCCAGCAGCAGGAGCAGCACGAACGCGAGCAATTCGCCGGCGCTCAGGGCGTCATCTTCGTCATGCGCGGCGACCAGCGCGCTGATCAAATCCGCGCCGGGTTCGCGCCGGCGGCTCTCGATCGCCTGCGCGAAGTAGCCGCGCAACTCCTGCGCCGCCTGCTTGATCTCGTCCGGCAGCGGCATCCCGGGCGGCACATTGTCGCTCTCGATAATCTTGTCCGACCAATGCTTGAACTGTTCGTAATCGCCCGGCGGAACGCCGAGCATCTCCGCGATCACCATCACGGGCAGGGGAGTCGCGAGGTCGGCGACGACCTCGAACGCGCCGCGCGAGGCCGCTCGATCGAGCAGCGTCGCGGTGATTTCACGAATCCGCGGTTCGAGGTCCTTGATTCGCTTGGGCGTGAACGCGCGGCTTACCAGCTTGCGCAGCCGCGTATGCGTTGGCGGATCCGAAAACAGCATCGTCGCCGCGCCCGCGAACAGCGTTCGGTCCTGCTCTTCAAACGTTCGGTTCGCCTGGTCCGAGCTGGAAAAGCGGCGATGGTCGCCCAGAATCTCGACCGCGTCGGCGTAATTCGCGACCAGCGCCATCGGGATGAACAGGTTGAGCAGATGCGGCGGGCGGCCGTATAGCGGCTTGTAGTGCGGATAGGGATTGTCGCGGAACGCGGGATCCCACGGGTTGAAATAAATCTGTTCGTCCATCAGCGGCCGGCCTCGCCTGGCGTATTGCAGACCGGGCCGACGGACCGGTCCACGATAAAATTGGCAAGATTCTTCAGAAACCCGATAGCGGCCTCGAATTCGGCGCGGTCGGCGCCTTCCGCGTCGCGCAGCGAATGCTCGATCGCGAGCGATTCGAGCAGTCCGAAGACCACGAACTCGATCGCGCCCGCCGCGCCGCGCGCGTCCTCGCTCACGCCGAAAATCGCGGCCAGAATCCGCCGCACGCCCTCTTCGAAGCGCCGGCTCGCGGCGCGCACGGCGTCGCGCAGGGCGGCGTCGGTCCGCGACGCGACCACCAACTCCAGCCAGGCGTAAAACGCCGGGCCGCGGAAGGCCGGCCAGAGCAGGTCGATCAAGGCGTTGACGCGCGCCTCGCGGCCGGCCGGAAGCTCGACCGCGGCGTTGCGGAACTGTTCGAGCCGGAGCGTGAACACATGCTCCAGCGCGCTCGCGACGAGTTCCTGCTTGCGGGGGTAGTGATGCAACTGGGCGCCGCGCGACACTCCCGCCCGCCGCGCGATTTCGATCGTGGTTGTGCCCGCGTAGCCGAACTCGTGCAGGCATTCGAGCGTCGCGTCTAGCAGTTTGCGCCGGGTTTCGGCGCTGCGTTCTTCTTGTAATACGGACATGAGCGACTTGTTATCCGTTCCGCGTCCGCCGAGACCGTCCTGCGACGTCCCGCGGCGCCACTAGGCGCCGTTCAGCGCCCGGATACACAATCGAGCTGGACTGTTACAATCAGTCTGGACTGTTTGTCAATGCTGAAATTTGAATTGTTGGAATTACTCAATGATTTCAAAGGATTACGAAAGTGTCGCGAGATGGCCGCCGGCTAACGGCCTTGAAATCGCGGCGGGCGTTTTTCCATGAACGCCTTGACGCCTTCGCGATAATCCTCGCTGTTGAAGCATCGCGCGACCATCTCGGCGATCGCGGCGCTGTCGCGTTCGGCGCCGTCGCGCAGTCCCTCGCGAATCGTCATCTTGGCGGCGGCCATCGTCAGCGGCGCGTTCATCGCCATCCGGCCGGCGTAGTCGCGCACGACGGCCTCGAGTTCGTCCTTATCGACCAGCTTGTTGACGAGGCCCATCGCGTACCCCTCTTCGGAGTCGAAAATCCGCGCCGACATCAGGATGTCGCGCGCGTTGGCCGGTCCCGCGATCTGCATCAGCGAGAGCACGCCGTCGAGCGGATAGGCGAGGCCGAGCCGCGCCGCCGGGATGCCCATCCGCGTGCCGCGCGCGGCGATCCGGACGTCGCACGAGAGGGCGACCTGCAGTCCGCCGCCGATACAGATTCCGGCGATCATCGCGACCACGGGCTTCGGCGAGTTGGCCAGCGCGCTGGTCGCGTTGGACGGCGCCGAACGGTAGGCGCGGGCCTGCTCGGCGTTCGCGCGATGGCTCGGGAATTCGGAGATGTCCGCGCCGGAGATGAAGGAGTCGAGCGTCGAACCGCGCATCACGATAACCCGCACGTCGGGGTCGGCGTTGAGCTCTTCGACCGCGCTGACGATGCCTTTCCAGGCCTCGAAGTTGAGCGCGTTTTTGACCTGCGGGCGGTTGATGACGATCCATCCGAGGGGGGCTTCATGATGGACCAGTACGGGTTTTTCGGCGGTGCTCATCGGCGCAATCCTCGCTGACGCTGGCGCGTGTTTCGATGATTCTTTGAGCACATTTCGCTGGTGAGTGAAAAGCGACGTGGGTCATTTACTGCAGGATTTATGATCAGCGCGATTGTAATTTTTTGTCGCGATCAACGAAGATGACGGGCGCGGGGAGCCATAGCAAAGAATTCAAAGGAGCGATTGAGCGATGGATCTGAAACTGGCGGGGAAGACCGCGATCGTATTTGGCGGGAGCAAGGGACTCGGGCGGGGCGTGGCCGACGCGCTCGCCGGCGAAGGCGTCGCGGTCGCGATCGCGGCGCGCGGCCAGGAGGCGATCGATCAGGCGGTCGCGGAAATCAAAAGCCGGGGCGGGCGCGCGATCGGCGTCGCCGCCGACATGTCGGATTGGCCAAGTATCGAGCGCGCGGTCGCGCACGCGCGCAAGGAGTTAGGTCCGATCGATATTCTGCTGAACAATTCGGGCGGCCCGCCGCCGTCGCGCGCGATCGGAGTCGCGCCGGAAGTCTGGGAGCAGCAGTTCCGCGCGATGGTGCTCAACACGTTCCGCGTGACCGAACTGGTGCTGCCCGACATGCGCTCGCGCCGATGGGGCAGGATTATCAACGTCGCTTCCGAATCGGTGGTGCAGCCGATTCCGATTATCGCGGTCTCGAACACCCTGCGCGGCGCGGTCGTCGGATGGGCCAAGACGCTGGCGGGCGAGGTCGCGGCGGAAGGCGTTACGGTCAATACGCTCCTGCCTGGCGCCTTCAAGACCGACCGCGTGATGCAGGTGCAGCGGAGCATGGCGGCGCGGCAGCAGATCTCGGCCGACGAATTCGCCGAACGCGCGGCCAAACAGATTCCGGTGGGCCGGATGGGCGATCCGGCGGAGTTCGGCGCGCTGGCGGCGTTTATCGCGAGTCCGCTGGCGGGCTATATCACGGGTTCGCTGATTCGGATCGAAGGCGGCGCGATCAAATCAGTTTGAACTCGCCGCGCGGCCAGTTTGAGAGATATTGTTTGACGACGACTGGTGATGGTAGAGAATCGAAGAAGAAGTGAAATGAACGACTGGGCGAAAAATAGAATTCTCTTGGCGCCAGCCTATAGTCCCGCTGAAGCGGCGCGAATCTTGAGTGTCAATTATACGACGCTCATGTATTGGATTGCCGGCCGCGGTCATCGCAAAGCGCTGATAGAACTAGCGTCGCACACGCCGCCGGAACTCTCGTTCGTGAACTTGCTTGAGTGCCATACACTGAAAGCACTGACGGTCCGATACAGGTTGCGCATGGCCAAAGTCCGTAATGGACTTGAATTTCTTAAAAGAAGTTTCAACACGGATCATCCGCTGCTTGACCGCCGGTTCAAAACGGATGGCGTTGACCTTTTTCATCAGGAGTCGGAAGAGAGCGTCGCGGTGAATTTGTCCCGCGGAGGCCAGCTCACGCTTAAGAGCATTATCGACATATATTTGAAACGTGTTGTCGTTAGCGCAGAGGGACCAGTCAAATATTACCCGTTCGTCTACCGGGAACGAGCAAATGAGCCAATGATCATCTCGATGAGCCCGATGATTTCATCCGGAAGATCAGTGATCGATGGTACCGGCATCAGCACCGCCGTCATCGCGTCGCGGTTCGCGGCCAGGGAGGATCCAAAGTCGTTGGCGGACGAGTATGGCCGGACGGAAGAAGAAATCTGGGAAGCGATCAGATGGGAAGGTGAGTACCGCAAATCAGCGGCATAATTTCCAAACCATTCTGTATCTCGATGAAAATCTCTGCGACTGTAAAAAGATACTTGAGATTCTTGAGAAGCACGGGTTTCCTTACGAACGACACCTGAAACACTTCGCGCGCGGAACAGTGGACGAGGAATGGTTTCCGCTGCCAGCATCGAACGGTTGGGCTGTCCTGACCAAGGATAAAGCGCTGAGATACAGTCCCTTAGAAAGGGATCAAATCATACGGCACGGATTGAAAATATTTGCGTATTCATCCGGCAATATGGCCGCTGCCGAGATGGCGGCGTTGCTCGAACGTCATTTGCGAAAAATCGACAGGGTTGCGAGGGCTTGGCCGCCGCCGTTCGTTGCGGCTATTCGTAGCACAGGAATTAATCGGCGGACGCTCTAATTCAGTGAATGATAAATACCAAATTCAATCCTCGAACAACGGGGCTTTGGCCTTGGCGTAGGTGAGTTTCTGGACGAGCTTGCCGTCGGGCCGGAAGTGCAGCAAATCGAGTCCGCGCCATGAAGTCGGATGGCCCTTCACGTCGAGCGTGCAGCGCCAGCTCGCCATCACCTTGCCGGTCGCCGCGTCGATAAAGAGATCGTCGTCGAGGAATTGCATCCGGCCGAACGCGCCCGTGAATTGCGGCGTGAAGGCGGCGCGAATCGCGTCGCGTCCGCGATTGCGGCGGCCGTTGAATTCGTCATAGATCGCGTCGTCGGCAAAAAATTCCATCACGGCGTCGAGATCGATGCGATTGAACGCATCGACGAACCGCCGTGTCAGATCGGCCAGCCGCTCGCGCGTCATCGGTGAGCCATCCATCGTGGGATCTCCATCAGGTTTCAGATTTTCGCGATGATATCGTTGGCGATCCGCTCGAGTCCGGCGCGGAGTCTAGCCGGATCGCTCGCCGGAGGACCGAACACTACGCGCTGAACGCCCACGTCCTGGGCGGCGCGCACGGCGTCAAGCTTCGCCGCGCCCATCGCGGTGAACTCGATCGCGTCGGGATTGCGTCCCGCGTGTTTCGCCTCCTCGCGGACGGTCGCGAAAATCGCTTTCAGTTTGGCCGGATCGACGATGGTCGGAAAGAAACCGTCGCCGAAACGTCCGGCGCGGCGCGCGGCCGCCGCCGAATGGCCGCCGACATGAATCGGCACGCCGCCGGGCTGGACCGGCTTGGGCAGGCTTTTAACGTCGTGGAAATGAAAATGCTGGCCGTGGAAGCTCGCGGGATTGTCGTTCCATACCGCGCGCATCGCCTGAATCGATTCGTCGGTGATCGCGCCGCGCCGATGAAAATCGACGCCCACCGCGGCGAACTCTTCCTTCATCCATCCGCTGCCGATGCCGAGGATCATCCGGCCGTGCGACAGCAGGTCGATTGTCGCGAGCTGCTTGGCGAGATAGAGCGGATGGCGTTGCGGAAGAATCACGATGCCGGTGGCGAGCTTGATGCGGCTGGTGAGGGCGGCGGCGTAGCCGAGCGGGATCAGCGGATCGGGAATCGCGACGTCGTCTCCGCCCGGCATCTGGCCGTCCTTCGAGCCGGGGTAGGGCGTATGCGGCTGCGGAACGACGACATGCTCTACGGTCCAGATCGATTCGAAGCCGAATTCCTCGGCCTCGCGCGCGAGTTGTCCGAACAGCTCCGGGCGGCTGAAGGGGCCGGAATTGGCGAAGATGATTCCCGCTTTCATGCTTGCGACTCCGTTCGATCGTTGCGTCGCCAAGGCGCGCGCGTCAGAGTTTCGCGATTACCTCGTTGGCGAGTTTTTCGAGTCCGCGCGTCAGGCCGTCCTTATCGAAGGCGGGCGGCGGGATGACGGCGCGCGAAATTCCCATGTCCCGATACGACTTGAGCGCGTCGACGTCGGCGCGGCCCATGCACGAAAGTTCGATCGCGTCGGGATTACGGCCGGCCTGTTTCGCGGCGTCGCGCATGAGGCCGAACAGCTCCTTGAGCTTGGCGTGGTCGCCGATCGCCGGGAAGAAGCCGTCGCCGTATTTGCCCGCACGGCGCGCAGCCGCTGGCGAATGGCCGCCGACGTGAATCGGCACGCCGCCTTTCTGGACCGGCTTGGGAAAGCTCATCAGCGGGCCGAAGTTGAAATGTTTGCCGTGGAAACTTGACGGACTGTTGTTCCATACCGCGCGCATTGCCTGGATCGCCTCGTCGGTCCGCGCGCCGCGATGATGGAAATCGAGGCCGAGCGCGTCGAATTCCTCCTTGAGCCATCCCGAGCCGATGCCGAGGATCATCCGGCCGTGCGAGAGCACGTCGAGCGTGGCGACCTCCTTGGCGGTATAGAGCGGATGGCGCTGCGGGAGAATCAGGATGCCGGTCGCGAGTTTGACCTTCGAGGTGATCGCCGCGATAAAGCCGAGCGGAATCAGCGGATCGGGAATCGAAACGTCCTCGCCGCCGGGAATCTTGCCGCTCTTCGAATAGGGATAGGGCGATTGGTAGCCCTGCGGGATCACGACATGCTCGACCGTCCAGAGCGATTCGACGCCGCACTTTTCCGCCGTGACCGCCAGATGCGCAAGCAGGTCGGGATTGCTGAACGGGCCGGAATTGACGAACAACAGGCCTATCTTCATGATACGGCGCTCCTCGGGCGAAAGGATTGATTGAGGGACTTTTAGCGCGGCCGGCGGGCCGAAGGGAAATGCTCGCGGACGGCTTTACGCGAACGGCGCGGCGGGTTATTACGAAGCCATGGAACTTGGCAAACACGGCGTATGGTTTTTTCTTGACGGGATGAAGGCGCCGGAGACGGCGGCGTTCGCGCGCAAGGTCGAAAAGCTCGGCTACAGCGCATTATGGATTCCGGAGGCGGTCGGCCGCGAGCCGTTCGCGCATGCCGGCTATCTTGCGGCGCATACCGAACGCCTGATCTTCGCGACCGGCATCGCGAATATCTGGGCGCGCGATCCGATCACGATGTCGGCGGCGTCCAAGACCGTCGGCGAATTGTCCAACGGACGCTTCCTGCTCGGCATCGGCGTGAGCCACAAGCCGCTGGTCTCGAACCTGCGCGGCCATTCGTACGACAAGCCCTACAGCTACATGAAGGAATATCTGCCGAAGATGAAGTCGGCGCTGTACCGGGCGCCCGCGCCGAAAGAGGAGGTGCCGATCGTGATCGCGGCGCTGCATCCGAAGATGCTCGCGCTGGCGGCCGCGGAGACCAACGGCACGCATACCTATTTCGTGCCGCCGGAGCATACCGCGAAGACGCGCGCGGCGATCGGACCGAAGCCCTGGATCTGCGCCGCCCAGGCCGTCCTGCTCGAGACCGATGCGGCGAAAGCCCGCGCGGCGGCGCGCACCTATATGAAGACCTATGTGCCGCGCCTGCCCAACTACACCAACAATCTGAAGAATCTGGGCTGGAAGGACGAGGATTTCGCCAACGGCTGCAGCGACGCGCTGGTCGATGCAATCGTCGCGTGGGGCACGGAGACGAAAATCCGCGACCGTATCGACGCCCATCTCAAGGCCGGCGCGACCCACGTTTGCATCCTGCCGCTCAAGGTGGACAGCGAGGCGCTGCCCGACGAGCGCACGATGGAAGCGCTCGCGCCGAAGTGATCCGCGGCCGTTTGCTTGCGGCGGCGATCGCGCTCGCGATCGCCGCCGGCGCCGCCGGATGCGGTCCGTCGGCGGAACAGATCGCGCAAGCCAGGGCGCAGGCCGCCGCAGCGCAGCAACGCGCCGCGCAGGCGCAGGCCGCGGCCGAACAGGCGCGTCAGGCCGCGATCAAGGCGCAGCTCGCCGCGGATCAGGCGCAGAAGGCGGTTAACGACGCGACTCGCGAAATCAATCGCGTCGCCGACCATATCGATCGGATGCAACGCGCGCGCGACGCCGAAGACGGCGACTGAGCGCCGCGCGGCTTGTCTCGTTCATCAACGCCTGCGATAACGCAACTTTGGCGCTCGCGAAGATCGCGGCGCGGGGGATTTCACCGATATGAAGCTTTACAACATGAATCTTTCCAACTTCGCAACCAAGTCGCGAATCGTGATTTACGAAAAAGGCGCGAACGTCGAAATCGCGCCGCCGCCCGGCGCCGGGATGAAATCGCCGGAGTATCTCGCGATCAATCCGCTCGGCAAAATTCCGTGCCTCGACGCCGACGGCCTGATCATTCCCGAATCCGAGGTCATCAACGAGTATCTCGAAGAAAAATTTCCCAACCCGCGCCTGCTTCCCGCGACGCCCGAGGATCGCGCGCGGGTGCGCCTCTTCACCCGCTTCCACGATCTCTATCTCGAACCGCCGCTGCGCGCGCTCTTCGGCCATCTGAATCCGAAGACCCGCGACGACAAGGTCGTCACCGAAAAGCTCACTGAATTGCAGGGCCGGCTCGATCAGCTCGAAACGATGCTCGCGGCGGAAGGCTACGCGGCCGGCGCCGATTTCACGCTCGCCGATTGCGCGCTCGCGCCGACTATTTTTTTCGCCGTCAACATGCTGCCCGGCTTCGGCGCGAAGCCTCCCCTCGAGGGCCGGCCGAAACTCGCGGCGTGGTGGACGAAGGTGCGGCAACGCCCTTCGGTCAAAAAGGCGCTCGCCGAGATGGACGAGGCGCTCAAGGCGTTGCTCGGCGGCGGACGCTGAAGCGCGCGGAGTCTCCGATCGATCGCACGGCGCGGCGGCGTAATCACACCGCGCCGTATTCGTTGCGCGCTTACGCGGCGGGCTTGCCGCGCGCCGCGCGCGATTTTTTGCGGAAATGCGGAATCACCTTGTCCGCGAACAGCTTCATCGAGGCGCGCAGCTTTTTCGGCTCGATTCCCGGCAGCGCCAGGCCGAGCGCCAGATGCGTCGTGAACGATTGGATGCCCTCCAGATGCGCGATCGCGTCGTCCGGGGTGCCGACCATCAGGTCGAAATCGCCCAGCACCGCCCGCCGGCGGAATTCGCCGAGCGGCGGAATCGCGCGGTAGTTTTCGTCGCCCTTGACGTCGTTCGCCTCGGCGATCCACTGGCCGTAGCGCGTCATCAGGTAGTGCAGGCCGAACTCGCATTCGTCCCACGCCTTTTCCCGTTTCGCCGCCACGTAGCCGAAGCGCAGTTGCGCGATATTGAAATCGTCGGGATTCCGGCCCGCCGCCTTCAGCGCCTCGCGATACAGCTCGGCCTGGCGCGATCCGGTGCCCGCCAGATGGTAGCCGTTGCGAGCGGCCCGTTCGGTCGCCGACCGCGTGCGCGCGCCGATCCATATCGGCGGATGCGGCTGTTGGGTCGGTTTGGGATAGAGCGTCGCGTTGCGCACGATGTAGTGCTGCCCTTCGTAGGTGACGTTGTCCTCGGTGAACAGCCGCCGCACGATTTCGATTCCCTCGCGCAGGCGCAGGCTCCGTTCCGCGCGCGGAATATTGAACGCCGCGAATTCGCTCGGCACGTAGCCCTGACCAACGCCCAAATCGAACCGCCCGTTGGAAAGCGCGTCGATCGTCGCCGCCTGCTCCGCGACGTGTATCGGATGATGCAGCGGCATCAACAGCACGAACGTGCCGATCCGGATCCGTTTCGTGCGCGCCGCGATCGCGGCCGCCAGCGGCATCATCGCGGGCGAATAGCCGTCTTTGACGAAATGATGCTCGGTGAGCCAGATGGTGTCGAAGCCAAGGTCTTCGGCCTCGGCCGCCAGATCGACATGTTTGCGATAGAGTTCCGAATAGGAAAGCTCGTCGCGCGAGGAATTGCGAAAGGACATCAACAGGCCGAAGTTCATCGAGGCGCCTCCTCTCCCGATTCGGACGCCGCCGCGGATTCGCCGGGCCGTCCGCCATTTCGCCGCTACGAATAGCCGCATCGATTCGAAAACGCCAGCGCCAGGTAATTTCGCCGGGCCGCGCGGCGCGCCGGCGCACGGCATAGCCTTTGCTCAATTTCAGACCGGCCGCAGTTTCGCGCCTCAGCTGGTTGAATTTTCCGCCGGGTAGCCGCGGCGTACGGCCAATCGCGCGGCAATTATTTGCCGCCGCGGCATCTTGAGCGCGCCACGAACCGGCCGGCGCGCGATGCGGCTTGAATTGATCGAGCGGGAATCGGAATCATGGCGGTGCGCACTCTGATTGTGGAAGACGAACCGGTGACGCAGCGGTTATTGACGCTGCGCCTGCAAAATATCGGATGCGACGTGGTCGGCGCGGCGGACAATCCGCGCGACGGCCTGAACCGCTTCCGCGAATTGCGTCCCGAGCTGGTCACGCTTGATATCCAGATGCCGGAATTCGACGGACTCGACGCCGCCGGCCTGTTCGACGCGATCCGCGGCGAAGACCCGCGCTGCGAAATCGCGGTGATTACCGCGTCGGCTTTCCCCGCCCATCGCGAGCGCTTCATGAAGGCGGGGGCGATCGCCTATGCGCTTAAGCCCGTCGATTTCCGCCGCCTCGCCGACCAACTCCGCAAATACTTCCCGGATCTGAAACGCGCCACCTAATAACGTGTCCCGCGAATTGCGCGCGCGACTCCCAAATCGTGATTCACGGGCGTGATCGCCACATCGTCAGCGCGGACGCCACTACCATATCGTCATTCGCGGGCTTGACCCGCGAATCCATAACGCTGGATGTCCGGGTCAAGCCCGGGCATGACGATCAGGAGGAACCCGCCAAATCGAAAGTTATCAACGCCACGCCAGCCGCCCGTTCCCGGCCGGCGGCCAATCGAACATTCGGGCGCACCGCGACGGGCCAGCCGGGCGTCCGCGAGATTGCCCCGCGTTTGGACGGATTGCTATATCGGTTCGTCATTGAACCCGGTCGAAGAATACATTTGTGGAGTGCGGAATCTTTGCGATCCCCGCCACAACCGTTACTCAAAGACAATTTTAATTCATGCTGTTGAAACAATTCGGCGAGGCCAGTTGAGCGAACAATTGGCGAAATGGTAGATACAAGTGTGAGGATAACTTGTGAAGGGATTCGTTCCCACGCCTGATTTTGTCGTCGATCGGATGGTTGAGCGCTTGTTCCGTGATCGGCGCCCCTCATCGAGATCGACGATTCTCGACCCCGGATGCGGCGAAGGCGCCTTTGTCCGCGGCATCCTCCGGTGGCGCGATCGAAATGGCGGACCGCTTCCCCGTATAGTCGGCGTGGAGTCGGATAGCCGGAGACGGCGCCGCGCGGAGCGCGAATTTGGCGGAATTCCTGAAATTCAGATCAGGAATGCGGACTTTCTCGCCGATCCCTGTGATGAATCTTTTGACTTCGTCGTCGGCAACCCTCCGTATGTATCCATTTTGGAATTGTCCGAAACTGAAAAGCAGCTTTATCGCACGCGTTTTTCAACCGCGCGCGGCAGATTCGATCTCTATCTGCTGTTTTTTGAACGGGCGCTTCGCCTCTTGAACGATGGCGGACGATTAGTCTTTATCACGCCGGAGAAATTTTTATATGTTGATGCCGCGAGTCCGCTGCGCAGTTTATTAAGTCGATTCGATGTTGAAGAAATCGATTTGGTGGATGAAACCATATTTGAACCATTGCTTACCTATCCCACAGTGACCACCGTTTCCAGGCGCCAGTATTCCGGCCGTACAAAAGTGATTCGAAGAAACGGCGCGATAAAATATATTGCGCTTTGCGGCGATGGACAGTCCTGGATGCCTTTAATCGCTGGCGAAAGCCAGTCGAGGCCTGATTCAACCCTCGGCGATTTCTGTCGTCGAGTCAGCGCGGGCGTTGCGACTGGGGCGGACGCAGTATTTGTTTTGAGAAATGAAAAGATCGACGACTCGCTCAAGCCGTTCGCATATCCGACGATAGCCGGACGGGAATTAGGAGATGGAAATCCGCGTCTTGCCGCTCAATGTTCAATGCTTGTTCCATATTCAGGCGACGGCCGACTGATTCATGAATCAAAGCTTGGTTCTCTCGGGTTTTACCTTCGACAGGAAGGGATTGCTCAAAAGCTTGTCGCTAGAACGTGCGTTCGCAGAAAACCGTGGTACGCATTTCACGAAACGCCGCCCTTGCGGGACATCTTGAATCCAAAGATTCTGTGCAAAGATATTGTTGCATCTCCGCGTTTTTGGATCGATCGAAGCGGTCGAATAGTTCCCCGGCACTCGGTCTACTATATTGTGCCTCGAAATCCGGCCGTCGTGGATGACCTTTGTGAATTCCTAAATTCCGATCTTTCGACCGCATGGCTCCGCGCCAATTGTCAGCGGGCTGCTGGAGATTTCCTTCGTCTCCAAAGCCGCATTTTAAGCCGGCTGCCGATCCCGGCGGAAATCGCCGCCCGACTCAATAGTGGGACTGATACGTTTCAGGCGATATCCGAAAACAAGGCTCTTGATCAAGCGTCTCGCCTTGGCGCGTCAGGTGCGCTCGATTTAATACGATGAGCACGCCGTTTGATTCGGTGGTCGAGCGTATCGCCAGCGAAAGATATCATAATCAGCGCCGGCAGATTCATTCCGATTTGGTGAGCCAGGGCATCGTTCGCGACCTTGAGGAAGGTTGTGAAACGCTGCGCGCCGATATTGACTCAGGGCAAATCCGGACATGGTTGAATTCCAAAACGCCGGGGGCGCGTGGTCGTAAAATTGATCTCCTCATGGGAGAGGCCGCCGCCGACGGGAAGCCGGACTTGCGTAAGCTCAGAATCTGCATTGAGAACAAATCCGTCTGGACGGCGCATCGCAACGTTGACGCACGGTATGACGATCTCAACGACGCATTGCAGGTGATCCATAGCGTTAAGTCCGAGGCGATTCTGGTGGCCACGGTAATCGTTGGCGTTGCGACGCGAGTGCTTAACGTCGCCGATCAAGTCAAAAAACAATACCGTGAAGACACCGAGGGATTCACTAATTATGTTCTGCCTCGGCTATCATCAGGCGATTCGACGCTCTGGGATGAATTTCAATTCGCGATTAGCGAGAATGATCCTCGTGACGCGCGCAAAACGATCGAAAAGTTCCGCTCATTACCAACCCGTCCGATCGGACAGACTCACGTAATGGGCTATGATTTCGTGCTGCTTGTGCCTGTGTTCGTCGATAACGTTCATCCGCCGCGGGTTGAGCGCGCGAACACGTTGGGTATTGACGTGGATGCGGAATACGCTCGGATGATCGATCGGATATGTCGCGCCTATTCGGTACGATTCAAAGATTAAAAAGCCAAAGACCTCCGCCGGATTCACGCTTACTTCATCAGAAGTTTTACGCCAACGATAAAGCCGTCGTCAGCGCGGCGGCTTATCCGTGGCCAACGCGCGATTCGGCGCCGGGGTCCTGACGCGTCGTGCGCACCCGACTGGCTTGCAAAAGCCGCCTCCCGACACCGCCGCGTCACTGCGGAAACCTCCATTCTTCGAAAAATCATTCTATCGCGCTTCCATCCCTCAGTTACGCAAAGGTCTGATGGACGGAGGCCGGTCAATTGCATCTGAAACATGTCGGGTAGCGCGGCGTTTCGCCGGATTGGCGCGCGCGATCATCACTCCGGCGCCAGCGGCGCCGGCGATGGCGGTGCCGAGGCGGCTGCAGCAGGGGGAGGAGCGTTCGATTCCACATCGCCGCCGCGAAAGCCCGACGCGGATAAGCCGTGCAGGCCTGCATGGATGCATTTCAGTTGGGCGTTGTCGTCGGTGGGGTAACGCTGCTCGCAGCGGCCAGCGATTTCCGCGCCGACCATTCGCGTGCGTGCGTCGAGATCGGCCGGACCGGGAAAAACTTTTCTGATCACGCCGCGCAGGCATGCGATATTGTCTCCCGGCCGCACCGCGTATGGCGTGCTGGCGTTGCACGCGCGCATCCCGGCGGCCAGCGTCTCGCGTTGCGCCGGCGTCATGCGATCGGCGACCGGCGCCATGCAGCGGTTCCACTCGCCGAGCCGCGATGGAATCATCGCGGCGGAAGGCTCCGGAACGCCGCGCGCGGATTCGTTAGCGCAGAAACGCGCGCGCTTCATGAATTCCCGATAGGTCGGCGGCGCTCCGCCGGCGGCCGCCGCCGCAGAGAAGCAAGCGGCGGCGGTCAACGCGAACGCCGCGATCGCGAGTGGCGAGAATTTCATTTTTTCGCCTTCTTTCGAGAGGTTGGCGAAGCGGAAACGGCCGAATCGGGCGTGACAATTCTCAGGCTCTGCCACAGGTACCACGATGCGGCTGAACGAAAAGGCCGCCAACGTTCGCCGAGTTCGCGCAATTCTCCTGGCGTCGGCGCTTTCGGCATCCCGTAGAGCAGGCCGGCCGCGTTGCGCACGCCAAGGTCGCCTACCGGCAAGACGTCGGGCCGCAACAGGTTGAACATCAGGAACATTTCGGCGGTCCATCGGCCGATACCGTTGACGGCGGTCAGATGTTCGATGATTTCCTCGTCGTCCATCTTTGGAAAGCGATGAAAATTGATCGATCCGTCGCGGACATGGCCGGCGAGATCGCGCAGGTAGGCGATTTTGCCGCGCGAGAGCCCAGCGGCGCGCAAAGTTTCGTCGCTGGCGGCAAGCACTTGCGCAGGCGTGGGAAAACGATCGCCGCCGACGGCGCGAACGAAGCGGGCGAGAATCGCGGCCGCAGCGGCGCCCGCCAGTTGCTGAAAAATTATCGCGCGGACCAGCGCGGGAAAGCGTTCGCGGCGATGGACAAACCTGATCGGGCCGACCTCGCCGATGACGCGCGCGAGCGCGGGATCGGCGCGGGCGAGATGGCGGCGCGCGGCGGCATCATAGGGCGGCGAAGCGGGTTGCGGCATTGGCATTGGCTCCTGACCTTCATTTTGGCGATGGGTGAGGCGAAAGCCAGACGCGATCGAGGCGCGCCGGCCGCATCGGATTGAGCACGAGCCCATGCACCCACGGCTGGCGGATTTGCCAAGTCACCGGAAAATACAGAAATACCCATGGCGGGTCGGCCACCGCGATACGCTGCGCCTCGCGATAGAGCGCGAAACGGCGGGCCGGATCGGCGAGCGGCTTCGCCTTGGCCAGCAGCGCGTCAAAGCGCGGGTCATAGAACCACGAATCGTTGTTGGCGCCCCATTGCGCGCGTGAGAGCAGAACGTCGAGAAAATTGGCAGGGTCGGGGAAATCAGCCTCCCATCCGGAGAAAAACAGCGGCACGGTCCGGGGTTGGCGAATCGCGTCGAGCAGCGGCGCGAAGCCGACCGGCTTCAATTTCAACTGAACGCCGACGAGCGCGAGATCCTGCTGCACGGATTGGGCGAGGATCATCATCGTCTGATCGGCGGGCAGCCAGACCGTCGCCGTGAAGCCGTGCGGATAGCCGGCGTTTTCGAGCAGCCCGCGGGCGCGCGCAGGATCGTAGGGATAGCCCCGCAAGTCCGGATCGTAGCCGGGGAGCGAAGGGGGCAGGACGCCGTTGGCGGGGATGCCGCGGCCGTTGATTACGGCGACCAGTTTGCGCTTGTCGATCGCGTAGTTCATCGCGCGGCGGACGCGAACGTCGGTGAACGGCGGCATCTGGCAGTTCATCCCAAGGTAGCGCGTGGTCATCGTCACGATCCGCATCGTGAGCGCCTTGAGGCGCGACGTCTTTATTACGTAGGGAAAAACGGCGGGCGGAATCGCGGAAAGATCGATCGCGCCGGTCTCGAAGCGGAACCATTGCAAATCCTCGTTCACGCCGATCGCTTCGACCACGCCGTCAAGCCGTGGGACGCCTTTCACGAAATAGTCCGGATTGCGCACGAGGACGAGGCGCTGTCCGCCGATCCATTGGCGCAGCATGAACGGCCCGCTGCCGACCACGTGGCGCGAGAAATCTTCGCCGTAGCGCGCGACCACCTCGCGCGGCACGGCGGCCGCGAACGGCATCGCGAGCTTGTGCGGAAAAATCGGGTCCGGCGCGCTCAGGCGAAAGACGATGGTCCACGGATCGGGGGTTTCAATTCCCGCGACCGAATTCGCGCGGCCGGCGGCAAAATCCGCCGCGCCCGCGATGCCGCGGTAGTATTCCATTCCTTTCGAGCGGGTCTTCGGATCGAGAACGCGCTCGATCGCGTATTTGAAATCGGCGCTGGCGACGGCGCGGCCGTTGCTGAAACGCACGTCGCGCCGGAGATGGAAAGTGAAGACGGTCGAGTCGGGCGACGCGGTCCACGAGGCCGCGATATCGGGAACGAGATCGACGCCGGAATCGCTGTAACGAATCAGCGTGTCGAAGATCATCTGCTCGAACATCCAGGAATCGACGTCGTAACCGGCGGCTGGATCGAGCGTGGGAATGTCGTCGAGGCTGGCCAGATGGAGCACCTGCGCGCCGGGAGGAAAAATTGGCGCGGGGGAACCGGCGCGGCAGGCGGAAAGCGCGAGCGCGAAGGCCATCGCGGCGAGGGCTGCGCGGGCGCGCATCGGCCGGGCGGGGAATTCAACGCGCGCATCCATAGGCTCAGCGGTTCGATGCGTCGCGCCGGCGGCGGCGCAAATAGCCGTGCCCGAGCAGATTGAAGCCCATCACCGCGTAGAGGATCGCGAGTCCGGGAAAAATCGCGAGCCAGGGCGCGGTGCGGAAATACGCCGTGGATTCCTCGATCATCCGGCCCCAACTGGGCGTCGGCGGCGGCACGCCGAGCGTGAGAAAGGAAAGGCCGGCGTCGAGCAGCAGCGTGCCCGACACGCCGAGCGCGGCCATCACGACAATTATCGGCATCACGTTGGGCGCGACGTGTCGGATAATCAGGCGCGTGCGCGTGGCGCCGAGCGCGCGCGCCGCGACCACGAAATCGCGCCGCGAGATGGACAGCGCCTCGGCGCGGACGACGCGCGCGACCTGCGTCCATGAGACCAGTCCGATAACGAGCAGCACCGTCAGCAGGCCGGGATGGAGAACGGTCACCAGCGCCATTGCGAGCAGCAACGCGGGCATCGTGAGCATCACGTCGGTGAAGCGCATCAGGAGCGAATCGACCGCGCCGCCGAGAAAGCCGGCGGCGAGTCCGATGGCGACGCCGATCGCGAGCGTGATAGCCATCGCGGCGACTCCGACGATCAGCGAGATGCGCGCGCCATAAATGATGCGCGATAGGACGTCGCGGCCGAGTTGATCGGCGCCGAGCGGAAAGGCGCGCGAGGGCGGCCACGGATCGCCGAAGCTGGCGGCGACCGCGCGAGTGGGATCATGCGGAGCGAGCAGCGGCGCGAAAATCGCGACGAACGCCAAACCGAGCACCATCGCTGCGCCGGCGGCCTCCATGAAATTGAGCTTGAGCTTCATCTTGGCGCCGCCGCGTTCAGTTCCGGCCCGCGCCGAGTTCGATGCGCGGATCGAGCCATGCATAAAGGAGGTCAACCAATAAATTGGCGGCGACCACCAGCGCGGCGGAGAACAGCACCGTGCCCATGATCAGCGGAAGATCGAGATTGAAGACCGCCTCGAACGCGAGCCGGCCGAGTCCCGGCCAGTTGAAAACGGTTTCGGTCAGAACGACGCCGGAGAGCAATCCGGCGAAATCGAGGCCGGCGATTGTGACCAGCGGCAGAATCGCGTTGGGCATCGCGTGGCGTAAAATCGCGGCGCGGCGCGAAAGGCCCTTGCCTATCGCCGTGCGGACGTAGTCCTGGTCGAGCGCTTCGCCAAGGCTGGCGTGCAGAATTCGCGAATAATACGCCGCCGAGCCGAGCGCGAGCGTGAGCGTGGGCAACACCAGGCTGAGCGGTCCGTCGAAGCCGCCCAGCGGAAACCATCGCAGGTAAAGCCCGCCGCCAATCAGCAACAGCGTGCCGAGCCAGAACACCGGCGTCGAGACCAGCGTCAATGCGGCGACCAGCAGCCAGTTGTCGAGCGCGCGATCGCGGTAGGCGGCGGCGAGCGCGCCGGCCGCGACGCCGAGCAGCAACGAGAGCGCGATCGCGGAGATCGCGAGGATCGCGGTGGCGGGAAAACGGCTCAGGATAAGGCCGGTCACCGCTTCGCGCCGGATGTAGGAGCGTCCGAGGTCGCCGTGCAGGGCGTGATCGACATAGCGCGCGTATTGGATGTAGAGCGGCTGATCGAGGCCGAGTTGGCGGCGGATGACCGCGAGCGTTTGCGGATCGGCCTTGGCGCCGGCGACCGCAACGGCGGGATCGGCCGGTACGACGTAGGCGATCGTGAAGGTGATGAGCGAAGCGCCGGCCAGGACGATCAGGCCGAAAAAGATGCGGCGGACGACATAGGCGAGCATCGCCGCGACCCTCCCCAGCTAGGCGGCGAGCAATCCGCGCGCGACCAGAATATGCGCGAGATGGAGCTCGGCGCGGGCGCGACAGCGCGCGGCGGCGCTGGAACGATCGGCTGGAGCGGAACTGAGAGCGGCCCGTTCAGCGTCGGACAATTCAGCCAGCGCTGAATCCATAGCGGCGAGAATTGCGGCGTCGGCGGAGCCGAGCGCGCGGCGGTCGCGCGCATCGCTGAGCGCCGCATGATGGGCGAGGAACGCCGTCAACGATGAGTAGGCGCGCGGCTTCATCCGGCCGACGCCGCTCCGATCGGCGAGATCAAAAGGCCCACCAGATAGCCGATTGCGGCGGCGCCGAGCGCTATCGCGAGAAAGCGGAAGCCGGCCGTTGTCGGGGAACGCTCGCCCGCCAGAACGCCTTCGAAGACATAGCCGACGGCAAACAGCGCGATCGCGGCCATCGCGATTCCGGCGATCAATCCGTAGCGCACGGAGGCGATCAATACGAAGGGCAGAAGCGGCACGAGCGCGCCTGCTAAAAACGCCGCGCCCATCAGCAGCCCGTCGAGCGTCGGATTGCCCAGCGTTGAGCCGGAGAGACCGTAAAGTTTCTGCTCAGCGGTGGAAAAGAGCGCATCGGGAGCGTTGCTTAAGAGTTTGACGACGCGATAGCCCGCTTCGCGCGAGAGTCCTTCCTTGGCGAGCGCGGCAAGCAGCTCCTCCTGAACGATATAAGGATGGCGCTCGGATTCGCGGCGCACCAGTTCGAGTTGATTGCGCAACACCTGAGTTTCCGCGCGCGTGCCGAGGTATGCGCCGGCGCCCATCGAGAGCGCGCCGGCGGCGGTCGAGGCGAGCGCGGCGAGTATTACCTGCGATCGTCCCGAGACCGCGCCGCTCAGGCCCGCGAGCACGCCCGCAGTCGTCAGGACGCCGTCCTGAATACCGAAGACGATTTCGCGGACGCTGCTGAGCCGCTCGAATGCACGGCGTTTTTCTTCGGGCTTGAACTGGGCCACGCGATTCAGAATTTATGGTCGGCCGGACCGAATTCCGCGCCGGGTTCCCAATCGGCCGGACAGAGGCGGCCTGTTCGGATCGCTCGCACGATGCGCAAAGTTTCGCTGACGCTGCGGCCGACGTTGAACGGGCTGGCGACGCAATAGGCGATGGTCCGCGCGCGATCGAGCACGAACGTCGCGCGCATCGCCGCCTGTTCCTGCTCATCAAAAACGCCGTACGCCTGCGCCAACCGTCCGCCGGCGTCGGCGAGAAGGGGATAGCTGACGCCGCCAAGCTCGATGGCCCATCGGCGATGTGATTCGGCGTCGTCGGTGCTGACGCCCACGATGCTGGTGTGCTCGGCCTTGAAGGCCGGTTGCGCCTTGTGAAAGCCGACCACCTCGGTCGGACAGATAAAGGAGAAGTCGCGCGGATAGAAGAACAGCACGACCATCTCCGAGCGGATGCCGTCGATACTGAGATGGCTCAGTTTGCCGTCGAAGGCGCACGGCAGATCGAAAGGCGGCGCGGGATCGCCGGGCTTCAGCATGGCGGAGCCTGCTTCGTCACATTCATCATCTATATCTAAATTGCCGTCGGTGCGAGCGAACGCTACTGAATCTCGTAGGTTATCGAAACCGTCGCCGGCACGGTGATTTGCCCTGGCTGAATGGGCGTCGCCGCGCCCGCCGACATCGCCATCGCGCGCATCATGACGGGCCGCGGTCCGATTTCACTTTGCGTCGTCGCGGTGACAATCGGGCCGAGTTTCACGCCGAGCGCGTTTGCCAGAGCCTGCGCCTGCGCCTGCGCGTCGCGAGCGGCGCGGGCGATGGCTTCGCTGCGGGCGCGGGTTTCGTCGCGCAAATTGAAGTCGAGCGAGTTGATCCGGTTGGCGCCGGCGCCGATTGCCGTGTCGATCAGCGGCCCGACGAGATCGAGCGAACCGGTTTCCACCGTGATCGAATTTTCGGCGCGGTAACCCACCACCGTTGGCCGCGCATTCGGGTTCGTTTCATTGGCGTATTCGGGATAGAGCGAATAGCCGCCGGTCCAGATTTTACCGTTGTCGCCGAGCCTGGCTTTAAGCGCGCCGGCGACTTTCTGCGCGAGCCGGCCGTTGCGGCCGGCGGCTTCCGCGGCGGTCGCGGCGTGGGTTTCAATCGCGAGGCTGAGCGTCGCGTAATCGGGAGCGGCCTGCGCCTGGCCGGATCCGCTGACGCTAATCGTGCGGCGTTGCGGCGCGCCCGCATCGTCGGCGGCGCGAACCGCGCCCGGCGCGGCGAGCGTAAGCGCCAGAGCGAGCAGCAGCGGAATCGGCCGAAAGCGTCTGATCGGTATCATCTGAACTCTCCGTCGCGTACGAATTTTCGACGCACCGGTTCGATTGAATCCGCCGCTCGCGGGCGCGTCAAGGAGCGGGCTTGGCGCCGGGCGGGCGGGACGATGCGCCCGCGCGGATATCCGTATAAGATGCGGCGTAATCAGAACTGGGGCTGAGCCGCATACGCATGGCCGAGAAGCAGGACGAAAAGAAAATCACGCCGCGGAGCGAAGATTTCGCGGGCTGGTACAACGATATCGTGCTCCGCGCGGAGCTTGCGGACTATTCGCCGGTGCGCGGATGCATAGTGTTCCGGCCGGACGGCTTCGCGGTCTGGGAGGCCCTGCGCGACGAGCTGGATCGGCGGATCAAAAAGACCGGCGCGCGCAACGCCTACTTCCCGCTCTTCATTCCGCAGAGTTTCCTCAAGAAGGAAGCGCAGCATGTCGAGGGCTTTGCTCCTGAGGTCGCGGTCGTAACCCACGGCGGCGGCAAGGAGTTGGAAGAACCGCTGATCGTGCGGCCGACTTCCGAAACGATCATCAACCACATGTTCGCGCAGTGGATCCATTCGCATCGCGATTTGCCGATGATGGTGAACCAGTGGTGCAACGTCGTGCGCTGGGAGATGCGCACACGGATTTTCCTGCGCACGGCGGAGTTCCTCTGGCAGGAGGGCCATACCGCGCACGCCACGCGCGAGGAGGCCGAGCGCGAAACGCTGACTATGCTCGAGGTTTACCGCAACTTCGCGGAGGAGTTCCTGGCGATTCCGATCGCGGCGGGGCGCAAGAGCGCGGCCGAGCGCTTTCCCGGCGCCGAGGAGACCTACACAATCGAATCGCTGATGGGCGACGGGCGAGCCTTGCAATGCGGCACGTCGCATTTCCTCGGCCAGAATTTCGCGCGCGCCTTCGAAATCCGCTTCCTCGACGAAAACAACCAGATGGTCCATCCGTGGCAGACGAGCTGGGGCGTTTCGACCCGGCTGCTCGGCGCGATCATCATGACCCACGGCGACGACCAGGGGCTGCGGTTGCCGCCCGCGGTCGCATCCACGCAGACGGTGATCGTGCCGATTTGGCGCAAGGCCGACGATCGCGACACGGTGCTCAAAGCCGCTCGCGCGGCGCTGGCGCAGCTTGAGCAGGCGGAAATTCGCGCGCGGCTCGACGAGCGCGAAGGCGTAACGCCCGGCTTCAAGTACAACGATTGGGAGATGCGCGGCGTGCCGCTGCGTATCGAAATCGGGCCGCGCGATGTCGCGTCGGGCGAGGCGGTGATGGCGCGGCGGGATATTTCCGGCGCGGCGGGAAAATCAAAGGCGTCGTTGGTGGGAATCGCGGGACATGCGAAAGCGCTGCTCGCGGAAATCCAGAAAAATCTGCTGGCGCAGGCGCGCGCCGCGATGGCCGCGAATACGCATCAGGTGGAAAGTTACGATCGGTTGAAGGAACAGATGGCGGGCGAGGGCGGAGGCGGATTCGCCGACCTCTATTGGTGCGGCCGCGCCGAATGCGAAACGAAAATTCGAGATGAGACGCGGGCGACCTGTCGCGCGATTCCGCTCAACCAGACGATTCCGGCGGGAAAATGCGTCGTGTGCGGCGAACCGGCGTCCGAACGCGCCCTCTTCGCCAAAGCGTATTAGCGATGAGTTGACAGTTCAGTTCAGTAGATAAACGGCTTCTATGGCCTCTTTCTACTGGAACTTATACGCAATCTTCATCGCGGTGCGGACTTCGTCCATCGTCGATTGCGCGACGGCTCGGCCCTTGCGCGTCCCCTCCATGATAATTTCATGGACACGCTTCGGCTTCGCGGCGAATTCGGCGCGGCGTTCTCGAATCGGCGCGAGGAATGAGTCGAGCGCGGCGAAGAGCTTCTGCTTCACCTCGACGTCGCCGACGGTTCCTTTGCGATAGCGCTCCTTCAACTCCTCGACCTCCGCTTTATCGGGGTTGAACACGTCGTGATAGGTGAAGACGGGATTGCCCTCGACATGGCCGGGGTCGGTCGGATGGATGCGGGTCGGATCGGTGAACATCGACATCACGCGCTTGCGCACCTGCTCGGATGAGTCGCCGAGATAGATGCAGTTGCCGAGCGACTTGGACATCTTCGCGCCCCCGTCAGTCCCCGGCAGACGCGCCATCGCGCCCAGCAGCGCGCGCGGCTCGACCAGCACTTTCGCATAGAGGCGGTTGAAGCGGCGCACGATTTCGCGAGCCTGCTCGATCATCGGAAGCTGATCTTCGCCTACCGGCACGAGGTCGGCCTTAAAGATGGTAATATCCGCCGCCTGCGAAATCGGATACGACCAGAAACCCACCGGCACGCCTTTGACGAAATTGCGCTGCTTGATTTCCTCTTTGACAGTGGGGTTTCTTTCGAGCGTCGCGACCGTGACCAGATTCATGAAGTAGATAGTCAGTTCGGCCAGCTCCGGCACCATCGATTGCACGACGAACTTTACTTTTTCCGGATCGAGTCCGACCGCCAGATAATCCAGCGCGACCTGAAATATATTTTCGCCGAGTTTTTCGGGATGCTCGAAATTGTCGGTGAGCGCCTGAACGTCGGCGATCAGCACGTAGGTATCGTACTCGTGCTGGAGTTTGACGCGATTTTGCAGCGAACCTACGTAATGACCGAGATGGAGAGGACCGGTCGGCCGATCGCCGGTCAGAATTCGTTTGTTCATCAGTTGCGGGATTCCAATAGCTGATGCAGGGTTGCGATGTCTGCGATGATGTCAGCCATGTCGGGGCCGGGTTCGGTCTCGAGGCACATCGGCAGGCCCGCGAAGCGCGGATCGTTGATCAGGCGGCGAAACGCCTCCGCGCCGATATAGCCTTTGCCGATATGCTGATGGCGATCGACCCGAGAATGAAACGGCTTGAGCGAGTCGTTGACGTGAAACGCGACCAGCCGCTTGAGGCCGACCTTTTCGTCAAGTTCGCCGAAGGTGCGCTCGTAGCCTTCCGCGTCGCGCAGGTCGTAACCGGCGGCGAACGCGTGCTCCGTATCGAAACATAGCCGCAGCCGCTCGTTTTCTTTCACGGCGTCGAAGATTTGTCCCATCTGCTCGAACCGATAGCCAAGGTTGCTGCCCTGGCCGGCGGTGATTTCCAGCGCGATAGCGGTACGGAAGCCGGCGCAGGATTTGTGCGCCTCGTCGATCGAACGGGCGATCGCGGCGATTCCCGCCTCTTCGCCCGAGCCGACATGCGCGCCGGGATGGGCGATCAGGTAGGGCACGCCCAGCGTTTCGCATCGTTCGAGTTCGTCTATCAGGCCGGCGACCGAGCGTTTGCGCAGTTTGTCGTCGGGCGCGCCAAGGTTCAGCAGATACGAGTCGTGAGCGACGACCATTCGGACGCCGCTTTCACCGAGCGTCAGTTTGAACGCTTCGATTTCATCTTTGGTATAAGGGCGTGAGACCCATTGGCGCGAAGATTTGGTGAAAATCTGCACGCACTCGCATCCGGCGGCCTTGCCACGATTCAACGCCTCGGCGACGCCGCCGGCGATCGACATGTGCGCGCCTATCAGCGGTCTGGAGATAGAGGATTTCGGGGTTTGTTTCGATGCCATCGGTTTGAACGTTTCGCGTCGCGGCTTAGCGGCAATAGTATCGCAAGCGCGAACCGCGGCGAAGCGCGCCTTGCCACAACTATGTGGCGGGGCTAATCCTGCGGATGCTGGATCGCCGCCGGTTGGCACGGAACGGCGGCGATCGGGCCGGTAATGGCGACGCGAAAATATTTTCCGCGATGGCTGCCGCCGACGCCTGAGCAGAGCGCCGCGCTGCAACGAATCCGTCGCCGCCAGCGGGCCGTTACGGCCTGGTGGATCGCACTGATCCCGATAAGCTGGATCGTCATTATCGCCACGCGGTCGGACGCGCTGTTCGTACCTTTGACGATTTTCTGGATAGCATTTGGAGTCGAGTTCACCAGCCGGGTAGTCGAGGCGCGATGTCCGCGATGCGGCGAGAATTTTTGCCGGAAAACTGGATCGCCGTATATCTACGCGCTTTTCAATCGGCAATGCGAGAACTGCGGCTTGTCTTTGACGCCGGACGAAACCAATCGAACCTGACCATGGCTGGAACCGGGGATTCGAGGCCGGCGTCGGGCGTCCATGCGGTCGTCGTGATGGCGAAAGCGCCGCTTGCGGGAGCGGTGAAAAGCCGGCTCGCGCCGCCGCTCGCGGCTGAAGAGGCGGCGGAGCTGAATCGATGTTTTTTGCGCGATTTGAGTGCGACGATCGAGCGAGCGATCGCGATTTTCGCGTCCGCGCATAGCGGTCGCGCGGCTGGATTGATCGCCTATACGCCGGCGGGCGCGGAAAGCGCGTTTGACGGCGTGGCGCCGCCGGCGTTCCGCTTGATTGCGCAGCGCGGCGAAAATTTGACCGCCCGCCTGATCGGGGTGTGCGAAGACCTGTTCGCCGCGGGGCACGCCTCGGTAACGCTCATGAATTCGGACAGTCCGACTTTGCCGGCGCGGATTCTCGTTTCCGCGCTGACAGCGATGAACCGCGCCGCCGATCGCCTTGCGATCGGCGGCGCCGAGGACGGCGGCTATTGTCTAATCGGTCTCAAACAGACGCATCGGCGGATCTTCGAGCAAATCACGTGGAGTACGGCGCTGGTTTATCGCGAAACGCTGGAGCGCGCGGCCGAGATCGGCCTTGAAGTCGCGGAACTCGAACGCTGGTACGACGTTGACGATGCGGCGGCATTGCGGCGGCTCGAAGCGGAGCTTTTCGACCAAGACGCGCGCGTGCGGCGGGGCGATCCGGCGCCCGCGACGCGCGCATACCTTGAATTTCTCAGGGCGAAGCGGCGCGCGGGCGAATCCGGATCGAAATTTGAATAATCATTGCGTCGGCGAGCGATGCTCCGCGGCCGTCGGCCACGTTGGCGGGCGGATGCGTTGCCCGACAAAAGAGCGCATGATAGTTCCAAAGCGCGGTGGCGGAAAAGAAGTCCATTGAGTCAGTGGGTTTGGTGGTGCGGAACGATTATCCCGCCAACGCGATCGCGCTCGCGTCTCATCTGTGCGGATGGCTGCGCGCCGAAGGATTGCGCGCTTTGGCGAACCCCGAAACGGCGGCGCGGATCGGAGCCACCGCCGTTTCCGAAGCCGAATTGATGGCGCGCGCCGAGTTGATGGTTGTTATGGGCGGCGACGGCACGTTGCTTGGCGTCGCGCGCCATGTCTGTCAGCGTGAGGTGCCGATTCTCGGGATCAACCTTGGCGGACTCGGCTTTCTGACCGAGGCGACAACCGACGAAGCGATGGCGACGCTCGCGCGCGTGATCGGCGGCGATTACGAGGTCGATCGGCGCATCATGCTGGAAGCGGAGGTCGAACGCGTCGGCGGCGGCCCCGAGTGCCGGATGACGTTTCTTGCGCTCAACGACGTCGTAATCGTCAAGCGGCCAGTCGGGCGGATGCTCACGGTGGAAATCAACGCGGATCATATGCCGTTTTGCACCTATCGCGCGGACGGACTGATCGTGGCGACGCCCACCGGTTCCACCGCTTATGCTTTGAGCGCGGGTGGGCCGATCGTGTATCCGAATCTTGGAGTGATCGTGCTGGCGCCAATTTGTCCGCATACGCTGAGCAACCGCCCGGTCGTGTTGCCGGACAGTTTCGAACTGGAAGCGCGGGTCGGCGTTGACGATAAGGGCGCGATTCTGACCTGTGACGGGCAGGAATCGGCGCCGCTCACATCCAACGATATTATCCGCGTGCGGCGCGGCAAACACTCGGTCGCGCTGATTCGTTCGACCCATCCGTATTTCGAAATCTGGCGCGACAAGTTGCGCTGGGGGTGACGCGCGGGGCGGGGGATGCTGGCGCAATTGCGCATCCGCAACTTCGCCGTGGTCGAGTCCGCGGAATTGTCTTTCGGTCCCGGCCTCAACGTGCTGACCGGGGAAACCGGAGCCGGCAAGACCATCGTGATGACCGCTTTGGGCCTTCTGCTGGGCGAACGGGCGGCGCCCGAGATGGTGCGCGCGGGCGCGAAAGAGGCGGTCGTCGAAGCGATCTTCGAGCTTGAGGGCGAGACGGCGCCGGCCGATGCGGCCGATTTTATCAATCCGGAAAATCCGCGCGAGCTGATTATTCGACGCGTCATCGCGGATGGCGGCCGGTCGCGGCTCACGATCAACGATTCGTCCGCGACGGTCGGCGCATTGGCGCGAATCGGAGCCGCCCTCGTTCAAATCTACGGCCAGCACGAGCAGCAATCGTTGTTGCAGCGTGAAAGCCATCTGCGCATCCTCGATCGCCACGGCGGCCTCGATGCGGAATTGGAGCAATACCGCTCCGCATTCGAACACGCGCGCGCGATTCGCGGCCGGCTCGATGAAATCGAGCGGCGCGAACGCGACCGCGCGGACTTGCTGGATGTGGCGCGCTTCCGGGTCGCGGAACTCGAACGCGCCGCGCTCGATGCTGGTGAAGACGAAAAGCTCGCCGCCGAGCGGACGGTGCTCGCCAATGCCGCGCGCCTTGCCGAGGCTGCGGCGCTGGCGGAGCAGGCGCTGTATGGCGGCGAAGGCGCGGCTGTGGATGCGATCGCGCTCTGCGAAACCCGTCTTTCCGACGCCGCCGCGATCGATCCCGAATTGCGCCCGACGCTCGAACTGATCGCCGCTGCGCGTGCGAATCTTGAAGAAGCCGCCCGTGCGCTTGCCGCGTATTCCGCCCGGATTGAGGCCGATCCCGCCCGTCTCGAGCAGATCGACAACCGGCTGCAGGAATTGATGCGGGTGAAACGCAAATACGGCGGCACGATCGAGTCGGCGCTGGACGCTCTCGACCGCTCGCGCCGCGAAATCGCCGAACTTGAGGCGGGCGAACAAAACCGCGCCGCGCTTGCCGCCGAGCTTGCGCACGCGGTCGAGGACCTTGCGAATCGCGCGAACGAATTATCGGAGCGCCGCCATCGCGCCGCGGCGGAATTGAAACGGAGGATCGAGGCCGAGTTGAGGACGCTCGGGATGCGCAACGCCATCTTCGACGTCCGCTTTACGCGAATCCCGGCGGATGGCGCCGAATTTTCAACCCCCGACGGCGTGCTTGGTCCGGCGGGCTGCGACGCGGTTGAATTCCTGATTGCGCCAAATTTAGGGCAGCCGCCGCTGCCGCTTGCGCGTTTCGCGTCCGGCGGAGAACTGTCGCGCGTGATGCTTGCGATCAAGCGCGTCGAGGCGCAGCGCCGCGGCGTCGCCACGCTGGTTTTCGACGAGGTTGACGCCGGAATCGGCGGCGCGGTCGGCGAAGTGGTCGGCCGCAAGCTCAAGGAGCTCTCGCGTTTCCATCAGGTGCTCTGCGTGACCCATCTGGCGCAAATCGCGGCCTTCGCCGACGAGCATTTCGTGGTCGAAAAAGAGGAGCGGCGCGGCGTCACGCGCAGCCGCGTCGCGGCGCTTGAGACCAGCGGCCGCGCCGGCGAAATTTCCCGAATGATCGGCGGCAGCGCCGACAACGAAAAATTCCTGCGCGCCGCCCGCGAGCTGCTCGACCGCGCCCGCGCCTGATTCGCGCCGTTCGGATCGTCGTCCGCGGCCGCCGTCAAACGCGTCAAGGCGTTTTCCTTGACCGTCGCGACAAGGGCGGGCTAAGCCTTGGCGCATAGCTGGCGCGCAGTTCGCGCGACCTCGCGCCATTTGAGTTGCGGCTGTTCGCATTCGGAGGCATTGATGGGATCGCTCACCGATAAGTATTGCATCGTCGGAGTTGGCGAGACGCCGCATATGCGGCCGTCCAATCGGACCACGCTTTCGATGGCGTGCGAGGCCGTCTCAAAAGCTGTCGCCGACGCCGGACTCAGGCTCTCTGATATTGACGGCATGACCAGCTATCAGATCGGCGATTCGACGACTTCGCCGCATGTTGCGACCGCGCTGGGAATGCGCCTCAACTACGCGGTCGACATCCTCGGCGGCGGCTCCAGCGGCGAAGCGCTGGTCGCGCACGCGATCGGTCTGATCGAGGCTGGCTACTGCAAAACCATGGTGATATTCCGCGCGATGAACGGCAGGTCCGGGCGCCGGATGGGCGGACAGACGCCGGGCGGTCCGATTCCCGTCGCCGTCGCGGAAGGCGACGCGCAATTCAACATGGGATGGGGATGGACCACGCCGGCGCAGCGCTTCGGCATGTCGGCGATGCGCTATCTGCGCGATACCGGATGCACCACCAGGGCGTTCGCCGAAATCGCCGTCGCGCATCGCTATCACGCCAGCCTGAACCCGAAGGCGATCCATCGCAGCCCCATCACGATTGAGGACCATCAGCGTTCCCGATGGATCGTCAAGCCGTTTCGCCTGCTCGATTGCTGCCAGGAAACCGACGTTTCGGTCGCGATCGTCGTCACCTCGCGCGAACGCGCCTTCGATCTCCGCCATCCGCCCGTCTTTATCATGGGCGGCTATGCGCGCACGCTCACCGACAGTCCGCAATGGAATTACTCGCGCGAAGAAATTCATTACGTCGCCGGCAATTACGGATGGAAGCGCGCCTTCGGCATGGCCGGAATCAGCCACAAGGACGTCGATTTCATCTCGTGCTATGACGCCTTCACCTTCACCACGCTGATCCAGCTTGAAGCCAACGGCTTTTGCGGCAAGGGCGAGGCGGGCGAATTCGTCAAGGGCGGCCGACTGCAAATCGATCATGAATTGCCGAGCAATCTCTCTGGCGGGCATCTTTCGGAAGGTTATACACATGGCGTGCAGATGGTCATCGAAAACGTCCGCCAGTTGCGTCATCGCGCCGACGACGCGTGTCCCGGATGGGCTGAGGGCCGCCACACCTACGATCGCAAGGCGGGATGCCGCCAGTTGCGCAAGGCCGATATCTGCTGCGGCATGGGATGGGGATGGGAAAATATGGCGAGCTGCCTGATCCTGCGCGGCATCGCCGCGTGACCTCGGTGATGTTCGATATTTCGCCAATGTCGATCAGGTATTAGCAATAATAAAGGAATACGCAGATGCCCGCGCCGATTGACTATTCCAAGCTGAGAATCGTTCCCGACTTCGACACCGCCGAATGGTGGGCGGCGACGAAAGAGCATAAGTATCTTGTCCGTCGCTGTCCTGATTGCGGCCATAAATGGTTTCCGCCGATTTTTCCGGCCTGCGCGCGATGCGGTTCGCTGAAAACTGGATGGTTCGAGACCGCGGGCAAGGGCGTGATTTACAGTTACGTGGTCGTGGTGCAGCCGATCGTCGGCGCCTTTGTCGGAACCGCGCCGTATGTGGTCGCGATTATCGAACTCGACGATTGCCGCGAGGCCGATGGCGCGGTGACCCGCGTCGCGGGCGTGATGCTCAACGATGAGCCGGAAATCGCGATCGGGCTGCCTTGCGAGGTCGTTTACGAGGAGACCGCGGATCCGCGCATCGTGATGCCGCGCTGGCGCGTGTGCGGCGCCGCGCCGAACGCGTGGCGGTTCGCCGAATAGCTGCTTGGCCGGGACCGCTTCGCGCGGCCCCGGCGCGTGCCGTCAAACGCCTGCGAGCTTGTGCGCGTAAGCCGCGACGGTCTTGAAATCGTATTCCCGATAGGCTTGCAGCTTTTCCGCTTCGAAGCCGCCTTCGGCATGAACCGCAAGCACTTCCTGATAGCCGCCGAAATCTGAGGCCGTCAGATCGCCGATCAGGTTCAACAGCCTGAGCCGCTTGTCCGCGTCGAAGCCCTTCGCGCCGCCCAGATATTTCAATACATAGTCGCGCGTCGCCTCGCTGGTCATGTCTTCGGCCGCAGGCGCCGTCACGAGGATTCCGCCGGCGAGGTCCTGCACGATCTGCACGGCATGATGATAGTTGTGCGCGAAATGATATTTCGCAACGTTTGTCAGCAGCGTGTTCGGCACCGCGTAGCCTTCTTCGATCGTGCACGCCGCCGCGGCATGCTCGATCAATCCGCGCACCGTCGAATGATAGGCCGCCAGATGCGTCAGCTTGTCGCGGACGTGCGCCGCGCGGATCACTCCGTTAGCTTCCGCGATCGCGTAGCCCGCCCCCGCCATCAGTTCGAGCAGCGGCAGCTTGTACGATACGGCGGTGAACCGATGGTAGCGCACGAAGGTCAGCGCCAGCAGGCCCGCGAACTCGATTTCGCCGTTGAGGAAAATCCGATCGTTCGGCACGAACACGTCGTCGAAGACCGTCAGCGTCTCCATCATCTTGTGCCGCGCGCTGATCGGATGTTCGTAGGGATCTTTCGGCGCGCTGCCGTGCGGACTCGCAATCAGTTTCAGCCCCGGCGTGTTGATTGGAAGCGCAAACGCGACCGCATAGGCCTTGTCCTCCCCGCGCATCGCCCGGGTCGGCAGCACGATCACCTCGTCTGAATTGGTTGAAACCGACGTGTGAATCTTCGCGCCTCGCACCACGATGCCGTCCGGCCGCTCTTCGACGACGCGCACGTAGTAGTCCGGATGCTCCTGCGTGGTCGGCCCCTGCGACCGGTCGCCTTTGACGTCGGTCTGCGCCACCGCGACCGCCAGGTCCTTGTGCGGCAATGCCGATGGAACTTCTGGATGCGCTCGCGATATTGCGGCTTGCCCGCCGCCGCCAGCTTTTCGCCGATCAGATGCAGCGCAATTAGCGCGTCGCTTCCGATCTCCTTGATCAGCACCACCAGCGTCGCGCCCTCCCGCGTTGACGCAGCGATCAGTTCGCTGCGCTTGAGCAGGTCGCCAGAGTTGCGCGGCAGATGGAAATAGCGGCTGTAGCGGTCGCCGTTTTCCGTCACCACCGCCAGGTCCCGATACTTCGGATCTTCCGCCATCCGGTAGTCGATGCTCGCGTGCTCGACGGCGATGCCGATTACCGGATGCGTCGTCACGTCCGCCACCCGCTCGCCCCGGAAATAGACCGCGCGGCCGTCGCGCAGCGCCTGCTTGTATTGTTCTGGCGTCCTCAGTCCCATCGGGATTCTCCCTGCTCGTCGATTTTCATTCCGCCGTGCGGTTTCGCGCGGACGCCCCCGCCGTTCCGCTCCGTTTCGCGTTCTTGCCGGCGGCGCGTCCAACCGCTCAATATAGAAGCCGATCGCCGCCCCTGTCCAACCATTCCGCGATCGCGCATAATCCGGGCCGCCAGCCCGACAAGGGCGGATTGGAGATTGTCACGACCATGGATTCTGGCTCGCCCACAAGCAATCTTTTCGATCTGACCGGCCGCGTCGCCATCGTCACCGGCGGAAATCGCGGCCTCGGACGCGCGATCGCGCTCGCTCTGGCCGGCGCGGGCGCGTCGGTCGCGATTCTCGCGCGCGACGAGGAAAAGAGCCGCGAAACGCTCGCGATGCTCCATCAGCGCGGCGCCCGTGCGATTTCGCTCAAAACCGATCTCTCCAATCGTCCGCAAACTTCCGCCTCTTTTGAAACCGTCGAACGCGAACTCGGCCCGGTCGATATCCTCGTCAACAACGCCGGCTTCGCGATTCTGAAAGGCGTCCTCGACCAGACCGACGAGGATTGGGACGCCGTAATCGAAACCAATCTCACCGCCGCGTTCCGGCTTTCCCGGATGGCCGCGCGGTCGATGGCGGCGCGCGGCCGCGGCGGTAAAATCGTCAACGTCAGCAGTATCGCCGGCAACTTCGGCACTCCCGTCTTTCCCTCGTACGCGGTATCGAAGGGCGGGATGCAACAGCTCACGCGATGCCTCGCGCTGGAGCTTGCGCCGCACAATATCCAGGTCAATTCGCTGCTGCCCGGATGGTTCACCACCGACATGACCGACTGGATCCGCAACTGGCCCGAATACTCCGAAGCGCTCAAGGAGATGATTCAGCGCACCCCGCGCGGCCGCTTTGGCGAACCCGACGAGCTTGCCGGCGCGGTCGTTTTTCTGGCTTCGCGCGCGTCCGACCACATGACCGGCGCCGACCTCGTGATCGACGGCGGCTTCTCCGTGCGCTGAATATCGCCGCCGATTCCGCTGTGGAGCTTCGCCGATGAGCGCGCCCGCCATTTTCGATCTTTCCGGCCGCGTCGCCGCCGTGACCGGCGGCAATGGCGGCATCGGTCTCGGTATCGCGCGCGGCTTCGCCGAGGCTGGCGCGGCCGTCGCAATCCTCGCCCGCGATGAAAACAAAAATCGCGAGGCGCTCGGCGAACTTCGCGCGCTCGGCGTCCGCGCGCTCGCGCTCAAGCTGGACGTTACCGATCGCGCCGCGCTCGCTCCCGCGCTCGCTGAAGTCGAACGCGCGCTCGGCCCCGTCGATATTCTCGTCAACAACGCCGGCATCGCCCGCACGGTCGGCGTCGCCCGCGGCGAAATCGGCGACTGGGACCACGTGATCGAAACCAACCTCAACGCCGCCTTTCTGCTGGCGCGGCTTGCGGCGCGTGCGATGATCCCGCGGCGGCGCGGCAAAATTATAAATATCGGCAGCGAATACTCGCTCTTCGGCAATCCGATCGCTCATTCCTACTCGGCCAGCAAGGGCGCGCTGATCCAACTCACAAGGTCGATGGCGGTCGAGCTGGCCCCGCACAATATCCAGGTCAACGCGATCGTTCCCGGATGGATCGAGAGCGACATGACCGCGCCGATGAAGTCGCGGCCGTTTTATCAGGAAGTTCTGCGCCGCACTCCGGCCGGACGGCTCGGCACGCCCGCCGAATGCGCCGGCGCCGCGATTTTCCTCGCCTCGGCGGCGGCGGATTTCGTCACCGGCGCGACGCTCATCGTCGACGGCGGCTACTCGATCAAATAGGTCCGCCCGCTCGCTGCTGCGGGTTTCGAACAATTTGGCCGGGCAAAGCTCCCGTCCGCCGCTTTAGCCAAAATCTGCGAATCCACCGGTGCAATCCGCTCCATTTTCGGTTAACGATCGCCCGGCGATGCCGTATTATCGCGTTCCGATGGCCTCGCGTACGCCGAAGAAATCGTCATCCGCATCGCTTTCCGCGCCCGTCGTGTCGGGGCGGCTCGCGATGCCCGAATTGAAGCCGCTCAAAATTCTCGTGGCCGGCGAAGTGATTCTCGACCGCTATCTGTGGGGCGACGTCGAGCGGATCTCGCCCGAGGCGCCGATTCCCGTCCTGCGCGTCAATCGGCGCGAGGAAAAACCTGGCAACGCGGGTTTCGTGATGGCGTCGTTGCGCGCGCTCGGCGCGCGTCCCGGCGCGCTCAGCGTGGTCGGCGCGGATCGGAACGGCGCGATGCTGCGCGAAATTTTTCACGATCTCGGCATCGACACGCGCGCGCTCGCCGTCGATCCCAATCGCCCGACGATCGTGAAGGAACGAATGCTCGGTTCGGTGCAGTCCGCGAATCGCGCCACGCAGCAGTTGCTGCGCGTCGATGAGGAAGACGCCAGCCCGATTTCCGCCGCGCGCGAGCGCGCGCTGATCGCCGCCGCCAAAAGCGAGCTCAAGCGCGCCGACGGCGTGCTCGTGTCCGACATCAACAAGGGCCTGCTCACGCCCGCGCTGTTGCGCGCGATTATCGACGGCGCCGCGCGCCGCGATATTC
The DNA here is from genome assembly GCA_014896235.1 of bacterium. Lineage (GTDB taxonomy): Bacteria > Desulfobacterota > Binatia > Binatales > Binataceae > JADMIL01. The sequence continues at coordinate 10,607 of JADBKU010000016.1, read as the reverse complement.
CGGTGATCGTCGATCCGCGCCTGACCGACGATTTTTCGATCTACCGCGGCGCCACGGCGCTCACGCCCAATCGCTACGAAACCGAACGCGCCACTGGCATCCGCCTCAAGGATCGGTCGGCGTGGCGCGCGGCGGCGGAAAAGCTGGTCCGCGAACTGCATTTGCGCGCCTGCCTGATCACGCTCGACCGCGACGGCATGTATCTCGCCGAGCGCGACGGCGCCGACGCCTATATCCCGACCACCCCGCGCGACGTTTACGACGTCACCGGCGCCGGCGACGTCGTGCTGACCGTCTTCGGCCTGCTCGCGATCGCCGGCCTCGGCTTTCCTTCCGCCGCCGGGCTCGCGAACCTCGCGGCAGGAATCGAAGTCGGACGCATCGGCGCCGAAATCATCACGGCCGACGATCTGGCCGCCGCGCTCCAGCCGGTCCAGAACGGCTACGAAAAAAAAATTGTTTCGGCGGAAGAATTAACCAGTGCGCTCGCCCGCGAACGCCGCGCCGGCCGCAAAATCGCATTCACCAACGGATGCTTCGATCTGCTGCACGCGGGCCATCTGCAGATTCTCAACTTCGCCCGCGCGCAGGGCGACGTTTTGGTCGTCGGCCTCAACAGCGATCGCAGCGTGCGCGCGCTCAAGGGCCCCGGACGTCCCGTCCAGCCCGCCGCCGACCGCGCCCGCCTGCTCGCCGCGCTCGAGATGGTCGATTACGTGGTGGTGTTCGACGAAACCCGCGCCGAAAAAATCATCCGCGCCGCCCGTCCCGATGTTCTGGTCAAGGGCGAGGATTATGCCGGCCAGAAAATCGACGGCCAGGATTTTGTTGAGAGCCGCGGCGGGCGCGTCGCGCTCGCGCCCCTGCTCGAAGGCCATAGCACCACGGCGACGCTCAACCGAATCCGCCCCGTCGCCGACGATCATCAGAGCCGGCGTCCCGCCTCCCGCCGCATCGATCCCGCCCCTCAGGGCTGAAGCGCTCGCTAAGGGATCTCCGTACGAGCGGCTTTTGTCATTCTGAACGGAGTCGGCGCAGTGAAGAATCCCGGAATTCTCCGCTTCATCGTTAGCTGCTCTACCGCTTAGTCATTCCCGATAATGACGACTGATTGTCATGCCCGGGCTTGACCCGGGCATCCAAATCGCCGGCAGGCGCCGACCACGTTGCGGCGCGCCGCCGGATTTACTCACGCGCGCGGACGCGAGGCAAAGCGGCCGCGGGCGTAATTCTTCAACCGGTCGAGTTCGGGATCGCGGACGACCGCCGCCAATCCCAGATAGACCACGCCGAAAACCGCGATTACGACGAGCGCCGCTAACCGTCCGTGCGAGCCGATCAGATACCATGCGCCAAGCGCCGCGCCGCCCGCCCCGATCGCCATCGCCCACAGCCGCAGCAGGTAGCGCGGCTGGATTCCGGTCCATCCGATTCGCTGATTCAGCCGCCGCCGCAGCATCGCATATTCCACCCACGACGCGAGTCCGGCCGACGCCGTCAGCCCGACCACGCCCCAGCGCTGCGGCACGCCGATCAGGTGCGGCAGCGGAATCGCGCACAGGTAGCCGAAGACAAAGGTCAGGCTCACCCGCACGACGCCGTAGCGAAACGGCGTCTTCGCATCCAGAAGGGCGTAAAACGCGGAGATGTAAAGCCGGGCCCGCGCGCCCGACAGCATCCCGATCGACATTCCCGCGACCGTCGCCCAGACGTAAAGCGAATCGCGCCGCGTGAACTCGCCCGATTGAAACAGCAGCGCGACGATCCGATCGCCGATCAGGATGAACGCCACACACGACGGCACGATCATGAACGCGATTTGCCGCAGCCCGCCGTCGAGCCGCCTGCGCAGCACCTCCGCGACGGCATCGCTGCCGGCCGCGGTCAGCCGCGACATCGAAGGCAGCTCCGCCGCCGCGACCGACATTCCGAACAGGCTGACCGGCAGGATATAGAGGATTTGCGCGTAATTGAGCGCCGCCACCGCGCCGGTCGGGAGCAGGCTGGCGAGCAGATTGTCCACGTAGCCGCTGACTTGCGCGACGCCGCGGCCCATCACCACCGGCCCGAAATTCCGCATCACTTCGCCGAGCGGCCTGCGCACGCGCCGGAAACTGACCCGAAAACGGCCCATCAGCGGCAGCATCTGCGGCAACTGCAGCAGGATTTGCAGGCCCGCGCCCCCCACCGACGCCCATGCCGCGTCGATCGCCAGCCGCTCCTGCGTGCTGCGCGGCCCGTACCATGCCAGCGCCGCGATTATCACGAGGTTCCACCCCACCGGCGCCGCATACGAGGCGAAGAACCGATGGTGGCTGTTGAGCACGCCGAGGCACCACGCCGACATCACCAGCAGCCCCGCGCCGGGAAACAGGATTTGAACCAGCCGGATCGTCAGGCGGCGGGTCTCGCCGTGGAAGCCCGGCGCGATCGCGTCGATCATCCAGGGCGCGGCATAGACGCCCAGCAGAACGAAAATCGCAACCGCCAGCGCCAGGGCGGCGCCCACCGCCCACGCCAGCAGGTCGGCGGTTTCCTCGTCGCCCTCGCCGAGCAGTTTGCTGTAAACCGGGATGAACGAGGCCGAGAGCACGCCTTCGCCGAACAGGTTCTGAAGGATATTGGGGATGCGGAAGCCGGCCTTGAAGGCGTCGGCGGCGGCGGAATTGCCCAGGAAATGGGCAAAGATGCTTTCCCGGACGAGACCCGCGATGCGGCTCAGCAGAATTCCCGCCGCGACCAATCCGGCCAGGTTCGAGCTGTAGCGCATCTCGCGCCCGCCGGTCCGAGCCGATTCGGCGGATGCGGCCGAGTCTTCCTCAGGTGAACGATAAGTGGCGACGGCCGATGCTCTCCTCGCAAAACGGTCGCGCCCAAGTATAGCGGCCTCCGCCCCGGCTTACAGCATTCCCCGCCCGTCGCGCATTGGTGTCTCCGGCGTTTATTCGTATAATCAGATTTAATCAGATTATCTGTAGAGGCACATGTGAAAATCATCACCGCGACCGAACTGGCCCGCAAGCTCAGCGCCGTGCTCGACCGGATGGCGATCGAGCGCGAGGAGATCGTGATCGAACGCAACCATCGCCAAGTGGCCCGGCTGAGTCCCGCGCCGGGGCGGCTCACCGCGCTCGAGGCGCTGGCCGACCTCTATCGGACGCTGCCGGAGGAGGCCGCCGCCGGATGGGAGGCGGACAGCCGGGCGAGCGGGCTTAAGGGCGAACGCGTGGCCGGGGGGACGCGCGATCCGTGGGCTTCCTGATCGACACTTGCGCATGGATCGACGTCGAGCGCGGCGCACTCGCGCCCGTCGATGTGGCGGGTTTCACTGGCGCGGAGCCGGTCTACCTCTCGCCGGTGACGATCGCCGAACTGCAGTTCGGCGCGGAGGCCGCGGTCGACGCGCGCGTCCGGCAGCGCCGCCTGAGCGCGCTGGCGCGGCTGCGGCGCAAGCCGCTGCTGCCGATCGACGGCGAGACCGGCGAGGTCTTCGGGCGGCTCGCCGCGCAGCTCAAGGCCCACGCGCGCCGGCCCCGCCAGCGGGTTCAGGACCTCTGGCTGGCGAGTCAGGCGATTCAGCACTCCTGCCGGTTTCTGACCCGGAACAAAGCCGATTTCGAGGACATACCGGGGCTCGATCTGGTCGTTTATGAACTGGCCCGCGGATGACCTGTGGGCGAACTCGCCGCCCTGGCCGCCGCCGGGGGCGTGGGGCGCGCCGTAGCCCTCCAGCAGCCGGCCCAGGGCCGGACTGTAGTAGCTCGACCCGTCGAAATACAGCCCGGTCTGGTCGAGCGCCATGCCCGCGTACTGATACGGATAGGGGATATTCTGGCCGCTCGCGGTGACGTTGCCGAAGGGATCGTAGGTATACTGGGCCGCTACGCTGTCGGACGAATTCACCAGCGCCAGCGTCGAGCCCGTCAGGTCCGTGAGCGGCGCGTAGACGCTCGCCGTCCTGCCGCTCGTGATCGTCGCCGCCAGCACTTCGCCCGTCCCCGGCATGGTCAGGTAGGTGTTGGACGCGCCCGGCCCGCTGGGTCCGCTCTGGCCGATGTTCGAAGACTGCGCCACCGCGTTCTTGTCATGCACATAGGTGGTCGTGCCGCCGTAGGATGACGCTCCTTTGGAGCAAGACTAGCGCTTGTGGATCTGAGGAACGCTATTAACGTATTCGGAAGGCGCATATAGCAAAGTCCGGCATGTGTGTGGGACGAGATAGGTTAATCAGAAGAAGTTTTCTTTCTGGCAAGATGCTTTCTAAGCAAATACTGTTGCACCGCTGTTAGGACTCCAATCAGCACTATCACTATAGCTACTACGCCAAATCCGACCTTGCTAACTGCTAGCGATCCACACAAAAGATACGAGCCAATCCATATGAGCGCCGCGAGCATCGCAAGCCTCAACACGATCGCGGATATTCGGGCGGGCTTCTTCTGCAGCTTGATGTTCGTCCAATTATTCATGATTTTCTTGTGCCGTCATCAGAATAAGTCCGTACCGCAGAAACTGAAAAATGATAAAAGAATTCAAGATCGGCATTCAAGTTGGCTTGAGATGGTTTGGCTTGATCAAGCTCAATTACCACGATGCGTTTACCATGCAATATAAAAAATTAAAGTCATTTTATAATTCGATCTAGTATTAAGCCGACTGGATAAAGCAGCTTTGCGATCAATTCGAATCCAACGTATGCTGCGCGAAGATTAAAACCTTCGCGAGAGACTACTCTCAGGCTAAGATATACACACTCATCGCAGATAAAGTTGTCGTTCGGGCCAGCTACAAGCTTTCGAACATTACTTTGCGATTTTCCACAAAAACTGCATTTCGGTTCTGCAAGCAGAGGTTCGTTCGGTGCTGACATTGCGGCGCCTCTTTAGCGTGATTATCGACTGCCATCGCAGGCGTTCTAACTCCTCATGTCATTGGCGGTTCGCATCGGTCTGGCAATTGATTGCAGGGCGGTTGAATTGGAATAAACCACGGCATAATTGGATCAAGCGGCGGCAGACCAAGCAAGGGGGCTGTTGGCGACGGTTCTACGCGATTCGGAGCGTCGGGAGGTAGTAACCTTCGAATATCGGCAGGAGGTCGCCTTTTTGGGAGCAATTACCACGGTTCTCTCGGGCGAGGGCCCTAGCCTCCCTTCGGTGGTCCCAGTAGATCACCGATTAAAGCGATATGGCCGCCGTGTGGATTGCCGCTCATCGAGGGCGGCGCGGACGAGGAAACGGCGACCGGCAAGGAAAACATGGCCGCGGCTTCCACCGCGGCCGAGTCATACATGTTCGGCGCGAGGCATGGCAGCAGGCCGAGGAACTTCGCCGCGACGTAATGGAAGAAACGGTAGAGCATGGGCGGCAGGGTCGGCCGGCTGCCGCCGCCGTCTTGGCCGCCGCCGGGGGCGTGGAGGGGCGCCATAGCCCTCCAGCGGCCGCCCCAGGGCCGGACTGTAGTAGCCCCGACCCGTCGAAATACAGTCCGGTCTGGTCGAGCGCCATGCCTGCGTACTGATACGGATAGGGGATATTCTGGCCGCTCGCGGTGACGTTGCCGAGGGATCATAGGCGTACCGCGCCGCCACGCTCTCGGACGAATTCACCAGCGCCAGCGTCGAACCCATCAGGTCCGTGAGCGGCGCGTAGACGCTGCTCGTCCCGCCGCTCGTGATCGTCGCCGCCAGCACTTCGCCCGTCTCCGGCATGGTCAGATGGTGTTGGACGGTCCCGCCGACCCGGTCGTCTGGCCGCCGCTGTTGGCCGACTGCGTCTATATCATGCAGGTGTGTGGTCTGGCCGCCGTAAAATGAAGTTGCGCTGAATTAGGACGACCACTTCCGGATCCGAAGAACGCTTTTAATGGGTTCCGGAAGCTGGAAATTGTAAAGCCCGGCATGTGGATGGAACGGGATAGGCTATTTGGTCGAAGTCCTATTTCTCGCGAGCCGTCTTCTTAACAGATACTGATGCATTGACGTTGGGAGTACCATCAACACAATCAGTCCCGCCATTACCTCAAATCCAAATCTACTGAAGGCGACCGCACCATATAAAAGATATAAACCGATCCAGACAAATGTCAGAGTCAATCCGAGTCTCAAAACCACGCCAGATATTCGAGCTGGTTTCTTTGGCAGCCTCATACTCATCCAATTATTCATCGTTATTTTGTACCGTAATCAGAATAAGTCCATACCGGAGAAACTGAAATATGATAAAAGAGTTCAAAATCGGCAAGGAAAAAATCAAAAACCTGTATGTTTGCCACGGCAGCAAATTAAGGATCGCGATTTCTAGAACGCTACCGACGAATATATAAAGAAACAACCGCCGCTCAATTGTGGAGTTCGTAAATATTGCCGCTATCGCGGCGAGTATTGCAATTAGCGTCGGTTGCGCGCCGCTGGTGAGCGCCGAATATGGGAATTGGTTTATCAATATTGTCCATGGCGTTTGGATGATCAGCCACAACTGCACCAAGAACGCGCCGGCCGCCAACGCCAGAAGAATAAGAATCTTCCTTAACTGCATACAGTTTCGAACTCTGATATTTCGTAAGGAGCGCCTCATTACGGCACGGGCGCCGGAGGCGGTTGTTCGACGTCGCCCGGGGGCACGCCCTCATCGAAATTAGGGAACGGTTTGCCCAATGATTGATTATAACAACCGATAAATCCGGCTCCTTCACCCAGACACGCGCCAAGCGCAAGACCGCAAGCCGGAACCACACCGCTGCCGCAGGAAAACGAATAAACACCGCAGCCAACGGCTGTAGGCAGAGTGAATGCCGCCCACATTCCGGCGCACGGCCAAAACGGCTCTTTCGGCGTTCCATTGCGATATCCTGGCGGAGGCGGCTTGCGGTATTCCGCCGCCTTCGTCAAGTGGCCGCCGTAGGGATTGCCGCTCATCGAGGGCGGATTGTCGGAGATGGCGGCGAGCAGGGAGGCGAAGATGGCCGCGGCTTCCACCGCGGCCGAGTCATACATGTTCGGCGCGAGGCATGGCAGCAGGCCGAGGAACTTCGCCGCGACGTAATGGAAGAAACGGTAGAGCATGGGCGGCGGGGTCGGTCGGCTGCCGCCGCTGCCGACCGCCAAATGCCCATCGTCGCGACCCAGGTAATTGGCGAATTGAGAAAATCGAAACACATCCGTCGTCAACTTAGCTTTCCGTACTTTCTCTTCCGCCAAAACTTCAACAAGACATAAGCGAAAAGAATCTGAAAACTGATAAAACTGCCCAGGCCAAAAATGGCAAATACCCAATTCAAATCTGGTAGATTCTGAGAATGAGCGACGCCCACCAGCAATGCGCCAACACCTGATAAAGCACCGGGTATGGCAGAGAGCATGAAGACGCGGCGGCGATAATCAGCTTTCGGCAGAGAATTTCCAACAAGACCCAACATTAAGCCACTGAAGAGCAGAAATCCGCCGAAAATCATGTAGTCCCAGTCGGCGCCAGTCATCCTGACGATTCCGCTCCATGCCAAAACAACGACCGCCGACGCGAAGAGCGCAATGAATATTCCCCAAATCAAGCCGTTCTTTGCGATCATATTGTTAATTTATTATTTAGTTAGGCATCCAACAGTGCCAATGAGTGCCGGTCCTTCAAATGCGCCAAGTACCGCCAGAGTACATTCTGGAAAAGCAGGCCCGGCTAACGCGCACGCACCGATCCCGCCGCTCGCTGGAACATCTATCAATGCGTTCAAGCAAACGACGCACTCCATTCGAGTCATTGGCTCCGTGCAAGGCAATGAAGAGGATTTTGGCCCCACGTTATGCGAACTTCGGCTTTGCGTTGGACTATTCTTTGTCTTTGGCATAGCGCCAGAAGGCGGGCTTGCGACGTGCTGCGCCAGCGTTTTGTGGCCGCCGCCGGGGGCGTTGGGGGCGCCATAGCCCTCCAGCGGCCGCCCCAGGGCCGGACTGTAGTAGCTCCGCGCGACGATTGCGCGGCTGCCTGGACCCGGATGGTTCAATCTGGCCACTCTTTATCGTTTCGGCGGCGCCAGCGTGGAATCGCCGGGCGTTTGCTCAGGCCCAAGCGGAATAGTTGGAGCCATTTGAACTGGAAATGCGGCGACGCTCGGCTTGACGATCGGAGCTATCGGCGGCTCAGGCGGCGCTTCGACCGGCGTCGGCCGCGTCGACGGCGACTGCGTGGGCGTGGCTGGCGTCATCTCCTCGAGCGGGGGCGGCGGCGAAGCCGTTGCTGACGGCGTTGGCGTTGTCGTGCGCTCGTGGCGCGTCGTTGCGGCCAGCGGGGACTTTTTCACCTGGCTTGGCTGGCGCGGCTCAGGCCGCTTTCGACTCCCGGCAGGCCGCGCCGCCGCCGATGGTTTCGGAGATGATGACGGCGACGGCCGCGGCGTGACCGTCGCCGTGGGTTTCGGCGACGCGGTCGCGCTGGGCGAAGGGGTCGGCGCCGGACTCGGCGTCGGCGTAGGAGTCGGCTTCGCCCATGCCGACGGCCATGGCGCCTGAACCGTCGTCGCGGTCTGGCCGGCGCGCGCGGCGATCATCGGACTGATGCGCGCGAAATGTCCCGTTTCCGGATCGTAAATTTCGGCGCTGGCGAGCGGCTGCGAATCGCGGTTCCATCCGCCTGCGATCAACACCCGTCCGTCGCGCAGCAGGGTCGCGGTATGGCCGTAGCGGGTCGCGGTCATATCGCCGGTGCGCGTAAAAGCATTGACCACGGGATCGAACAATTCCGCGGAGCGGTCGCCGTGACCGCCGGCGATCAACACCCGCCCGTCGCGCAGCAGGGTCGCGGTATGGCCGGCGCGCGCGAAACCCATCGCGGGACCCGGCGCGAAATGACCCGTGCGCGGATCGAAAATCTCCGTCGTATCGAGCGGACTGCTGCGGGCGTAGGGACTGCCGCCCGCGATCAAGACGCGGCCGTCCTGCAGCAGCGTCGCGGTGTCGTAGATGCGATTGCCGCTCATCGCGCCGGCCGGCGTGAATTTCCCGCTCGCGGGATCGTAAAGTTCAGCGCTGGCGTCGCCGCCGCCGGCGATCAGCACGCGCCCGTCCCGTAGCAGCGTCGCCGTTTCGCCGTAACGGCTGACGTTCAGATCGCCGGTCGGAACGAATTTGTTCATCGCGGGATCGTAAAGTTCGGCGCTGGCGACGCCGCCGCCGGTCACCAGCACGCGCCCGTCCTGAAGCAGCGTCGCGGTCGGTTCGTCGCGGGCGGTTTTCATGGGCGGGCCGACGGCGAATTTTCCCGTCGCCGGATCGAAAATTTCGGTCGAGGAGAGAATCCATGGCATCGTCGGGCCGGAGAACATGATCAGGGGCACCATCACGCTGTCCACGCCGCCGATAATCAGCACGCGCCCGTCGCGCAGGCGCACCGCCTGATGGCGATCGCGGCGCGCGGTCAAGCGCGCGCCAGCCATAAAGCCGCCGCTCGCCGCGTCATAAACTTCGGTCGAATCAAGCACTGCCGGACTTACGCCGGTGGGTGCGCTGACCAACCCGGTGCCTCCGGTCAGCAACACCAGCGGGCGCGTCATCGGCGTGGGCGTTGGAGTTGGCGTCGGCTTGCGCGTGGGCGTCGGGACTGCGCGGCGATGCCGGCGCTGGTGATGTTCGTGGCGATGGCGAACTTCGGCGCCGGCGGTCCGGACGGTTCCAATTAAAAACCAACCGGCGATCGCCGCCAGCACGAGGGAAAATCGGAGGCCGGCCATGCGGCGGAAACCCGCCGCGGAGCGCGGGCCGGCGAAAGGCTGCGCGATTCGTGCGCATCCCGGCGCGACCGCGCTCATCGCGGGCCTCCGATCGCGGCTGCGGCTCCATCGGGTTGGCGATCGGGGCCTTCCGGCGGCGGCTCGTATTTGCGTCCGTGAAGCGCGGCCCATTGCGGCTCGAGCGACGCGACATCGAGCGGCAAGCCGCGGGTCTCGTCAAGGAACAACAGGTAAATCACGGTACAGGGCAAGCCCAACATCGCGAAATATCGGATTACGACGGTCAGTCCGCCGAGCGGACCGATCAGCGCGGAGATTCCGGCCTGCGCGATAATGGTGAATATCGCGCCCGCGACCATTTGCCATCCCGCCATCGTGGTGCGCAACGTCGCTGGAAATAGCTCGGTCGCGGCGGCGTTCGAGGCCACAGTGAGGACGTTCGTCGCCACCCTGAACCAGCAATAGGCCACCGCAAGCCATAGAAACGGGTAAGCGACCCATGCCGGTTCCCAATAAAAGGCGAGCGCCCCAAGCCATCCCGCTCCGCCAAACCACGCCATCGACGGCACCCGTCCGAATTTTTCCGACGCCCAGGCGCCGACCGGAAAGCCGAGCATCGCCACGCCCATCCCCAACACGACCAATGTGCTCGCTTTGGACGGCGACAGTCCGAGGATCGAGACCGCTTCAAAGTACAGCCAGCCGTTCACCGCCGTGCCGGCCAGCGTCGAAAGCCCAGAACATGCGATCAAGGTCAGCGCGCGCCGCCGGTAGAGCGGATGGAAAACGTCATAAAAGCGGCTGCTAACCATCGGACCGGCGTTGCGGACGAGCGTAAACCGTGTCTCGGGCGGCAACATCCGCGCTACCGGCGCGACCAATCCGATTCC